>NZ_JAHCMC020000001.1:600000-1200000 GCF_018448765.2 Streptococcus oralis
GTAGCCGTAGTTTGTTAGTGCAGCTTGGTAGGCTTCTTCACCTGGAGCACCGACAGCATCGTTAACAACAATGACATTGTAGCCTAATTCTATGAGTTCACGCATGTGTGAATCCACGCAGAGATTAGCATTCATACCAGCCAAGATGACGGTGTCGATACCATTTTTGCGGAGTTGAAGGTTAAGGTCGTTGCTTTCTGGGCCAAAGATTTTATGTCCGTTGACAACAATAGTATCTTCATCCAAAAATGGTTTAATCTCTTCAATCATATCTGCTCCAGAGCCTTCTGGAATTGCTGAATACTGGCTATCACGCCAAAACATTTCGTTTTCAATCATCATCGTTTCACCAGCAGCTTTAAATTGCCACTTGTGATCGTGTGGATAGAAGTAGTGCGGTGAGATAAAACGCTTGTAGCCACGCTCTTTAGCAAGAGCGAAAAGCTTTGTCAGATTTTCAATAGTATTAACTTTTTCAAGAACATCTTTAGTTGCTCCGAATCCTTTACCAGTAGATTTTAGGAATTCAACTTGTGGGTCTGTGATAACAAATGCGACATTTTTCTGATTGAACATGAGGTTCCTCCTAATATGATTTGATTAACAGCCAATAGGAATTTAGACTGTTAGTTTGATGATTTTCCAAATGGTAGTTTTAGTTATATACTGACCGTTCGGTACAATTATAATAACATCTAGAATTGAATTTGTAAATCAATTTGCTCAGAACAAAAATTTTAATGATAAAACAGTGGCAAAAGGAGGTGGTTTCAATGGTTTGGTCTCAGACTCTGAATATGCTATAATAGGAAAAAAGAGAGGTGAGCAGATGAGCGTTAAAGAGCGTATTTTACAAAGTGCTGAGGAATTGATTTATCAGAAGGGTTATGTGGCCACCTCCATCAGTGACATCATGGAGGCGGCTGATGTTGGCAAGGGGCAGCTTTATTATTATTTCAAATCTAAGAAGGAAATTGGTTTGACGGTCATTCAAGATATTTTAGCAAATTGGCGAAAAGAGCTTTTTGAAGAGATTTTTGAAGCAGACAAGTCTGACAGTGACAAGTTTTCGGATATGATTGACTGGGTTTGTCAATTTCATGAAAGTCAGACGGTCTTTTATGGTTGCCCAATTGGTAATCTGATTGTGGAATTGTCCACAGAAGATGAGAACTTCCGCTGTCCTCTCAATGATTTTATGACCCAGTGGACAGAGAAGTTAGCCAGCCTCTTGCAAGACCTGCATGCTGACTGGTCAGAAGAGCGGGCGCAGTTGCAGGCCCGTCAAGTCATCTCCAGTATTCAAGGCAGCATTGTCATTCTCAAAGTCAGCCAAGACATCCAAGTTTTGGAAAATAATATGACGGATTTGAAAAAGAATTATTGTTAATTTTTAGCCGAAGAATTAAAAGTATGTTAATTTATGGATTGTGGTTAAGAGGTAAGAATGACAACAGATATTAAAACTGAAATTGGTCATAGAGTAAGACAGGAACGTGAACGTCACAAATTGACGAGAGAAGAGGTCTGTGGACAGAAGCTGACTTAATAATCAAACAGCTGATGCGTACTGAGCTTGGGCAACCCTTGCCAACAATTACTAAGTTACAATATTTATTTAAGCGATTAGAAGTTCCGATAGATACTTTTCTTGAAAATAAAGAACTAGCTCTTCCTGAGGAATACTTTAAGATAAAGTACCGTATCATGAAGTCTCCAGTATAGTATATGGAGATTCCAAGCGTATTACGGAAAAACTAACTTTAATTGAGGAAGTTTATAATTGTTACGGTGACATCCTTCCTGAAGAAGAGTTGCTGAGTCTAGACTTGATTGAAAGAATATTAGGCTTGATAAGAACAGGGACAGGTAGTTTCGCTGAAGATATTTTTGATGATTATTTTAAGCAAGTAACACTAAAGCAAGTTTACACATTCAATGATTTACTATTAATTGATTATTTTGCTATGCAATGTCAAGACTTGATTTATAGAAGAGAGCATTAGATGATTTTCGGATTAAGTTGTTGAAACAGCAATTAGTTAGTGATGAAATGTATAATGTAGAGCTACTATCAGTTCTTTGTGCCATAGCGGGTGTTTATGTTGTTCGTAATGACTATAAGCATATGATATCTCTAGTAAAAAAGATGAATGAAATTTTATCAGTAACAATGTTGCAAGTCTATAAACCTGGAATTTCAGTATTTGAAGCTAAGTGCTATCTTTATTTTGAAAATGATAAAAATAAAGCAAAGGAACTTTATCACTCAGCAACTATACTAGCTGAACAATTTGATGATAAAGTATTAGAAAATGAAAAGATTATTTGAATTTCCATAACTTAAGAAAGTTCATCATTTTTAATTATCGCTGTAAAATGATTGAAAGTATGAAATTTCCAAACAAAATATTTGAAAAATTTTGAAAAAAGAGTTAGAATATTTTTTGTAATATACAAAGTAAACGCTTACTTATCAAGGAGGACATTTTATGTCATACAAAACAAGCAATGCAGAAGGTCATGTAGATTTCATCAATACCTATGATTTGGAGCCAATGGCGCAACAAGTTATTCCTAAAGCAGCATTTGGTTATATCGCTAGTGGGGCGGAAGATACTTTTACTTTACGTGAGAATATTCGCGCCTTTAACCACAAACTCATCGTTCCTCATACTCTTTGTGATGTTGAAAATCCAAGTACAGAGATTGAATTTGCAGGTGAAAAATTGTCTTCACCAATCATTATGGCGCCTGTTGCGGCTCATAAATTGGCAAATGAACAGGGTGAAGTGGCGACTGCGCGTGGTGTACATGAGTTCGGTTCCCTCTATACAACTAGCTCTTACTCAACTGTAGACCTTCCAGAAATTACGGAAGCCCTTCAAGGGACACCTCACTGGTTCCAATTCTACTTTAGTAAGGATGACGGTATCAACCGCCACATCATGGATCGTGTGAAGGCTGAAGGTTATAAAGCGATTGTCTTGACAGCAGATGCGACTGTAGGAGGCAATCGTGAGGTGGACAAGCGTAATGGTTTTGTCTTCCCAGTTGGCATGCCGATTGTTGAAGAATACCTGCCAGAAGGTGCTGGAAAATCAATGGACTTTGTTTACAAATCAGCCAAACAACGCTTGTCTCCACGTGATGTAGAATTTATCGCTACATACTCAGGACTTCCTGTCTATGTCAAGGGGCCACAATGCCGTGAGGATGTTGAACGCTCACTCGCTGCTGGTGCCTCTGGTATCTGGGTAACCAACCATGGTGGCCGCCAAATCGACGGTGGGCCAGCTGCCTTCGATTCACTTCAAGAAGTAGCTGAAGCAGTTGATAAACGTGTGCCAATTGTCTTTGACTCTGGTGTTCGTCGCGGTCAGCACGTCTTTAAAGCCTTGGCTTCAGGAGCAGACTTGGTAGCTATTGGCCGCCCTGTGATCTATGGCTTGGCTCTTGGTGGTAGTGTGGGTGTACGTCAAGTCTTTGAACACTTGAATGCAGAATTGAAGACAGTCATGCAGTTATCTGGAACTCAGACTATTGAGGATGTCAAACATTTCAAACTCCGTCATAACCCATACAACCCAACCTTCCCAGTTGACCCTCGTGACTTAAAATTGTATTGATAAAGAAGATTACCTCCACTTGATGTGGAGGTTTTTCTTCGTGTATAGAAAGATTCAATCGTTATCAGAAACTATATAAATATATTTTTCAGTCAAAGTTCTTGCTAGGGCTTTCAAATTCTGTTATACTGGTCCAGTAATTAAATAATAAAGACATTTGGGGTGCTTTAGGCTGAGATGATACCCATTGAACCTGATACAGTTAGTACTGTCGAAGGGAAATGTGAAAAGGTTTTTTTCGTATGTCGAAAAGAACTGTCTAATCTTGTAAGGTAAACTCTAATTCTCGTTTGTAATTGGAGTTTTTTTGTTTATCAAAAGAGGATAGGCTGGACGGCAAGCCTTTCGGTAGCTCACCTTGAATGCCCCACTTTTCTTTAAAAAGGTCAAGTAAAACTAGGATTTTCTTGGTATTTTGTTGATTACGAACGAGTAAAGAGAGGAAAAGTAAATATGGAAACACAAGACTATGCATTTCAGCCGGGTTTGACCGTTGGAGAATTATTAAAAAGCAATCAGAAGGATTGGCAGGCTGCAATCAATCATCGTTTTGTTAAGGAACTTTTTGCGGGGACAATTGAGAATAAGGTCTTTAAAGACTACCTGATTCAGGATTATCATTTCTTTGATGCCTTCTTATCCATGCTGGGTGCCTGTGTAGCTCACGCAGACCAGCTTGAATCCAAACTTCGTTTTGCCAAGCAATTAGGCTTTCTTGAAGCAGATGAAGATGGTTATTTCCAAAAGGCTTTCAAAGAGTTAAAAGTAGCAGAGAATGACTATCTAGAAGTGACCTTGCACCCTGTAACAAAAGCGTTTCAGGAGCTAATGTATTCTGCTGTGACTTCATCAGACTATGCTCATCTTTTGGTCATGCTGGTCATTGCAGAAGGTCTCTATTTAGACTGGGGTTCTAAAGATTTGGCTCTACCTGAAGCCTATATTCATTTAGAATGGATCAATCTCCACAGAGGTCCTTTCTTTACAGAGTGGGTTCAATTTCTAGTTGACGAACTCAATCGTATCGGGAAAAATCGAGAAGATTTGACAGAACTTCAGGAACGCTGGAATCAAGCAGTTGCTTTGGAATTAGCTTTTTTTGATATTGGTTATGAATTATAGGACAGATGCAATCCTTTTATGTAGATTAAAAGAATGAACAAAAAAACTATATAAATATATTTTCCAGTCAAAGTTCTTGCTAGGGCTTTCAATTTCTGTTATACTGGTCCAGTAATAAAATAATAAAGACATTTGGGGTGCTTTAGGCTGAGATGATACCCATTGAACCTGATACAGTTAAGACTGGCGAAGGGAAATGTGAAAAGGTTTTTTTCGTATGTCGAAAAGAACTGTCTAATCTTGTAAGGTAAACTCTAATTCTTGTTTGTAATTGGAGTTTTTTTGTTTATCAAAAGAGGATAGGTTTGACGGCAAGCCTTTTGGTAGCTCACCTTGAATGCCCCACTTTTCTTTAAAAAAGGAGTTTTTTATGTTGAAAAAATGGCAGCTAAAAGATGTTATCTTGCTTGCTTTCTTGTCTATCTTTTTTGGTGGCGTTTTTGTGGGTTCAGGCTATCTATTTGATATTCTCACCCTAATCTTGGCCCCTCTTGGTTTACAGGCTTTTGCCAATGAAATCCTCTTTGGTCTCTGGTGTATGGCTGCGCCCATTGCGGCCATCTTTGTTCCAAGAGTCGGAAGCGCAACGATTGGAGAAGTGCTCGCTGCGCTTGCGGAAGTCCTATATGGTAGCCAATTCGGTCTAGGCGCTCTTTTGTCCGGCTTGGTTCAAGGGTTGGGAAGTGAATTTGGTTTTCTTGTGACCAAGAATCGTTATGAAAGTTGGCTCTCTCTAACTGCTAATAGTATTGGGATTACCCTTTTTAGCTTTGTCTATGAATACATTAAATTAGGTTACTATGCCTTCTCCCTTCCTTTTGTCCTTTCCTTGCTTGTGGTGCGTTTTATTTCCGTCTTTTTCTTCTGTACCATCTTGGTTCGTGCCATTGTCAAACTCTATCATCAGTTTGCAGCTGGAGGCAAGGCATAGATGGGGCTGGAACTACGGGGGATTCAGTCACCAATCTTTTCGGAGCCGATTGATTTTACTTTTCATGCGCATGCCTTTACCTTGTTAGTTGGGAGCAGTGGTTCAGGAAAATCCAGCCTTTTTCAAATCATTGCTCAGGTCACTTCCTTACCCTATAGTGGTCAAGTCCTGATAGATGGGAGCGAGGTCAGTCAGCTTTCTATCGTCGAACGTGTCCAGACGGTTGGCATTCTCTTTCAAAATCCCAATCATCAATTTACCATGGAGAACTTGTTTGAAGAGCTGGTTTTTACCTTGGAGAATATCGGCCATCCCGTTCAGGAAATTGATTCTAAAATAGCAGAGGTGATCCGGCAATGTCGTTGTATGGCAATCTTGCACCGTCCCATTCATCACCTATCAGGTGGGGAAAAGCAAAAGGCTGCGCTAGCTGTTCTCTTTGCCATGAATCCTAGGGTCTATCTTTTGGATGAGCCCTTCGCTTCTATTGACCGCAAAAGTAGGATAGAGATATTGGAGATTCTAAAAGAGTTGGCATCTAATGGGAAGACAGTTATTTTGTGCGACCATGATTTATCAGACTATGAAGCCTATATCGACCATATGGTGGAGCTAAGAGACGGCCAGTTAAGGGAGGTGTTTCAAATCCCTTGCTCTGAAATGACACAGGTTGCTTCAAAGGAAGTTGCTTCTAGTCCAGAACTATTCCATATGGACCGTGTGACTTGTGAGCTAGATCATCGCCCCCTCTTTTCCATTTCTGATTTTACATTCTACCAAGGGATTTCCTGTATCCTGGGTGATAATGGTGTCGGGAAATCAACCCTCTTTCGCTCTATTCTTAAATTTCAAAAGTATAAAGGGCTCATTATTTGGAAGGGTTCAGTCCTGAAAAAGAAAAAGAGTTTGTATCGTGATCTGACGGGTGTTGTTCAGGAAGCTGAGAAACAGTTTATCCGAGGCAGTCTGAGAGAGGAACTGCAACTAGATAGCCCAGACTCTGAAAGAAATCAGCGGATTCTCCAAGCTTTAGGATATTTTGATCTGGAGCAGGCGCTTGATAGGAGTCCCTATCAATTAAGTGGTGGTCAGCAAAAGATACTTCAGCTTTTGTCCATCTTGACCAGCAAGGCTTCTGTGATCTTGCTAGATGAGCCATTTGCTGGTTTGGATGATAGAGCTTGCCATTATTTTTGTCAGTGGATTGTGGAGGACAGAGATCAAGGAAGAAGTTTTTTGATCATTAGCCATCGTTTAGATCCCTTGATTTCTGTGGTTGATTATTGGATCGAGATGACTAGTGAGGGCCTCCGTCATATTAAAGATGTGACAATCAGCAAACCTCTCAGTTTTCTGAGTAGGAATACTCAAGGGGAGGTGAGGTAGTATGATCAAAGTAGCAACCCAGACACCGATACTCAGTCTCTTCTTGCTGATTTTATCCTTGGAAACATCTTTCATTCCTTCGATTGCTCTTAATCTCTCGGTAGTCGCATTTTGCATTCTCTTTATGCTCTACTACCGTCGATTTAAAATGTTGGCTTGGATGCTTGTGCTAGCCATTTTACCATCTTTTGCCAATTACTGGGCAGTACAGTTACACGGGGATGCTTCGCAGGCAGTGATACTTGGGACGAGAGCTTTTGTGACGGTTTGTATCGGCCTTGTTTTTGTTTCCAGTATTTCCTTAAAAGAGCTTTTATTGTACTTGGCTCAAAAGGGGCTATCGCGTTCTTGGGCCTATGCCTTAATTGTGGTATTCAATGCCTTTCCCCTCATTCAGCAAGAAATCAGGTCTCTAAAAGAAGCTTGCTTATTGCGTGGTCAAAAATTGCATGTTTGGTCTCCCTTGATTTACAGCAAGGTTCTGATGACGGTCTTTAGATGGCGCCATCTCTACTTGAGGGCCCTGTCTGCGCACGGATATGACGAACATGCACAGTTGGAGAATCGCTATCGGACCTTTTATATTCCTCAAAGGACGACATTGATCTACCTACTTTTCTTTTTACTACTTCAAACCAGTTTATTTCTATAAAGGAGTTATTATGGAATTCACAGATATTGCGATGGAATTATCCAAGGAAGCTTGGCAGGCTTCCTTTCATCACCCATTTGTATTACAGTTACAAGAGGGAACGTTAGAACCTTCCATCTTTCGCTATTACCTGATTCAGGATGCCTACTATCTGAAGGCCTTCTCAGAAGCCTATCACCTCTTGGCTGATAAGACTTCCAACGAGGAGATGAAAAGACTCTTGAAACAAAATGCCCAGAGTCTAGTGGAAGGTGAATTGTTTATCCGCCAACAATTTTTTAAGGAATTAAGAATCAGCGACCAGGAAATAGACGAGCAACCGATTGCTCCAACCTGTTATCATTACATTTCGCATATTTATCGACAGTTTGCAGAGCCAAACTTGGGCATTGCTTTTGCTAGTTTGCTCCCATGTCCTTGGTTATACCATGATTTGGGCAAGGCACTTAATCGCAAACCATCCCCGAATCCTCTTTATCAACAGTGGATTGAAACCTATATCACCGATGAGTTAGAACAGCAGATTAAAGAGGAAGAAGCCCTGGTCAATCAGCTCTATCGAGAAAGCGACGAGACGGACAAACAAAAAATGCTAGAGGCTTTCCACCGAAGTGTCCACATGGAAGCCAAGTTTTGGGAGATGGCTTACCAACATCAAACATGGACGAGTGATTTGCAGTCCTTAGAAAAAGAGAAGAAATAGAAAATGAGAAACCACCAACTACAAGTTCACAAATTAACCATTTTATCCATGATGATTGCTCTTGACGTAGTTCTTACACCCATCTTTCGAATTGAGGGAATGGCACCGATGTCTAGTGTAGTCAACATTCTTGCAGGAATCTTGATGGGGCCTATTTATGCCTTGGTCATGGCTACAGTCACAGCCTTTATCCGTATGTCTACTCAAGGCATTCCGCCCTTGGCCCTCACAGGAGCTACTTTCGGAGCCCTCCTCGCAGGTCTCTTTTATAAGTATGGTCGGAAATTTCACTATTCTGCTCTAGGAGAAATCTTGGGAACAGGTATTATCGGTTCCATTGTTTCCTATCCTGTTATGGTTCTCTTTACGGGATCTGCTGCGAAGCTCAGTTGGTTTATCTACACCCCTCGATTTTTCGGAGCAACCTTGATTGGTACAGCAATTTCCTTTATTGCCTTTCGGTTTTTAATCAAGCAGGAATTCTTTAAAAAAGTGCAAGGATATTTTTTCAGTGAAAGGATAGACTGATGCAGAAATTGACAAATCCTTTCCCTCTAGCAACCAGTTCCTTGATTCACTGCATCACCAATGAGATTTCTTGTGAGATGCTGGCTAATGGTATTTTGGCCCTGGGATCTAAACCTGTCATGGCAGATGACCCTCGTGAGGTCCTTGATTTTACCAAACAAAGCCAAGCTCTCTTTATCAATCTGGGGCATTTGTCTGCTGAGAAGGAAAAAGCAATCCGTATGGCAGCTTCTTATGCAGACCAAACTTGTCTCCCAATGGTAGTAGATGCGGTTGGCGTAGCAGCATCTCCCATTCGTAAGGGACTAGTTAGAGATCTTTTAGAATACAAGCCCACGGTCCTTAAAGGAAATATGTCAGAAATCCGAAGTCTTGTTGGTTTAAAACACCACGGAGTCGGGGTCGATGCTAGTGCTAAAGATCAAGAAACTGAGGATTTGCTTCAAGTCTTGAGAGACTGGTGTCAGCTTTATCCTGGCATGTCATTCTTAGTCACTGGACCCAAGGACCTCATTGTTTCGGAGAATCAGGTTGCAATATTGGGAAATGGCTGTGCAGAATTGGACTGGATAACAGGGACAGGAGACCTGGTTGGAGCCTTGACTGCCGTTCTTCTTAGCCAAGGAAAGACTGCATTTGAAGCTTCTTGCCTAGCAGTTTCTTATCTCAATATCTCTGCTGAGAGAATACTTGTTCAAGGAATGGGATTGGAAGAGTTTCGCTTTCAAACTCTCAATCAGCTCTCTCTCCTAAAAAGAGATGAAAATTGGCTAGATACCATCAAAGGAGATATTTATGAATAGAGAAGCACTCAGACTATATCTGGTAACCAATCGCTACCAAGATTCTTTGGAAAACTTTCTTGAAAAAGTTGAGATGGCCTGCCGTTCAGGTGTTACCATCATCCAACTACGAGAAAAAAATCTCACCACCAATCAATACTATCATCTGGCAAAACAAGTCAAGGAAATAACAGACGCCTATCAGGTACCCTTGATTATCGATGATCGGTTGGATATCTGTCTTGCAGTCAATGCTGCTGGGTTGCATATAGGCGACGATGAACTACCAGTTTCGGTTGCCCGTCAAGTCTTGGGGCCTAAAAAAATCCTCGGTGTCACAGCTAAAACAGTAAAAAGAGCCCTCGAGGCAGAAGAAGGAGGTGCGGATTACTTGGGAACAGGAGCCATTTTCCCGACTACGACCAAAGAAAATGCACCTATCACCCAGATTTCAACCTTGAAAACCATTTGCCAAACGGTCGCCATTCCAGTAGTTGCTATTGGAGGCTTGACGTCAGAGAACATTGACCAACTTGCTGCAACTGGTATAGCTGGTGTAGCTGTAGTCCGTGATTTGATGCAGGCAGAAGATATAGAGACAAAAACGCAAGCATTTTTAACAAAGCTAGATGACATAATTTCCTAATCAAAAACTCTCTAGTTTCCTTATTGCGGGAACTAGAGAGTTTTTTTCTTAATCTTTAAAGCTTGTATGGTTGACTGGGCCAGAACCATGACCGAGTTGAGGAGCGTCTTGGATGGCTTTTGTGATAAAGGCCTTGGCCTTATCCACTGCCTGATAAAGACTTCTGCCCTTGGCAAGTTCAGCCGTAATCACAGCAGCAAAGGTACATCCAGTACCATGGGTGTGACAGGTTTGAATTCTTGGACTTTCCCAGACAAATTGTTCATCCTTGGTAAAGAGGAAATCCTTGGCACCACCTTCCAGATGGCCACCTTTGATAACAACAGACTGAGGACCAAATTCTTTTATAATCAGGCGACCGGCACGCTGCATGTCTTCTGGGTCATGAATCGAAAAGCCAACAATCTCTTCTGCCTCAGGAAGATTGGGCGTGATAATGGTTGCAAGGGGAAGCAGATTTGTTTTTAGGTAGTCTCTGGCACTAGAATCAATCAGGGTGTCCCCACTCGTAGCGACCATAACAGGGTCAAGGACGTATGGACAGTCCAGCTTTTTAAGATAGGGCTGGATGATCTCCATGATCTCAGTAGTTGCCAACATTCCAGTTTTTACAGCCTGAGGCTTGATATCTGAAAAGACACTCTCCAATTGAGCTTCCAGCATTTGGTTGGAGACGTGCTCTATTAGCTGAACGCCTCTGGTATTTTGAGCGACAAGACTGGTCACAACGGCCATTCCATAGACATCTCTAGCTTGGAATGATTTTAAATCAGCCATAATGCCAGCACCGCCACTAGGGTCAGTCCCTGCAATAGTTAGAGCAACGGGTAAATAAGTCATCTAAAACCTCCCAACCAACTGAAGTTTGTATTCTTAAGAACAAGCTAGTCTGTTTCAGGAAAGCAATAGAAGACAAGTAGTCCTCATTATCATTTCCACTTCCATCAGCTAGCATTACCTAGATTGAGTCAAAGGGATCTAACAGTCGTTAATCTCAGCTTTACGCACCCTTAGTGGTTGTTTTCTTTTTTCTACAGTATAGCATATTTTTATAGTTTATATAGTAAAATTTGACTGCAAATCCCCCATCAAATGATTAAAGCACTTTTTTAAGAAATATGTAATTTTATAATTGACAAATGTAGATTTTGGAGGTATACTGATAATTGTAATCGACAAATGTAGATTTAGGAGGAATAACAATGCAGATTTCAGATGCAGAATGGCAGGTCATGAAGATTATCTGGATGCAGGGCGAGCAGACCAGTAGCGATTTGATCAGGGTTCTGGCGGAACGGTTTGACTGGTCCAAGTCAACCATTCAAACTCTTTTGGCTCGTTTGGTTGAGAAAGAGTGTCTGACAAGGAAAAAAGTGGGCAAGTCCTTTGTTTATTCGGCGCTTTTAACTCTAGACCAAAGCCGAGACTTGCTTGTCCAAGATATCAAGGACAAGGTTTGTTCTCGTAGGATTAAGAACTTGTTGGCTGATTTGATTGCTGAATGTGATTTTACTCAGGCTGACTTGGAAGACTTAGAAGCTGTGATTTCTGAGAAGAAATCAAGCGCTGTAACAGAAGTAAAATGTAATTGTATGTAAAGGAGACGTCATGTTAAATAGTATTGTAACCATTATTTGTATTGCCCTTATCGCGTTTATCTTGATTTGGTTTTTCAAAAAGCCTGAAAAATCTGGACAAAAGGCTCAGCAAAAAAAGGGCTACCAAGAGATTCGAGTGGAAGTCAAAGGGGGATATACGCCTGAGTTGATTATTCTTAAGAAATCAGTGCCAGCCCGTATTGTCTTTGACCGTAAGGACCCTTCACCCTGCCTAGATCAGATTGTTTTCCCAGATTTTGGAGTGCATGCGGACTTGCCTATGGGTGAAGAGTATGTAGTGGAAATCACACCTGAACAGGCTGGAGAGTTTGGCTTTGCATGTGGCATGAATATGATGCACGGCAAGATGATTGTAGAGTAGGAGGAAATGATGACTGAAATTGTGAAAGCAAGCCTGGAAAATGGCATTCAAAAAATCCGTATCACAGCTGAAAAAGGCTATCACCCAGCCCATATCCAGCTCCAAAAAGGGATTCCCGCTGAAATTACCTTTCATCGTGCCACCCCTTCAAACTGTTACAAGGAAATTCTTTTTGAAGAAGAAGGCATCTTGGAACCAATCGGAGTAGACGAGGAAAAGGTCATTCGTTTTACACCTCAAGAGTTGGGGAAACATGAATTCTCATGTGGAATGAAGATGCAAAAGGGAAGTTATACCGTAGTTGAGAAGACTCGAAAATCTTTATCACTTTTACAGCGTTTTTGGATTACCAGTATCTTTACTGTGCCTCTTGTGATTCTCATGATTGGGATGTTGACAGGCAGCATTAGTCACCAAGTCATGCATTGGGGAACCTTTCTAGCCACAACGCCTATTATGTTAGTAGCAGGTGGTCCTTATATCCAAAGCGCTTGGGCCAGCTTTAAAAAACACAATGCCAATATGGATACCTTGGTTGCTTTGGGAACTCTAGTGGCTTATCTCTATAGTCTAGTTGCCCTCTTTGCTGGTCTCCCTGTCTACTTTGAAAGTGCTGGATTTATCCTCTTCTTCGTTCTTTTGGGGGCAGTTTTTGAAGAGAAAATGAGAAAAAATACTTCCCAAGCTGTGGAGAAACTACTGGATTTGCAGGCTAAAACAGCGGAAGTCTTGCGTGATGATAGCTATGTTCAAGTTCCCTTGGACCAAGTCAAGGTAGGCGACCTGGTTCGAGTGCGTCCAGGTGAAAAGATTGCAGTTGATGGTGTCGTAGTGGAAGGTGTGTCCAGCATAGATGAATCCATGGTGACAGGTGAGAGCCTGCCAGTGGACAAGACAGTTGGAGATACTGTCATTGGCTCAACTATCAATAATAGCGGAACGCTTATTTTTAGGGCAGAAAAGGTTGGCTCAGAGACTGTTTTGGCACAGATTGTAGACTTTGTAAAGAAAGCTCAGACTAGCCGCGCACCGATTCAGGACTTGACGGATAAGATTTCAGGGATTTTTGTCCCAGCAGTTGTCATTTTAGGAATCGTGACCTTTTGGGTTTGGTTCGTTTTGCTCAGGGATAGTGTAGTCGTGCTTGGAGCTAGCTTTGTGTCTTCTCTTCTCTATGGAGTTGCGGTTTTGATTATTGCCTGCCCTTGTGCCTTGGGTCTTGCAACACCGACAGCTCTTATGGTAGGGACAGGACGCAGTGCCAAAATGGGGGTTCTTCTCAAAAATGGAACAGTCTTACAGGAAATTCAGAAAGTCCAAACTATCGTGTTTGATAAGACAGGGACTTTGACGGAAGGAAAACCAGTGGTCACTGATATCATTGGCGATGAGACAGAAGTGCTCGGCTTAGCTGCCTCCTTGGAAGAAGCTTCTCAACACCCACTGGCTGAGGCTGTTGTCAAGAGAGCAAGTGAAGCTGGACTTGAGTTTCAAACTGTCGAAAATTTCCAAGCCTTGCACGGAAAAGGTGTTTCAGGGCAAATAGCTGGGAAACAAGTCTTACTTGGAAATGCTAAAATGCTAGATAGTATGGATATTTCCAGCGCTTATCAGGAAAAACTAGAAGAACTAGAAAAAGAAGCTAAGACAGTTGTTTTCTTGGCTGTTGATAATGAAATCAAAGGCTTGCTTGCTTTGCAAGATATTCCCAAGGAAAATGCTAAGCTAGCCATCAGTCAGTTGAAAAAACGTGGTCTTAAAACAGTCATGCTGACAGGAGATAATGCTGGTGTGGCGCGTGCTATTGCAGATCAAATCGGAATCGAAGAGGTCATTGCAGGCGTCCTACCAGAAGAAAAAGCCCATGAAATCCATAAACTACAAGCAGCTGGGAAAGTAGCCTTTGTTGGTGATGGCATCAATGATGCTCCTGCCCTCAGTGTAGCAGATGTGGGGATTGCTATGGGAGCTGGAACGGATATCGCCATCGAGTCAGCAGATTTAGTGTTGACAACTAATAACCTCCTAGGAGTGGTTCGTGCCTTTGACATGAGTAAGAAAACCTTTAACCGTATTCTGCTCAATCTTTTCTGGGCCTTTATCTACAATGTCGTCGGAATTCCGATTGCAGCAGGAATCTTTTCTGGTGTTGGATTGGCCCTCAATCCAGAACTGGCAGGTCTAGCCATGGCCTTTAGTTCTGTATCTGTTCTGACCAGTTCACTCTTACTAAACTTTAGTAAAATAGACTAAAAGCGAGCTTGCTCGCTTTTTATTATAAAACAGTCACATAAAACGTTTTCAAACTGTACTGTAATAGAGAATAAAAATTTCTGAGCACATTCTTAGGAGACCCAAAACAAATGTGGTAAAGTAGTAGAGTAAAAATTTGCTGAAACGTTTCCAAATAATATATGAAAACGGATGAATCAAGTTTTAAAAATATTTGAAGGAGAGTTATCATTATGACTCAAGGGAAAATTACTGCATCTGCAGCAATGCTTAATGTATTGAAAACATGGGGCGTAGATACAATCTACGGTATCCCATCAGGAACACTCAGCTCATTGATGGATGCTTTGGCTGAAGACAAAGATATCCGCTTCTTGCAAGTTCGCCACGAAGAAACAGGTGCTCTTGCAGCGGTAATGCAAGCTAAATTCGGCGGCTCAATCGGGGTTGCTGTTGGTTCAGGTGGTCCAGGTGCGACTCACTTGATTAACGGTGTTTACGATGCAGCTATGGATAACACTCCATTCCTTGCTATCCTTGGATCACGTCCAGTTAACGAACTCAACATGGATGCCTTCCAAGAATTGAACCAAAACCCAATGTACAACGGTATCGCTGTCTACAACAAACGTGTAGCTTACGCTGAGCAATTGCCAAAAGTAATTGACGAAGCTTGCCGTGCTGCAGTTTCTAAAAAAGGTCCAGCTGTTGTTGAAATCCCAGTAAACTTCGGTTTCCAAGAAATCGACGAAAACTCATACTACGGATCAGGTTCTTACGAACGTCGCTTCATCGCTCCTGCTTTGAACGAAGTTGAAATTGACAAAGCAGTTGAGATCTTGAACAATGCGGAACGTCCAGTTATCTACGCTGGTTTTGGTGGAGTTGGTGCTGGTGATGTCATCACTGAATTGTCACGTAAGATCAAAGCACCAATCATCACAACTGGTAAAAACTTCGAAGCCTTTGAATGGGACTACGAAGGTTTGACAGGTTCTGCTTACCGTGTTGGTTGGAAACCAGCCAACGAAGTGGTCTTTGAAGCAGACACCGTTCTTTTCCTTGGTTCAAACTTCCCATTTGCTGAAGTTTACGAAGCCTTCAAGAACACTGAAAAATTCATCCAAGTTGATATTGACCCTTACAAACTTGGTAAACGTCATGCCCTTGATGCTTCTATCCTTGGTGATGCAGGTCAAGCAGCGAAAGCAATCCTTGACAAAGTAAACCCAGTAGAATCTACTCCATGGTGGCGTGCAAACGTTAAGAACAACCAAAACTGGCGTGATTACATGAACAAACTCGAAGGTAAAACTGAGGGTGAATTGCAATTGTACCAAGTTTACAATGCTATCAATAAACATGCTGATCAAGACGCTATCTACTCAATCGACGTAGGTGACACTACTCAAACATCTACTCGTCACCTTCACATGACACCTAAGAACATGTGGCGTACATCTCCACTCTTTGCGACAATGGGTATTGCCCTTCCTGGTGGTATCGCTGCTAAAAAAGACAATCCAGATCGCCAAGTATGGAACATCATGGGTGACGGTGCATTCAACATGTGCTACCCAGACGTGATCACAAACGTTCAATACGACCTTCCAGTTATCAACGTTATCTTCTCAAATGGTAAATATGCCTTCATCAAGGACAAATACGAAGACACAAATAAACACTTGTTTGGTTGTGACTTCACAAACGCTGACTACGCAAAAATTGCTGAAGCACAAGGTGCTGTTGGATTTACAGTTGATCGTATCGAAGACATCGACGCAGTTGTTGCAGAAGCTGTGAAACTCAACAAAGAAGGTAAAACTGTTGTTATCGATGCTCGCATCACGCAACACCGTCCACTTCCAGTAGAAGTACTTGAATTGGATCCAAAACTTCACTCAGAAGAAGCAATCAAAGCCTTCAAGGAAAAATACGAAGCAGAAGAACTCGTACCATTCCGCCTCTTCTTGGAAGAAGAAGGATTGCAATCACGCGCAATCAAATAATTTCTCTCATCGAAAATCAAAGGTAAACTTTGTAGATTTTATTCTTTGATTTTCTTAGAGCAGAACTTGAAAAGATCGGAGCAATCCGGTCTTTTTCTGGAGGATAGTAAATGAATTTAAATCAATTAGATATCATCGTTTCAAATGTTCCTCAAGTCTGTGCCGACTTGGAGCGTATTTTGGATAAAAAAGCCGATTATGTTGACGACAGTTTTGCACAGTTCACGATTGGCAGTCACTGCCTCATGTTGTCTCAAAATCATTTGATTCCTTTGGAAAACTTTCAGTCAGGAATCATTCTTCATATCGAGGTTGAGGATGTAGATCAGAACTACCAACGGTTGAAAGAGCTTGGTATCCAGGTTTTAAACGGTCCAGTTGTAACCGATTGGGGAACCGAAAGCCTGTTAGTTGGAGGCCCTTCCGGACTAGTGCTTGATTTTTATCGTATGAAATAAGGGCATAGTAGAGTTTGAACGCCAACAAAAGTTATAGCATATGAGGGGATTTCTTCACTATTTTTATAAAATCTTCTCCCTAATTTATAAGATATGAAAAAGAGTTCTAATGGAACTCTTTTTTTGCTATAATGAAAGGAGAAAACAGACAGGAGATCGACATGTCAGAACCATTATTTTTACAATCAGTTATGCAAGAAAAAATCTGGGGTGGAACCAAGCTACGTGATGAGTTTGGTTACGACATTCCAAGTGAAAAAATCGGAGAATACTGGGCTATCTCAGCTCATCCAAATGGAGTTTCTAAGGTAGCCAATGGTCGCTACGAGGGAACAGACCTAGCAACTTTGTATGCGGAACACCGTGAGTTGTTTGGCAACCGTCCAGAACCTGTGTTTCCACTCTTGACCAAAATCCTCGATGCCAATGACTGGCTTAGTGTTCAAGTTCACCCAGACGATGCCTATGGACTAGAGCATGAAGGTGAACTTGGAAAAACAGAATGCTGGTATATCATCGCTGCAGATGAAGGATCAGAGATTATCTATGGTCATAATGCTAAGTCAAAGGAAGAACTTCGCCAGCAAATCGAAGCTAAAAACTGGGATGGTCTATTAACAAAAGTCCCTGTCAAGGCTGGAGATTTCTTCTATGTACCAAGCGGAACCATGCACGCTATCGGAGCAGGTATCTTGATTCTTGAAACCCAGCAGTCTAGCGATACCACCTATCGTGTCTATGACTTTGACCGTAAGGATGACAAGGGTAACTTGCGTGAACTTCACCTTGAAAAATCTATCGATGTTTTAAACATTGGAGAGCCTGCCAATAGCCGTCCTGTAACTATCAAAGCTGATGATTTGCGTTCAACTCTTCTGGTGTCTAATGACTTCTTCGCAGTTTACAAGTGGGAAATCACTGGAAAAGTTGACTTTGAAAAGACAGCTGACTACAGCTTGTTGAGTATCTTAGCCGGTCAAGGTCACCTCACTGTTGATGGAAAAAACTATCCGATTCAAAAAGGGAGCCACTTTATCCTACCAAGTGATGTTGAAACTTGGACCTTGGAAGGGCAAGGTTTGGAATTGATTGTTAGCCATCCATAAAAAGAAAGGGCCTGAGTTTACTACTCAAGTCCTTTTTGATTACATAAATTGGGCGATAAAAACCACAATGATGATAATAGGAATGATGAAACGAAGGAGGAAAAGCCAGACTTGGAAAAGTCCTTGTTTCCATGCTCTTTCATCAAGATGCAGTTCCTCCATGGCAAGGGCCTTTTTAAAGATATAGCCAGTAAAAAGAGACAGACAGAGAGCCCCAAAGGGCATGAGGAGGTTGGAAACCAAGAAGTCCATAGCATCAAAGAAGGTCTTTCCAAAAATGTGAACATCTGCCATAACACCGTAAGATAGGGCTGAAGGAATGCCGAAAACAAAGGTCAAGATTCCTAAAATGGCACTCCACTTAGCACGTTTGCTGTTGTCCTGGTTGGTGATATTGCCCACATTGATTTCCAGCATAACGACAGAAGAAGTAACCGTCGCAAAGAGGAAGAGCAAGAGGAAAAGAATGTAGAAAATAGTTCCAAAAGGCATCTTGTCAAAGAGTTGGGGCAAGACGATAAAGAGCAAGCTTGGTCCCCCTTCAGACTGAATATTGAAGGCTGACATGGCTGGGAAAATGGCTAGTCCCGCCATGATGGATACCGATATGTTCATGGCTACGATGGAAATCCCTGATTGGACCATATTGGTTTTCTTGTCTAAGTAGGACGCATAGGTCAGCATGGCTGTGACTCCTAGTGAGAGGGCAAAGAAAGATTGTCCCAGGGCATAAAGGAGACCAGCGCTAGTTAGTTTTGAAAAGTCTGGTTTGAGAAAGTAGAGAACCCCTTCCATGGCATTTGGTAAGCTGAGCGAGCGCCCAATGATCACGACAAAGATGATAAAGAGCAGGGGCATCATGACTTTCGAGGCTCTTTCAATCCCTTTTTGAACCCCACGTGATACAATAAAGATATTCAATAAGATAAAGGTTGCTTGAGCACCTAGGGCAATGGCTGGATTTGAAATGATTGAAGTAAATAACTGAGCATAATCACCCGTACCGCCAAGCTGGAACAACTTTCCGAACTCAACACCTAGATAGACTAAAATCCATCCTCCGATAACACTGTAAAAGGATAGGAGGATAAAGAGGGCAAAGGCACCAATCCAACCGATAAAGTTGTACTTGTTATTGTTACCAAGTTTTCCAAAGGTTTTGATAGCGGAAACGCCAGCACTACGACCAAGGGCAAACTCAGCCAGCAGGAGTGGGAAACCGATTAAAATAGTGGAAATGAGAAAGACCAGTAAAAAGCCTCCACCGCCATTAGCAGCAGTCATGTAAGGGAACTTCCAAACGGCTCCAAGTCCGATAGCTGAACCAGCAGATGCTAGGATAAAGCCAAGTTTCGAGCCCCATTGCGATTTTTCTGACATAGTTGAAACTCCAATCTCGTTTTTTAAAATAAGAAAAGGCTACTTGAGTTGTCAAATAGCCTTCTCTCAATGGCTCTCTATGAGCCTACTGTTTGATTGATAGACTGGACTATCCTATCATGTTTTCTAAGGCCTGTCAAGAAAACCATTTTCAAGTTTTCACAGTTTTCTCATAAAGTTAAAAAATTTTCACAAAAACGCTTGACTCTGACCTAAGGGGAGGGGTTATACTATCAATGTAATACTCTTCGAAATTCAAATTCAAACCACGTCAGCGTCGCCTTACCGTACTCAAGTACAGCCTGCGGCTAGCTTCCTAGTTTGTTCTTTGATTTTCATTGAGTATAAGGAGGAAATCATGTACCATATCAAAGAAGCTGCGCAGCTTTCAGGTGTCTCTGTCAAGACCCTGCACCACTACGATAAGATAGGACTTCTGGTCCCCTTAAAGTCGGAAAACGGCTATCGAACCTATAGTCAAGAGGATTTGGAACGCCTTCAGGTCATTCTTTACTACAAATATCTAGGCTTTTCTTTAGAGAAAATAGCGGAACTATTAAAGGAAGAAAGGACAGATTTATTGCCTCATTTGACCAGGCAGTTGGACTATTTGACTCGAGAAAGGGAACATCTAGATACCTTGATTTCCACCTTGCAAAAAACCATTCAAGAACAAAAAGGAGAAAGAAAAATGACCATTGAGGAAAAATTCACGGGATTTAGCTATCAAGACAACCAAAAATACCACCAAGAAGCGGTAGAGAAATATGGACAAGAAGTCATGGATCAAGCCCTCGAGCGACAAAAAGGTCGTGAAGATGAGTCTACGGCTGCCTTTAACCAAGTCTTTCAAACTTTGGCACAAAATCTTCAAGCTGGTTTACCTGCAACAGCAACTAAAAACCAAGAGCAAGCAGCCAATCTCTTGCAAGCCATTCGTACTTATGGATTTGACTGCTCTATTGAAGTCTTCGGACATATCGGTAAAGGATATGTCTACAACCCAGAGTTCAAGAGAAACATTGACAAGTTTGGCTCTGGAACAGCCCAGTACACATCAGATGTCATTGCAGCTTACGTTCGGACAAATGCAGAATAAATAGGCTAGGAATTTCCTAGCCTATTTTTTACTTCAAATCATAAAGCCAGTCGTCACCGTCTTTATAGTAGAAGAACTCACTGAGATCTTCTTCTAGAAACACACGAAGCATATCAGACATATCATCAGTAGCAAGTTTTAGATGAGAAAGATTTTCAAAGTCCTCCCACCAAACTTTCCCTTCGTCTGAAGACTGGAGTTCACCAGTAAAGTGTTCTGTCTTGTAAAAAAGGACGACATATCGATAATCCTTGTCATCGTACCAGTTTTTGATACCACAGAGTTGGGGCTTGGAAATGGTCAGACCAGTTTCTTCTTTCACTTCACGAATGACAGCATCGACAAAGGATTCGCCACGTTCAACATGACCACCAGGAAAAGTAATGCCGGGCCAGTCGGGACTAACTCGATCTTGAACCAGAACCTTGTCTCCGTTTTGAATCATACACATGTTGACAAATTCGACTGTTTCTCTTCTGTTCATTTTTCACAACCTTTGATCTTTAATCATAATGCAGACTTCCTGCCACCCATCCGGTACAGAGGGCAGAAGTGATGTTAAAGCCACCCGTGTGGGCATTGATATCCAGTACCTCGCCTGCAAAGTGGAGGCCGGGAACGAGCTTACTTTCCAGAGTTTTGGGATTGATTTCCTTGAGACTGACACCACCTTTGGTGACAAAGGACTTGGCAAGAGACATTTTTCCAGTCACAGGGATTTTGAGAGCCTTGATGGACTGGAGAAGTTGTTCGCGTTTCTTTTCAGTCAGTTGTTTGACTTTTTCAGGATAGCCTTGCACAAGAAATTCTGCCAAGCGTTCCGGAAGCAAGGTTTTTAAAGCATTTTTCAAGAATTTTTCCCGATTCTCTTCTAGAAATGCAGCCAAGTCCTTCTCAGAAAGTTGAGGCAAAACATCGAGTGAGAGAACCTCTCCGCCCTTGACAAAGCTAGACATACGTAGGGCAGCAGGGCCGGACAAACCAAAGTGGGTAAAGAGTAGATCATGAGTGATGACATGCTTGCCATAGCTTAAGGTCACATCATCCAGCGAAATTCCCTGCAAGGCCTTATGTGGAAGATCTGTCAATAAAGGACTTTCAGCTGCCTCAAGCTCTGTAATGGTGTGCTTAAAATGACGGGCAATCTCGTGACCAAAACCAGTCGAACCAGTCGAAGGATAAGATTTGCCACCTGTTGTAACAATGAGTTTATCACAAGTGAAGCTTTGGTCTGCGGACTTAAGGACAAAATGGTCGTCTATCTTTTTAACCGAAACAATCTCTGTTTGAGTAGCAATTTGCCCACCAAGTTCAATGATTTTCTTCTCCAAGGCTTCGATAATGGTCCGAGATTTGTCAGTAGCAGGAAAGACACGGCCGTGGTCCTCAACCTTTAGTTTAACACCGTTTTCCGTGAAAAAGTTGATGATATCATGGTTATCAAACTGGGAAAAGACACTGTATAGAAAGCGTCCATTTCCAGGGATGCCAGCTAGTAGGTCATCTAGACTTCCATTGTTAGTTACATTGCAACGACCACCACCTGTACCAGCTAATTTTTTTCCGAGTTTCCGATTTTTTTCGATGAGAAGGGTTTTCTGACCATAAAAGCTACTGGAAATCGTAGCCATCATACCAGCAGGCCCTCCACCGATGACAATAGTATCAAAATGTTTCATAGATTTATTGTACCACAAAAAACAAGAGATGCTTGGCATCTCTTGTTGCTAATAATCTTAGTTGATTTCATATCCCATCAACAAACCGCCATCTTCTGCATAAAAACTGCAAAGACCAGAGGTTGGGAGAATTTTGATATTGGCTTGTGGGAAGGTTTGGATCAAGCGTTCTGACAATTGTTGACAGAATTTTTCATTGCTGCGATGAGCCATGATAATTCGACCACCAGCATAGCCAGCCTTGATGAGCTCTTCATAGGCCGCTTGAAGAGATTTTTTTGGTCCACGCGCTTTTTGGAGCAGTTCTAGGGTTCCAGTTTCACTTGCTTCCCCAACCATACGGATGTTGAGAAGACCAACGACTGTACCAATAAGCTTACTTAAACGGCCATTTTTTACCAAGTTATCAACTTTAGCGAGGACAAAGAGCAATTTGGTTTTTTCTTGGTAGGCTGTAATAGCTTCAACAATTTCTTCAAAAGAAAGTCCTTGATCAATCAAGTCATTGATTTTTTCTACAATTAGGTCAACTTCCCCACCAGCAGATAAACTATCAATCACATGAATCTGAGTGTCAGAGTGTTCTTCAAGGTAAATATTTCTAGCGAGTTGTGCACTATTATGGCTACCTGAAAGAGTACCAGTAATGGTAACGACAAAGATATGCTTAGAACCTTCAAATGCACGCAAGTAATCATCAGGGCTAGGACAAGCTGATTTTGAAGCCTCAGAAGTCGCATACATGGTTTCCATCATGTGGTCAATGTCAAGATTGGCATCATCGGTAAAGACCTGATCGGCTACTTGAATGGTTAAAGGAACACTAACAAATTCCGTATCAATAGCAGGAGTTGCCAGTTGACGATAATCACAACCAGAGTCAGCTACAATCTTCCAAGTCATAGAAATTCTCCATCTTTGTCACTTATACATTGACAAAGGTTCTGTCTTTTTTTACAATTGTATCATGAATGTCCTTGAAACAAAAGCACCATACGTCTGTTGTTACAAGTAGAAAGAAATTGTTATGTCTGAACGTAGAATATCTGAAAAATCTCTTGAAAATCTCAGAAAATCAAATCAAGAATCCAATTTTTTAACTAGAGAAGCAATCGAGACGGCTCTTTTGCAACTTCTGGAAAAAAAAGACTTGGCAAAGATCAGTATTTCAGAATTAGTCAAACGGGCGGGCGTCTCTCGTGCTGCCTTCTATCGTAACTATGACTCCAAAGAAGAGATTTTGGAAAGTGTTTTTAAACGCAGTGTCCATAACATTATGGAACAGTTGAGCCACTACGATGTCAAAACAGACCTTTATCTAGTCTGGGTACACCTTTTCCGCGCAGCCAAGAAAGAAGCCAAGGTTATTCAACTTGCTCTGGACTACCATTTGGAAAAGATTTTCGTCCAAGCTATGCAGGAATTTCTAGAAAAATACCACGGAAAGTCAAAAGGTGTCAGCAGCTATCTTCATTCCTTTTGGAGCTCTGCCATCGTATCGGTTCTGCTCAAATGGATCAAGGATGGCATGAAGGTTCCGGCTGAAAAGATTGCAGATTTACGCTTACCATTTTTCAAAAAATAGGGGATAAGGAGAAGAATTATGACAGAAAAAAGACTGGCTTGGGATGAGTACTTTGCAGCCCAGGCTTTACTGATTGCTAATCGTTCGACCTGTAAACGTGCCAAGGTGGGAGCTGTCCTAGTCAAGGACAATAAAGTCATTTCAACAGGCTATAATGGTTCCGTATCGGGAACGGAGCACTGTATTGACCACGAATGTTTAGTCATTGAAGGTCACTGTGTCCGAACCCTTCACGCCGAGGTTAATGCCATCTTGCAAGGAGCCGAACGAGGGGTTCCCAGAGGTTTTACAGCCTATGTGACCCATTTCCCTTGTCTGAACTGCACCAAACAACTGCTACAGGTTGGTTGCAAGCGCGTGGTTTATATCAACCAGTACCGAATGGATGACTATGCCCAGTACCTTTATCACGAAAAAGGCACTGAGTTGACCCATTTACCATTAGAGACTGTTCAGACAGCTCTTCAAGAGGCAGATTTGATTTAAAAATTAATAAAAATAAATGGTTTAGAAAGCTTTTTAAACCGTTTTTTGATATAATAAGAAGAATAAATTGAAAGAAGGAACTCAGAAAATGGGAAAAATTGAAGTCATTAATCATCCACTAATTCAACACAAATTGTCAATCTTGCGTCGTACAGACACTTCCACAAAGGCTTTTCGTGAACTAGTAGACGAGATTGCAATGTTGATGGGATATGAAGTACTTCGTGATCTTCCACTTGAAGACGTGGAAATCGAAACACCTATCACAAAGACCGTTCAAAAACAATTGGCTGGTAAAAAATTGGCGATTGTCCCAATCTTGCGTGCAGGTATCGGGATGGTAGATGGTCTCTTGAATCTGGTTCCAGCAGCAAAAGTTGGACACATCGGTATGTACCGTGATGAAGAAACCCTTCAACCAGTTGAATACTTAGTGAAATTACCTGAGGATATTGACCAACGTCAAATTTTTGTCGTTGATCCAATGTTGGCAACAGGTGGCTCAGCAATCTTGGCAGTAGATTCCCTTAAAAAACGTGGCGCTTCAAATATCAAGTTTGTCTGCCTAGTATCTGCTCCAGAAGGAGTGAAAGCCCTCCAAGAAGCACACCCAGATGTAGAAATTTTTACTGCAGCCTTGGATGAACGCTTGAACGAACACGGTTATATCGTTCCAGGTCTTGGAGATGCTGGAGACCGCTTGTTTGGTACTAAATAAAATTCCAAAGTAAATATTGAAACTAGAAGTTCGTTTTTGACTTGAAAGGAGGTTGAGTTTTTGTTTCTGTTTAGAGAATAGAGCAAAAATTTGACCTTTTTTGACCAAAAAGATATAATAGTTGTATTGAGTCGTAAGACTAAGAAAATTCAACCTTAAAAGGAGAAATGAATGATTCCTGTAGTTATTGAACAAACAAGCCGTGGAGAACGTTCATATGATATTTACTCACGTCTACTAAAAGATCGTATCATCATGTTGACTGGACCAGTTGAAGACAACATGGCCAACTCCGTTATTGCCCAATTGCTCTTCTTGGATGCCCAAGACAGTACAAAAGATATTTACCTTTATGTCAATACACCTGGGGGCTCCGTTTCAGCTGGTTTGGCAATCGTTGATACCATGAACTTTATCAAGGCAGATGTCCAAACAATCGTTATGGGGATGGCTGCATCCATGGGGACTGTCATTGCATCAAGTGGCGCAAAAGGCAAACGTTTCATGCTTCCAAATGCAGAGTACATGATTCACCAACCAATGGGTGGTACAGGTGGTGGTACCCAACAAACCGATATGGCAATTGCTGCAGAGCACTTGCTTAAAACTCGTAAGACTTTGGAGCAAATTCTTGCAGATAACTCTGGTAAAACAGTTGAGCAAATTCATGTAGACGCAGAACGTGATTACTGGATGAGCGCCCAAGAAACACTTGAGTATGGTTTTATTGATGAAATCATGGCCAACAATTCTTTGAGCTAACCAAGCTAAAAAGCAAACTCGACGGGGTTTGCTTTTTTTGATATAATAGGAGAAGATTTCTTAGAAAGAGGATTTATCATGTTTGAAAAGGTCAATCGATCAGGATTAATCATCTATCTTTACTATAATCGGGATGCAAAGAAACTTCAGGAATACGGTGACATCTGTTACCATTCTAAGAAGCATCGTTACTTGCAGCTCTATGTTCCAACTGAGGAGCTAGATGACTTAGTTGAGAGATTAGGTAAGGAAAGATATATCAAGAAAATTAGACGGTGTCACATTCAAGAGTTAGAAACTCCTTTTGTTGGGAATCTCTATCGAAATGAAGAAAACGTTATCATTTAAAAAAGTGAATAAAAAGGTTGACAATTTTCTGATAATTCGGTATATTCTTAACATACTATTTTGGAACAATATTATAAGGAGATAAAAAATGAAGAAAAAATTTGCCCTATCTTTTGTGGCCCTTGCTAGCGTAGCGCTTCTCGCCGCTTGTGGAGAGGTCAAATCAGGAGCCTCAAACGCTGCTGGTAACTCAGTCGATGAAAAGACAATTAAAATCGGATTTAACTTTGAAGAAACTGGTGCCGTAGCAGCCTACGGAACATCTGAACAAAAAGGAGCTCAACTTGCCGTTGATGAAATCAATGCAGCAGGTGGTATCGATGGAAAACAAATCGACGTTGTAGACAAAGACAACAAGTCAGAGACTGCCGAAGCAGCTTCTGTTACAACGAACCTAGTTACCCAATCAAAAGTAGCAGCTATTGTAGGACCTGCGACATCTGGTGCAACTGCTGCAGCTGTAGCTAACGCTACCAAAGCTGGAGTGCCATTGATCTCACCAAGTGCCACTCAAGATGGATTAACCAAAGGTCAAGATTACCTATTTATCGGAACATTCCAAGATAGCTTCCAAGGGAAGATTATTTCTAACTATGTAACAAACAAGTTGAATGCTAAGAAGGTTGTTCTTTATACTGACAATGCTAGTGACTATGCTAAAGGTATTGCTAAATCTTTCCGCGAAACCTACAAGGGTGAGATTGTAGCAGATGAAACGTTTGTAGCAGGTGATACAGACTTCCAAGCAGCCCTTACTAAAATGAAAGGGAAAGAGTTTGACGCTATCGTTGTTCCAGGCTACTACACAGAAGCAGGTAAAATCGTAAACCAAGCCCGTGGTATGGGAATTGATAAACCAATCGTTGGTGGTGATGGATTTAACGGTGAAGAATTTGTTCAACAAGCAACAGCTGAAAAAGCATCAAACATTTACTTCATCTCAGGATTCTCAACTACAGTTGATGTTTCTGAAAAAGCTAAAGCCTTCCTTGAAGCATACCGTGCTAAATACAATGAAGAGCCTTCAACCTTCTCAGCCTTGGCTTATGACTCAGTTTATCTAGTAGCCAATGCTGCAAAAGGTGCTAAAAACTCAGGTGAAATCAAGGACAACCTTGCTAAAACAAAAGATTTTGATGGTGTAACTGGTCAAACGAGCTTTGATGCTGACCACAATACAGTGAAAACTGCTTACATGATGACCATGAACAATGGTAAAGTAGAAGCAGCAGAAGTTGTAAAACCATAACATTAGAATAGTAGTTGAAATAGGGAATGAGCCTTTGACTCACTCCCTGTTTCGGTGTTTATGAACTTGTGAAAATTGAGAAATTTTCTAAAAAATAACGATAGAAAAGAGTGAATGCTATGCTCCAACAACTTGTGAATGGTTTAATTCTGGGTAGTGTTTATGCACTTTTGGCCCTGGGTTATACCATGGTTTATGGAATTATCAAACTCATTAACTTCGCCCACGGTGATATTTATATGATAGGTGCCTTTATTGGTTACTTTTTGATTAATTCCTTCCAAATGGATTTCTTTTTAGCTTTGATTATTTCAATGGCAGGAACCGCACTACTTGGTGTTGTGATTGAATTTCTTGCCTACCGTCCTTTGCGATACTCTACACGTATTGCTGTATTGATTACTGCTATCGGAGTGTCTTTCCTACTGGAATACGGAATGGTTTATCTAGTAGGCGCCAATACTCGTGCCTTCCCTCAAGCAATTGAAACCGTCCGCTTTGACTTGGGACCAATTAGCTTGACAAATATTCAATTAATGATTTTAGCAGTTTCTGTACTCTTGATGGTTTTATTGCAATTGATCGTTCAAAAAACAAAAATGGGGAAAGCCATGCGTGCGGTATCAGTTGATAGTGACGCAGCTCAATTGATGGGAATTAATGTAAATCGTACAATCAGTTTTACCTTTGCTTTGGGTTCAGCTCTTGCTGGTGCGGCAGGTGTCCTCATTGCCCTTTACTACAACTCTCTTGAACCTTTGATGGGCGTGACTCCAGGTCTAAAATCATTCGTTGCAGCCGTACTTGGTGGTATCGGGATTATTCCTGGTGCAGCTCTAGGGGGATTTGTGATTGGCTTGTTGGAAACTTTTGCTACTGCCTTTGGTATGTCTGATTTCCGTGATGCTATCGTTTATGGGATCTTGCTTTTGATTCTGATTATTCGTCCTGCAGGTATCCTTGGTAAGAATGTGAAAGAGAAGGTGTAAACAATGAAGACAAATCTTAAAGTAAATATTCTCTGGTTATTCCTTCTGTTAGCGGGTTATGGATTGATTAGTGTACTGGTTTCTGCTGGTGTTCTCAATCTATTCCATGTCCAAATTTTAGAACAAATTGGGATTAATATCATCCTTGCAGTAGGTTTGAACTTAATTGTCGGTTTTTCAGGACAATTCTCACTTGGTCATGCAGGTTTTATGGCGATTGGGGCTTATGCAGCAGCGATTATTGGTTCAAAATCACCAACCTATGGTGCTTTCTTTGGAGCAATGGTCTTGGGTGCTTTGATTTCTGGTGCAGTCGCTTTGCTCGTTGGGATTCCAACGCTTCGTTTAAAGGGTGACTACCTGGCTGTTGCGACACTAGGTGTTTCAGAAATCATTCGTATCTTTATCATTAATGGTGGAAGTTTGACCAACGGTGCTGCTGGTATCTTGGGTATTCCAAACTTTACTAACTGGCAAATGGTTTATCTATTTGTGGTGATCACAACTATTGCAACTCTCAACTTCCTACGTAGTCCAATCGGACGCTCTACTCTATCTGTTCGTGAGGATGAGATTGCTGCAGAATCCGTTGGGGTAAACACTACAAAGATCAAGATTATCGCTTTTGTCTTTGGGGCCATTACAGCAAGTATTGCTGGTTCACTTCAGGCTGGTTTTATCGGATCTGTTGTGCCAAAAGATTACACCTTTATTAATTCCATCAATGTGTTGATTATCGTTGTATTTGGTGGACTTGGATCGATTACTGGTACCATCGTTTCAGCGATTGTTTTAGGAATTTTAAATATGCTCCTTCAAGATGTTGCTAGCGTACGTATGATTATCTACGCCTTGGCTCTTGTATTGGTCATGATTTTCAGACCAGGTGGACTTCTTGGGACATGGGAATTGAGTCTATCACGTTTCTTTAAAAAATCTAAGAAGGAGGGACAAAACTAATGGCACTACTTGAAGTTAAACAGTTAACCAAACATTTTGGCGGTCTAACAGCTGTTGGAGATGTCACTCTTGAATTGAACGAGGGAGAATTGGTTGGTCTGATTGGACCAAACGGGGCAGGTAAAACAACCCTTTTCAATCTCTTGACCGGTGTTTATGAACCAAGCGAAGGTACTGTGACACTAGATGGTCACCTCCTAAATGGGAAAACTCCCTATAAGATTGCTTCACTTGGTCTCAGTCGTACCTTCCAAAATATTCGTTTGTTCAAAGACTTGACAGTTTTGGAAAATGTTTTGATTGCGTTTAGCAATCATCATAAACAGCATGTCCTAGCTAGTTTCTTACGCTTACCTGCTTTCTATAAGAATGAGGAAGAATTAAAAAGCAAAGCTTTAGACTTGCTGAAGATTTTTGATTTGGATGGTGACGCAGATACTCTTGCCAAGAATCTGGCCTATGGCCAACAACGTCGATTAGAAATCGTTCGTGCTCTGGCAACCGAACCTAAGATCCTCTTTTTGGATGAACCGGCAGCTGGGATGAATCCTCAAGAAACGGCTGAATTGACAGAACTGATCCGTCGTATCAAAGATGAATTTAAAATTACTATCATGCTCATCGAACACGATATGAATTTGGTTATGGAAGTCACTGAGCGTATCTATGTTCTTGAATATGGCCGTTTGATTGCTCAGGGAACTCCTGACGAAATTAAGACGAATAAACGTGTTATCGAAGCTTATCTAGGAGGTGAAGCCTAATGCCTATGTTAAAAGTTGAAAACCTCTCTGTACATTATGGTATGATCCAAGCAGTTCGTGATGTGAGTTTCGAGGTTAATGAAGGAGAAGTTGTTTCCCTTATCGGTGCCAATGGTGCTGGTAAAACAACCATTCTTCGTACCCTTTCAGGTTTGGTTCGCCCAAGTGCTGGTAAAATTCAGTTTTTAGGAAAAGAAATTCAAAAGTTGCCAGCGCAAAAAATCGTGGCAGGTGGCCTTTCACAAGTTCCTGAGGGACGCCATGTTTTCCCAGGTTTGACTGTTATGGAAAATCTAGAAATGGGAGCTTTCTTGAAGAAAAATCGTGAAGAAAATCAAGCCAACTTGAAAAAAGTCTTTTCACGCTTCCCACGTCTGGAAGAGCGTAAAAACCAAGATGCGGCAACTCTTTCAGGCGGTGAACAGCAGATGCTGGCTATGGGACGCGCTCTCATGTCTACACCTAAGCTCCTTCTCTTGGATGAGCCATCAATGGGACTGGCCCCAATCTTTATCCAAGAAATTTTTGATATCATTCAAGATATTCAGAAGCAAGGAACAACAGTTCTCCTAATCGAACAGAACGCCAACAAGGCCCTTGCTATCTCTGACCGTGGTTATGTACTTGAAACAGGCAAGATCGTCCTATCAGGAACAGGAAAAGAACTAGCCTCATCAGAAGAAGTCAGAAAAGCATATCTAGGTGGCTAAAACAATCCAGTGGATTGTTTTAGTCGGCGGATAAGGATTGCGCAAGTAATCATCCAATCCAGTGAATTGTTTTAGTCGGTGGATGAGTTGCGTAAGCAATTCTCATCTAGTCTGGGGGACTAGTTTAGGTTGCGGATGGAGATGATAATAGGTTTTCAATACTAGTCGGTAGTATCCTTAACAACTGAAAGAAGAAATATAAATAATGTTTGCTAACTTGCACATATAGAGCTCTAAATTAGAGCTCTTTTTTGTAAAAGACTCAAAATCTTGAAAAAGAAATGAAAGCGTTTGATAGATTTTCTAAGAAAGTGTATAATAAAGGTAGCAATATAGAAGGAGAAGTCCCATGGCAGTTAAAGATTTCATGACCCGTAAGGTAGTTTATATCAGTCCAGATACGACTGTAGCACACGCAGCAGATTTGATGCGCGAGCAAGGTTTGCACCGTTTACCTGTTATCGAAAACGATCAATTAGTCGGATTGGTAACAGAAGGAACCATTGCGGAAGCCAGCCCATCTAAAGCAACCAGTCTCTCTATCTATGAGATGAATTATCTTCTGAATAAAACCAAAGTAAAAGATGTAATGATTCGAGATGTCGTGACTGTTTCTGGCTATGCAAGTCTAGAAGATGCGACCTACCTGATGCTGAAAAATAAAATTGGGATATTACCAGTCGTAGACAATCATCAGGTCTACGGCGTAATTACAGACCGCGATGTTTTTCAGGCTTTCTTGGAAATCGCCGGATACGGAGAAGAGGGTATTCGTGTTCGTTTCATTACAGAAAATGAAGTAGGAGTACTGGGAAAAATTGTAGCTCTAATCGTAGAAGAAAATCTAAATATCTCGCACACAGTTAATATTCCGCGTAAGGATGGGAAGGTCGTCATTGAAGTTCAAATTGATGGAAAAATCGATTTGACTTCATTAAAGGATAAGTTTGAAAAAGAAGGAATTCAAGTGGAGGAGATCACTCATACCTCTGCCAAAGTCCTTTAAACCAGAGGCTTTAGGGCCTCTTTTTTCTGCCACAAAAAGCGGTGAAAAGCAAAATATAGAAAGAAATGAGAGATTATGGTATAATAAAACGATATGAAAAGGAGTATCTATGGACATTTCAGAAATTCGTCAAAAAATTGACGCAAATCGTGAAAAATTAGCTTCTTTCAGGGGGTCTCTTTGACCTCGAAGGCTTAGAGGAAGAGATTGCCATCTTGGAAAACAAGATGACAGAACCTGATTTTTGGAACGATAATATCGCGGCCCAAAAAACGTCGCAAGAATTAAATGAATTAAAAAATACCTACAATACCTTCCGTAAAATGGAAGAGTTGCAGGACGAAGTTGAGATTTTATTGGACTTCTTAGCAGAAGACGAGTCAGTCCATGATGAACTGGTCGAGCAGCTAACCGAGTTGGATAAGATGATGGCCAACTACGAGATGACCCTTCTCTTGTCAGAACCTTATGACCATAATAATGCCATCTTGGAAATTCATCCAGGATCTGGTGGTACTGAGGCTCAGGACTGGGGTGATATGTTGCTTCGCATGTACACTCGTTATGGAAATGCCAAAGGCTTTAAAGTAGAAGTTTTGGATTATCAGGCAGGTGATGAAGCAGGTATTAAGTCTGTGACCTTGTTTTTTGAAGGACCGAATGCTTATGGCCTACTTAAATCAGAAATGGGTGTTCACCGTTTGGTTCGTATTTCACCATTTGACTCTGCCAAACGTCGCCATACTTCATTTACATCCGTAGAGGTTATGCCTGAACTGGATGATACTATCGAAGTGGAGATTCGTGAAGATGATATCAAAATGGATACCTTCCGTTCAGGTGGTGCTGGTGGACAAAACGTCAATAAAGTTTCAACAGGTGTGCGTTTGACACACATTCCTACAGGAACTGTCGTCCAATCAACGGTCGATCGTACCCAGTATGGAAATAGAGATCGTGCCATGAAGATGTTGCAGGCTAAACTCTATCAGATGGAGCAAGAAAAGAAAGCTGCGGAAGTTGATTCCCTCAAAGGTGAGAAAAAAGAAATTACATGGGGAAGTCAGATTCGTTCTTATGTCTTCACACCTTATACTATGGTAAAAGATCACCGTACAAGCTTTGAAGTTTCCCAAGTAGATAAGGTTATGGATGGAGACCTTGATGGTTTCATCGATGCCTATCTCAAGTGGCGAATTAGCTAAGAAAGAAAGGAACTCATATGTCAATCATTGAAATGAGAGATGTTGTCAAAAAGTATGACAATGGAACGACTGCCCTGCGTGGTGTCTCTGTTACCATTGAACCAGGAGAGTTTGCCTATATCGTAGGACCTTCTGGGGCAGGTAAGTCAACCTTTATTCGAGCTTTATACCGAGAAGTAAAGATCGAAAAAGGAAGCCTATCAGTTGCAGGCTTTAATCTAGTTAAAATCAAGAAGAAAGATATCCCGCTTCTACGTCGTAGTGTCGGGGTTGTCTTTCAAGATTACAAACTCTTGCCTAAGAAAACGGTTTATGAGAATATTGCCTACGCAATGGAAGTTATCGGAGAGAATCGCCGTAACATCAAAAAACGTGTTATGGAAGTATTGGACCTAGTAGGTTTAAAACACAAGGTTCGTTCTTTCCCGAATGAACTCTCAGGTGGAGAACAGCAACGGATTGCGATTGCCCGTGCGATTGTCAACAATCCTAAAGTATTGATTGCTGATGAACCAACAGGAAACTTGGACCCAGATAATTCGTGGGAAATTATGAATCTGTTGGAACGCATCAATCTTCAAGGTACAACTGTTTTGATGGCGACCCACAACAGCCAAATCGTAAATACCTTGCGCCACCGTGTCATTGCCATTGAAAATGGCCGTGTCGTTCGTGACGAAGCTAAAGGAGAATATGGATACGATGATTAGTAGATTTTTTCGCCATTTATTTGAATCATTAAAAAGTTTAAAACGAAATGGCTGGATGACAGTAGCAGCAGTGAGTTCGGTTATGATTACCTTAACACTCGTTGCCTTGTTTGCATCTGTAATTTTTAATACAGCAAAACTGGCTACCGATATTGAAAACAACGTTCGTGTTATGGTCTACATTCGTAAGGATGTAGCAGATAACAGTGAAACGATTGAAAAAGAAGGTCAGACAGTTACCAATAATGACTACCACAAGGTCTATGATGCTTTGAAGGCGATGCCTGCTGTAAAAAGTGTTACCTTCTCAAGTAAAGAAGAACAATACGAGAAACTGACGGAAACCATGGGTGACGATTGGAAGGTCTTTGAAGGGGATGCAAATCCTCTCTATGATGCCTATATCGTCGATACAAATTCTCCAAGTGATGTTAAAACAGTAGCTGAAGAAGCGAAGAAAATTGAGGGAGTATCAGAAGTTCAAGATGGTGGAGCCAACACTCAACGACTTTTCGAACTGGCTTCCTTTATCCGTGTTTGGGGATTGGTTATTGCAGGACTCTTGATTTTTATCGCAGTCTTCCTCATTTCCAATACCATCCGTATTACCATTATTTCACGTAGTCGTGAGATTCAGATCATGCGTCTTGTTGGAGCGAGAAATGGTTATATCCGTGGCCCATTCTTGCTAGAAGGTGCTTTTATTGGCTTGCTTGGCGCAGCGATTCCCTCAGTTCTTGTATTCTTTGTTTACAATATCGTTTATCAATCGGTCAATAAATCCTTGGTAGGTCAAAACTTATCAATGATTACGCCAGATGTGTTTGTCCCTTTGATGACAGTTCTACTATTTGTAATCGGAATTTTCATTGGTTCAATTGGTTCAGGAATTTCGATGCGTCGATTCTTGAAAATCTAATTGGATATAAATGCAAATTGCAGAACAAATCAGAAAAATGATACATTTTTAAAAGAGAAGTTTTCGTAAACTTCTCTTTTTTCTTCTAAAAATTAAAAAAAGTAGACAATTTTTTTATAAAAGCCTTTACAAAAAAAAATAAAGTGGTATAATTGAATTATAAATAAGTGCAAACGTTTTCGTAAAACGTTTGCCTAAATAAAGGAGATTTGAATGATGAAAGCTACATTCAAAAATGTCTTGTCTTTCGAATTTTGGCAAAAATTCGGTAAGGCATTGATGGTGGTTATCGCTGTTATGCCAGCGGCTGGATTGATGATTTCAATCGGTAAGTCGCTTGCATTGATTGACCCAAATCTTGCCCCACTTGTTATTACAGGTGGAATTCTTGAGCAAATCGGTTGGGGAGTTATCGGTAACCTTCATATTTTGTTTGCTCTTGCTATCGGTGGTAGCTGGGCTAAAGAACGTGCAGGCGGTGCTTTTGCAGCAGGACTTGCCTTTATCTTAATCAACCGTATCACTGGTACTATCTTTGGAGTTACAAGTGATATGCTGAAAAACCCTGAGGCTATGGTCACTACTCTCTTTGGAGGCTCAATCAAAGTTTCTGATTACTTCATCAGTGTTCTTGAAGCACCAGCATTGAACATGGGTGTTTTTGTAGGGATTATCTCTGGTTTTGTAGGGGCAACTGCCTTTAACAAATACTACAACTACCGTAAACTTCCTGATGCGCTTTCATTCTTCAATGGGAAACGCTTCGTACCATTCGTTGTCATCCTTCGTTCAGCTATTGCAGCAATTGTGCTTGCAGCTTTCTGGCCAGTTGTTCAAACAGGTATCAACAACTTTGGTATCTGGATTGCCAATTCACAAGAAACAGCACCTGTTCTTGCACCATTCTTGTATGGTACTTTGGAACGTTTGCTCTTGCCATTTGGTCTTCACCACATGTTGACTATCCCAATGAACTATACAGCTCTTGGTGGTACTTATGACATTTTAACTGGTGCAGCTAAAGGTACTCAAGTATTCGGTCAAGACCCACTATGGCTTGCATGGGTAACAGACCTTGTAAACCTTAAAGGTACTGATGCTAGTCAATACCAACACTTGTTAGATACTGTTCACCCAGCTCGTTTCAAAGTTGGACAAATGATTGGTTCATTTGGTATCTTGATGGGTGTCATCGTTGCTATCTACCGCAATGTTGATGCTGACAAGAAACACCAATACAAGGGTATGATGATTGCGACAGCCCTTGCAACATTCTTGACAGGGGTTACTGAACCTATCGAGTATATGTTTATGTTTATCGCAACACCTCTTTACCTAGTGTATGCTCTTGTTCAAGGTGCTGCCTTTGCTATGGCGGATATTGTTCACCTTCGTGTGCACTCATTCGGTTCAATTGAATTCTTGACTCGTACTCCGCTAGCTATCAACGCTGGTCTTGGTATGGATATCATTAACTTTATCTGGGTAACTGTCCTCTTTGCAGTCATCATGTACTTCATTGCCAACTTCATGATTAAGAAATTCAACTATGCAACTCCAGGACGTAACGGAAACTATGAAACTGCTGAAGGAGCATCAGAAGATGCAGCTCCAGGAGAAACAAAAGTTGCAGCGGCTTCTCAAGCTGTAAATATCATTAACCTTCTTGGTGGTCGTGCAAACATCGTAGATGTAGATGCATGTATGACTCGTCTTCGTGTAACTGTTAAGGATGCAGATCGTGTTGGTACTGAGGAACAATGGAAAGCAGAAGGCGCTATGGGGCTTGTCATGAAAGGACAAGGTGTCCAAGCTATCTACGGACCAAAAGCTGACGTATTGAAATCTGATATCCAAGATATCCTTGACTCAGGTGAAGTAATTCCTGAAACTCTTCCAAGCCAAATGACAGAAGCTCAAAAGAATACTGTATACTTTAAAGGTGTAACTGAGGAAGTTTACTCAGTAGCTGATGGTCAAGTTATTGCCTTGGAACAAGTGAAAGATCCAGTCTTTGCTCAAAAAATGATGGGTGATGGTTTTGCAGTAGAACCAGCAAATGGAAACATTGTATCTCCAGTTACAGGTACTGTATCAAGTATCTTCCCAACAAAACATGCACTTGGACTTGTTACTGAATCAGGTCTTGAAGTACTTGTTCATATTGGTTTGGATACTGTAAGTCTTGAAGGAAAACCATTTACTGTTCACGTTTCTGAAGGACAAAAAGTGGCTGCTGGTGACCTTCTTGTGACAGCTGACTTGGATGCTATCCGTGCAGCAGGTCGTGAAACATCAACAGTGGTTGTCTTTACAAATGGTGATGCTATCAAATCAGTTAAATTAGAACAAACAGGTTCTCTTGCAGCTAAAACAGCAGTTGCTAAAGTAGAATTGTAATATACTCGAGGTTGGAAGCTGTTTTCCAACCTCTTGTTTTAGGAGAAAAGCATGAAATTTTTAACACTCAATACTCATAGTTGGATGGAAAAAGAAGCAGAGAAAAAATTCCAGCTCTTGCTCCAAGATATTCTTGACAAAGATTATGATTTGATCTGTTTTCAAGAAATTAATCAAGAAATGAGTTCGCCTGAGGTAGAGGTTAACAATCACTATCAAGCTTTACCATCAGCAGAACCTATTCATCAGGACCACTATGTACGACTCCTGGTTGAAAAATTGGCTGAGAAAGGGAAAAACTACTACTGGACTTGGGCTTACAATCATATCGGCTATGACCGCTACCATGAAGGTGTAGCCATCTTATCCAAAACACCGATTAAGGCGCGTGAGATTTTAGTGTCAGATGTAGATGATCCAACGGACTACCATACTCGCCGTGTTGCCTTGGCGGAGACAGAAGTTGAAGGTAAGGAGCTTGCTCTTGCAAGTGTCCATCTCTCTTGGTGGGATAAAGGTTTCCAAGAAGAATGGGCACGATTTGAGGCTGTACTAAAAGAGTTGAACAAACCTTTGATTTTAGCAGGTGATTTTAATAATCCAGCTGGTCAGGAAGGCTATCAAGCGATTTTAGCTAGTCCATTAGGATTACAAGACGCATTTGAAGTTGCGAAAGAAAGAAGTGGTAGCTATACCGTTCCACCAGAAATTGATGGCTGGAAAGGCAATACCGAGCCGCTACGAATCGACTATGTCTTTACGACAAAAGACTTAGAAGTAGAAAGTTTGCATGTAGTTTTTGATGGTCAAAATGATCCACAAGTCAGTGACCACTATGGTTTGAATGCTATTTTAAACTGGAAATAAAAATGAAAGGAAGTAATTTCTTTCATTTTTTGATTCTCGAACTGGACTACTGAAAATGTTTAAAATATGGTATAATGGTTAGATGAATAGAATCGAGGATAATATGTCATTTACGAAATTTCAGTTTAAAAACTATATAGAAAAGGCATTGGAGGAGTTGAAGTTTACGACTCCTACCGAAGTTCAGGAAAAGTTGATTCCTATTGTCTTGGCAGGTCGTGACTTGGTGGGCGAGTCGAAAACTGGTTCAGGAAAGACTCATACTTTCTTATTACCAATTTTCCAGCAATTAGATGAAACTAGCGATAGTGTGCAAGCAGTCATTACTGCACCAAGTCGTGAGTTGGCCACTCAGATCTACCAAGCAGCTCGTCAGATTGCAGCCCACTCAGATGTCGAAGTTCGTGTGGTTAATTATGTGGGTGGTACGGATAAGGCGCGTCAGATTGAAAAACTTGCCAGCAACCAACCACATATCGTTATCGGAACGCCAGGTCGTATCTATGACTTGGTCAAATCTGGTGATTTAGCTATTCACAAGGCTAAGACATTTGTAGTTGATGAAGCCGATATGACCTTGGATATGGGATTCTTGGAAACCGTTGATAAGATTGCAGGGAGCCTTCCAAAAGACTTGCAGTTCATGGTCTTTTCAGCGACAATTCCACAAAAATTGCAGCCGTTCTTGAAAAAATACTTGTCAAATCCTGTCATGGAGAAAATCAAGACTAAAACAGTCATTTCTGATACCATTGATAACTGGTTGATTTCGACCAAGGGCCGCGATAAGAATGCTCAGATTTATGAATTGACTCAGTTGATGCAGCCTTATTTGGCAATGATCTTTGTTAACACAAAAACGCGTGCAGATGAGTTACATGCCTACTTGACTGCTCAAGGATTGAAGGTAGCAAAGATTCATGGAGATATTGCCCCTCGTGAACGCAAGCGGATCATGAATCAGGTGAAAAATCTGGATTTTGAGTACATTGTTGCAACGGACTTGGCAGCGCGTGGAATTGACATTGAAGGTGTCAGCCATGTTATCAATGACGCCATTCCGCAAGACTTGTCCTTCTTTGTTCACCGTGTTGGACGAACTGGGCGCAACGGACTGCCTGGTACGGCTATTACCCTTTACCAGCCAAGCGATGACTCAGATATCCGTGAGTTGGAGAAATTAGGAATCAAGTTTATTCCTAAGATGATCAAAGACGGAGAGTTTCAAGATACCTATGACCGTGATCGTCGTGCCAACCGTGAAAAGAAGCAGGATAAACTTGATATTGAAATGATTGGCTTGGTTAAAAAGAAAAAGAAAAAAGTCAAACCAGGCTACAAGAAGAAGATTAAATGGGCGGTGGATGAAAAACGCCGCAAAACTAAGCGTGCTGAAAATCGTGCACGTGGCCGTGCAGAGCGGAAAGCCAAACGCCAAACATTTTAAGAACAAAATTGGAGCTGAATGGCTCCTTTTTGTAACTTCATTTTATAAATTATCGAAAAGAATGCAAAAATGAGTAAAAAGTGGTATAATGATAAGGTTATATAGTCCCGATAAGATGGTAGGTATTCATTACTAGTAGTTTTCCTATCAGTACTTTGTAACTCTATAACAATATTTTTTAAGGGGGGACATTTTTATGTCAGAACGTAAATTATTCACGTCTGAATCTGTATCTGAGGGGCATCCAGATAAGATTGCAGACCAAATTTCAGATGCGATTTTGGATGCTATTTTAGCAAAGGATCCAGAAGCGCATGTTGCTGCTGAGACAGCTGTCTACACTGGTTCCGTCCATGTTTTTGGTGAAATTTCTACACATGCTTATGTGGATATCAACCGTGTGGTTCGTGATACCATTGCAGAGATTGGTTATACGAATGTAGAATATGGTTTTTCTGCGGAAACAGTTGGAGTTCATCCATCGCTTGTTGAGCAGTCACCAGATATCGCCCAAGGGGTTAACGAAGCCTTAGAAGTCCGTGGAAATGCGGATCAAGACCCGTTGGACTTGATTGGAGCTGGTGACCAAGGTCTCATGTTTGGATTTGCTGTGGATGAGACAGAGGAACTCATGCCATTGCCAATCTCGCTTAGCCACAAACTGGTTCGTCGTTTGGCAGAACTTCGTAAATCTGGTGAAATCAGCTATCTCCGTCCAGATGCTAAATCACAAGTTACAGTTGAGTATGATGAAAATGACCGTCCGGTACGTGTGGACACGGTCGTTATTTCAACTCAGCACGACCCAGAAGCTACTAATGAACAAATCCACAAAGATGTGATTGACAAGGTCATCAAAGAAGTTATTCCATCCTCTTACTTGGATGAGCAAACAAAATTCTTTATCAATCCGACTGGCCGCTTTGTAATTGGTGGACCTCAAGGAGACTCAGGTTTGACTGGTCGTAAGATTATCGTGGATACCTATGGTGGCTATTCTCGTCATGGTGGCGGTGCCTTCTCTGGTAAGGATGCGACGAAGGTGGACCGTTCAGCCTCTTATGCGGCTCGCTACATTGCCAAGAATATCGTGGCAGCGGGTCTGGCTAAGAAAGTAGAAGTGCAATTGGCCTACGCTATCGGTGTGGCGCAGCCAGTTTCCGTTCGTATCGATACCTTTGGTACAGGAACAGTAGCTGAAAGCAAACTTGAAAAAGCAACGCGTCAAATCTTTGATCTTCGCCCTGCAGGAATTATCCGAATGTTGGATCTTAAACGTCCAATTTATCGTCAAACAGCGGCCTATGGACACATGGGACGTACAGATATCGATCTTCCATGGGAACGTTTGGATAAGGTAGATGCTTTGAAAGAGGCTGTGAAATCATAACCACCCGTTAGGTGTGAGACGGACTAATAGTCACATAATAAAAAAGATTGGTAGTTGTGTATTACCAATCTTTTTTATAAGTGAAAACCAGCTTTTAAGCTGGTTTTCTTATTTTATAGGGATTGAAATCTCAATCAATTTATCCGAATAGAGGGTTTTGATATTGGCTTCATCGATGCTTCCTTTGTCAATTTTACGTTTCAAGAAGAAGTCTTGGATGGTTTCAATTTCGGGTTCACGAATAGCACGGTGTTTGTTGGAAATGAGGATTTCATAGTGAAGTGGGGCTTGTGTGAAAACCACATCTGTATTTCCGGCCGAATAGACCTCGACAAGAGTTGCATCAGTACTTTCTAATTGGCTTTTAACAAGTTGCGAGTGTGAATTAGTCGTGTTGATAAGCTTCATAACAGTTCCTCCGATTTTCTAACTCTATTATAGCACTTTTTGGATAAAATCGTGTATTTTAGCCAATTCCATGCTGGATTTTCCAAGCTTCTATTCCCCATTTATGGCTACCACGTTTGAGTTTTTCAATTGCTTCATCAATAGGAAACCAAGCAATATGATTAAAATCTTCCAATGGCTTCTGTACTTCTTGGAAAGAAATAGCTTCATAGAGATAAGCTGGGTTATAGTAGTAGGTATCACGGTGTCGAGAGTAGAAATACTCATCAGCTTGCCCATAATAGGTCCCGATCTCAGCTGTAAAGCCAAGTTCTTCGATTAGTTCTCTCTTCAGTGCTTCTTGATGAGCTTCGCCTGCTTCAATCTCTCCACCTGGCAAGAACCAAGCACCATTGGGAGCTTGGACTAAGACAATTTGTTTTTTTTCTTCATCCGGAATAACTGCGTACACACCATAGCGGGGCTGGTAAGTCACATTCTCCTTTTTTTCACCAAAAGTTGGGTTTGCCATTGAATTTTCCTCATTCTTTAGTATCTTTATTATTATCATAATGGACGAGGGACTAGCTGTCAAGGTTTTGCATTTATTTTAGTAAAAAAGGTGCAGAAAATGATAGACTTTCTGCACTTGTTAGGTCGTTTTATTCTTCTTTTTCAGAAGTAACCTCTTCTGTTTTTTCAGTTTTTTTGGCAGATTTGATTTGAATCTTACCATTGCTTGTCATGACTGCCTTGAGGTCTTTTTCGCTTGGATTTTCAAGGTAGTAGTCTGTAATAGCATCCTCGATATGGTCTTGAATGGTACGACGGAGTGGGCGTGCTCCCATTTTGGGATCATAACCTAGGTCAACCAACTTTTCCTTGACCTTGTCTGTCACATCGAGGTGGATGTTGTTGCTAGAGAGGCGTTTGTTGACATCCGCTAGCATGAGTTCGACGATTTGGAGAAGGTTGTCCTTGCTGAGAGGTTTAAATTCGATGATGCCGTCAAAACGGTTCATAAACTCAGGACTAAAGAAGTTGCCGAGTTCACCGAGAACAGAGTTGGTTCGACCTTCACGAGCAGCTCCAAAACCAACACTGGCTTCGGCCTTACCGGTACCGGCATTTGAGGTCATGATAATGATAGCATCCTTAAAGCTAACTGTTCGTCCTTGTCCGTCTGTCAAACGGCCATCGTCTAAGACTTGAAGGAACATGTGCATCACATCTGGATGGGCTTTTTCGACTTCATCGAGAAGGATGAGTGAGTAAGGATTACGACGAACTTTTTCCGTTAACTGACCCGCTTCATCGTAGCCAACATAACCTGGAGGGGCTCCGACCAATTTAGCCACACTGTGTTTTTCCATGTATTCACTCATATCAAAGCGAATCATGCTGTCAGCAGAACCAAAGAGTTCAATGGCTAGTTGTTTGGACAGTTCTGTCTTACCGACACCAGTTGGTCCGACAAAGAGGAAACTTCCGATTGGGCGGTTAGGAGTTCCAAGACCAACACGATTACGACGGATGGCTTTGGCAATCTTATCGACAGCTTCATCTTGACCAATGACATGAGCTTTGAGGTCGTCTGCTAGATGGATAAGCTGAGACTGTTCTTTTTCTTTGAGTTCTCCGACAGGAATATTGGTTTTCTGCTCAATGATATGCTCAATGGTTTTCTCGCTAATGATAGGAGTATCCTGGTCAGTCACCTTGTTTTTATGCATTTCCTTGTACTTGGCAATCTGATCGCGGAAATAGGCAGCCTTTTCAAAGTCTTCCTCTCGAGTAGCTTGAGCCTTGAGATTCTCAGCTTCAATTAAACGCTGATCAATCACTTTAGGATCAACAAAGTTCAGCGTCAGATTCATCTTAGAACCAGCTTCATCTAACAGGTCAATAGCCTTGTCTGGCAAGAAGCGGTCTTGGATATAGCGATTGGAAAGATTTGCAGCAGCTTCGATAGCAGCGTCTGTGTACTTGACGTGATGGTAGTCTTCGTATTTCTTTTGAACCCCTTTGAGGATGATAATGGTTTCTTCGACAGTTGGTTCATCAACTTTGACAGGCTGCATACGGCGTTCCAAAGCAGCATCTTTTTCAATGATACGGTATTCATTGAGAGTAGTAGCGCCGACCAGTTGCAATTCACCACGGGCAAGGGCTGGTTTGAGGATATTTCCTGCATCCATATTGCCATCGCCAGCAGATCCTGCACCAACAATTTCATGGATTTCGTCGATAAAGAGAATGATGTCCTCGCGTTTGCGTATCTCTTCCATGAGCTTTTGCATACGCTCTTCAAATTGACCTCGAATCCCTGTTCCTTGAACTAGACTAACCACATCCAGACGGATGACCTGCTTGCCTTGGAGTTTATGGGGAACATCACCATCGACAATCTTCTGAGCTAAACCTTCGACAACGGCAGTTTTACCAACACCTGGTTCTCCGATAAGGACAGGATTGTTCTTGGTTCGACGGTTGAGGATTTCGATAACGCGGATAATCTCCTCATCTCGACCTATAACAGGGTCAATATCTCCCCGACGAGCTATTTCAGTCACGTTGATACCATATTCCTCTAGGAGCCCTCTTTCTTGGCTAGGAGGAGGTGTTTGAACAGGTCCGCGGTTTTGAGGTCCGTATCCCCCATTACCTCCGTATCCCCCACCGGATTGAGTTGGAGGGACGTTATTTGAAGAAGCCCTGAAATTGTTCAAATCATTGAAAAAGTCTCCAAAAGGATCAAAGTCACGATTGTTTAAGTCAGTCATTCCTTTAAAGAGGGTATTATTTGGATCTGTTTTGATAATTTTATAGCAATTTTGACAGAGATCAATTTGTTTTTGCTGTCCATTGATATTGGTATACAGATGAATTGTTGAGTCGTTAATTTTACAGTTTTGACAGAGCATACATCTACCTCATTTCATTCGTATTCTTGACCTAAGAAAAAGGTCAAGAATAGTCAAAGTTTTATACTCTCATTATAGCATGATTAAGGTGTAAAGCAAGTAAAAAGATTGGGAAGTGGTCATTTTTAAAAGAAGGATTTATGGAGGATTAAGCGACTTGAAGGTAAGAAAAAAAATCCCATTTGTGGTGACAAAAAGGATTCTCATTCATCAAGCAGGGGTCTCTCTGCTGTTTGTATATTAGTAAAGGAGTTCGTAGATCTCCATTGCAATCAAATCAATGCTATCAAAGGTATAGGTTTCACGAGCTTCTACATCGCGAAGAGTGAAGAGTGATCCGTTTTCTTCGTCGTGGCTGTATGCAACTTCTGCGACAACAACACCTTCACGTTCAAAATTACGTTTTAGATTTCCACCATCTTTTGTCATTGCTTCTAGGCGGTTAATGATTCTAACCAAATGTGATTCCATTTTGATTCTCCTCCATTTCTTATCGTTTCTATTTTACCATAAACAAGAGGTAGTTGACTAGAAAAAAACTGTGATTTCTCTCTATTTCTCCATTCTATCAAGTTAATTGTTAAAATTGGTGAAAAAGGATTGCATTTTAATTCAATTCATGTTATAATCATACAATCTAATACATAGAAAGTTGATTGAATATGAATTTTTCTTTTTTACCAAAGTATTTACCGTATTTTAACTATGGTGCTCTGATTACCGTATTGATTTCCATCCTTGTTGTCTGCTTAGGTACCATTATAGGTGTGTTGCTGGCCTTTGCTCAGCGATCACGCTTTAAACCGCTCGTTTGGTTTGCAAATGTGTATGTTTGGATTTTCCGTGGTACTCCGATGATGGTTCAGATTATGATTGCCTTTGCTCTTATGCATATCAATGCTCCGACTATTCAGGTTGGGATTTTGGGTGTTGATTTGTCTCGTTTGATTCCAGGGATTTTGATTATCTCTATGAACAGTGGAGCTTACGTTTCAGAAACTGTTCGTGCGGGAATCAATGCGGTTCCGAAAGGACAGTTAGAGGCCGCATATTCTCTAGGTATTCGTCCCAAAAATGCCATGCGCTATGTCATTTTGCCACAGGCTATCAAAAATATTCTTCCAGCTCTGGGAAATGAATTTATCACCATTATCAAGGATAGTTCCCTCTTGTCAGCGATTGGGGTAATGGAGTTGTGGAATGGTGCAACGACAGTAGCAACAACAACTTATTTACCATTGACTCCCCTTTTATTTGCAGCCTTTTACTATTTGATTATGACCTCTGTTTTGACAGTGGCGTTGAAAGCATTCGAAAAACATATTGGACAAGGAGACAAGAAATAATGACAGAAACCTTGATTAAAATTGAAGAACTACATAAATCTTTTGGGAAAAATGAAGTTTTAAAAGGCATCAATCTTGAGATTAAACGTGGAGAAGTTGTGGTCATTATTGGTCCGTCAGGGAGCGGGAAATCAACCCTCCTTCGTTCGATGAATCTACTTGAAGAAGCAAGTAAAGGTAAGGTTATCTTTGAAGGAGTTGATATCACTGATAAGAAAAATGACCTTTTTGCTATGCGTGAAAAGATGGGCATGGTATTCCAACAATTCAACCTCTTTCCCAATATGACAGTGATGGAAAATATCACTTTGTCACCAATTAAAACCAAAGGTGAAAGCAAGGAAGTTGCGGAGAAAAGAGCACAGGAACTGTTAGAAAAAGTTGGCTTGCCAGATAAGGCGACGGCTTATCCTCAGAGCTTGTCAGGTGGTCAGCAACAACGGATTGCCATAGCACGTGGTTTGGCCATGGAACCAGATGTTTTGCTCTTTGATGAGCCGACTTCAGCCCTAGACCCTGAGATGGTTGGAGAAGTCCTAGCTGTTATGCAAGACCTCGCTAAATCAGGGATGACCATGGTGATTGTGACGCATGAAATGGGCTTTGCGCGTGAGGTAGCAGACCGTGTTATCTTTATGGCGGATGGAGTTGTTGTCGAAGATGGAACGCCTGAGGAGATTTTCAATCAAACAAAAGAACAACGGACCAAGGAATTTTTGAGTAAGGTTTTGTAAAACCTCATTTTTAGAAGAAAGGGGGTAGGCATCATGGCTTCCAGTAAAGAATATTTAGATTTTATTCTCGAACAGCTATCAGAGCTAGAGGAGATGAGTTATCGTCCAATGATGGGAGAGTATATCCTTTATTATCGTGGGAAGATTATTGGGGGAATCTATGATAATCGTTTGTTACTGAAGCCTGTGAAGGTGATTTTGGATCAACTAGGACAGACTAGGCTTGAACGTCCTTATGAGGGAGCTAAGGAGATGATTTTGATAGAAGACATTGAAGATAAGTCATTTCTAACGAGATTAATTAAGGATATGTATGAAGTCTTACCGGCTCCAAAAGTCAAAAAGAAAGCATGACAGATTCACCTAATATAAATAGGTACAAAAGCTCGATAAGGGCTTTTTCTTATAGTTTTTGACTATAAGGTCCATTAGTCAAGAAATGTTAGAATGACAAGGTATTTTTTGTTATAATAGGGGATATCTGATAGAAAAGAGAAGAGATATGGCACAGATTATTGATGGGAAGGCTCTTGCGGCTAAGTTACAAGGACAGTTGACTGAAAAGACGGCCAAACTAAAAGAAGAAACAGGTTTAGTTCCAGGCTTGGTGGTGATTTTGGTGGGGGACAATCCAGCCAGCCAAGTCTACGTTCGCAACAAGAAACGCTCAGCTCTCGCTGCTGGCTTCCGTAGTGAAGTAGTGCGAGTTCCAGAGACCATTACCCAAGCGGAATTGTTGGACTTGATTTCCAAATACAATCAAGATCCAGCTTGGCATGGGATTTTGGTCCAGTTACCTTTACCAAAACATATTGATGAAGAGGCAGTTTTATTAGCCATTGACCCCGAAAAAGACGTGGATGGTTTCCATCCGCTAAACATGGGTCGCCTCTGGTCTGGTCATCCAGTTATGATTCCTTCGACACCTGCAGGAATTATGGAAATGTTTCATGAGTATGAGATTGAGTTGGAAGGTAAAAATGCGGTTGTTATCGGTCGCTCAAATATCGTTGGAAAACCGATGGCTCAGCTTCTTTTAGCCAAGAATGCGACTGTGACCTTGACTCACTCACGCACCCATAACCTTGCCAAGGTAGCTGCTAAAGCAGATATTCTTGTGGTTGCTATCGGTCGTGCTAAGTTTGTGACTGTTGACTTTGTCAAACCAGGAGCGGTTGTCATTGACGTTGGGATGAACCGAGATGAAAATGGTAAGCTTTGTGGAGATGTTGATTATGATGCCGTTGCACCATTTGCTAGTCACATCACACCTGTACCGGGTGGAGTTGGTCCTATGACCATTACTATGCTGATGGAGCAAACCTATCAGGCAGCGCTTCGAACACTAAACAAGGACTAGGAAGATGAAATTCGTATTTGACCTGGATGGAACGCTATCTTTTGACTACATGACCATAGATGAGGAGATTCAGCAGGTTCTTTTAAAGGCTGAAGATTATGGGCATGATCTTGTATTTGCCTCAGCTCGCTCTTATCGGGATTGCTTGGGTTTATTAGGCCCTGAACTCAGTCAGCGCTTGGTTATAGGTTTGAATGGTGGCGTAGCCTATCACTTGGGGAAGGCTATCTTCGAAAGAAATCTCGATGCTAGAGTTTATCAGGCGCTAGTGGATTATTGCCAGACTTATAATCTCCCTTTCTTTGTAGATGATTGCTTTGACTATAGTGGTCAGATTGTAGAGAAGATTCCATTTATTTCCAGTGTGGATCCCCTAAAGGTAGCTCGTCATCAGAAACTCGAGGACTTAGGGACTCCGATTAAGGTAGTCGTTTATATGGGAGACCATGAGGATTTGCTTGATGATCTGCTTGGTCAGTTAGAAAGACTGGGGCAGGCTCATCTCTCCTATCATGCGCATGAAAAGTGCCTCTATGTCAACCCCTTGGATACTCATAAGGCAACAACTGTTGAAAAATTATGTGGGGAGAACTTCATCGCTTTTGGAAATGACCAAAACGATATTGAACTGTTTAAGACATCTCTTTATTCAGTTCAGATAGGAGTTTTTGCTGGTCTTACTCCATATGCAGATGAAACGGTTGAGCTAAAAGGAGAACCTTCTCCAGCAGTGGCAGCTAAAATCTTACAGACCTTTGCGGAATTTAAGGGAAAATAGATAGAAGGAGGTCTGAACCTCCTTTTGTAGTATAATGGAGTGAAAGGAAAAAACGATGAAAGTGATTGATCAAGCTTTATTAGAAAAAGTCATTATTGAACGTTCTCGTCACAGCCATAAGGGAGATTACGGTCTCCTGCTCTTGCTGGGAGGGACCTATCTCTATGGGGGAGCTATCATCATGTCAGCCATTGCAGCAGTCAAAAGTGGGGCAGGGTTGGTGACTGTTGGCACGGATAAGGAGAATATTCCGGCTCTGCACAGTCATTTACCTGAGGCCATGGCATTTTCTCTTCAAGATCAGCAATTGTTAGAAGAACAGTTGGAAAAGGCAGAAGTTGTCTTGTTAGGTCCGGGTTTGCGAGAGGATGCATTTGGAGAAGAACTCGTAAAACGAGTCTTTGACTGCCTTAGAAGAGACCAGATTTTGATTGTAGATGGTGGTGCTTTGGGCAGCTTAGCAAAAGGCCAGTTACCATTTCCTTCCAGTCAGCTTATTCTAACTCCCCACCAAAAGGAATGGGAAAGACTGTCTGGTATAGTTCTTGACCATCAAAATACAGAGACGACTGCTAGTGCTCTTTCAGCTTTTCCTCAAGGGACGATTTTAGTTGAGAAAGGTCCAGCGACTCGTATCTGGCAAGCCGGGCAGCATGAATATTATCAGTTACAGGTTGGAGGCCCCTATCAAGCAACTGGTGGGATGGGAGATACTCTGGCTGGGATGATTGCAGGTTTTGCAGGTCAGTTTCACCAAGTCAGTCTCTATGAGAGAGTGGTGGTAGCGACTCACCTTCATTCAGCTATCGCGCAAGAACTAGCTCAAGAAAACTATCTTGTCTTGCCAACAGAAATTAGCAAGGCTCTTCCGAAAACAATGAAAAAAATATCTCAAAAAGGCAGCTAATACCTTTGTTGTCTTTTTGTGTTGATGTAGGTTTGTTGATAAGGTTTTCAAATACCTCAGAACCAGCGACCAACTGCTGAACTTGCGTGAAATTCTCACTTTTAAGGTCTTGATTTTTAATCAAGCTCGCAAGTGAAGCCAGATTGTTATCAAAGTTGAGGGATGTCAAATCATGCTTTTTTTGATATAATTTTTAATGATGAATGCGAGAAATGATCGGTATGTGGTCGTTGATTTAGAGGCGACCAGCACTGGAAGCAAGGCAAAAATTATTCAAGTGGGCATTGTGGTGATTGAGAATGGTGACATCATCGATCAGTATGCGACTGATGTCAATCCCCATGAACCCTTGGATTCTCATATCAAAGAATTAACGGGTCTGACCGATCAGCGTTTGGCTGCGGCACCAGAGTTTTCTCAGGTGGCTGGAAAAATTTTTGAATTGGTTAAGGACGGTATTTTTGTTGCGCACAATGTACAGTTTGATGCTAACCTTCTTGCAGAATTTCTCTTTTTTGAAGGATATGAATTGCGTACACCGCGGGTGGATACAGTTGAGCTTGCCCAAGTTCTGTATCCTCAGTTTGAAAAGTATAACTTAGGTATCCTTTGTCAAGAGCTGGGCATTGAGCTGGAACATGCCCATACTGCCCTGTCAGATGCTCAGGCAACAGCTGAACTCTTGCTCTACATGCGTCAAAAACTTTTTGAGCTACCTAAAGGGCTTTTAGAAAGCTTGTTAGACCTTGCAGATAACCTTCTCTATGAAAGTTATCTGGTGATTGAGGAGGTCTATCAGCAACAGTCTCTCTTATCTTCGCCAGACTTGATGGAGCTTCATGGGCTTTTCCTAAAAAAGGAAAGCAAAGCCTTAGTCCCACGAAAGTTATCCAAAGACTTTGCTAAAAATATTTCTTTATTGGGGCTGGAGGAACGTCCACAGCAGCTGGATTTTGCGGAGAAGGTTGAGCAATTATTGGAAGAACACCAAACTTCCTTTATCCAAGCCCAAACGGGACTGGGCAAGACTTATGGTTATCTCCTCCCGGCTTTGAACTTGGAGAGTCAAGCAGGTGTCCTAGTGAGCGTTCCGACCAAAATTCTTCAAAATCAAATCATGCAAGAAGAAGGTCAGCGCTTAAAAGAGGTCTTCCATCTGGAAATTCATAGTCTCAAGGGGCCTCAAAATTACTTGAAATTGGATGCCTTTCACCGAGTTCTCTATCGATCAGAGTCCAATCGCCTTTTCACACGCTTTAAAATGCAACTGCTCATCTGGCTAACAGAGACAGAGACTGGTGATTTGGATGAAATTGGGCAACTTTATCGCTACCAGCATTTTCTGCCAGAACTAGTCCACGATGGCAAGCTTTCAAAGAAAAGTTTATTTGCTACAGAGGATTTTTGGAAACGAGGGCAGGAGAAGGCCAAGACCAGTCGTGTTCTTCTGACCAATCATGCCTATCTGGTCACTCGTTTGGAAGACAATCCAGAGTTTGTCGACAACCGTTTGGTGATCTTGGACGAGGCTCAAAAAATGCTGCTAGCTCTCGAAAATCTAGCCCAGCAGGCTTATCACCTTGAGGAACTTGTAACCCAGTTTGATAAGTCCTTGAAGACAGAGGAAGATTTGGTTCAGAAGCGTTTGCTTGAGAGTATTGGCTTTGAATGTCGTTACTTGATAGAGCACTATCAGTCAGGTCTTAAGAATGGAAAGTGGTTAGATTCTCTTGAACAGTTGCGCCATCATTTTTCGGAGCTAGCTCTCCCAGAGTATAGAGAGATTGCAAACTTTTTCACCTCGGACCGTGAATTTTGGCTTGCTACAGCAGAAAAATCGAGCAAGGATGTCCTGATTTGTTCAAGCAAAAAAGGCCGCTTTATACTAGCAGAGTTATTGCCAGAAGATTGTAGGCTCCTAGGAGTATCAGCTACTCTTGAAATCAGCAATCGGGTTTCCCTAGCAGATTTATTGGGATTTCTGGATGCTCCACTTGTTAGGCTTGATGTAGCAAAGCAGGACCAACAAGAAGTCTTTCTAGTTAATGACTTTCCTCTTGTGACTGAAGTTTCACTTGTTGACTATGCTAGTGAAGTGGCTTCTGTTATCCGAAGGTTACAAGCCTTTCAAGAACCCTTATTGGTCTTGTTTACTTCAAAAGAGATGTTGCTGGCAGTTTCGGACCTGCTCGACCAACCGCATCTAGCTCAGTATAAAAATGGGGAAGCAAGCCAACTGAAAAAACGTTTTGAAAAAGGTGAACGCCAGATCTTGCTTGGAACAGGCAGTTTCTGGGAAGGAGTTGATTTTTCAACCCATCCTTGCGTGATTCAAGTGATTCCGAGATTGCCTTTCCAAAATCCCCAAGAGCCGTTAACCAAAAAGTTAAACCAAGAACTGCGTCAAGAAGGAAAAAATCCTTTTTATGATTATCAGTTGCCGATGGCGATCATTCGGCTAAAACAAGCCCTTGGTCGTACTGTTAGACGGCCCAACCAAGGTTCGGTTGCTGTAATCTTAGACAGTCGTGTTGTCAGCAAGCGCTACGGCAAACAAATCGCCCAGACCTTGTCAAAAGAAAGGGCTGTTCAGGTTCTTTCTAGAGAACAGCTAGAGCCTGCTGTAGCTGATTTTCTCCAATCCCGTCGCAATAGAATGAAAGAAAAATCCAAGAAAGAGAAAAGGTAAAAAATATGAAACGTTCCTTCGACTCTCGAGTCGATTATAGCCTCCTTCTACCAGTGTTTTGTTTACTGGTGATTGGAGTAGTGGCCATTTATATAGCAGTTAGTCATGACTATCCAAATAATGTGTTACCAATACTAGGCCAGCAAATCGCTTGGATTTCCTTGGGCCTTGTCATTGGTTTTGTAGTCATGTTCTTCAATACTGAGTTTTTATGGAAGGTGACTCCTTATCTCTATGGTTTAGGCCTAGCCTTGATGGTCCTCCCTCTTGTTTTCTACAATCCAAATCTTGTAGCGTCAACAGGTGCCAAAAACTGGGTATCGATTGGTAGAACGACACTCTTTCAGCCATCGGAGTTCATGAAGATTTCCTATATCTTGATGCTAGCTCGAGTCATCGTACAATTCACTCAAAAACACAAGGAATGGCAACGGACTATTCCCTTGGATTTCCTATTGATTGGTTGGATGATTGCCTTTACCATCCCAGTCTTGATCCTCTTAGCCCTACAAAGTGACTTGGGGACTGCCTTGGTCTTTGTAGCTATTTTTGCAGGTATGGTTCTCCTTTCAGGTGTTTCGTGGAAGATTATCATTCCTGTTTTTGCGACAGGAGTGACTGCGGTTGCAGGCTTCATGGCCATCTTTATAAGCAAGGATGGACGTGCCTTCTTGCATCAGATTGGGATGCCAACTTACCAGATTAACCGTATTTTGGCCTGGCTCAATCCCTTTGACTTTGCGCAAACAACGACTTACCAACAGGCGCAGGGGCAAATTGCGATTGGAAGTGGTGGCTTGTTTGGACAAGGTTTCAATGTGTCCAATCTCCTCATTCCAGTACGTGAGAGTGATATGATTTTTACCGTAATTGCTGAAGACTTTGGCTTCATTGGTTCAGTTTTTGTGGTTGCCCTGTACTTGCTTCTTATTTACCGGATGTTGAAGATTACGCTCAGGTCAAATAACCAGTTCTACACCTACATTTCGACTGGATTTATCATGATGTTGCTCTTCCATATCTTTGAAAATATCGGTGCCGTGACAGGCTTACTTCCTTTGACAGGGATTCCTCTGCCTTTCATTTCTCAAGGGGGCTCCGCAATTATTAGTAACCTCATCGGTGTCGGTCTCCTCTTATCTATGAGTTACCAGACCAAACTAGCGGAGGAGAAAAGTGGAAAAGTTCCATTCAAACGAAAGAAAGTCGTCCTAAAACAAATCAAATAAGGAGGCCACTATGGCAAAAGTAGCAGTTATCTTAGCCCAGGGTTTTGAAGAAATTGAAGCCTTGACAGTAGTTGATGTCTTGCGTCGAGCAAACATTTCATGCGATATGGTAGGATTTGAAGAGCAGGTGACAGGATCACATGGCATTCAGGTAAAAGCCGACCGTATCTTTGATGGCGATTTGTCCGACTATGACTTGGTAGTTCTTCCAGGTGGTATGCCAGGCTCAGCTCACCTACGGGATAATCAAGCCCTCATTTCACAGATTAAAGCCTTTGACCAAGCAGGAAAGAAAGTTGCAGCTATCTGTGCAGCTCCAATCGCCCTCCATCAAGCAGGTGTCCTGAAAGACAAGCACTTTACCTGTTATGACGGTGTTCAGGAAAACATCAGTGACGGAATTTATCGAAAGGAAACAGTAGTTGTGGATGGCAATCTAACAACTAGCCGAGGACCGTCAACTGCCCTTGCCTTTGCCTATGAGTTGGTAGAGCAGTTGGGAGGAGATGCAGAAAGTTTACGAGTCGGCATGCTCTATCAAGATGTCTTTGGAAATTAACAGTAAGACGAGAGTTCGGCTCTCGTTTTTGCTTGGAAAAATCTAGGAAATCATCGCTTTTTTCGTAAAAAAATGGTATAATGAAGGGTATGAAATATCGTGACTATATATGGGATTTAGGTGGTACCCTATTGGATAATTATGAGACTTCTACAGCGGCCTTTGTAGAGACCTTAGCCCAATACGGAATAGAGCAAGAACACGACCGTGTTTACGAAGCCTTGAAGGTTTCGACAGCTTTTGCCACTGAGAAGTTTGCCCCAGCCATCGAGAATTTTTTAGAAAACTACAAAGAGAATGAAGCGCGTGAGCTAGAGTACCCAGTTTTGTTTGAGGGAATTCCAGAGTTACTAAAAGACATCTCTGACAAGGGTGGCCGTCATTTCTTAGTCTCTCATCGAAATGACCAAGTGCTAGAACTTCTTGCAAAGACTCAGATAGCTGACTATTTCACAGAAGTCGTGACTGCCAGTTCTGGTTTCAAACGGAAACCAGATCCTGAGTCTATGATTTATTTACGTGATAAATATCATATCTCATCCGGTTTGGTCATTGGAGACAGAAATATTGATGTAGAAGCAGGTGAAGCTGCCGGCTTAGATGCCTATCTTTTTAAAAACGTTGCGACACTGAGACAAGCAATAGACATGTAAGAAAAGGGAAAAAATGACAGAAGAAATCAAAAATCAACAGGCACAGGATTATGATGCCAGTCAAATTCAAGTTTTGGAGGGGCTGGAAGCTGTTCGTATGCGTCCAGGTATGTATATTGGATCGACTTCAAAAGAAGGTCTTCACCATCTAGTATGGGAAATTGTTGATAACTCAATTGACGAAGCCCTAGCTGGATTTGCCAGTCATATCCAAGTCCTTATTGAGCCAGATAATTCCATTACCGTTGTGGATGATGGACGTGGTATTCCTGTTGACATTCAGGAAAAGACAGGACGTCCTGCTGTTGAGACCGTCTTTACTGTTCTTCACGCTGGAGGAAAGTTCGGCGGTGGCGGATACAAGGTATCAGGTGGATTGCACGGTGTGGGTTCATCAGTAGTAAATGCCCTCTCAACTCAACTAGATGTTCGGGTTCATAAAAACGGAAAAATTTATTATCAAGAATACCACCGTGGGAATGTCGTTGCTGATCTTGAGGTGATTGGGGATACGGATAGAACCGGAACAACAGTTCACTTCACGCCGGATCCAGAGATTTTTACAGAAACGACGACTTTTGATTTTGATAAATTAAACAAACGTATTCAAGAACTAGCCTTTTTGAACCGAGGTCTTCGAATCTCCATCACAGATAAGCGTGAAGGTCTCGAACAGACTAAACATTACCACTATGAGGGTGGTATTGCTAGCTATGTTGAATATATCAACGAGAACAAGGATGTGATCTTTGATACACCAATCTACACAGACGGTGAGATGGATGATATCACAGTTGAAGTAGCCATGCAGTACACAACCGGTTACCACGAAAATGTCATGAGTTTCGCCAATAACATTCACACCCATGAAGGTGGTACGCATGAGCAAGGTTTCCGTACAGCACTGACGCGTGTTATCAACGATTATGCTCGTAAAAATAAATTACTTAAAGACAATGAAGACAACCTAACAGGGGAAGATGTCCGTGAAGGTTTGACTGCTGTGATCTCTGTCAAGCATCCAAATCCACAATTTGAAGGACAAACCAAGACTAAACTGGGCAATAGTGAAGTGGTCAAGATCACCAATCGCCTCTTCAGCGATGCCTTCTCTGATTTTCTCATGGAAAATCCACAGATCGCCAAGCGTATCGTGGAAAAAGGGATTTTGGCTGCCAAGGCTCGTGTAGCTGCCAAGCGTGCGCGTGAAGTCACTCGCAAGAAATCTGGTTTGGAAATTTCCAATCTTCCAGGAAAACTAGCAGACTGTTCTTCAAATAATCCTGCTGAAACCGAACTCTTCATCGTCGAAGGAGACTCGGCTGGTGGATCAGCTAAATCTGGTCGTAACCGTGAGTTCCAAGCTATATTACCAATTCGTGGTAAAATCTTGAACGTTGAAAAGGCTAGCATGGATAAGATTCTTGCCAACGAAGAAATTCGGAGTCTCTTCACAGCCATGGGGACAGGATTTGGCGCAGAATTTGATGTTACTAAGGCTCGTTACCAAAAACTCGTTTTGATGACCGATGCCGATGTCGATGGTGCCCACATTCGAACTCTCTTGCTAACCTTGATTTACCGCTACATGAAACCAATCCTAGAAGCTGGTTATGTTTATATTGCCCAACCACCGATTTATGGGGTTAAAGTTGGAAGTGAGATCAAAGAATACATCCAGCCAGGTACAGATCAAGAAATTAAACTCCAAGAAGCCTTAGCACGTCATAGTGAAGGGCGCTCAAAGCCAACCATCCAACGTTATAAGGGATTAGGAGAAATGGATGATCACCAATTGTGGGAAACAACCATGGATCCAGAACATCGCTTGATGGCACGTGTTTCAGTAGATGATGCTGCTGAAGCAGATAGAATCTTTGATATGTTGATGGGAGATCGGGTAGAACCTCGCCGCGAATTTATTGAAGAAAACGCTGTTTACAGTACACTTGACGTCTAAAAAATGTGGGAAATAGTTCCCTTGGTTTAAAAAATATGATATAATCATTACGATTGTTTCTAGTATAAAAGGAGTTTGATATGTCTAATGGACAACTAATTTATCTAATGGTTGCGATTGCGATCATTTTGATTTTAGCTTATGTAACAGCCATTTTTCTACGTAAGCGTAATGTAAGCAGATTAACGGCGCTTGAAGAAAGAAAAGAAGAACTCTACAATCTTCCTGTAAATGATGAGGTTGAAGCCGTTAAAAATATGCACTTGATTGGTCAAAGTCAGGTGACCTTTCGTGAATGGAATCAAAAATGGGTTGATTTATCTCTGAACTCATTTGCAGACATCGAAAATCACCTCTTTGAAGCTGAAAACTACAATAATTCTTTCCGTTTCTTTAAAGCAGCTCACAAGATTGATCAAATTGAAAGCCAGATTAGTTTGATTGAAGAGGATATTGCAGCTATTCGCAATGCCCTTTCTGAACTCGAAAAGCAAGAGTCTAAGAACAGTGGTCGCGTCCTACATGCTTTGGACTTGTTTGAAACCCTTCAACATACGGTTGCAGAGGACTCAGAGAAATATGGGAAAGCTCTTCCTGAGATTGAGAAACAATTGGAAAATATCCAATCGGAATTCTCTCAATTTGTTACCCTTAACTCATCAGGTGACCCAGTTGAAGCTGCAGCAATCTTAGATGATACTGAAAATCATATTCTTGCTCTAACGCATATTGTTGATCGTATTCCAGCTCTTGTTGAAACCTTGATAAAGGAATTACCAGACCAATTAGCAGATTTGGAAGAAGGCTATCGCAAGCTGTTGGATGCCAACTACCACTTTACTGAAACAGATATTGAGTCACGTTTCCAACTTTTGCATGAATCTTTGAAGAATAATCAAGAAAACATTCGTCAGTTGGAGTTGGACAATGCAGAGTATGAAAATAATCGTATTCAAGAAGAAATCAACGCACTTTATGATATTTTCACTCGTGAAATTGAGGCTCAAAAAGTCGTTGAGAATCTCCTCTCAACACTTCCAATCTATCTCAACCACTTGAAAGAAAATAACCAGGTGCTTGTTCAGGATCTTGAACGCCTGAATAAAACTTACCTTCTTCCAGAAAGTGATGGAAATCATGTTCGCCGACTTCAAGAAGAATTAGCTGCACTTGATACCGCTATTTTAGAAGTAACAGAGGATCAAAGAGAATCTGCTCAAGCCTATTCTGTTCTTGAAGAACAGTTGGAAATGCTTCAAAGCAATCTCAAAGATATTGAAGATGAGCAAATTTCTGTGAGCGAACGACTTGCGCAAATTGAAAAAGATGACCTTAATGCTCGCCAAAAAGCAAATGTCTATGTAAATCGTTTGCACACCATCAAACGTTACATGGAGAAGCGAAACTTACCAGGTATCCCTCAAAGTTTCTTGAAGCTCTTCTTTACTGCAAGTCATAATACAGAAGATTTGATGGCGGAGCTAGAACAACCGCAGGTTAATATTGAATCTGTTAAGCGAATTCTTGAAATTGCAACGAATGATATGGCAGTACTTGAGACAGAAACATACGACATTGTTCAGTATGCGACTTTGACAGAGCAACTTCTTCAATACTCAAATCGCTACCGTTCATTTGATGAACGCATCCAAGAGGCTTTCAACGAAGCACTTGAAATTTTTGAGAAAGAGTTTGACTATCGGGCATCATTTGAGAAGATTTCTCAAGCCTTGGAAGTTGCAGAACCAGGAGTTACAAATCGTTTTGTAACTTCATATGAAAAAACACGTGAAGCAATTCGCTTTTAAAATAGAAGCTTAGAGAACTCTAAGCTTTTTCTTTATTTTTGAAATGGAGCTAGATTACCTGTTTATCATTGAAATAATAGCTTTGATTTGATATGATGGAAATATGAAGAAAAATATGAACCGTGTTTCTCACGATAAAAAGAGAAGGTTATTGCTTTCCTTTGTTGGGATCTTAGGAATCGCTATGATTCTTTTGGGAAGTGCCATTGGCTACAAGGTTCTACAAAAGCAATCTTATGAACAAAAAATTGAAGCGTTAAAAAGCAAAAAGGATCAGCAATTCAACTCAGGTAGTCAGAGGGACCATTTCCGAAAAGGGCAAGCGGAGGTGATTGCCTACTACCCTCTGCAAGGAGAGGAAGTTATTGCGTCTATTAGAGAAAAAATCAACCAAGACATCAAAGAAAATCTAGAAGATAAAGAGGATCTGGTCTTTTATTATACTGAACGGCTGGATCCTGTCTTAAAGGGAGTTGTTGCTCGTAATATCAGCAAGCAAGTCTACGATTTGTCTGCATCAAAGGTTGAAGAAAAAGAAAAGACTTCTTTAGGAAAAATTTTCTTGACTGAAGATGGGAAAGCTTTTGACCTCAGTAAACTCTTCAAAGATGCAAGCAAGGCTAAGGAACTCTTACTGAGTCAAATCAAATCAACTCTAGAAGATAAGAAACTTGACCAGGCAAAAATTGATCAAGTTATAAAGAGCTTCACAGACCAAGAATTGACATCTTGGAGTTTTGATTATAAGGATAGTCAAATCATCCTTTATCCTGCTAATGCTGGAGAGACTGTTGAGGAAATTGCTTTACCAATATCCAGTTTCTTTGATGTCATTGAGTCCTCTTATCTATTAGAAAAGGATGCTGAACTTTACCAAGCATACTTTGCTAAGAAAAATAAAAAAGTTGTAGCCTTGACCTTTGATGATGGTCCAAATCCTACTACAACCACGCAGGCTTTGGATACTTTAGCTAAATACGGTGTAAAGGCAACCTTCTTTGTACTTGGTAAAAACATTGCAGGTAATGAAAATCTTCTAAAACGAATGAAATCAGAAGGTCATGTTGTAGGAAACCACAGCTGGAGTCATCCCGTTCTTTCACAACTTTCGCTCGAAGATGCTAAAAAACAAATCACTGATACAGAAGATTTGTTAACTCAAGTTTTAGGATCAAGCTCTAAACTGATGCGCCCACCTTATGGCGCCATCACTGATGATATTCGAAACAGCCTTGATTTAAGCTTCATCATGTGGGACGTGGATAGTTTGGACTGGAAGAGTAAAAATGAGACAGCCATTTTGACAGAGATACAACGTCAGGTTCGCAATGGTTCCATCATCCTCATGCATGATATTCATGGTCCTTCTGTTAATTCTCTACCAAGTGTTATTGAGTATTTAAAGGGTGAAGGGTATACATTTGTAACCGTTCCTGAATTGCTCAATTCTCGCTTAAAAGCTCACGAGATCTATTACGATCGTGATCAATAATTGTTAAAATCTAAAGGGGCAAGTGTTCTGATAATCAGGATTTTGTTTCTTTAGATTTTCTTCACATAGAAAGGAAAAACGATGAAATCTTACACCCTTAATAATGGAGTTTCAATTCCTGTTCTAGGATTTGGAACATGGAAAGCTGAAAATGGAGAGGTAGCCTACCAAGCCGTTTTAGAAGCCTTAAAGGCTGGTTATCGACATATAGATACTGCAGCTATCTATAAAAATGAGGAAAGTGTTGGTCGTGCTATACGAGATAGCGGTATTCCACGCCAAGAAATCTTTGTAACGACCAAACTTTGGAATACCAATCACAGCTATGGTGACGCTCGCCATGCATTTGAAGAATCAATAGAAAAACTGGGATTGGATTATCTAGATTTGTACCTTATTCATTGGCCAAATCCAAAACCTTTAAGAGAAAATGACGAATGGAAAACTCGCAATACTGAAGTCTGGAGAGCGATGGAGGACCTTTACCAAGAAGGTAAGATCAGTACTATTGGCGTTAGTAATTTCCTTCCCCATCATTTGGATGCTTTGCTTGAGACAGCAAGAGTCATTCCGGCGGTCAATCAGGTACGCTTGGCACCAGGAGTTTATCAAGAGGAAGTGGTTGACTACTGTAGAGAGAAAGGAATTCTCCTAGAGGCTTGGGGGCCTTTTGGGCAAGGGGAGTTGTTTGAACAGAAAGAAGTCCAAGAAATTGCTGCTAAGTATGGGAAATCAGTGGCTCAAATTGCCTTGGCTTGGAGTTTGGCAGAAGGTTTTTTACCTCTACCTAAGTCAGTGACAGCCTCTCGTATCCAGAGCAATCTTGACTGTTTTGGAATTGAACTCAGCAAAGACGAGCGAGAAGTTTTAAAGACAATTTCAGTGACTTCGGGCGCACCACGTGTGGATGAGATGGATTTTTAGTTTGTATAATCTATTTATACCGAAATAACAAAGACTAGGAATTTTAAATCCTAGTCTTTTTGTGTATAAAAGTCTAGATTGTTTGTATAGTAAAATAGTTTTAGAAATTGAAATAAATGAACGAATCCAGAAAATATTGGTTTGATAAAACAAATAACACGAATGATAAAATTGCCAAAGAGAATTACATACGCAAATATTACATTTTTGTGACAATTCAGATTTTTATGAAAATTTTTGATTATTTGCGTTATAATAGGTATACTTTAAAGAAAAAGGAGATTATTTATGGATAGACGACAACGTTTTTCATTACGGAAATACAAATTTGGTCTTGCTTCAGTTTTGCTGGGGACTGCTTTGGTTTTTGGGTCGAGTCAAGTCAGTGCCAATGAGCAGAGTACAGGTGAAAATCAAGCTCAAACTCAGGAAATCAAGACAGAGCTAAAAGATGATAAGCACTCAGATTCTTCGACTGACCAAGCCAACACGAATGTGATTGTGCCAGTAGCAGGAGAGAAACAGGAAGTTGAAACTTTTAAAGAGGATACTAGCAAACAAGATGCTAGGGTAGAAGCCCCAGTTGATAAAACTGCCGAATCTCAAGAATCAGGAAAAGATAGCGCAGTTGCAAAAGAAGAAAATCAAGGTGTCGTCCAAAAAGAAAAAACAGTCGATACCAGTACAGCGCCTGCTACTGAGAAGGCTTCTGACTTGGAGAAAAAAGAGGCTCCAGCAACGACAGCTCTTAAAACTACTGGCGAGACAGCAACTACTGAAAAGGAAAAACAAAATGCTGAATCTGCAAAACCCAATAGTCTTTCAAGCAATGATATTATCACAGTACCAAAAACTTGGAAGGCTGGTTACAAGGGGACAGGGACTGTTGTTGCCATTATTGACTCCGGGCTTGATTTGAATCATGAGGTTCTCCGAATTTCGGACCCTTCAAAAGCAAAATTTAAAAATCAGGAAGCCGTTGAAGCAGCTAAAAAGGCTGCTGGAATCGACTACGGTAAATGGTATAGTGATAAGGTTGTCTATGCCTATGACTACTTTGACGGAACAGATAAGATCAAAGAAGCAGAAAGAACTTCTCATGGGATGCACGTAACAGGGATTGCGGCTGGAAACCCTGATAAAGAAGCACCGAATGGTGAAAAGGTCTATGGTGTAGCACCAGAAGCCCAAGTCATGTTTATGCGTGTCTTTTCAGATCGTCAAAAAACGACCAGTTCTGCCCTTTATGTAAAGGCGATTGATGACGCAGTTGCCTTGGGAGCAGATGCTATTAATATGAGTTTGGGATCTAGCACTGGTTCTATGGTGGATGCTGGTTCTGATATCGTGGATGCTATCAAACGTGCCCGTGCCAAGGGAGTTTCTGTTCTTATCTCAGCAGGAAATAGCAATACATTCGGAAATGGTTATTCAAAACCGCTAGCCGAAAACCCAGACTATGGCTTGGTTGGAAATCCATCCACTGTTGAGGATTCGATTTCAGTTGCTTCTGTCAACAATAAAACATTGACGACAGCGGTTTTTGAAGTCAAAGGTCTAGAGGGAAATGCCAGCCTTCATAACGGAAAATTTGATTATAATCAACCCGAGGCAGATAAGGACTTTGAAAAAGGAAAAGAGTATGAATATGTCGAAGCAGGGTTAGGTCGTGAAGAAGACTTTGCGAAGTTGGATTTAACTGGGAAGCTGGCCCTCATTCAGCGTGGAGCCATGAACTTTTCAGAGAAAATCAAAAATGCACGAAAACACGGTGCAGTTGGTGCCTTGATCTACAATAATGTAGAGGGCGCAAACATCAATATGGCTATCGATGATGAAGCAAAGAAAATTCCTTCTGTATTTATTTCTAAACAGTATGGTGAAGCCTTAAAATCAGGAAAATACAAGATTGTTTTTAATGACAAGATGGATAATCGCCCTTCTGATGTAGCCAATCAGCTGTCTGATTTTTCAAGTTGGGGGGTGACTACCGATGGACAATTGAAACCAGACGTAACAGCTCCTGGTGGCAATATCTACTCATCCTTTAATGACAATACCTACGGTAGTATCAGCGGAACCAGTATGGCGGCTCCTCACGTTACGGGTGTTGCAGTTTTGGTTAAGGAATACCTGCAAAAACATCATCCAGAATTGACTCCTGAGCAAGTATCAGAGACTGTCAAGGCCTTGATCATGTCAACTGCAAAACCACATGTTAATAAGGAAACAGGCACTTATACCTCTCCTCGTCAGCAAGGTTCTGGGATTGTAGATACAGCTGCTGCAGTCTCAACAGACCTCTATGTAACGGGTGAAAATGGTTATCCAAGTGTGACTTTAGGAAATGTGGGAGATCAATTTACTTTTAAGGTCACTGTACACAATATTTCAGATACTGACCGTACTCTCAAGATGGTAGTGAATACCAATACAGACGAAGTCCAAGATGGGAAATTCACCCTTCGACCTCGAAAACTAACGGAGACAGTCTGGCCTGAAGTGACGGTCAAAGCTCACAGCAGTCAAACAGTCACTGTTAAAGTGGATGCTCGAAAATTTGCTGCTGAACTCAGCAAACAAATGCCAAATGGCTATTTCCTTGAAGGTTTCGTTCGATTTGTAGATCCAGCGGATGATGGGGATGTTGTTAGTCTTGCATTTATGGGCTTCCGAGGTGAATTCCAAAATCTTCCTGCTGTCGAAAAACCAATTTACAATCTTGTCCGAGAAGGAAAAAATGGATTTTACACAGAAGTAGACAAGGAAAATCCTGCAGTTAATTACTCTAATGATGCGAGCTATCTAGCAAGCTTGCAAAATGATCTTCTTGTTTCTCAAGGTCAACGCCAAGGACGCAGAATTACCGTTCTTGGGATAGAACAAAATGCTGAAGGTAAACATGTTCTTCAGTTGGACGAAAAAGGGAATGTCCGTATTGCTATTTCTCCAAACGATGATGGAAACAAAGATCTGGTTGAATACAAAACGGTTACTTTGAGAAATCTTGTAAATCTTCGGGCTACAGTTTATGCGGCTACGGATACCAAGCATGAACATTCTATTTGGGAGGGCGATGCAAAGGATCTCCGTAAGAATTATTTTGATGGAGACAGTAGAAATCTGAAGAGTTATATTCTTGATAATACTGCTTGGAGAGGTCGGGATTTTAATGGTAATACCGTAGCGGATGGTTTATATGACTATGTTATCAGTTATACACCGGACGTTCCAGGAGCTAAAGAACAATACACGACTTTTAAAATTCAAATTGACACTCAAAAACCTGTCATCACAAGTGGTTATATTCGCTTTAAAGATGGAAATCAAGAATTCGTAGCTCGCAAACCAAAAGACGTTGGTCAAGGTGGTATCCTTTCAGAAAAAGTCTTCTACCTCACACCATTTGACCAAAAAGGGACCATGGTTCTAACTGGAAAGGACCAGTCTGGAACGCGTGCGTTTGAAAATATCCATCTGATTAAGGCCAATGCTGATGGTAGTTATACACTTCCTAAGGATGTTGACAAGGCTAATATTTACTATCTTGTAGAGGACTATGCAGGGAATGTAGACTATATCTCGCTTGCTGAACTTGTGCGCGATCAAAATAGTGGTCGAGTGAAAATCGCCTTGAAGGATGCGAAAACAAACCAAGATATTGATACCCTCTATGTCTATCGAATCAAAAATAGCAAGGGACAATATGTCGATGTCGACAAGTCAAAAGCGATTCATTTCTTACAGTTTGGTCATTATACAGCAGAAATTTTCAGTTATGACCGAACAGAATTGAAATTTATCAGTGCCTTGTCCCAAGAGTTTGACCTGACGGAAGAAAATAGTTTCCAAACCATTACCTTCCTAGCAAATCTCCTAGAGTATGCTCCGGTATCTGTTTCCTTCAATCAAGCCGTTCCAAAGATGACTACAGTAGTTCTGAAAGGTGAAGATGGTACAAGGATAACTCTTCCTGCTGAAAAATATGGTCAATACGCCTTTGGTAAGAAAGTTGCTACAGGTCGTTATGCTGTAGAGATCGGCTTACCGACTGGATATGAACTCCTTGAAAATCTCGTTTCCTTGCTCGTTCAGCCCGGTCGAAATAATACTTTGCGCCTATCTGTGGTGTCTAAGTTGGCCTTGCTTGCTGTGGTAAATCAACAAAAAGAACTAGTAGAAACGTCTCGTTACTTTAATAGTAGTGCAGATAAGAGAAAAGCTTATGACCAAGCTTTCCAAGTGGCGCGGTCAGCCTTGTCAAGCAAGTTGAAACAAGAATTGATTGATGGAGTTCTCGCTAGTCTTGAAGCTGCTGGTAAGGCTTTGGATGGAAAAGATTCGAACGTCGCAGCCTTAAAAGAAGCCATGAAAGCTTACTATGCAACGACGAAAACTGGACGATATGCCAATGCCAAGGAAAAAGTACGTCGAGCTTATGATCGTGCCTTCCAAGAAATTGCTTTACTCGCTGTGGACCCTAAAGTCAAACAGGACCAAATTGACCAATCTCTTATTGCCCTAGCTACTGCTAAAAGCAAACTAAATGGCAAGGCCACAGACTTCTCTAGTCTAAAGAAACTAGTCAAGGATGAACGTCTCTTCCAAGAAAAGAATGCGAGATTTATCTATGCAGATAAGAAAGAAAAAGCAGCTTATCTTCTAGTCTTTAAAGAAGCGCAGGAACTCCTTAAAGACCCAGGAGCGAGCCAAGAAGATGTCAAAGATGCCATTACAGCATTGAAACAAGCCAAGAGAAATCTGCATGGCAAAAAACCAAAAGCAAGAAGACATCCTTAAACAGGACTTTCTGAAGCTTTACTGATAAATGAGTCTGGAACTTTGTTTTCAGACTCATTTTTGGTTTACACTAGCTAGAAAATCTGCTATAATACTAGCTAGGAAAGAAAGTCTTATGGCGTTCTTCAAGCGAACTTGGGATAGTGGGAGCCGAGTAGGACAAGGTAAGAAACAGGCGCTTTCTGTCGTATTTTTTAAAAACAATGAAGTAATAAATTAGGGTGGAACCGCGTTTCTGACGCCCCTAGTCGCAAGGCTTGGGTGTTGAAATTCGGTTCTTTTTGAATTTGATCTAATACCTAAGTGGAAAGGAGCATAATGATTAAAGGATCTTGTTTATGTAAAGCAGTCGCCTACACTTTAGATGAAGAATTGTCGGAAATAGTTTTTTGCCATTGCTCATTCTGTCGGAAAGTAACTGCGTCAGCCTACACAGTTAATGCCAAAGTTAGCAGCAAAAATCTAGTATTGTATGGAAAAGAAAATTTGGTTACCTATAGTTCATCTCCAGGGAAACAACGTTATTACTGCCAGAACTGTCACAGTCAAATTTTCACTGCTCAAGAAAATATACCGGAAGTCTGTGCTTTGAAATTAGGAACAATAGATGAATGCGATCAGAATTTACAAACTGTTCCCAAACGTCATATTTTTCAGGACCCAGCTTTTTCTTGGTTGCTTGATGAATAAAGCTAAAAAGATAATATAAATTAAAGGAGTAAACAATGTCTAAGAAATTAACATTTCAAGAAATTATTTTGACTTTGCAACAATTTTGGAATGACCAAGGTTGTATGCTTATGCAGGCTTATGACAATGAAAAAGGTGCGGGGACGATGAGTCCTTACACTTTCCTTCGTGCTATCGGACCTGAGCCATGGAATGCAGCTTATGTAGAGCCATCACGTCGTCCTGCTGACGGTCGATACGGGGAAAACCCTAACCGTCTATACCAACATCACCAATTCCAAGTAGTGATGAAGCCTTCTCCATCAAATATCCAAGAGCTTTACCTTGAGTCTTTGGAAAAATTGGGTATCAATCCTTTGGAGCACGATATTCGTTTCGTTGAGGACAACTGGGAAAATCCATCAACTGGATCAGCTGGTCTTGGATGGGAAGTTTGGCTTGATGGGATGGAAATTACTCAGTTCACTTATTTCCAACAAGTTGGTGGATTGGCAACTGGCCCTGTGACTGCGGAAGTTACCTATGGTTTGGAACGTTTGGCTTCTTACATTCAAGAAGTGGGCTCTGTCTATGATATTGAGTGGGCCGATGGCGTAAAATATGGAGAAATCTTCATCCAGCCTGAGTACGAGCACTCAAAATATTCATTTGAAATTTCGGACCAAGAAATGTTGCTTGAAAACTTTGATAAGTTTGAAAAAGAAGCTGGTCGTGCCTTGGAAGAAGGCTTGGTACACCCTGCCTATGACTATGTTCTCAAATGTTCACACACCTTTAATCTGCTTGATGCGCGTGGTGCCGTATCTGTAACCGAGCGCGCAGGCTATATCGCTCGTATCCGTAACTTGGCCCGTGTCGTAGCCAAAACCTTTGTCGCAGAACGCAAACGCCTAGGCTACCCACTTTTGGATGAAGAAACACGAGCTAAACTCTTAGCAGAAGACGCAGAATAAAGAGAGTGACAAATTACGAAAATGGGCGAACAGAGTGAGCCCTGAGCCAGTTGCCGCAGTGATGAAGGTATCCTTAGTGAAGCTAAGGATACTAGGCAAAATTGGAGACTTTTGGCTCCAATTTTAGCAATGAAACAACGAAGTTGGTTGCTTGCGTGCCAATCACATAAGGCAAACTGGAAAATAAAAAGATATTTTTCGGAGAAAAAACATGACAAAAAACTTATTAGTAGAACTCGGTCTTGAAGAGTTACCAGCCTACGTAGTAACTCCAAGTGAAAAACAACTAGGTGAAAAAATGGCAGCCTTCCTCAAAGAAAATCGTCTTTCCTTTGAAGCCATTCAAACCTTCTCAACACCACGTCGTTTGGCTGTTCGTGTGACTGGGCTTGCAGACAAACAGTCTGATTTGACAGAAGATTTCAAGGGACCAGCAAAGAAAATTGCCTTGGATGGTGATGGAAACTTCACCAAAGCAGCTCAAGGATTTGTCCGTGGGAAAGGCTTGACAGTTGAAGATATTGAATTCCGTGAAATCAAGGGTGAAGAATATGTCTATGTTACCAAGGAAGAAGTGGGCCAACCAGTTGAGAACATTGTTCCTAGTGTTGTAGATGTCTTGAAGTCACTGACTTTCCCTGTCAGCATGCACTGGGCTAACAATACTTTTGAATATATCCGCCCTGTACACACTTTGACAGTTCTCTTGGACGAGCAAGAGTTTGACTTGGATTTCCTTGATATCAAGGGCGGTCGTGTGAGTCGCGGCCATCGTTTCTTGGGACAAGAAACTAAGATTCAGTCAGCATTGAGCTATGAAGAAGACCTTCGTAAACAATTTGTAATTGCGGATCCACGTGAACGTGAGCAAATGATTGTTGACCAAATCAAGGCAATCGAAGCTGAACATGGTGTACGTATCGAAATTGATGCTGACTTGCTCAATGAAGTCTTGAACTTGGTTGAATACCCAACTGCCTTTATGGGAAGTTTTGATGCCAAATACCTTGAAGTTCCAGAAGAAGTTTTGGTGACTTCGATGAAGGAGCACCAACGTTACTTCGTTGTTCGTGATCAAGACGGTAAACTTCTGCCAAACTTCATTTCTGTTCGTAACGGAAACGCAGAGCATTTGGAAAATGTTATCAAGGGTAATGAAAAAGTCTTGGTAGCACGCTTGGAAGATGGAGAATTCTTCTGGCGTGAAGACCAAAAATTGATGATTTCTGATCTTGTTGAAAAATTGAACCATGTGACCTTCCATGAAAAGATTGGTTCCCTTCGTGAACACATGATTCGTACAGGTCAGATTGCCGTCCTTTTGGCGGAAAAAGCTGGTTTATCAGTGGATGAAACGATTGATCTTGCCCGCGCAGCATCCATTTACAAGTTTGACTTGTTGACAGGGATGGTTGGTGAGTTTGATGAACTCCAAGGAATTATGGGTGAGAAATATGCCCTTCTTGCTGGGGAAACTCCAGCAGTTGCGGCTGCCATTCGTGAACACTACATGCCTACATCAGCGGACGGAGCTCTCCCAGAGAGCAAGATTGGAGCCATTCTAGCCATTGCAGACAAATTGGATACGATTTTGAGTTTCTTCTCAGTGGGCTTGATTCCATCAGGTTCTAATGATCCTTATGCCCTTCGTCGTGCAACTCAAGGTGTAGTTCGTATCTTGGATGCTTTTGGTTGGCACATTGCTATGGATGAGCTGATTGATAGCCTTTATGCTTTGAAATTTGATAGCTTGACTTATGAAAATAAAGCAGAGGTCATGGACTTTATCAAGGCTCGTGTCGATAAGATGATGGGTTCAACTCCAAAAGACATTAAGGAAGCAGTCCTTGCAAGTTCGAACTTTGTCGTGGCGGATATGTTGGAAGCAGCAAGTGCTCTTGTAGAAGCAAGCAAGGAAGAAAACTTCAAACCGTCTGTCGAATCTCTCTCTCGTGCTTTTAATTTGGCTGAGAAAGCGGAAGGATCTGAAACAGTTGACCCTGCTCTCTTTGAAAATGAAGAAGAGAAAGCCTTGGCGGAAGCAGTAGAATCACTCGTTTTATCAGGGACTGCAAGTCAGCAATTAGAACAACTCTTTGCGCTTAGTCCAGTTATTGATGCTTTCTTTGAGAATACTATGGTAATGACCGATGATCAAGATATTCGTCAAAATCGATTGGCCATCTTGTCGCAATTAACCAAGAAAGCAGCTAAGCTTGCACGCTTTAACCAAATCAATACCAAGTAGATTCTCTATTAAACGAACTGTATCTTTTTACAAAGGAGATAAACATGGATTCAAAAAAAATCGCTCGTATCAACGAGCTCGCTAAAAAGAAAAAAACAGAAGGCTTAACTTCTGCTGAAAAAGTGGAACAAGCTAAACTTCGTGAGGAATACATTGAAGGCTATCGTCGTGCTGTTCGTCACCATATTGAAGGAATTAAAATTGTGGACGAGGAAGGAAATGACGTAACGCCAGAAAAACTACGCCAAGTGCAACGTGAAAAAGGTTTACATGGTCGTAGTTTGGATGATCCTAACTCATAAAATGAAAGGGGTTTGTAGATGATTTACAATCCCCTTTTCTGTTGTAATAAAAAAGGAGCATTTGGCTCCTTTTGTGTTTCTTAGTTACTTGCGCCAGAAGTAGCGTCTGCGCCACCACCGTGGCCTCCAGCGTCACCTGAATCAGAAGCACCAGAAGTAGCATCAGCATCTCCATGACCTCCGGCAGCAGGAGCAAAAGGTCCACTACCACCTACCAAACGTTGACCAGTCTCTTTTAGGTACCAGTCAAGCCATGGTTGGAAGTTAAAGACGATTTCATTGATTCCAGCGTATGATCCATCAGGATAGTACATCGCTTGGTAGTTGTGGGTGTTGATGACACCTGCAGGAGAACCTGGAACGATCGTACGGACGTATTCTTGGTTTCCGTTACGAAGTGTTCCGATAACCCACTCTACATTCTTCATACGTGCTGGTGGAAGAGATCCATGAACAGTCGACATACGGTTACCTGATTGAGGTGGTACACGTTTGGCAAACATGGTGTCTGGATCTTGGTGAGCGTTATTGTAGTAGAGGAATTGGTTGTTATCATCAGCGTATGTCAATTCAAATGGCATAGCTTTCAAGAACATATCAATTTGGTTAACTGTCAGGATACCGTGGTCCAGTTTGACATAGGTATCACCAGAAACAGCTCCAGTGATTGCAGCAACTTTTTCTACCCATTCTGGATCGTCAGGATCAACTTCTGTGATGGTTGTAGCAATTGGTTTTCCACAATCCAAGTCTTCTGGTTCGATTGGTTTTGGTTTTTTCAATTTCGAAACGACTCCTACGTATTTTACAAAGTTATCTAAGCAAGTTTCAAGGAATTTAACAGTTCCTTCGTTGGTGATGTTTCCATTGTTATCAAAAGCTTCCTTAGCTTTACCAAGAAGGAATTCGTTACCTGGAAGTGTGTAGGCATTGACACCTGGAGCATCAAGGATTTTACGAAGGTGAACTTGGGCACGTGATGTTCCTTGGTCATAATATGATGCACCCACAATCATAACAGGCTTGTTTTCAAATGGATGAACTTCGTATGAAAGCCATTCAAGTACAGATTTGAGAGAAGCTGAGATAGTGTGGTTGTGCTCAGGAGTGGCGATAATGACACCATCAGCACGTGTAATCTTGTTATACAAGAAACGCAATTGGAAGTTTTCGTCCCATTTTTCGTCTTGGTTAAACATTGGAACTTCGTCGATTTCAAGGACTTCTAATTCAAATTTGAATTTGAAATTGCGACGGATAAATTCCAAGAGTTTGCGGTTATATGATTGATCGTAGTTTGATCCAACAAGTCCAACAAATTTCATTCTTTCGGTCTCCTATCTTACAAATTTTCCCAGTCAAATTCTTCTGCATCTTTGCGAAGCAATTCTTGCGCATTGCGCAATTTTTCAGTAATCTTCACAAAGATACGGAAGTCATCAAAGATGGCATCCAATTTCTTGATGACGTCAAGGTCAACCAAGTCACCACTTGGGTTAAATGCTTGAAGAGAGTGTGAGAGCAAGAATTCATCTGGTAGAACATTTGCCTTAATTTCAGGAGCATTCAAGATTTGACGAAGTTGCAATTGGGCACGAGATGAACCAAGTGTACCGTATGAAGCACCAGTGATCATGATTGGTTTGTTCAAAAGTGGGTAGATACCGTAAGATAGCCAAGCAAGAGCGCTCATCAAAACTGCAGGGATAGAGTGGTCGTACTCAGGAGTACCGATAATCACACCGTCAGCCTCTTCAATTTTAGCTGCAATCTCAAGAATTTCAGCTGGAAGTTGCTTATCTGCTGGTTTGTTGAAAACAGGGATATCCTTGATTTCAACGAGTTCAATTTCAGCTTTATCTGCAAAGTGTTTTTGCATGTATTGGAGCAATTGGCGGTTTGTAGAACGTTTAGAGTTCGTTCCAACAATGGCAATAAGTTTTAGCATGAGATTTCCTTTCTCTTTTTACATAATACAATTTTGAAGGCCTGAAGAACATGCAAGGTGTCCTTCTTTGTCGATGAGGATGGCTTCAATACCATCTATACTTTCGACTTGCCAGAGGATAGAAGCGCTTCGCTCTCCGAATAGGCGAGTTGTCCAAATCTCACCATCAACGGATTTATCAGATACGATCGTTAGGCTAGCGAGATCGGTTTCGACAGGGAATCCTGTCTTACTATCAAAGATATGGTGATAGTCTTTTCCATCTACTGTCAGGTGGCGTTCATAGATACCTGAAGTGACAACGGATTTGTTAGAAGCAGGGATGGTTAGGAGATGATTGCCACGAGGATTTTGCGGATCTTGAATACCGATTTGCCAGGCTTTCCCTTCTTTGGCTTGGTTATTCCCGATGGTGAGGACATTTCCTCCGAGGTTGATCAAGGCAGAGGTGACACCGTGTGTTTTCAAATACTGGGCAACCTTATCTGCACTATAGCCCTTGGCTAAACAACCTAAATCAAGCTTCATTCCTTTCTTCTCTAAAAAAATAGTAGAGTTAGTCGGATCCAACTTGATAAAATGCGGGTTAACTAGGGGCAAGACAGCTTCAATTTCGTTTAACTCTGGAAGTCGCGCATCTGCAAATCCGATTCGCCAGGTTTGAATCAAGGGACCGATACTGATATTTAGATGGCTAGAGGGAGCTAGGCTATGCTCCAGTCCAAGAGCAATCAGTTCAAATAGGTCAGGATGAACCTTAACAGGTGTGATTCCAGCCTGGTAGTTGATTTCCATCAGTTCGGATTCTTGACTGTTGGCGTTAAAGCGGTATTCGAGCTCCTTGAGCAAATCAAAAGCGCCCTGAAGAAGGATTTCTGCCCGCTCATCTACTAATGAAATCATGATAGTTGTTCCCATTAGCCGTTCAGAACGTGAATGAAGAGGCAAGCTACCAGCTCCTTTCTCTTTATAGGAAATCATTCAATATAAGTTGGTTAAAGAAAAATTAAACCCCTTACATTTTCTTTCCATGTAACTAGCATACCATAAAGTCAGCGTTTTCACAAATGGATTTTGACAAAAAGTCAAGAAATATGCTCAAAATTAGCATGAAAACGATAGAAAAATAAGGTTTGTTAATATTAAGTGTATTTTTTTCTGAAAAAAAGAGAATTCTGAGCAAATACCTTGTAAACGCTAACAGTAAATGATATACTAGAAAAGTAAATCAAAAATTAAAGGTAGGAATTTTTCTATGAGTAAAATTGTTGTAGTTGGTGCTAACCACGCTGGTACAGCTTGTATTAATACGATGTTGGATAACTTTGGTCATGAGAACGAAATCGTAGTATTTGACCAAAACTCAAATATTTCATTCCTTGGTTGTGGAATGGCGCTTTGGATCGGGGAACAAATTGATGGCCCAGAAGGTCTCTTCTACTCTGATAAAGAAAAATTGGAAGCAAAAGGTGCTAAAATTTACATGAACTCACCAGTTCTTTCAATTGACTACGATAATAAAGTTGTGACTGCAGAAGTTGAAGGTAAAGAACACAAAGAGTCTTATGATAAATTGATCTTTGCGACAGGTTCAACTCCAATATTGCCTCCAATCGAAGGTGTAGAAATCGTTAAAGGTAACCGCGAATTCAAAGCAACACTTGAAAATGTTCAATTTGTTAAGTTGTACCAAAATGCAGAAGAGGTTATCGAAAAACTTGCTGACAAGAGCAAACACCTTGAGCGCATTGCCGTTGTTGGTGGTGGTTACATCGGTGTTGAGCTGGCTGAAGCTTTCGAACGTCTTGGAAAAGAAGTGGTGCTTGTTGATATCGTAGACACTGTTTTGAACGGCTACTATGACAAAGACTTCACCCAAATGATGGCGAAGAACTTGGAAGACCACAACATCCGCTTGGCGCTTGGTCAAACAGTTAAAGCCATCCAAGGTGACGGTAAAGTTGAACGCTTGGTAACAGACAAAGAAACATTTGATGTAGATATGGTAGTTCTTGCTGTTGGTTTCCGTCCAAACACAGCTCTTGCTGACGGTAAGATTGAACTCTTCCGTAACGGTGCCTTCCTTGTAGACAAGAAACAAGAAACATCTATCCCAGGTGTATACGCTGTTGGTGACTGTGCGACTGTTTATGACAATGCTCGTAAAGACACTAGCTACATCGCTCTTGCATCTAACGCTGTACGTACTGGTATCGTTGGTGCTTACAATGCTTGTGGACATGAATTGGAAGGAATCGGTGTGCAAGGATCAAACGGTATTTCAATCTATGGTCTTCACATGGTTTCAACTGGTTTGACTCTTGAAAAAGCAAAAGCAGCAGGTTACAATGCAACTGAAACTGGCTTTAATGATCTTCAAAAACCAGAATTTATGAAGCATGACAACCACGAAGTTGCCATCAAGATTGTCTTTGATAAAGACAGTCGCGAAATCCTTGGTGCACAAATGGTTTCACATGATGCTGCAATTAGTATGGGAATCCACATGTTCTCACTTGCTATCCAAGAGCATGTGACAATTGATAAATTGGCTTTGACAGACCTATTCTTCTTGCCACACTTCAACAAACCATACAACTACATCACAATGGCTGCACTTACAGCTGAAAAATAACAATAGCTGAGCTATCTGGCCTTAAGTTAAGGTCAGATAGTTTTTTTAATCCATCTGTACCCAGACAGTTGTTGTTTTTCTATCTTGTACTTCATTCTAATCTGGCTTAAAATGAAATGGTAGCTACCAATACAAATGATGAGGATTAAGAAATGACTGAAAATCGTTATGAACTAAATAAAAACTTGGCACAGATGCTCAAAGGTGGGGTTATCATGGACGTTCAGAACCCTGAACAGGCTCGTATCGCAGAGGCTGCTGGTGCGGCAGCTGTTATGGCCTTGGAACGGATTCCAGCTGATATTCGTGCAGCTGGTGGAGTTTCTCGTATGAGTGATCCAAAGATGATTAAGGAAATCCAAGAAGCAGTCAGTATTCCAGTGATGGCCAAGGTCAGAATCGGGCATTTTGTTGAAGCTCAGATTTTAGAGGCTATTGAGATTGACTATATCGATGAGAGTGAAGTGCTGTCTCCAGCAGACGATCGTTTCCATGTGGACAAGAAAGAATTCCAAGTTCCTTTTGTCTGTGGAGCTAAGGATTTGGGTGAAGCCTTGCGTCGTATCGCTGAGGGAGCTTCCATGATTCGGACAAAAGGAGAACCGGGTACAGGAGATGTCGTCCAAGCCGTTCGCCATATGCGTATGATGAATCAAGAAATTCGCCGCATTCAAAACCTCCGTGAAGATGAGCTCTATGTGGCTGCCAAGGACTTGCAAGTCCCTGTTGAATTAGTCCAATACGTCCACCAACATGGAAAATTACCAGTTGTCAACTTCGCAGCCGGAGGTGTGGCAACACCAGCAGATGCTGCGCTGATGATGCAATTGGGAGCAGAGGGTGTCTTTGTCGGTTCAGGTATTTTCAAATCAGGAGACCCTGTTAAACGAGCAAGTGCTATTGTTAAAGCCGTAACCAACTACCAAAATCCTCAAATTTTGGCTCAAATCTCTGAAGACCTAGGGGAAGCCATGGTTGGAATCAATGAGAATGAAATCCAAATTCTCATGGCTGAGCGAGGAAAATAGATGAAAATTGGAATATTGGCCTTGCAAGGCGCCTTTGAAGAGCATGCAAAAGTGCTAGAAAAGTTAGGTGTTGCTAGTATCGAAATCAGAAATTTAGAGGATTTTCAACAACATCAGAGTGACTTGTCCGGTTTGATTTTGCCTGGTGGAGAATCTACAACCATGGGGAAACTCTTGCGTGACCAGAACATGTTGATTCCTCTAAGAGGAGCTATTCTCAATGGCTTACCAGTCTTTGGAACCTGTGCGGGTTTGATTTTGTTGGCTAAGGAAATTACTTCTCAGGAAGAAAGTCATCTAGCGACTATGGATATAGTAGTAGAGCGTAATGCTTATGGACGCCAACTAGGAAGCTTCTATACAGAGGCAGAATGTAAGGGAGTTGGCAAGATTCCCATGACCTTTATCCGTGGTCCGATTATCAGTAGTCTTGGAGAGGATGTGGAAATCCTAGCAACAGTTGATGATCAAATCGTTGCTGCGCAAGAAAAAAATATGCTGGTAACCTCTTTTCATCCAGAATTGACAGATGATGCTCGCTTGCACCAGTATTTTATCAATATGTGTAAAGAAAAAAGTTGAGAAAAGATTCTCAACTTTTTTACATGTAATAAACAATCGCGATATATTGGAGTGCAGATGCTGCTAGGATAAAGAGATGCCAAATCATGTGGAAATAAGGCTTTTTCTTGGCGTAAAATCCAGCTCCAACTGTATAACAGAGTCCGCCAGTTACCATGAGACTCCAGAAAATTGGCGTTGTTTGACTGATAATGGCAGGAATGATAGCCAGAACCAACCAGCCCATAATCAGGTAAAGGGCAAGACTGAATTTCTCATTGACCTTTTTAGCAAAGATTTTATAGAGGATGCCAAAGATGGTCGTTCCCCACTGAATGGCAATGATCAGATAGCCAAACCAGTTATTCATCAAAGTCAAGACGACCGGCGTATAAGAGCCTGCGATAGCTACGTAAATCATAGAATGGTCGATGATTCGTAAGACGTATTTGTGGGTCGAACCATAGGCCATAGAGTGGTAAATGGTTGACGAGAGGAACATGAGAAAGAGACTGATAACAAAGATAGAAACACCAAAAGATGATAAAAATCCATGTGCTTCATAACTATAGGTGGATGAAATAGGGAGTAGGATGAGCATGATAACGGCACCTACAGCATGGGTCACGCTATTAGCAATCTCCTCTCCAAAACTGAGTTTTTTACTGAGCTTTAGGCTGGTGTTCATTGGATTTCCTCCTCTTCTTTGATAAGGATTAAGTCTAGAGTTTGATGATAGAGTTTAACCGTTTGACAGCTAGTTTGGATAATAGGATTTTCTGGATCAACCCCATGGTTCATGTAGTCCACAAAAGCGTCGTAGAGCTGGTCTGAGCTCGCTTGAGTTTGCAGAGTATTAAGGGTCTGAGCGATTTCTTGGATCGAAAAGACAGACTTGAGAGTGGTGATGGCAATCAAACGGGCGATCTGTTTGCGTTTGTATTTTTTCTTGTCTGGCTTTGTCAGGTAACCATGTTTGACATAGTTATTGACCATAGATGCTGTTAGTCTCTTGTCCTTATCTGGAGAGATAGGGGCACAGACCTGATTGACATAAAGTAAAACTTGATCCAGATAGAGGTCAATGTTTGGAATGTCTTCCCATTTTGGGTAGGAAAAGTTAGAATTCATTTCCAACTCCTTTTTATCTAGTTTTAACAACTAGATTATAAAATAATAAAAAACAAAAGTCAAGTTTCAACTGCTTGTAGAAAGCTTTAAATTATGCTATGATGAGAGAAAATAGTTAGAAATGAGGGGAAGAGATGGAGATTCGTTTAGCCTTTCCAAACGAAGTAGATGCGATTATGCAGGTGATGGAGGATGCCAAAAAGTGTTTAGCCAAGTCTGGTAGCGACCAGTGGCAAAATGGCTATCCAAATGCCGACATCATTATTGATGATATCATCTCTGGTCAAGCCTATGTGGCCTTGGAAGAGGGAGAACTGTTAGCCTATGCTGCTGTGACCAAGAGCCCAGAGGAAGCCTATGAAGCCATTTATGAAGGAAGTTGGCAGGGGGAAGAATCAGAATATCTGGTCTTTCACCGTATCGCTGTGGCAGCAGATGTCCAAGGGCAGGGAGTTGCTCAGACTTTCCTAGAAGGCTTGATTGAAGGATTTGATTACCTAGATTTTCGTTCAGATACACATGTTGAAAACAAGGCCATGCAGCATATCTTTGAAAAACTTAGATTTAGTCAGGTCGGAAAAGTTCCAGTTGATGGAGAACGCTTGGCCTATCAGAAATTAAAAAAATGAAGCAGAAAAAGTACGCAAAAATGCTCTACCCGTCGCCAATTGGGACCTTATCCTTAGTTGCTGACAAGCAATATCTGTATGGAATTTGGGTGCAGGACCAAACTCATTTTGAGAGGGGATTAGGGGATGAAACGATAGAAGAAGTTGGTAGCCATCCTGTATTAGAGCAAGTTATTTCCTATTTAGATACCTATTTCGAAGGCAGTGTTCAGGATCTATCTGACTTACCTTTGGCTCCTATTGGAACAGATTTTGAAAAGCGAGTCTGGACTTACTTACAGGCCATTCCTTATGGTCAAACAGTAACTTACGGACAAATAGCTCAAGATCTGCAAGTGGCTTCTGCCCAAGCGATTGGCGGAGCAGTGGGGCGTAATCCTTGGTCCATCCTCGTACCCTGTCACCGTGTGCTGGGATCAGGCAATCGTCTGACAGGCTATGCATCTGGAGTCGAAAAGAAAGCCTGGCTCTTGCAACATGAAGGTGTAGTATTTCAAGAAAATAAAAAATAGAAAGAAAAGAAGATGTTAGAATTTATCGAATACCCAAAATGTTCAACTTGTAAGAAAGCAAAAAATGAATTGGATAAACTTGGACTGGACTACAAAGCTGTCCACATCGTAGAAGAAACACCAAGTGAAGACGTGATTTTGAACTGGTTGGAAACCTCCGGTTTTGAAGTGAAACAATTTTTCAATACTAGCGGGATCAAATATCGCGAACTAGGCCTAAAAGATAAGGTAGGAAGTTTGTCAAAACAAGAAGCAGCCAAGCTTCTGGCTAGTGATGGCATGTTGTTAAAACGTCCAATCTTAGTGGAAAATGGTGCTGTTAAGCAAATCGGCTATAGAAAATCTTACGGGGAACTGGGCTTAAAATAGTTTTTATTTATCTCCTTGATAGGTAAAATATATAGCCTCCCTGTTTTAAAGTGTGATAAACTAGAAGGTAGACAAAGTCTGCTTTTCCCGTAGCAAATAATTTGCTTGCGAGCAGAAGTATGGTAGAATGAATCATTATCAGGAGAGGATGTTTTTATGACTGTTACAACATTTTTAGCATCAGATTGGTACCAAAGTTTGATGCAACTCATTCCGGATGGCAAGCTCTTTAGTTTGCGTTCGGTCTTTGATGGAATTCCAAGGATTGTCCAGCAACTGCCTACAACCTTGATGTTGACGCTTGGAGGTGCACTCTTTGGTTTGCTACTTGCCCTGATTTTTGCCATTGTTAAGATCAATCGTGTTAAGATTTTATATCCCTTGCAGGCCTTTTTCGTTAGCTTCTTAAAAGGTACTCCAATCCTAGTTCAACTTATGTTGACCTACTACGGAATTCCTTTGGCACTGAAAGCTATCAACCAACAATGGGGCACTGGTTTCAATATCAATGCGATTCCAGCAGCGCTTTTTGCGATTGTGGCCTTTGCTTTTAATGAGGCGGCTTATGCAAGTGAAACGATTCGTGCAGCCATCCTTTCTGTTAATCCAGGTGAAATTGAGGCGGCGCGTAGTCTGGGTATGACTCGTGCTCAAGTTTATCGTCGCGTGATTATTCCAAATGCGGCGGTGGTAGCGACACCGACTTTGATTAACTCTCTTATCGGTTTGACCAAGGGAACTTCTCTAGCCTTTAGTGCGGGTGTTGTTGAAGTTTTTGCTCAAGCTCAGATTTTGGGTGGAGCAGATTATCGTTACTTTGAGCGTTTCATCTCCGTAGCCCTTGTTTATTGGGTAGTCAATATCGGAATTGAAAGCCTCGGTCGTTTCATCGAGAGAAAAATGGCTATTTCTGCACCTGATACAGTGCAAACAGATGTGAAAGGAGACCTTCGTTAATGATTAAGATTTCGAATTTAAGCAAATCCTTTTCAGGACAAACTGTCTTGGATCATCTGGACTTGGATATCCAAAAAGGGGAGGTAGTGGCCTTGATTGGTTCATCTGGAGCTGGGAAATCAACCTTTCTTCGTAGTTTGAACTATCTTGAAACTCCAGATAGTGGAACGATTCAGATTGACAATTTTAAAGTTGATTTTTCTCAGATTAGCCAAGAAGAAATCCTAACCCTTCGTCGCAAGTTGTCTATGGTTTTCCAACAGTTTAATTTGTTTGAACGCCGAACTGCTCTTGACAATGTTAAGGAAGGTTTGGTTGTTGTCAAGAAATTATCGGATGAGGAAGCAACAAAAATCGCCAAGGAAGAGTTGGCTAAAGTTGGTCTTTCTGACCGTGAAAACCATTACCCTCGCCACTTATCAGGTGGACAAAAGCAACGGGTTGCCCTCGCGCGTGCGCTTGCTATGAAACCAGATGTCTTGCTCTTGGACGAGCCCACTTCAGCCCTTGACCCGGAGTTGGTCGGTGAAGTAGAAAAGTCTATTGCAGATGCTGCCAAGTCAGGTCAGACCATGATTTTGGTCAGTCATGATATGTCTTTTGTAACCCAAGTGGCAGACAAGGTTTTATTCCTAGATAAAGGGAAAATCATCGAGTCTGGCACACCGGATGAAATCATCAATCATCCAAAAGAAGAACGGACAAAAGAATTCTTCGCTAGTTACAAACGGACTTATATTTGATATAATAGAAAAAGGAAAACTCAGTTAGTTGGACTAGCTGAGTTTACTCTTTAAAAAAGATAGAAACGAGAGAGATCATGCTGCTGCAACTGTTTTCTTTATATTTCGAGAGTTTGATCTTAACGACCATCCTTGTCGTGATTTTTCTGGGGATTTGGATTGGATTGAGAGCCATGTCTGGTGTGGACAAGACAGCCAAGGCTCGTCAAGCTCATCTCTATGATATGATTATGATTGGAGTTTTGGTCGTTCCGGTGTTATCCTTTGCCGTCATGAGTCTCATTTTAGTTTTTAGAGCATAATGCTTGCTAAATAAACTTCAAACAGTTAGAATAAAGATAGTTACAACAAGAAAGAAGGAATCGAAATGTACGATACAATTATTATCGGTGCTGGGCCTGCGGGAATGACAGCTGCCTTATATGCGGCTCGAAGCAATTTGAAAGTTGCTCTCATTGAAGGTGGTCTGCCAGGTGGGCAAATGAACAACACATCTGATATTGAAAACTATCCAGGTTATGCCAACATCAGTGGACCTGAATTGGCTGAAAAAATGTTTGAACCACTTGAAAACCTTGGAGTGGAGCATCTTTATGGCTATGTTGAAAATATTGAAGACCAGGGGGACTATAAGAAGGTAATCACTGATGATCAAGTTTACGAAACCCGTACTGTCATCGTGGCAACTGGGTCAAAACACCGTCTCTTGGGTGTTCCCGGAGAAGAAGAACTGAACAGTCGAGGTGTTTCTTACTGTGCAGTCTGTGATGGAGCTTTCTTCCGTGACCAAGATTTGTTGGTAGTTGGTGGCGGAGATTCAGCGGTAGAAGAGGCTCTGTTCTTGACTCGCTTTGCCAAGTCTGTCACTATCGTTCACCGTCGTGACCAACTTCGTGCCCAAAAGGTTTTGCAAGACCGTGCCTTTGCAAATGAGAAAGTCAACTTTATCTGGGACTCTGTCGTCAAGGAAATTAAAGGTGAAAACCGAGTAGAATCTGTCGTATTTGAAAATGTAAAGACGGGTCAAGTGACAGAGCAAGCCTTTGGAGGTGTCTTTATCTATGTTGGTTTGGATCCCGTTAGCGATTTTGTTAAGGATTTGAACATCCAAGATCAGGCAGGCTGGATTGTAACAGATAACCACATGAAGACTGCCGTTGACGGTATCTTTGCAGTTGGTGATGTTCGCCAGAAAGACCTTCGTCAAGTCACAACAGCAGTTGGAGATGGGGCTATCGCAGGTCAAGAAGCCTATAAATTTATCACTGAACATAGTTAATACTCTTCGAAAATCTCTTCAAACCACGTCAACGTCGCCTTGGATTATATATGAGACTGACTTCGTCAGTTCTATCTGCAACCTCAAAACAGTGTTTTGAGCAGCTTGCGGCTAGTTTGCTCTTTGATTTTCATTGAGTATAATCATAAAAAAGTTTCCAATCAATCTGATTGGAAACTTTTTTATAGTCGATTTCGGAAAACTTCGTACATGAGAATGGCTGCAGCAACACTGGCATTGAGACTTTGAACATGTCCATTCATCGGAATGGTAATCATCTCATCAACCTGTTTTTTGATGTTGCTCGAGATGCCTTTTCCTTCATTTCCGATGATGAGGGCGATTTTCCCTTTTGTATTCCACTTGTGGCAAGGGGTACCGTTCATATCCGTTCCAAAGGTCCAGAAGCCTTCGTCCTTGAGCTTATCTAAGGTTTGACTAAGGTTAGTCACTCGAGCAATCGGTACGTGCTCAATAGCTCCAGTAGCCGTTTTGGCAACGACTGGAGTTACACCGACAGCTCTGTGCTTAGGAATGATGACTCCTGAAACGTTGGTTGCATCAGCAGTTCTCAAGATAGAACCTAAGTTGTGAGGGTCAGTTAACCCGTCCAGAATCAATAGCAAAGGATTTTCTTCTTGGCGTATTTTTGCAAGGATGTGATCCAGCTCGCTATAGGCAAATTCAGAAACTCGAAGGACAAATCCTTGATGGACAGCGCCTTCGGTCATTTCAGAGAGGGATTTTTTTGAGGTCCAAGAGATGGAGACCTTTTTCTCAGCAGCCAGTTCCTTTACTTTCTCAACATTCTTACCTCGGAGATCATCTTGGAGGTAGAGTTTGTTTCCTGTATTTGCAAGGAGGGCTTCGGTAACGGCGTGGACGCCATAGACAATATCATTTGTTTTCATGCCTTTATTATAACACAAAACCCCGTCTTGCAACGGGATTTTCTTTATTCGAGGATGAGGAGTCCATCTTTGATAGCAAATGGGTCTTTCTCATTGATACGATCGTAGAACATGATTCCGTTGATGTGGTCAATTTCATGTTGGACAACGATAGAGTTGTATCCTTTGAGCTTGATACGGTGTTTTTCTCCGTCCTTGTCAAAGTAATCAACAGTGACGCGAGCATGACGAACAACATAGCCGGGAACTACACGGTCGACAGATAGGCACCCTTCTCCTTCACCGAGGGCGGCGTCCTGAACAGAGTGAGAGACGATTTTGGGATTGTACATAACAGCTTGCAGGTCGTAGGCTTCCTGAGGAGTTTCACCTTCTTCCACAATATTTGGCACTAAAACAGCGATAATGCGTTTTGAGATATCTAACTGAGGAGCGGCCAATCCAACCCCACCGCGGAGTCCCATCTTTTCAGCCATAACAGGATCCTGAGAATTTTTGAGGAATTGCATCATCTTTTCTCCAAGGATGATTTCCTGGTCAGACAGTGGGAAAGTGACCTCCTCAGCAACCGCGCGTAAAGTTGGGTTCCCCTCACGGATAATATCGTTCATATTAATTAAATGAGCAGCTTTTGTAATACGTTCTATAGCAGACATTTTCTCTCCTTTCATTACCTCTACATGATAACACAAAATAGGCGAGAAAGAAAGTAACAGAAGTTCCTAAAAAATAATATAATAAACGGTATTCCTCTTTTGTCTGTGGTATAATAAAAGAAAAGACTTGCAGTAAAAGCAAGGGGGGAATAAAGATGGAAAAGCGACAAGATAGACGGTCTCATGGTCCTATTTTTGGATTGTTGAAGAGTAGTATTGGTTTCTTTAGGAATTATAAATCTTGGACAAATGCCCAGTTTATTACGGTGCTGTTGCTTGCAGTTTCCTTGTCTATGGGGCTGAACTTGTTGACCCAAGCAGTACAAGGGAACAAGGGAACAAGTCCGAGTGGTCAAACAGTTGATTCTGCTCAGACGTCTAGTCAGTCTAAGGAAAATCAGTCTGCCGAAACGACAGCTCGTATCATGGCAAATGGTGACCTTCTCTACCATATTCCTATCTACCGAACAGCTCTGAAAGAAGATGGAACCTATGATTTCCATGAAAATTTTGAGTATGTAAAACCCTGGCTCAAACAAGCGGATTTAGTGCTTGGTGATTTTGAAGGAACGGTGAACAAGGACCACTACTTGGCAGGTTATCCTCTCTTTAATGCACCTGGAGAAGTCATGGATGCGATCAAGGATGCAGGCTACCAAGTTCTAGACTTAGCTCATAATCATATTTTGGATTCTCAAATTGAGGGAGTGGTTTCGACAGCAGAAGCTATTGAAAAGGCAGGAATGACACCCATAGGAGTCTACACACATGAATCCCGTGACCAAGCTCCGCTAGTTATCAAGGAAGTCAATGGTATCAAGGTAGCTCTCCTAGCCTATTCTTACGGTTTTAATGGCATTGAGCAGTATATCTCTCAAGAGAATTATAATCGCTATCTTTCTGACCTGAATGAAGATAAGATGAAGGCGGAAATCGAACGAGCTGAGCAAGAGGCGGATATTACTGTCATCATGCCTCAGATGGGAATTGAGTACCAGCTAGAACCGACGGAAGAACAGAAAACACTGTACCATAAGATGATTGACTGGGGAGCTGATATTATCTTTGGAGGGCATCCTCATGTCGTTGAACCTGCTGAAACCGTTGAAAAAGATGGTGACAAAAAATTGATCATCTATTCCATGGGAAATTTCCTCTCAAATCAACGCATTGAAACCATGCAAGATGAGGAAAATGCCAAGTGGACGGAGCGCGGTGTTCTCATGGATGTGACCATTAAGAAAAAAGATGGCAAGACAAGGATTGAAACTGCTAAAGCACATCCTACTTGGGTCAATCGGACACCCAAAGGAACTTACTCTCCAGAAGGCTATCCGCTCTTCCTCTATCAGACCTATATCCTAGAGGACTTCATTGAGGGAGGCGGTTACCGTGACAAGTTGGACGAAGCGACTAAGGAACGAATTGACACGGCCTATAAAGAAATGAATGAACATGTGGGGTTGAAGTGGTAGGTGCTCACCCTAAAGGAGATAGGATGACGATTAAATTAATTGCAACAGACATGGATGGAACCTTGCTAGACCCGAGAGGTCAGCTGGATCTGCCCCGCTTGGAAAAGATTTTAGATCAGCTGGATCAAAGGGATATCCGTTTTGTCATTGCGACGGGAAATGAGGTCCATCGAATGAGGCAATTATTAGAACACTTGGCGAGTCGAGTGATCTTGGTTGTTGCTAACGGCGCTCGTATATTTGAGTATGATACGCTACTTCAGGCCCAGACTTGGGATGATGCTATGGTTGACAAGGCTCTCCTTCATTTTAAAGGGAGGGAGTGTCGAGATCAGTTCGTCGTTACCAGTATGAATGGGAGTTTTGTCAAGAAAGGAACTGTTTTTACAGAACTTGATAAATTTATGACTCCTGAGATGATTGAAAAACTCTATCGGCATACAAACTTTGTTGAAGAGCTCAGATCGGATCTCTTCGGTGGGGTGCTAAAGATGAGTATGGTCGTTGGTGAAGAACGCTCTAGTTCTGTTTTGCAGGAAATCAATGACCTCTTTGATGGGCATGTAAGAGCCGTTTCCAGTGGTTATGGTTGTATCGATATCCTACAGGCTGGTGTTCACAAGGCTTGGGGATTGGAAGAATTACTCAAGCGCTGGAATTTGCAATCGGAACAAGTCATGGCTTTTGGTGATAGCGAAAATGATATCGAAATGTTAGAACTGGCTGGAATTGCCTATGCGATGGAAAACGCAGCTGATGAGGTCAAGGCCGTTGCGACTGCCCTAGCTCCAGCTAACAGCCAGGCGGGCGTTTATCAAGTCCTAGAGAATTGGTTAGAGAAAGAGGGATAAGGTGGCAGTACAGTTATTAGAGAATTGGCTCCTAAAAGAGCAGGAAAAAATTCAAGCCAAGTATCGTGGATTGAATCAAATTTCTGTCCTAGAGCCAGATATCATCTTTATTGGTGATTCGATTGTGGAATATTACCCTCTGCAAGAGTTGTTTGGGACGGCCAAGACGATTGTCAATCGTGGCATCCGAGGATACCAGACGAGACTTTTATTAGAGAATCTGGATGCCCATCTGTATGGTGATGCTGTCGATCAAATTGTTCTCCTAATTGGGACAAATGATATTGGAAAAGATATTCCCATGAATGAAGCCTTGGATAATCTCGAGCGTGTAATCCAATCGATTGCCCGAGATTATCCGCTATCACAAATAAAGCTCCTTTCCATTTTGCCAGTCAATGAGGGAGAGAAATACAAGCAGACCGTTTATATCCGAACCAATGAAAAGATTAGAGAATGGAATCAAGCCTATGAGGCTCTAGCATCCGCCTATATGCAAGTAGATTTTGTGCCTGTTTATGATAGTTTGACAGATACAGAAGGACAACTCAAAAAAGACTATACAACAGATGGCCTCCATCTAAGTGTAGCCGGTTATCAAGTCTTATCGGAAGCCTTAAAAGGGGTTCTTTTCTAAAGAGGTGGCTTGATTTTGCATTTTTCATGAAGATAGGTTATAATGGTTCTATCGTCTTTTGGGGTCGTTACGGATTCGACAGGCATTATGAGGCATATTTTGCAACCCGTGTGGCGACGTAAACGCTCAGTTAAATATAACTGCAAAAAATAACACTTCTTACGCTCTAGCTGCCTAAAAACCAGCAGGCGTGACCCGATTTGGATTGCTCGTGTTCAATGACAGGTCTTATGATTAGCGAGATACGATTAAGCCTTGTCTAGTGGTTTGATAAGAGATTAATAGACTCGCAGTTCCTAGGCTTGAGTTATGTGTCGAGGGACTGTTAAAACAATACATAACCTATGGTTGTAGACAAATATGTTGGCAGGTGTTTGGACGTGGGTTCGACTCCCACCGGCTCCATTATTCCTTTGCATTCTATTGCATTCCTTGGTAAAACGTTGTTAAATCAACGTTTTTTATTTTTGTCTTTGGTATTCCTTGGTATTCTTTTGCTAAAAAAGGATACAAAAAAAGATACAACATTGTTGTATCTAAAAAATAATTTTGCTTTTCTACGGAAGACATGGGATTCGAACCCACGCACGCTGTTACACGCCTACCGCGTTTCCAACACGGCCTCTTAAGCCTCTTGAGTAATCTTCCAATACTTACTCAAATAGTCTACCATAAAGCCACTTATCTTGCAATAAAAATTTTGGAAATAAGAAAAATGATAGAATTTGAAAGAAAATGATAAAAAATGCTTGACTTTGATAGAAATTGTGCTAGAATGAATAGTGTAAACGATAACAGGAGGTGATTTGGTGTTAAAAACTGAGCGGAAGCAACTGATTTTAGAGGAGTTAAATCAACATCATGTAGTTTCCCTAGAAAAATTGGTTAATCTATTAGAAACATCAGAATCGACAGTACGAAGAGATTTGGATGAGTTGGAGGCTGAAAACAAGCTTCGCCGTGTGCATGGTGGAGCAGAATTGCCCCACTCCTTGCAGGAAGAAGAAACCATCCAAGAAAAATCTGTCAAAAACCTTCAAGAGAAGAAGCTACTGGCTCAAAAAGCAGCCTCTCTTATTAAGGAGCAAGATGTTATCTTTATTGATGCTGGAACGACAACTGCTTTTTTAATCAAGGAATTGGTTAATAAGAATATCACAGTTGTGACCAACTCCATTCATCATGCGGTTCAGTTGGTTGAAAAACAGATTCCAACTGTCATGGTTGGAGGAAGTGTCAAGATGGCAACAGATGCATGTATCGGTGGTGTTGCTCTTAACCAAATCAATCAATTGCACTTTGACCGTGCCTTTATCGGGATGAATGGTGTCGACGATGGTTATTATACGACTCCAGATATGGAGGAGGGAGCCGTTAAGCGTGCTATTTTAGAGAATGCCAAACAAACCTATGTCTTGGTGGATTCGTCAAAGATTGGACAAACTTGCTTTGCCAAGGTAGCACCACTTAAACGCGCTATTGTCATCACAAGTCAAGGGCATGAGCTCTTGCAGGCTATTAAGGAGAAAACGGAGGTAATAGAAGTATGATTTATACAGTCACACTCAATCCATCCATTGACTATATCGTTCGCTTGGACCAAGTTCAAGTCGGTAGTGTCAATCGTATGGACAGTGATGATAAGTTTGCTGGTGGAAAAGGAATCAATGTCAGTCGTGTCTTGAAACGCTTGGATATTCCTAATACTGCGACTGGATTTATCGGAGGCTTTACTGGTAAATTTATCACAGATACCCTTGCAAAAGAAGAAATCGAGACTCGTTTTGTCCAAGTAGCAGAAGATACTCGTATCAATGTCAAGATTAAAGCAGACCAAGAAACAGAAATTAATGGGACTGGTCCTAATGTTGAGCCCGAACAACTTGAAGAGTTAAAAGCCATTCTTTCAAGTCTGACAGCAGATGATACGGTTGTGTTTGCGGGTTCGAGTGCTAAGAACCTAGGCAATGTTATCTATAAGGATTTGATTGCATTGACACGCAAGACTGGTGCCCAAGTGGTTTGTGACTTTGAAGGACAGACCTTGATTGATAGCTTGGACTATCAGCCACTTTTGGTCAAACCAAATAATCACGAGCTTGGAGCTATCTTTGGAGTGAAACTCGAAAGTTTAGATGAAATCGAGAAATATGCTCGTCAGTTACTGGCCAAAGGAGCTCAAAACGTCATTATCTCTATGGCTGGTGACGGTGCCCTTCTTGTCACATCTGAAGGAGCATACTTCGCTAAGCCCATCAAGGGAACAGTGAAAAATTCAGTCGGGGCTGGTGACTCTATGGTCGCTGGGTTTACAGGTGAATTTGTCAAATCTAAAGATGCAGTAGAAGCCTTCAAATGGGGAGTTGCTTGTGGCACAGCAACTACTTTCTCAGATGACTTGGCAACAGCGGACTTTATTAAAGAAACATATGAAAAAGTTGAGGTAGAAAAACGATGAAAATTCAAGACCTATTGAGAAAAGACGTCATGTTGCTGGATTTGCAAGCAACTGAAAAAACAGCTGTCATTGAAGAGATGATTAAAAGTTTGGTAGATCACGGTTATGTGACAGATTTTGAAACCTTTAAAGAAGGCATTTTGGCGCGTGAAGCTCTAACTTCTACTGGTTTGGGTGATGGAATTGCTATGCCTCACAGCAAGAACTCTGCTGTCAAAGAAGCGACGGTTCTCTTTGCTAAGTCAAACAAGGGTGTTGACTATGAAAGCTTGGATGGGCAACCTACGGACCTTTTCTTCATGATTGCAGCTCCTGAAGGTGCCAATGATACCCACTTGGCAGCCTTGGCAGAATTGTCTCAATACTTGATGAAAGACGGTTTTGCTGACAAACTTCGCCAAGTAACATCTGCAGATCAAGTTATCGAACTATTTAACCAAGCTTCAGAAAAAGCTGAGGATCCTATCCCAGTACCTGCTAATGACTCTGGCGACTTTATCGTAGCTGTTACAGCTTGTACAACAGGGATTGCCCACACTTACATGGCCCAAGAAGCCCTTCAAAAAGTAGCTGCTGAAATGGGTGTTGGGATCAAGGTTGAAACCAACGGTGCTAGCGGTGTTGGTAACCAATTGACTGCGGAAGATATCCGCAAGGCTAAAGCTGTTATCATCGCAGCTGACAAGGCTGTTGAGATGGATCGTTTCGATGGAAAACCTTTGGTTAACCGTCCGGTTGCAGACGGTATCCGTAAGACTGAAGAATTGATTAACTTGGCTCTTTCAGGAGATGCTGATGTCTACCGTGCTGCTAATGGCGCAAAAGTTGCAACAGCAAGCAATGAAAAACAAAGTATCGGTGGCGCTTTCTACAAACACTTGATGAGTGGTGTATCCCAAATGTTGCCATTCGTTATCGGTGGTGGGATTATGATTGCCCTCGCCTTCTTAATCGACGGAGCTTTTGGTGTGCCACAAGATAGTCTTGGTAACCTCGGATCCTACCATGAGCTAGCTTCGATGTTTATGAAAATCGGTGGAGCAGCCTTTGGCTTGATGCTTCCGGTTTTTGCAGGATATGTTGCCTACTCTATCGCTGAAAAACCTGGTTTGGTTGCAGGTTTTGTGGCTGGTGCTATTGCCAAAGAAGGCTTTGCATTTGGTAAAATCCCTTATGCTGCAGGAGGAGAAGCAACTTCAACACTTGCAGGTGTCTCATCTGGTTTCCTAGGTGCCCTTGTTGGTGGATTTATCGCAGGTGCCTTGGTTCTCGCTATCAAGAAATACGTTAAAGTTCCTCGTTCACTTGAAGGTGCTAAATCTATCCTTATCCTACCGCTTTTCGGAACAATCTTGACAGGATTTGTTATGTTGGCTGTCAATATTCCAATGGCAGCAATCAACACTGCTATGAATGACTTCCTAGGCGGTCTTGGAGGAGGTTCAGCTGTCCTTCTTGGTATCGTTCTTGGAGGCATGATGGCTGTTGATATGGGTGGACCAGTCAACAAAGCTGCTTATGTCTTTGGTACAGGTACGCTTGCAGCGACTGTTTCTTCAGGTGGTTCTGTAGCCATGGCAGCAGTTATGGCTGGAGGAATGGTTCCACCACTTGCTATCTTTGTCGCAACCCTCCTCTTTAAAAATAAATTCACCAAAGAAGAACGTAACTCTGGTTTGACAAACATCATCATGGGCTTGTCATTTATCACTGAGGGAGCAATTCCATTTGGTGCCGCTGACCCAGCTCGTGCGATTCCAAGCTTTATCCTTGGTTCAGCAGTAACAGGCGGACTCGTTGGTCTTGCTGGTATCAAACTCATGGCACCACACGGAGGAATCTTCGTTATCGCTCTAACTTCAAATGCCCTCCTTTACCTTGCCTCTGTCTTGGTTGGTGCAATTGTAAGTGGTGTGGTTTATGGTTACCTACGCAAACCACAAGCAGTGAAATAAGTCAAGTAAATTTAGGGAACTATATATCTGTTTACACCAACCACAAGATGTAGTACTTCAACAATATCGAAAAAGACGATTTCCGTTTGGAAATCGTCTTCTCACTATTTCAATAGTTCATACTCAAATAATTTACTTTCAAGCTCATTTTCGTAGTATTCAGCTAATCTTTTCTTAAGCTCTTTTAGTTTAGTGTTAACTTTTTCATTGTTGAATATCTTTTTATCATTACTATCTTTGTATGATGTGTTTATCTCTAATTCAATTTGATAAGTGCCATAATTGTATTCCGGATTGTATTCTTGAGTATCTTTGACTAGTTCAAGTAATTCATCGAAGACACCTAACAACATTAAGTCCGCTCTATCAAGTTTCCCATATTTTTCTTGTTCGACTAATTCTTTACGGACTAGAGAGTTCTCATCTAAGCACATCTCGTTATTGTAAAATTTCCCATCAGAACCATGGAAGCTTAAACAATGATTTTTTTGAGATATACAAGTCCATAATGTAGATTTTCTGAGAAAATTTATATCCTTTTTATACAAATCCCCTTTGTCAGCAGTTGTATAGTAAATATCTCTTTCATACCAGTTTCTTTGAGGATACTGCTTGGCAACAAACAAAGCTGTCTGCTCTGCATAATTGGTTGTTCTAACTTGACTACCTCGTCCATGATATATAGCAATTCTAGTCATTCGTATATCCTGCGGAGTAGTACCAAAACCACTGGCTTCTATAACCGCTAAAATATTGTCATTATAAACAGGTTTCCCATAGCTTTTCAATGGCACTTCTCTACCATCGTAGCCAGTAGCAATTTTAGATAATACATCTGCTTTTACCTTTTTAGAGTAATATTCTCCTAGCGTTTTGTATACTTTTCTTATAGTGACATGCTTCACATCTTTAAGAATAGCATCCTCAGGTACATCAATGACTGCAGCCCCTTTTCCAGTTCCCCACTTTTTATCATCTTTCCAAATCTCTTTAGCTGGAACAGTTAAACTTTCTGTTATGGTATCAACTTCATTCTTCCATTGTGCGACTAAAACAGAACTTTCTTGTGCTTTAAAATTCCCTCTATTTGCTAAAAATCCATCAACGAAAGTTTTTTTCATTAATCCTACAGACTTCCAATACTTTACTGGTGCAAATAGGATGTAATAATCATGTTCGTTTCTCATAAAATACTTCTCAAACGACCAAACAAATTGATTGAGTAAATCTTTTGCATGACTACTATCCCCAGTAAATTCATCGGACATCAATTTTCTTATATAGCTGTATTTATCTTTAGATTTAATATTTCCTTCTTGAGCACGGGCTAACTCGCTAGAATAAGGTGGATTTTCATAACCAATAATTACAACATCCTTGTCATCTATGATTTCTTGTAATGTATTATGTTTTCCATCTGTTTCCATTGGAATTGACAAGAAATCTTCTGCCAAAGCATCACCACCTGTCACTAAGTTTCCCTTAACAGCTTTTACCATCGAAAGCGGTGGTATGATAGCCCTCACCTTTCCAATATATTTATTATACAAAACAAGCCATTCTTTGATTTCATAAGTATTCAAGACAACATGGCTTAACTCTTCTTCGGTTAAATAATGCTCTAATGCTCCTGTACCAGCACATCTATCCAAAATAACATAGTCCAAATCTTTAGGAAGACTGCTAATAGCTTGACGAACAAGTTTAGTTGCTTCTTTAACATAAGGTAACGGTGTATAAAACGCTCCTAGGTCTTTTCTATTTGCAGGATCATTTAAGGCGTCCATCACGGTTTCAAAATCACTTTCGTCTCCATTCCAAGGCAAGATATAGTTTTCGACTATTGAATTAGATGGTTGTCTTAGCATCTCAAACATTTGAGATTTTGTTGTTGTTTTATCGTGACGATATATGTAGTTCGCCCATCCTAAAATATTTGGAAAATCAATTTCAAATTTTTGATACTCGTTTATTTGGAATAATTCACGCAATTCACGATTTTTAGGGCTTTTTGGTTGAAAAATATCAAATTCAATTACTTTTTCAGGATTAGTAGCATCTTTTAAAGTATTCTGATGTACATTTTTTGATGCACTATTCGTATAATTTTGTAAAATTTCTAAACGATATTTAGTTGCATCATAAATACTAGCACGATTTTTATTAATATCAACTAAAACGATTTTGCTTGGTATAGGAATACCACCTTTAATCCTTAATTTAGACAGATAGTGTATAGCTTGAACAAGTACAGCATTAAGATCAGCAATGCTATTTTTAAATTCAAACAGAGCTCCGTTAATGATACCATCAGTATTTTCAATTAAAATATCTTTTTCATCAAAACCGAAATTTCTCCAGAAAAATACATTGTCAGCTCTTTCATTTCCAGATTGCCAACTTCTATCAATAGCTAGAGGTGTCATTTTACACCTCCAACAATCAACTCATTGAGTTGAGAAACAACAGAAAAGACCTTCTCACAAAAATGTGAAAAAGTCTGTTTTAGGGCTTGACAAAAAATACGCTTGATTACATAATCAGCGTGAGCTGTGAGCTGTGAGCTGTGAGCTGTGAGCTGTGAGCTGTGAGCTGTGAGCTGTGAGCTGTGAGCTGTGAGCTGTGAGCTGTGAGCTGTGAGCTGTGAGCTGTGAGCTGTGAGCTGTGATTGCTTTCATACCAATCGTTCCTTTACTTTTACTTTTTGATAGTTTTATTATATCAAAATTTCAGAATTTTGCATATCTTCTTTTTCTGATGAACAGTCAGGTAGATCGTAAAAGCTAGCCAAAAGATGTTCTGAAATTGCTTAGGGAGTGAAACCATGGGTAAGAAAATTTTATTTGAATCTCTTAATACTGAACTATCCAAGAAGAATATTGACCTTTTTCGAAATGGCTGTGAAATATGATATAATAGAAGAATGGCAAACAAGAATACAAGTAAAACAAGACGGAGACCGTCTAAAGCAGAACTCGAAAGAAAACAGGCTATCCAGAGGATGTTGATTTCCTTAGGAATTGCCTTATTGTTGATTATTGCAGCTCTCAAGCTTGGTGCTGCGGGTATCACCCTTTATAATCTCATTCGACTGTTAGTCGGAAGTTTAGCTTATGTGGCTATAGGTGGCCTCCTCATCTATCTTTTTCTTTTTAAATGGATACGCAAGCAAGAGGGGCTTCTGTCAGGATTTCTCTGTATCTTCGCTGGCTTGCTCTTGATTTTTGAGGCCTATCTTGTCTGGAAGTTTGGTTTGGAGCAGTCAGTTCTAAAAGGGACCTTGGCTCAAGTTATGACGGATCTGACTGGTATCCGGGTGACTAGCTTTGCTGGTGGAGGTCTGCTAGGTGTTGGACTTTATATCCCCATATCCTTTCTTTTCTCCAATATCGGATCGTACTTTATTGGAGTTCTTTTGATTCTAGTTGGGGCTCTCTTGGTCAGTCCTTGGTCTATTTATGATGTTGCAGCCTTTATTGGAGCTCAGTTTAGATCCTTCATGGAAAAACAGGAACAGAGAAAACAGGAACGCTTCATCAAGAGAGAAGAAGAGAAGGCTCGTCAAGAAGCTGAAGAAGCAGCTAGAATCAAGAGAGAGCAAGAAGAACAGGATGTACTACCGCTTCCTCCTGTAGATCCTGAAACTGGAGAAATCTTACCAGAAGTTCCAGACTATGATCTTCCACCAATTCCTGAAAAAGAATGGAGTGAACCCGAGATTATCCTTCCTCAGGCTGATTTTGAAGTTCCAGACGAGAAAGAAGATTTTGAGGATGAAGAGGTGCAGGTTGATTTTTCTGCCAAGGAAGCCCTCGAATACAAGCTACCAAGCTTGCAACTCTTTGCGCCAGATAAACCCAAAGATCAGTCCAAGGAAAAGAAGATTGTTCGAGAAAATATCAAAATCTTAGAAGAAACCTTTGCCAGCTTTGGTATCAAGGTGGCGGTTGAACGAGCTGAAATTGGACCATCAGTTACCAAGTATGAAGTCAAACCAGCAGTAGGTGTACGGGTTAACCGCATTTCCAATCTGGCAGACGACTTAGCGCTAGCTCTAGCAGCCAAGGATGTTCGGATTGAGGCTCCAATTCCTGGTAAATCCCTAGTCGGAATCGAAGTGCCTAACTCTGAGATTGCAACCGTCTCCTTCCGTGAACTCTGGGAACAGTCTCAGACTAAGCCAGAAAATCTCCTCGAAATTCCTCTAGGAAAGGCGGTTAATGGAACTGCTCGCACCTTTGACCTTTCCAAGATGCCCCACCTACTCGTTGCAGGTTCGACAGGATCAGGGAAGTCAGTCGCAGTTAATGGTATTATCGCGAGCATTCTCATGAAGGCAAGACCCGACCAGGTCAAGTTTATGATGGTCGATCCTAAGATGGTTGAGTTATCGGTTTACAATGATATTCCCCATCTCTTGATTCCAGTTGTGACCAATCCACGCAAGGCCAGCAAGGCTCTGCAAAAGGTTGTGGATGAGATGGAAAACCGTTATGAACTCTTTGCTAAGGTTGGAGTACGAAATATCGCTGGCTACAATGCTAAGGTCGAGGAATTTAATAGCCAGTCTGAGTACAAACAAGTACCGCTGCCTTTAATTGTTGTCATTGTAGATGAGTTGGCAGACCTCATGATGGTGGCTAGCAAGGAAGTGGAAGATGCCATCATTCGTCTCGGACAGAAGGCGCGTGCCGCAGGGATTCACATGATTCTCGCAACGCAACGTCCATCAGTCGATGTTATCTCTGGTCTTATCAAGGCCAATGTCCCCTCTCGTGTGGCTTTTGCAGTTTCATCGGGTACAGATTCACGAACCATCTTGGATGAAAATGGAGCTGAAAAACTGCTTGGTCGAGGAGACATGCTCTTTAAACCAATCGATGAAAATCACCCAGTCCGTCTGCAAGGATCCTTTATCTCAGATGACGATGTCGAGCGCATCGTAAACTTCATCAAGGCTCAGGCGGATGCAGACTACGATGAGAGTTTTGATCCAGGTGAGGTTTCTGAAAATGAAGGAGAATTTTCAGATGGTGAAGCTGGCGGCGATCCGCTTTTTGAAGAAGCTAAGGCTCTGGTTATCGAGACGCAGAAAGCCAGTGCCTCGATGATTCAGCGTCGTTTGTCAGTTGGATTTAACCGTGCGACCCGCCTTATGGAAGAACTCGAAATGGCAGGTGTCATCGGTCCAGCTGAGGGAACCAAACCACGAAAAGTATTGCAACAATAAAAAATAGCTTCTTTCCAAAGCTGGAAGGAAGCTATTTTAGTAGTTATTGATTGCTTTTGTTTTCGGAACTAGTCGTTTTGGACGAGTTTCCACTATCAGTTGTTTCTTTTGTTGAGGAAGGTGTAGAAGAATCCTGAGTTGTTGTTTTCTTCTCTTCTTTTTGCTCCTCCTTTTTATTGGATTGAGGAGTTTCTTCCTGCAAGGTATTTTCTTTAGTGGAAGTGTTGTCCTTGTTAGGAGTAGTATTCTCCTGAGGGGCTTCTTTTTGAATTTCCTTGACAACAGTTGTTTGGGTTGTCGTCGGTTCTTTTTTGTTGTTTTTGTTATTGTCCATGGCGTTCATGATGGTGATAGTAGCGGTGATTAGGCCAAGGATACTACCGATGGTAGCAATCGTTTTTTGAAAGACAGTAAACCCCTTTTTGATATGCTCAGTTTTTGGTTTTGAAGTTCTATGATAGTTAGACATGATACTCTCCTTTAATTATGATTTATTATACCTCATTTCTTTAAAAAAATCTTAAAAAAAGAGGAATTGCCCTTTCTTGTCGCAAGCTTCTTTTCATGATACAATAGAATAAGTGATTTTAGAAAGCGTGAGAAAACATGATCTACTTTGATAATTCGGCAACGACCAAGCCTTATCCTGAAGCACTTGAAACTTATACTCAGGTCGCTTCGAAAATTGTAGGAAATCCATCCAGTCTCCATCGTTTGGGAGATCAGGCGACACGAATTTTAGATGCTTCCCGTCAGCAAATTGCAGATTTGATTGGTAAGAAGGGTGATGAAATCTTCTTTACCTCTGGTGGAACAGAAGGAGATAACTGGGTCATCAAAGGTGTGGCCTTTGAAAAAGCCCAGTTTGGCAAGCACATCATCGTATCAGCCATTGAACATCCAGCAGTTAAGGAATCAGCCCTCTGGCTGAAAAGTCAAGGTTTTGAGGTAGATTTTGCTCCAGTTGATGAGAAAGGGTTTGTGGATGTTGAGGCTCTAGGAGCTTTGATACGACCTGATACGACCCTCGTCTCCATTATGGCAGTAAACAATGAAATTGGGTCTATTCAGCCTATTGAGGCTATCTCAGAACTGTTGGCAGACAAGCCAACTATTTCCTTCCATGTTGATGCAGTTCAGGCACTCGCTAAGATTCCGACTGAAAAATATCTGACAGATCGAGTGGATTTTGCGACCTTCTCGAGTCATAAGTTTCATGGTGTTCGAGGAGTTGGCTTTGTCTATATCAAGTCTGGTAAAAAAATTACGCCTCTGTTGACTGGTGGTGGTCAGGAGCGAGACTATCGTTCGACAACTGAAAATGTGGCAGGGATTGCAGCGACAGCCAAATCTCTCCGTTTATCTATGGAAAAGTTAGATATCTTTGCTAGTAAGACAGGGCAGATGAAGGCAGTCATTCGTCAAGCCCTTCTGGATTATCCAGATATTTTTGTCTTTTCAGATGAGGAAGACTTTGCCCCTCATATCCTGACTTTTGGGATTAAGGGTGTTCGTGGTGAAGTCATCGTTCACGCATTTGAAGACTATGATATTTTTATTTCCACAACCTCTGCTTGTTCATCCAAGGCAGGAAAACCCGCAGGCACCTTGATTGCCATGGGAGTCGACAAGGATAAAGCCCAGTCAGCTGTGCGCCTAAGTCTAGATCTGGAAAATGATATGAGTCAGGTCGAGCAGTTTTTGACCAATCTAAAATTAATTTACAATCAAACTAGAAAAGTAAGATAGGAGCATTTATGCAGTATTCAGAAATTATGATTCGATACGGAGAATTGTCAACCAAGGGCAAAAACCGTATGCGGTTCATCAATAAACTTCGCAATAACATTTCGGACGTTTTGTCCATCTATCCCCAAGTTAAGGTAACTGCTGATCGCGACCGTGCTCACGCTTACCTGAATGGAGCCGACTACACAGCAGTTGCAGAATCTCTCAAACAAGTCTTTGGGATTCAAAACTTTTCTCCTGTTTATAAGGTCGAAAAATCTGTAGAAGTTCTGAAGTCTTCTGTCCAAGAGATTATGAAAGATATCTACAAGGAAGGCATGACCTTTAAGATTTCTAGTAAGCGCAGCGACCACAACTTTGAACTCGACAGTCGTGAACTCAACCAAACACTTGGTGGAGCAGTATTCGAAGTTATTCCAAATGTCCAAGCTCAAATGAAAAATCCCGATATCAATCTTCAGGTGGAGATTCGTGAAGAGGCTGCCTACCTATCCTATGAAACCTTCCGTGGAGCAGGAGGATTACCTGTGGGAAGTTCTGGTAAAGGTATGCTCATGTTGTCAGGAGGGATTGACTCACCTGTAGCAGGTTATCTAGCCCTTAAACGAGGGGTAGATATCGAGGCGGTTCACTTTGCTAGCCCACCTTACACGAGTCCAGGTGCTCTCAAAAAAGCCCAAGATTTGACCCGTAAATTGACCAAGTTTGGTGGCAATATCCAGTTTATCGAGGTGCCTTTCACAGAGATTCAAGAGGAAATCAAGGCTAAAGCGCCAGAAGCCTACCTCATGACCTTGACACGCCGTTTTATGATGCGGATTACCGATCGTATTCGTGAGGTACGAAATGGTTTAGTTATCATCAATGGGGAAAGTCTTGGTCAGGTGGCAAGCCAAACCCTGGAGAGCATGCAGGCTATCAACGCTGTGACCAACACCCCTATCATCCGCCCTGTGGTTACTATGGATAAGTTGGAAATCATTGACATCGCGCAGGAAATCGATACCTTTGAAATTTCAATCCAGCCGTTTGAGGACTGCTGTACTATTTTTGCACCTGATCGTCCTAAGACCAATCCTAAGATTAAAAATGCGGAGCAGTATGAAGAACGCATGGATGTTGAAGGTTTGGTTGAGCGAGCAGTAGCTGGGATCATGATTACTGAGATTACACCTCAAGCTGAAAAAGATGAAGTGGATAACTTGATTGACAATCTCCTCTAATCAGAAGATCCAGAAGAATTCAGAAAAATAAATGAAAAAGTTAGTTTTTAATCCAAAAATGGAAGCAAAACTGACTTTTTTTCTATTTTTATGGTATAATGAGATAAAATTTTGAATATAGAGAGTTTTCTGACAATGAATCATTCCTACTTTTACTTAAAAATGAAAGAACACAAACTCAAGGTACCTTATACAGGAAAGGAGCGTCGTGTGCGTGTTCTCCTGCCAAAGGACTACGAGAAAGATACAGACCGTTTTTACCCTGTTGTTTACTTTCATGACGGGCAAAATGTCTTTTACAGCAAGGAGTCCTATATCGGCCATTCTTGGAAGATTATTCCAGCCATTAAGCGGAATCCTGATATCAGTCGCATGATTGTTGTTGCTATTGACAATGATGGCATGGGACGGATGAATGAGTATGCGGCTTGGAAGTTTCAAGAATCTCCTATCCCAGGGCAGCAGTTTGGCGGTAAGGGTGTGGAGTATGCTGAGTTTGTCATGGAGGTGGTCAAGCCTTTTATCGATGAGACCTACCGTACCAAAGCTGATCGCCAGCATACGGCTATGATTGGTTCGTCTCTAGGAGGCAATATTACCCAGTTTATCGGACTAGAGTACCAAGATCGAATTGGTTGTCTAGGTGTCTTTTCATCTGCTAACTGGCTTCACCAAGAAGCCTTTAACCGCTATATCGAGCGTAAGAAACTGTCGCCTGATCAGCGTATTTTCATCTATGTAGGAACAGAAGAAGCGGATGATACGGACAAGACCCTCATGGCTGGCAATATCAAACAAGCCTATATCGACTCATCGCTTCGCTATTACCATGATTTGATTGCAGGTGGAGTAGGCTTGGATAATCTTGTCTTGAAAGTTCAGTCTGGCGCCATCCATAGTGAGATTCCATGGTCGGAAAATTTACCAGACTGTCTCCGATTTTTTGCAGAGAAATGGTAAGTTAGGAAAGGAGAAAGCCAATGCATATTGAAAACCTCAGCCACTGGAGTGGTCACCTCAACCGTGAAATGTACCTCAACCGTTATGGACATGCTGGGATTCCAGTTGTTGTTTTTGCTTCATCTGGTGGCAGTCACAATGAATACTATGATTTTGGCATGATTGATGCCTGTGCCTCCTTTATCGAGGAGGGGCGCGTCCAGTTCTTTACTCTCTCCAGCGTTGACAGTGAGAGCTGGTTGGCTACTTGGAAAAATGGTCATGACCAGGCGGAGATGCATCGTGCCTACGAACGCTACGTGATTGAGGAGGCCATTCCTTTTATCAAGCACAAGACAGGTTGGTTTGATGGCATGATGACGACAGGTTGCTCGATGGGGGGCTACCATGCACTTAATTTCTTCCTCCAGCATCCAGATGTCTTTACCAAGGTGATTGCCCTCAGTGGTGTTTACGACGCGCGTTTCTTTGTTGGCGATTACTTCAATGATGATGCTATTTACCAAAACTCACCAGTAGATTATATCTGGAATCAAAACGACGGATGGTTTATCGACCGTTACCGTCAGGCAGAAATCGTCGTCTGTACGGGCCTTGGTGCTTGGGAACAAGACGGTCTACCATCTTTCTACAAGCTCAAAGAAGCCTTTGACCAGAAACAAATTCCAGCCTGGTTTGCTGAATGGGGACACGATGTCGCCCACGACTGGGAATGGTGGCGTAAACAAATGCCCTATTTTCTTGGACACCTGTATCTATAAAAGGAGTTGCCTATGAATTACCTTGTTATTTCTCCCTACTATCCACAAAACTTCCAACAATTTACCATCGAGCTAGCCAATAAAGGCATCACCGTTTTGGGAATTGGTCAGGAGCCTTACGAGCAACTAGATGAACCTTTGCGTAATAGTCTGACCGAGTATTTCCGTGTAGACAATCTTGAGAATATAGACGAAGTCAAACGTGCAGTAGCTTTTCTGTTCTACAAGCATGGCCCAATCGACCGCATCGAGTCCCACAATGAATACTGGCTTGAACTGGACGCAACACTTCGTGAGCAATTCAATGTCTTTGGAGCCAAACCGGAGGATCTCAAAAAGACCAAATATAAGTCTGAGATGAAGAAACTTTTCAAAAAAGCAGATGTCCCTGTGGTACCTGGAGCTGTTATCCAGACGGAAGCAGATGTGGACCAAGCAGTTGAGACGATTGGCCTACCAATGATTGCCAAACCTGACAATGGAGTGGGAGCGGCAGCCACCTTTAAGTTGGAAAGTCAGGAAGATGTGGACCGGTTCAAAGAAGAATGGGACCATTCAACCGTTTATTTCTTTGAGAAATTTGTCACTTCTAGCGAAATCTGTACCTTTGACGGACTTGTGGACAAGGATGGCAACATCGTCTTTTCAACGACTTTTGATTATGCCCATACACCGCTTGATCTCATGATTTACAAGATGGACAATTCCTACTATGTGCTTAAGGATATGGATCCCAAACTGCGCAAGTATGGTGAGGCCATAGTCAAGGAATTTGGAATGAGAGAACGCTTTTTCCATATCGAGTTCTTCCGTGACGGGGACGACTACATTGCCATTGAGTACAATAACCGTCCTGCAGGTGGTTTTACCATTGACGTTTATAACTTTGCTCATTCCATGGACCTTTATCGTGGCTATGCAGCTATTGTCGCAGGTGAGGAGTTTCCAGCATCAGAGTTTGAACCTCAATACTGTTTAGCTACATCACGCCGTGCCAATGCCAACTATGTTTATTCAGAGGAGGACCTTCTCGCCAAATACAGCCAGCAATTCAAGGTCAAGAAAATCATGCCAGCAGCCTTTGCAGAGCTACAAGGGGACTACCTTTATATGCTGACTACTCCGAGTCGCCAAGAGATGGAGCAGATGATTGCGGACTTTGGTCAGCGTCAAGAGTAACGAAAAGGATGAAAGGAGTTTGACTTCTTTTGTCCTTTTCTTAAAGATAAGTTAAATAAAGCGTTTTCCATAGATTCTTTTAGAAAATCGGTTGCTAAAAGGTCTAAAAATTGATAGAATAAGGATTGTCTAAAAAAATTAAGGAGAATCTATCAAATGGATTTTACATGGGCTATTAAATATGCCACTGAATTTTTGGGAACTGCCATTTTGGTCATTCTTGGTAATGGTGCAGTTGCTAACGTTGAACTTAAAGGTACGAAAGGTCACCAAAGTGGCTGGCTCGTTATCGCGGTTGGTTACGGTATGGGGGTTATGATCCCAGCCTTGATGTTCGGTAATGTATCTGGTAACCACATCAACCCAGCTTTCACACTTGGACTTGCTGTGAGTGGACTTTTCCCTTGGGAACAAGTACCATATTACATCCTTGTGCAAGTTTTAGGAGCGATTTTTGGTCAAGCTATGGTCGTTGCAACTCACCGTCCTTACTACTTGAAAACAGAGAATTCTAATAACATTTTGGGTACTTTCTCAACGATTTCAAATGTTGATCACGGTACAAAAGAATCACGTTTCGCAGCAAGTGTAAATGGTTTTATCAATGAGTTCGTCGGTTCGTTTATTTTGTTCTTTGCAGCCCTAGGAATGACTAAAAACTTTTTTGGTGCAGAAGTAATGCAATACATGAAGCAAATGGCAACGCAGGCTAATCAAACAGTTGACTTCTCTGAATTAGCTATTAAGGCTCAAATAGCACCACACACAGCAGCAGGTCTTTCAGTTGCTCATTTAGGGCTTGGTTTCCTAGTAATGGCCTTGGTAACTTCACTCGGTGGACCTACTGGACCTGGTTTGAACCCGGCTCGTGACTTTGGACCACGTCTTCTTCACGAACTCCTTCCAAAATCAGTTCTTGGTCAACACAAGGGTGATTCAAAATGGTGGTATGCATGGGTTCCGGTTGTAGCTCCAATTGCAGCGGGAATTGCAGCAGTAGCACTATTCAAACTACTTTACCTATAAGAAACGAAACTGGGGAAACCCAGTTTTTTTCTTGGAAAATTTTCTAATTTAAACAAATATGGCTTGTAAAATATTCTAAAATCCTTTAAAATAAAAGAGTTGGAGGAACTTATGGATGTGAATGAGATTGTTCGGATCATTCCGACTTTGAAAGTTAATAATCGAAAATTAAATGAGATATTTTATATTGAAACTCTAGGAATGAAACCCTTACTAGAAGAGTCTGCCTTTCTTTCATTAGGCGACCAGACGGGTACGGAGAGATTGATTTTAGAAGAGGCTCCAAGCATGCGAACTCGCAGAGTTGAAGGACTTAAGAAGCTAGCTAGGCTCTTGATAAAGGTTGAGGATCCTTCCGAAATCGAGGCCCTTCTTTCTCAAATGAAGTCTCTTCCTCTCTTGTTTAAAGGAAGTCGTGGATATGCTTTTGAGATTGTTTCTCCTGAAGAGGATGTGATCCTTGTTCATGCAGAAAATGATATAAGAGATTTGGTTCCACTGGAAACTGTTCCTGAATTTTATTCAAATACAGGTATAAAATACTTGAGCCAATTTGAGGTTTCTATGGAGTTGCGTTTGCCTGAGGGGACAGAGAGCTTACTTGATCCCGAAGGAGTAGCGCCAGCAATCACCTTTACTAAAGGACAAGGACCAGATTTGGCTGTTGAAAACAATGTCACTTGGGACCTGACGATGTTAAAATTTTTAGTAAGAAATTTTGATCTAACCAGCCTTCGTCAGAAATTTGAAAAGACAGGTTACTTTGTCCCTAAGTCTGAAAAATTCTTCCTTGGTAAAGATACCAATAACATTGAATTGTGGTTTGAAGAAGCATGAAGTTGGAAAAAATTCTAAGAAAAATAGAAAATCAAATCGAGGCAGGGATTTATCCCGGGGCCTCTTTTGCGTATTATAAGGATGGTGAATGGAAAGAGTCTTATCTAGGATTGAGTGATCCAGAACGGGGTTTGAAGACAGAAAGCGGTTTGATTTATGATCTGGCTAGTGTGAGTAAGGTTGTGGGAGTGGGGACGGTTTTTACCTTCTTGTGGCAGCAGGGCAAATTAGATATTAATCGACCGGTGACGGATTTTTTACCGGAGTGTGATTATCCTGATATCACTATACGGCGACTTCTGACTCATGCAACAGACTTAGACCCCTTTATTCCAAATCGGGACAGGTTAAGTGCAGAGGAATTGAGAAAAGCCATGTTTCACCTCAACAGACGAAGTCAGCCAGCCTTTCTATACTCGGACGTGCACTTTTTACTCCTGGGCTTTGTTTTGGAAAAAATCTTTAAACAAGACTTGGATCAGATTATAGAAGAACAAGTTTTGGAACCATGGGGGATGAAGGAAACAATGTTTGGTCCTGTTGAGCAAGCTGTACCAACAGTGAGAGGAGTAGAGGCCGGAATTATTCACGATCCCAAAGCTCGTCTATTAGGGAAGCACGCTGGAAGTGCTGGTTTGTTTTCGACTGTTAAGGATTTACAGATCTTTCTGGAACATTACTTGAAAGATGAATTTGCTGTAGATTTGAGCCAAAATTTTTCTCCCTTAGATGATAAGGAGCGTTCCCTAGCCTGGAATCTGGAAGGAGCTTGGCTCGACCATACGGGTTATACAGGTACCTTTATTATGTGGAATCGGGAGAAGCAGGAAGCGGCTATCTTTCTATCCAACCGAACGTATGAGAAGGATGAGCGTGCCCAGTGGATAGTCGATCGAAATCAAGTGATGGAAATGATTCGTCAAGAGGAGTAGGGAGAAGCATGTCAAAAACCGTAAAAGGAACTCTGTATACAGTAGTGGCAGGGATTGCTTGGGGCTTGTCTGGAACCAGTGGCCAATACCTGATGGCACACGGGATTTCTGCTCTAGTCTTGACTAATCTGCGGCTTATCATTGCAGGTTTGGCACTGGTAGTCTTATCCTATATGACTGCAAAGGATAGACTCTATGCTTTTTTAAAAGACAGAAAAAGCCTTTTATCTCTGTTGTTGTTTGCCTTGTTTGGACTTTTCTTAAACCAGTTTGCCTATCTTTCTGCCATTCAGGAAACCAATGCTGGCACGGCGACAGTTCTCCAGTATGTATGCCCCGTTGGGATCTTGGTTTATACTTGTATCAAGGACAAGGTGGCGCCTACTCTGGCTGAGATTATTTCAATTGGTTTAGCAATTGGAGGAACGTTTCTTATCGCGACGCATGGGGAACTTGACCAGTTGTCTGTCACAGCTGCTGGACTTTTCTGGGGCCTCTTTTCTGCCCTAACCTATGCCCTCTATATTATCCTTCCCATCGCTTTGATTAAGAAGTGGGGCAGTATTTTGGTGATTGGTGTTGGGATGGTTATTTCTGGTGTAGTGGCTATTCCTTTCACAGGAGTTTTACAGGCCAGCATACCGACTAGCTTAGATTTTCTCTTTGCATTTGCTGGGATTATCATTATCGGAACGGTCTTTGCCTATACAGCTTTTCTAAAAGGAGCTAGTCTGATAGGCCCTGTTAAGTCTAGTTTGCTAGCCTCGATTGAACCCATTTCAGCTGTTTTCTTTGCCTTTCTGATTATGAAGGAACAGTTTTATGCGATTGATTTTGTCGGTATGGCCATGATTTTACTAGCCGTGACCATTATTTCATTGAAAGATTTACTACTGGAAATAAAGAGTAAGTAAAAAAATCCACTCAATCGAGTGGATTTTGTGTGTATAGATGATTAGTCTTTATTTTCGTGTGGCAAAATCAAGTTTAAGATAATTCCTGTCATAGCTGATAGAGCAGTACCTGAAAGTGTAACGGGGCCAAGTTTGAGGATGGCCCCACCAAGTCCAAGTACCAACATGGCACTTGCGATGATGAGGTTACGCATTTGACTGAAGTCAACGCGCTCTTTAATCAAAACTTTTAGACCGTTGCTGGCGATAACTCCGTAGAGAAGGATGGACATACCACCAAGCACAGCATTTGGAATGGTTGAAATCAAGGCAGTGAATTTACCTAGGAAGCTAAGAGCAATGGCGATAAAGGCCGCGTTACGGATAACAGAGACAGAAGCGATACGAGTCATCCCGATAACTCCTGTATTTTCTCCGTAAGTCGTATTAGCTGGTCCACCGAGGAAGGCGGATACAGATGTCGCGATACCGTCACCGAGAAGAGTACGGTGAAGTCCTGGTTCTTTCAGGAATTGACGGCCACAGATTTGGCTTAAAACTGTGTGGTCTCCGATGTGTTCTGAAATGGTTACAATAGCGATTGGCAAGATGGCGATTGTTTCAGGACCGAAGTACAAGTTGTACTCTTTAAAGGCTCCACCTGTACTAAATGGCAAGTAGAAACCAGGAATTTCAAACCAATTGGCTTGAAGGACTGGGGTAAAGTCAACCAAACCAAGCATCATAGCGAAGATGTACCCACCGATGATGGCAAAGAGGAAAGGAATGATACGAAGGAAACCTTTTCCTTTTGTATTGATAAAGGCGGCAATCAAGAATGTAACAACGGCTACAAGGGCGTTTTTCCAGTTTCCGTCTGCTACGAGTCCAGCATTCGTTACAGCAGAACCAGCAAGACCAAGACCGATAACGATAATCATAGGTCCGATAATGATTGGGGGCAAGAGTTTATCAATCCATTTCGTACCTGCAAAACGAACACTTGCTGCTACAAGAACATAGACCAAACCAGTCAAGATTACCCCCGTTTGAGCAGCAGATACATCGCCCCCCATTTCTTTCATGGCTAAAGACATAGCCGTGATAAAGGCGAATGAAGAACCTAGGTAAACTGGAACCTTAAAGCCAGTAGAAATCATGTAGATAAGTGTTCCAATACCGGATGCAAAGAGAGCAACCGATACGGGCATTCCCAAAATTAAGGGAACGAGAATGGTTGCGCCAAACATGGCAAATACGTGCTGGAAGCTTAGAAGAATACCTTTACCAGCAGAAGGACGTTGATCAACGTCTAGTAACAAGTCAACAGTTGATTCCTGTTTCATAAAAACCTCACTTTTGGGCACCAAAAAAGAGCCCATTATTTTGCAGCAATAGGCCCTCAGAGTAAGACTTTTTAAAAAATAGCTATCTTTTAAAAATTTATATAAATCTGCGCCTTCGTCACCTCACAGGATGACATTAAAAACCTTTGCTTAGGATAGTATAGCAGAAAAAATTCGTTTTGTAAACGAATTTTTCCCGAGCCGAGAAATGCGAAAGCGAGGAATGATTTTGTAAATCATTTTTTTTCGAGCCCAGAAATAGGAGAGCGAGGTCCGTTTTGTAAATCATTTTTTTACTAAAAAAATTAAAGTGGGCGTTTGTTTGGCATGCCTGCCTTTCTTGGGTACTTGTTAGGCGTCTCCTTTTTCTTTTCGACCACAGTGATGTAGCGCGGATCTCCATTTGGCAGGGCATAGCTGAAGTTGTCCTCTAACTTGCTAAAAAGGAGATTGAGAGCATTCTTGGCTTCAGATAATTCCTCAGGAGCATTGCTGGCCTTGAGTGCCAAGAGTTTTCCGCCGACTTTAAGATAGGGAATGGTCAATTCAGACAAGATCTGCATACGGGCAACCGCACGAGCCGTCACCACATCAAACTGGGCACGGAAGTTCTTGTCTTGAGCAAAGTCTTCTGCTCGTCCATGGTAGAAGTGAACACCATCCAAATCCAACTCTTGAGCCAAAAGCTGAAGGAAGTTGATGCGCTTATTGAGCGAATCAATGATGGTCACATCTAACTGAGGATAGAGGATTTTCATGGGTAGACTAGGAAATCCTGCCCCAGCCCCGATATCAAGAAGTTTGATAGTTTCATTAGGAATCAAACCTTGAAGGATGGGTGCAATCGAATCATAAAAATGTTTAAGATAAACTTCTTCTTTGTCTGTAATAGCGGTCAGGTTAATCTTTTCATTCCACTCGACCAAGAGTTCAAAATACCGTTCAAATTGTTCTTTTTGCTGGTCTGAAAGTGAAAGGTTTTGCTCCGCTAGCAAGTCGTAAAATGTTTCTGGTTTCATAGTCGTTTCCTTCTCTAGTATCATCTTATTTTACCATATTCGTTAAAATTTTGATATACTGGTAGTAATCTAAAAGCAGAAAGGAATAAGATTATGACTTGGATTATTCTTGGAGTTTTGGCTCTGATTGTTATTTTTGTGATTGTTAGCTATAACGGTTTGGTTAAAAATCGTATGCAGACCAAGGAGGCTTGGAGCCAGATCGATGTTCAGTTGAAGCGTCGTAATGATCTCCTCCCAAACTTGATTGAAACAGTCAAAGGCTATGCCAAATATGAAGGTTCTACCTTGGAAAAAGTAACAGAACTTCGTAGACAAGTAGCTGCAGCAACTTCACCAGCAGAAGCTATGAAGGCCAGTGATGCCCTTACCCGCCAGATTTCTGGTATCTTTGCAGTAGCAGAGAATTACCCAGAATTGAAAGCTAGTGCTAACTTTATCAAATTGCAAGAAGAGTTGACCAATACAGAAAATAAAATTTCTTACTCTCGCCAACTCTACAACAGTGTTGTCAGCAACTACAATGTAAAACTTGAAAGCTTCCCAAGTAATATCATCGCAGGACTATTTGGCTTTAAAGCTGCAGACTTCCTTCAAACACCTGAAGAGGAAAAGGCAGTTCCTAAAGTTGACTTTAGCGGTTTAGGTGACTAAGATGTTGTTTGATCAAATTGCGAGCAATAAACGAAAAACTTGGATTTTGTTGCTGGTTTTCTTCCTACTCTTGGCCTTGGTTGGTTATGCGGTTGGCTATCTCTTCATGCGCTCAGGTCTTGGGGGTATGATTATTGCCTTGATTATCGGTCTTATCTACGCTCTGACCATGATCTTTCAATCGACAGAGATTGTCATGTCTATGAATGGGGCGCGTGAGGTTGATGAGCAAACAGCACCAGACCTCTACCATGTAGTGGAAGATATGGCCATGGTCGCTCAGATTCCTATGCCGCGTGTTTTCATCATTGAGGATTCTTCTTTAAATGCCTTTGCAACAGGTTCGAATCCGCAGAATGCAGCTGTCGCAGCTACTTCGGGTCTTCTGGCTATCATGAATCGCGAGGAACTGGAAGCTGTTATGGGGCATGAGGTCAGTCATATCCGAAACTACGATATCCGCATTTCGACCATTGCTGTTGCCCTTGCCAGTGCTATTACCCTTCTGTCTAGTATGGCAGGACGGATGATGTGGTGGGGTGGCGCAGGTCGCAGACGGAGTGATAATGATCGCGATGGAAATGGTTTGGAGATTATCATGCTTGTTATCTCTCTCTTAGCCATTGTTCTAGCACCTCTCGCGGCAACTTTGGTGCAACTTGCAATTTCCCGTCAGAGGGAATTTCTGGCGGATGCATCCAGTGTGGAGCTGACTCGCAATCCTCAAGGGATGATCAATGCCTTGCGCAAGTTGGATAATAGCGAGCCAATGCATCACCATGTCGATGATGCCAGCAGCGCTCTGTACATCAATGATCCCAAGAAAGGTGGTGGACTCCAAAAACTATTTTACACCCACCCACCTATATCAGAACGAATCGAACGCTTGAAACACATGTAAAAAGAATCCAGAGCTCGTCTCTGGATTTTTGCTATGTTCAACATTTATAAATCTTGTAAATCAACGACTTCCAAACCTTCCTCTGTCAAACGATAGATACTCGTACAGACCTCTTTTAAGAAGCGTCTGTCATGCGAAACAGTGATTAGACCGCCTGGATAGGAGGCAAAGAGTTTTCTGATTTCGGGTTGAGAAGTGGGAGAAAAATTACGTGTAGGCTCATCCAGAAGTAGAAAGTTTGGTTTTCGCAACACTAAATCCAAAAGTAGAAGTTTACCCTGTTGACCGCCAGATAGGGAGCGAATTTGGTGCTGCATCTCTGGATAGCTGAAATTGAGACTGGCTAGGTGGGATTGGATTTTCTGTAGTTCCTCTTTTTCCCCAGTTTTGCTGAGATAGGCTACTGGAGATAGATCCAATTGCAGTTTTTTATGGTAATCTTGTGGCATAAAACCAAGCGAAATCTCTCTTTTGGCGCTGAGCAGTTGTTGTAACTTGGCTAACAGAGTTGATTTCCCAACACCATTTGGCCCGATGATACCGATTTTATCTTGGCCACGGATCGTTAGTCGTAACTCCTGAGCTAAAATGCGCTCGTCAATGGACAAACTATCCTTCTCCAGTTGGACTAAGACTTTAGAAGCCGGTAATGGTTGGATGTCTGAAAAGAAAAGTTGGATTTGTTCCTCGTCAAGTGGCTTTTGGGTCATGGACTGGACTTCCTTTTCAAAGCGTTTTTCTTGAGAGAGTATATTTTTCATCTTTTTAGCCAGTAAGCGCCCAGCAACATCGTTTTTAGTGTTACGCAAGGCAGTTTCTACATTTTGCTTGACGCGACGATGCTTTTCCATGGTTTTGTCATAAGCTCTCTGGTCGTTAGCAGCTTGCTGACTTTGTTTGGCAAAACTAACCTTTCTCTGGTCACTATAGCTATCGTAGTCTAAATGCTCGACTAGCGTTTCCGCTTCTTTTCGATGCTTGACCAGTCGCAAGTGGACAATAGTATCTGCCGTTTGAGAAAGAAAGTCTTCATCATGGGAGATGAAAATAACAGTTTGCCTGGTTTTTTGAATCTGACTTTTTAGCCAATCAACCGTCTCAAGGTCTAGGTCATTTGAAGGTTCATCTAAAAATAGAATCTCAAAGGGTTTGGCTAATTCATGTATGAGCTGAATTTTCAAAGCCTCGCCCCCTGATAGACTGCCAATTTCTTGATCGCTAGCAAAACGGTCGCTATCAAAGTGCAACTCCTCCGCCAAACGATAAAGAATACTGTAGTCTAAATCAGCAGAATCCAAAAAGAAGTAGTCATGTAGAGTTTTCTTTTTCAGGTCCTCAGCTAGTTTTTGAGGAATGTAGGCCAGTGATTGAAGGTCAGACTGAATGTCGCCCTTGATAGTAAAATCAGGTAATGCTTCCCCCATTAAAGCTCGTAGTAAAGTCGATTTGCCATTTCCTTCTTCACCAATAATAGCAACCTTTTCCCCGTCTTGGATAGTCATGGTTAGGTCAGATACAAGATCTCGTAGATCTTTGTTTTGCGTGATGGTTAGATGATTGATTTTTATCATATTGTTGCCCTTTCTAGAATGTCGATAGTGCATAACAAAAAGCTCTACTTTATCTAGTAGAGCCCAAAGTCACTGTTAAAAACTCTATTATCCTCGTTGAAAAGGTCGTCAAACTAGCTTGGAGCTGCCTACCCCAACCTAAAAGGAGCAGACGGTTAGCTTTCTAGTTTTTTTGATTTTCAATGGGGACAAGATACTAGAAAATCTAGTATAAAAAGAGCATGCAAAAAGAGACAAAAACAAGATCTACTAAATAAAGGTTCTTTATTTGATAGACTTAGTTGTTCATGTCTCCCTTACCTCCGAGTATTAGTACCTCTATCCTATACTTTTGAGGAAATTTTGTCAATAGAAAACAGGAAATTCTAGTTTTTATACTCAATGAAAATCAAAGGGCAAACTAGGAAGCGATCCGAAGACTGCTCAAAGCACAGCTTTGAGGTTGCAGATAGAGCTGACGAAGTCAGTAACCCATACCAACGGCAAGGGGAAGCTGACGTGGTTTGAAGAGATTTTCGAAAAGTATCAGAATCCGAAAACAGGTCCATAGAGAGTCAGTACGTGTTTGACATGCTGGTAATGGAACTTGTCATAGTTGCGCCAAGCGGTGCGTGCTTGATCGTTTAGTTTTAGACTACCAAGTCCAATCAATAGACTGGTACGTTGGTAAAATTTCTCAAGGTCGATTAAGATACTATTATCCAACTTTTCTGCTTTTTTAAGCTCTTGCAGAGTAGTATTTAGCAGTTCTTGTAGACGGAAATCATCGGTTGTACCTTGTTTACAGCTTTGGTAGCTTTTATTTAACTCGGAAAGTAGTTGGTAAGCTTCAGTGATGAGTGCTTTGTCTTCCATATGAGCATCCTCCCTGCTCTGGTGTATTCTTGCCTATAGTATAGCACTAAATAGGAAATATGTCATAGTAAATATGTTAAAAAATGAGGTTTTAATATCAAAGTTTGGAAAGCTGATTTATAGCCTTTTCATGGTATAATCAAGTGAGTACATCTTTATGGAGGAAATATGAAGTTAAATATTCAAGAAATTCGTAAGCAGCCTGAAGGTCTACACTTTGAACAAGCTTTAGACCTGGCAGCAGACTTGCGTAAACGAAATCAAGAGATTTTAGATGTCAAAGATATCCTTGCAGTGGGGAAGGTGCAGTATGAAGACCGTCTGTATTTTTTAGACTATCAGTTGTCATATACCATTGTTCTTGCTTCCAGCCGCAGTATGGAGCCAGTTGAGTTGGCAGAGTCTTATCCAGTGACAGAGGTTTTCATGGAAGGAGCAACCAATCAACTAGACCAGGAAGTTCTAGATGATGACTTGGTCTTGCCTATCGAAAATGGGGAAATCGACCTTGCTGAGAGCGTAGCAGATAATATCTTGCTCAATATCCCAATCAAGGTCTTGACGGCAGAAGAAGAGGCGGGCCAAGGATTTGTGTCAGGAAATGACTGGCAAATCATGACTGAGGAAGAATACCAAGCCCAACAAGCAGTCAAGAAAGAAGAAAACAGTCCTTTTGCAGGTTTACAAGGACTATTTAATGGAGACGAGTAGATGGTTTTATCCAAGAAACGTGCCCGTCATGTCATAGAGGAAATCATTGCCCTTTTCCCAGATGCGAAACCAAGTCTAGATTTTCGCAATCATTTTGAACTCTTGGTTGCAGTGATGCTGTCAGCCCAGACCACAGATGCAGCGGTAAATAAGGCCACACCAGGTCTCTTTGCGGCCTTTCCAACGCCACAAGCCATGTCTGTAGCGACAGAGAGTGAAATTGCTTCACACATTTCTCGCCTGGGACTGTATCGAAATAAGGCTAAATTCCTTAAAAAATGTGCCCAACAGTTACTAGACGATTTTGACGGTCAAGTGCCTCAGACTCGAGAGGAATTAGAAAGTCTAGCTGGTGTTGGTCGCAAAACAGCAAATGTCGTCATGAGCGTGGGCTTTGGAATTCCAGCTTTTGCAGTGGACACTCATGTGGAGCGTATCTGTAAGCATCACGATATCGTTAAAAAATCAGCTACGCCACTTGAAGTAGAAAAACGTGTCATGGACGTTCTGCCACCAGAAGAATGGTTAGCAGCCCACCAGGCCATGATTTACTTTGGACGAGCTATCTGCCATCCCAAAAATCCAGAATGTGCCCACTATCCCCAATTATATGATTTTAGTAATGTTTAAGGGGACTCTGAAAAAGTTTTTGCTTGATTTTAAGGGTGCTTTGTGCTATAGTAAATGATAACTAAATAGTCCTTTAAACCTGTCCCGTGAGGCAGGCAAGGAGCGCGATAAAGTAGAAGGGTGAAGTCTATACTGTTTACAGTAGGGCTCGCTTGGCTATACATTTCAAGTCTCCTTGTAGAAGGAGACTTTTCTTTTTGGAGGTTTGTCATGAAGACAAAAGAAGTTGTAGATGAATTGACTGTCAAACGAGCGATTACGCGAATTACTTATGAGATTATTGAGCGCAATAAAGATTTGAATAAAATTATCCTAGCTGGGATAAAAACGCGAGGTGTTTTCATCGCTCATCGTATCAAAGAACGCTTGGAGCAGTTGGAAAATATCACTGTTCCTGTTGTGGAATTGGACACCAAACCTTTCCGTGATGATGTTAAAAGCGGAGAAGATACTTCTTTGATTTCTGTTGATGTGACAGACCGTGAAGTTATCTTGGTGGATGATGTGCTTTATACAGGTCGTACAATCCGTGCTGCTATCGATAACATTGTCGGACATGGTCGTCCTGCGCGCGTGAGTCTTGCGGTGCTAGTAGATCGTGGACATAGAGAATTGCCTATCCGTCCAGATTACGTTGGGAAAAATATCCCAACCAGTCGTTCTGAAGAAATCATCGTAGAGATGACAGAACTTGATGGCCAAGACAGAGTTCTGATTACTGAAGAAGCTTAGAAAGCTGAAGGAGTAGCCATGTCAGAAAATCAACAAGCATTGAACCATGTGGTTTCCATGGAAGACCTCACTGTTGATCAAGTGATGAAATTGATCAAACGAGGGATTGAGTTTAAAAACGGAGCCCAGCTTCCTTATGAAGACCATCCGATTGTTTCCAATCTTTTCTTTGAAGATTCTACACGGACGCATAAATCTTTTGAAGTGGCAGAGATTAAGCTAGGGCTGGAGCGACTGGACTTTGATGTGAAGACCAGCTCAGTAAACAAGGGTGAGACACTGTATGACACAATCCTAACCTTGTCTGCGCTTGGTGTAGATGTCTGCGTGATTCGCCACCCAGAGGTCGATTATTATAAAGAACTGATTGCGAGTCCATCGATTACGACTTCCATTATCAATGGTGGAGATGGTTCAGGTCAACACCCTAGTCAGAGCCTGCTTGATTTGATGACCATTTATGAGGAATTTGGTCACTTTGAGGGTCTCAAGGTTGCTATTGCAGGTGACTTGGATCATTCACGTGTTGCCAAATCCAATATGCAAATTTTGAAACGCTTGGGAGCTGAACTTTTCTTTGCAGGACCTGAGGAATGGAGAAGTCAAGAGTTTGCGGACTATGGACAGTTTGTAACTATTGATGAGATTGTTGATCAGGTGGATGTTTTGATGTTGCTCCGCGTTCAACATGAACGCCATGATAGTGGAGCAGTCTTTTCAAAAGAAGACTACCATGCTCAACACGGTTTGAACCAAGAACGCTATAATCGCTTAAAAGAAGAAGCCATTATTATGCATCCTGCTCCAGTGAATCGCGATGTGGAAATTGCAGACCACTTGGTTGAAGCGCCAAAATCACGCATTGTCCAACAAATGACCAACGGTGTCTTTGTTCGAATGGCAATCTTAGAATCCGTATTGGCGAGTAGAAACGCCAACTAAAACACAGGACGTTAAAAGACGCCAGTGAGCGTCCACGAGAGGTGAAAATATGACAAAAAGACTTCTAGTATTAGAAGATGGCACAGTTTTTGAAGGCAAGGCCTTCGGAGCAGATATTGATGTAACAGGCGAAATCGTCTTTAACACAGGTATGACCGGCTACCAAGAGTCCATTACAGACCAGTCTTATAATGGACAAATCTTGACCTTTACTTATCCTTTGGTGGGAAATTATGGAATTAATCGTGATGATTACGAATCCATTATTCCGACTTGTAAGGGAGTTGTCGTTTTTGAAGAAGCACGTCGAGCTAGCAACTGGCGCAACCAAATGACCTTGGATGAATTTTTGAAAGCCAAGAAAATTCCAGGGATTTCAGGAATTGATACGCGTGCACTTACCAAGATTATTCGTAAGCACGGTACTATGCGTGCAACCTTGACTCATGTTGGAGACAGTATGGACCATGTGACTGACCAGCTTCAAGCAACAGTCCTGCCGACAGACAATATCAAGCAGGTTTCTACTAAAACATCATATCCAGCTCCTGGAGTTGGTTTGAGCGTGGTGCTAGTGGATTTTGGTCTTAAGCACTCAATCCTACGTGAACTTTCCAAACGCAACTGTAATGTGACCGTCGTTCCGTATTCAACAACGGCGGAAGAAATTCTCCACCTCAATCCTGACGGAGTTATGTTGTCAAATGGTCCAGGTAACCCAGAAGATGTTCCAGAAGCACTGGACATGATTCGTGGTGTGCAAGGGAAAATTCCAATTTTCGGAATTTGTATGGGACACCAACTTTTTGCTATGGCAAATGGGGCTAAGACATACAAGATGAAATTTGGTCACCGCGGATTTAACCACGCGGTACGTGAGATTGCTACAGGCCGTATAGACTTCACCAGCCAGAACCACGGTTATGCAGTTAGCCGTGAGGACTTGCCAGATCATTTGATCATTACCCACGAAGAAATCAATGATAAATCAGTTGAAGGAGTTCGCCACAGATACCAACCAGGTTTTTCTGTACAATTCCACCCAGACGCAGCTCCTGGTCCACACGACGCAAGCTACCTATTTGACGAATTTATCGAGATGATGGAAGCCTTTAAACAATCAAACTAAGAACGAGTAAGACTTGTCGGAGAATTTATGGAATTGAACACGGACGGAAAGCTCGGAATTTAGATAAACCAAGGAAGAATTTCTATCCTTGGTTTCCTAAAATTCAGTCGCTTTCTTATCGTCCTTTGTATCTTATTTAATGTCACCCTGTGAGGCGACGAATAGAAAGGCAGGTCGTTTCTTTTAGTCGCTATTGGGCGAACTAAAAACTCCCTGCACTAGATTTTTTATCGAAAAATATCGTTTCTCTAAAAAATCGTCGGAGAACTTATTTAATGGCAACCAGAGAGTTGCCGAATAGAAAGGAGAAGATACATTGTTCGCGGAAGTGAACACGCCCTAAGAACTGTGTGAAAAAGATAAACGTCGTTTTGACGCTAAAGGCGTCTGCACCGAGTTTCCTATTTTCCCTGTGTTCTTTACGGGCTTTGTATCATAAACTATGCCTAAACGTACTGATATTCAAAAAATTATGGTGATTGGTTCTGGTCCGATTATTATTGGTCAGGCTGCTGAGTTTGACTACGCTGGGACCCAGGCCTGCTTGTCTTTGAAAGAAGAAGGTTATGAAGTTGTCTTGGTAAACTCAAACCCTGCAACCATCATGACGGACAAGGAGATTGCGGACAAGGTCTACATCGAACCGATTACACTGGAGTTTGTGACACGTATTCTCCGTAAGGAACGCCCAGATGCTTTGCTTCCAACTCTTGGTGGTCAAACAGGGCTCAATATGGCCATGGAATTATCTAAAAACGGTATTCTAGATGAGCTTGGTGTCGAACTTCTGGGTACTAAATTATCGGCCATCGACCAAGCTGAGGACCGTGACCTCTTTAAACAATTGATGGAAGAGCTTGAGCAACCCATCCCTGAATCTGAAATTGTCAACACAGTAGAAGAAGCAGTTGCCTTTGCAGCGACAATTGGATACCCAGTCATTGTCCGTCCAGCCTTTACCCTAGGTGGTACTGGTGGTGGTATGTGTGCCAACGAGGAAGAACTACGTGAAATCGCTGAAAATGGGTTGAAATTGTCACCTGTTACCCAATGTTTGATTGAACGTTCAATCGCAGGTTTCAAGGAAATCGAATACGAAGTTATGCGCGACTCGGCTGACAATGCCCTCGTTGTTTGTAACATGGAAAACTTTGACCCAGTAGGGATTCACACAGGGGATTCCATTGTATTTGCCCCTGCGCAAACCATGTCAGACTATGAAAACCAAATGCTTCGTGATGCCAGCTTGAGCATCATTCGTGCCCTCAAGATTGAAGGTGGGTGTAACGTTCAGCTGGCCCTTGATCCGCATAGCTTCAAGTACTATGTTATCGAAGTAAACCCTCGTGTATCGCGTTCGTCAGCGCTTGCTTCTAAGGCAACTGGTTACCCAATTGCCAAATTGGCAGCTAAGATTGCCGTCGGTTTGACCTTGGATGAGGTCATCAACCCAGTTACAGGTTCAACCTATGCTATGTTTGAACCAGCCCTTGACTACGTCGTTGCTAAGATTCCACGTTTCCCATTTGACAAATTTGAAAAAGGGGAACGTCGTCTTGGTACCCAGATGAAGGCAACTGGTGAAGTCATGGCTATCGGTCGTAACATCGAAGAGTCACTTCTTAAAGCCTGTCGTTCCCTTGAAATTGGGGTTCACCACAATGAAATGCCTGAACTTGCAACCGTTTCAGATGATGCTTTGATTGAAAAGGTTGTCAAAGCCCAAGATGATCGTCTCTTCTACGTTTCAGAAGCCATTCGCCGTGGCTACACACCAGAAGAAATTGCTGAATTGACCAAGATTGATATCTTCTATCTTGATAAACTCTTGCATATCTTTGAAATCGAGCAAGAATTGGGTTCTCATCCACAAGAGCTAGAAGTTTTGAAAACAGCTAAACTAAATGGCTTCTCAGACCGTAAGATTGCTGAACTCTGGAAAACAACGGCTGAGCAAGTTCGTCAACTCCGCTTGGAAAACAAGATTGTCCCTGTCTACAAGATGGTCGATACTTGTGCGGCAGAGTTCGACTCTGAAACCCCATATTTCTATTCAACCTATGGATGGGAAAATGAGTCTATCAAGTCTGACAAGGAATCTGTACTAGTCCTAGGTTCTGGTCCAATCCGTATCGGGCAAGGAGTTGAGTTTGACTACGCAACTGTTCATTCAGTCAAGGCTATTCAGGCTGCTGGCTATGAAGCCATCATCATGAACTCAAACCCAGAGACCGTTTCAACAGACTTCTCTGTATCAGACAAGCTTTACTTTGAGCCATTGACATTCGAAGATGTTATGAATGTCATCGACTTGGAGCAACCAAAGGGCGTTATCGTTCAGTTCGGTGGTCAAACAGCCATCAACCTTGCGGAGCCATTGGCAAAAGCAGGTGTGACCATCCTTGGTACACAGGTTACTGACCTAGACCGTGCCGAAGACCGCGACCTCTTCGAGCAAGCTCTTAAAGATTTGGATATTCCACAGCCACCAGGACAAACGGCTACAAATGAAGAAGCAGCAGTTCTTGCAGCTCGCAAGATTGGTTTCCCTGTCCTCGTTCGCCCATCTTATGTACTTGGTGGTCGTGCCATGGAAATTGTTGAAAACGAAGAAGATCTTCGTTCTTATATGCGTACAGCGGTTAAAGCTAGTCCAGATCACCCAGTTCTTGTTGACTCTTATATTGTTGGGCAAGAGTGCGAAGTTGATGCCATTTCAGACGGTGAAAATGTCCTCATCCCTGGTATTATGGAGCATATCGAACGTGCCGGTGTCCACTCAGGTGACTCAATGGCCGTTTACCCACCACAAACTTTGTCTCAGAAGGTTCAAGAAACAATCGCAGACTACACAAAACGCCTAGCAATCGGTCTTAACTGCCTTGGAATGATGAACATCCAGTTTGTTATCAAGGATGAAAAAGTCTACGTTATTGAGGTCAATCCACGTGCCAGCCGTACGGTTCCATTTCTTTCTAAAGTGACCAATATCCCTATGGCTCAAGTAGCAACTAAGCTCATTCTTGGTCAAAGTCTTGAAGAACTTGGCTACCAAGATGGACTTTATCCAGAAAGCACTCGCGTTCATATCAAGGCGCCTGTCTTCTCCTTTACGAAACTAGCTAAGGTAGACAGCTTGCTCGGTCCTGAAATGAAGTCAACAGGGGAAGTTATGGGTTCTGATACTACTCTTGAAAAAGCTTTGTACAAGGCCTTTGAAGCTTCTTACCTGCACTTGCCAACTTTTGGAAATGTGGTCTTTACCATCGCTGATGATGCCAAAGATGAAGCCTTGGACTTGGCTCGTCGTTTCCAAAATATCGGTTACGGTATCCTCGCGACAGAAGGGACAGCAGCCTTCTTTGCTAGTCATGGACTGCATGCTCAACCTGTTGGTAAGATCGGTGATGATGAGAAGGATATCCCAAGTTTTGTCCGCAAAGGAAAAATCCAAGCAATCATCAACACTGTCGGAACCAAACGAACTGCTGATGAAGATGGTGAGCAAATTCGCCGTTCAGCTATTGAACACGGTGTGCCACTCTTTACAGCCCTAGATACAGCTAATGCCATGCTCAAGGTGCTAGAAAGCCGTAGTTTTGTCACAGAAGCAATTTAGTTTCTTGTTAAATGATCTAAGTAGCTTTTATCCAGCGTCAAAAGACGCTGGTTTTTCCTCTTTTATAGAGAAATCGAGTTAGAAATAATAGTTACAGTTCACTATTAAATGTCAAAGTTTATCAATAGATTTATCATTATCGTTAATGAGTAGACTTATTCTGACTTTCCCTAAAATTTTGTTGAATTTTCTTAAGTTTTTATCATATTTTTTATAATTAAGGTGCCTTAAGAAAAATAATGAAAAAACTAAATGTTTTTCATATAGTTTTCATTTTTTGTGTTATAATTAAGGTGCCTTAAGAAAAATATTAAGGTGCCTTAAGAAAAATAATGAAAAAACTAAATGTTTTTCATATAGTTTTCATTGTTTTAATAGTTTAAAGTCAATCTTATTTTTCTCTAATAGAAAATAATGAAAAAGTAGGTTTAGAAAGAGGTAAGTATCTATGTCTTCTCATAAAAAAGTGTCACTCTCTGAGATTAATCAATCTATCGATACTCCAAATAACAACCATTTTTGGCAAAATCTAAAAGCATTTTTAGGACCTGGCGCTCTTGTAGCAGTTGGTTATATGGATCCTGGAAACTGGATTACTAGTGTGGTTGGTGGTGCTTCTTACAAGTATAGTCTCTTATTCGTCATTTTAATTTCATCCATCATCGCCATGCAGCTACAACAGATGGCTGGAAAGCTAGGTATCGTAACTAAGATGGACCTAGCACAGGCAACAGCTCATCATGCTCCCAAGTGGCTTCGTTATAGTTTATGGGTGATTTTAGAATTAGCTTTAATGGCGACCGACTTAGCCGAGGTTCTAGGCTCAGCGATTGCCTTAAATCTTTTATTTAAAATACCAATTATGGTCGCTATCCTCTTAACCGTTTTAGACGTATTTCTTTTGTTGTTGTTGATGAAATTTGGCTTCAAAAAAATTGAAGCCATTGTTACGACCCTTATTTTAACCATATTAGCCATCTTTACCTATCTGGTGGCTTTATCCAATCCAAGTATTCAGGGTATCTTTGGTGGTTATTTACCGACTCCAACATTATTTGAAACACCATTACCAGGTCATGAAAGCCAATTGACCTTGGCTCTAGGAATTGTGGGGGCGACAGTCATGCCCCATAATCTCTATCTTCATTCATCCCTATCCCAAACAAGGAAAATCAATCACAAAGATAAGAAGGATGTTCGAAAAGCCGTGCGTTTTATGACCTGGGATTCAAATCTTCAGTTGTCTCTAGCCTTTATTGTCAATTCCTTGCTTCTTATTTTAGGGGCATCTCTCTTTTTTGGTCATGCATCTGAAATTTCAGCTTTCTCTCAAATGTACAATGCTTTACAGGATTCGAAGATAGCAGGAGCTATAGCTAGTTCAACTCTGTCAACTTTATTTGCCCTTGCCCTCCTAGCAAGTGGTCAAAATTCGACCATTACAGGCACTTTGACAGGACAGATTGTCATGGAAGGTTTCTTACATCTAAGATTACCTCAGTGGATTATCCGTATCGGTACACGTATTTTTGCCTTGATCCCTGTGATTATAGTCGCCGTCTTGTTTGGACATCAAGAAAAAACCTTGGATCAGTTATTGGTCTATTCACAGGTCTTTCTTTCAATCGCTCTTCCGTTTTCAATTTTTCCCTTGATTTATCTGACCTCTAAGAAGTCACTGATGGGAGAATTTACCAATGCCAAGTGGAATACAATCCTAGGTTACGCAGTTTCAATCATCTTGACCATTCTCAATATCAAGCTTCTTTTCGATATTTTTTAAACTCGTTTGAAATCACTTATAGTGTCAGCGTGAAGGTTGACAAATAGAAAGTAGTAGTGATTGGTTCATAAAAACAAGTACAAAAAAAGAACAGTGGTAACTGTTCTTTTTTATCATTATTTGAGACCGTATTTTTTGTTGAAACGATCCACGCGTCCATCTGCTTGAGTGAACTTTTGACGTCCAGTGTAGAATGGGTGTGAGTCTGATGAAATTTCCACACGGATCAATGGGTAAGTTTCGCCTTCGAACTCAACAGTTTCGTTAGAGCTTTTTGTTGAACCGCTAAGGAATTTGTAACCAGTAGTTGTGTCCATGAAGACAACTGGGCGATATTCTGGATGGATATCTTTTTTCATTTTGCAATATTTCCTTTCTGCCATGGTCTCTTTGCGAGCCATAGATTGTTACCATACTAGTCTATCAGATTCTGATAAGTTTGGCAAGTCTTTTATCAGTTTTTAAGCAAGTTTTTTAACTTTTGATAGATAATTTCGTTTTCTTCTAGACTATAAGAATTGGCTCCACTTGCCAGAGGATGGCCACCTCCGTCATGTTCTTTGGCAATTTCATTGATAGGGGTAATTTTACTGCGCATACGCACACGGAAGTGACCATCAGCTTGTTCAACAAAGATAGCCCAAGCCTTAACGGTATCAATTCGACCAGGTGCTCCGACAATCGCAGCCGTTTCAGCATCCGTAACCTTATATTTTTCCAAGATGTCTTGAGTAAGCAGAACGCGTGCAGCTCCATTCTCATCAACTTCCAAATGATCATAGACAAAGCCTTGCAGTTTTGCAATCTTGAAGCTCATGGTATCCATTTGACGAGACAATCCAGCAAAGTCAAAATCAATTTCTCGGAGCTGGCTAGCTATTCTAAAGGTACGAGCACTAGTTGACGGGTAGAGAAAGCGTCCCGTGTCCCCGATAATTCCTGCATAGAGAAGTCGTGCCGCTTCGCTAGACAAAGCCAGCTGATTTTCTTGAGCAAATAGAGCAATCATTTCACTAGCACTGCTTGAACTTGTATCCACCCAAGATAGGTCACCATAGATATCATCATTTGGATGGTGATCGATTTTGATGGTGAAAGCAGCTTGTTCATAGCGTTTATCATCGATACGAGGACGATTTGCTGTATCACAAATAATAGCAAGAGCTTCGTGGTAGTCACTGTCTTGGACAGTATCCATTTCCGCCATCCAGGTTAGAGTTGGTTCGTTAAAACCGACTGCTTTGATGGTCTTTTCTGGAAAATGGTGTGTAAGAAGAGCTTTTAAACCTACCTGACTCCCTAAGGCATCAGGGTCTGGTTTCATATGACGATGAATGATAATGGTATCGTATTCTTTGATTTTCTCTAAAATTTGCTGGCAAATTTCCATAAATAACCTCAATTCTTTCTCATTTCATTGTAGCACAAGAATTTTTATTTTTAAAATGAAAAAGATATGATATAATGGAGAAAGATAAATTGAGGAGGACGATATGGCATTAGCAAAAATTGTATTTGCCAGTATGACCGGTAATACCGAAGAAATTGCAGATATTGTAGCAGATAAATTGCGTGACTTGGGCTTGGATGTCGATGTTGATGAATGTACGACTGTTGACGCTTCAGACTTCTTGGAAGCGGATATCGCAATCGTTGCGACTTACACTTACGGAGATGGAGAATTGCCAGATGAGATGATGGACTTCTACGAAGACCTAGCTGATCTCAACTTGAATGGCAAAATCTACGGAGTGGTCGGTTCAGGAGATACCTTCTACGACGAATTCTGTAAGGCTGTTGATGATTTTGATCGCGTTTTTGTAGCGACAGGAGCAGAAAAAGGTTCAGAATGTGTTAAAGTGGATCTGTCTGCCGAAGATGAGGACATCGAACGTTTGGAACAATTCGCTGAAGAATTAGCTGCAAAAGTAGGATAAGAATCAAACTGCGCTGACTGGAAGGAGTCGGTGCAGTTTTTTATTAGTTTTTTTGGATTTTACTAGCCTATTTAGAGGCTTTTTGATACAATAATTCAAATAAAGGAGGAGACTGTATGAATTTAGATATTATTCGCCAAGAAATTGATCAAATTGACGACCAAATCGTCAAGCTCCTAGAAGAACGGATGCATTTGGTTGAGGGAGTAGTTGCCTATAAGAAAGCCTCAGGAAAACCTATTTTAGATAGTAAGCGAGAAGAAGTCATTTTTGAAAAAGTCAAAAATCGAGTGGAAGATAAGCGCTATCAGGAGACTATTGTTGCGACTTTTTCAGACATTCTCAAACGTTCGCGTGATTATCAGGATCAAAACATCAAATGAAAAAAGAACAATTCTATCCGCTAGGAATTTTTCTGGCTGCAATGGTGGGAGGCCTTGTCCGCTATCTCATTTCCACTTGGTTACCAGCCAGTCCAGACTTTCCTTGGAGTACCCTCCTTGTCAACTATCTGGGCATTTTCTGCCTGGTCTATCTGGTGAAAGGCTATCTGGTCTATAAGGAAAGCAGTAAAGGTTTGGTTTTGGCGCTGGGGACGGGTTTTTGCGGAGGTTTAACAACCTTTTCTAGCTTAATGCTTGATGCTGTGAAATTGCTCGATACCGGGCGTTATCTTAGTTTAGGCATCTACTTATTTTTGAGCATTGGTGGAGGTCTGCTCTTGGCTTATGTTCTAGGGAGGAAGAAATGGTAATCGTTTATCTTGCAATCGCCTGCGGGCTTGGAGCCCTAGTGCGCTATTTTTTTTCCCGCTACAATCAAGCTTCTAAATTGCCGCTGGGCACTCTCATTGCCAATCTTCTAGGTTGTTTTTTGATTGGCTTACTCTACAATCATGTGGAGTCCAAGGAAGTCTATGCCACCCTAGCAACAGGTTTTTGTGGTGGGTTGACGACCTTTTCAACCTTGAATGACGAGCTACAAAGACTGTTAAGCAATAAGAAGGTATTTTATAGCTATTTATTCTTAACCTACATAGGCGGTTTTCTAGCGATTTTTTTAGGAATTCTGCTATAAATTTCTTTACTTTTAGGTGGAAATTTGGTAAACTGTATCTTGTGTGTAATGGACGCACAAAAATACAGTTTATCCGCTGAGGAAGGTTCCTCAAGATTGACAAAGATAGGAGAATAAAATGAATCCATTAATCCAAAGCTTGACTGAAGGTCAACTTCGTACAGATATCCCATCATTCCGTCCTGGTGACACTGTTCGTGTACACGCGAAAGTTGTCGAAGGTAACCGTGAACGTATCCAGATTTTTGAAGGTGTTGTTATTGCACGTAAAGGTGCTGGCATCTCAGAAAACTACACAGTTCGTAAAATCTCTAACGGTGTAGGTGTTGAGCGTATCTTCCCAATCCACACTCCACGTGTTGAAAAGATCGAAGTTGTTCGTTACGGTAAAGTACGTCGTGCGAAATTGTACTACTTGCGTGCACTTCAAGGTAAGGCAGCTCGTATCAAAGAAATCCGTCGTTAATTCGACTAAAAAACTCTGCTTACCCAGCAGGGTTTTTCTCTAGCTCCCTTAGTTCAATGGATATAACAACTCCCTCCTAAGGAGTAGTTGCAGGTTCGATTCCTGCAGGGGGCATATAAATTATTGATTTTACTAGGGGTTTGAGGTGTTTCGCCCCAAATCCGCCCCTAAATTACAAGAATTATATAAAGTGTCGATGTAGAATCGATAAGCAACTGCTAGAAGTACTTTAACAAAATATCATGGATTATAAAATTTGGAGTAATAATGGTTGATAAAGATTGTTATTTTGATAAGATAGAATCTATCTTAAACGGATCTAGCAATTTTTATATTTCTTCAACTGAACAATTGAATAAATGTTTAGATCATGTTGTTCAGTTGATTTCGGATTCATATGTTTTATATATAAATGATTCATATACCTCCTCATCTTTTTTAGCTATTAGTGTGTTGGAAGAGGTTGGAAAAATTCAAATGGGAATATTTATTAAAGGTTCAGATTCCTATATGAGAAAAGATAAATTAAGAGATCATAAGTCTAAACAAATTGTAGGTGCGAGTCACACTATTTGTATTGGCGAAAGGATTAAAAATTCAATTTCTAATGAAAATTTGGAGAAGATTTTTAAATTTATTTATTCTGGTGAATTAAAAGATTTAAGAGAAAAAGCAATTTATTGTGATAGAAAAAATAACAATATTGTGACACCAAAAGATTTAATTACTCAAGAACTTGCAAGAAATCTACTTTTATTTGCGATAGAATCATTTGATGATAATCTGGTGGGATGGACAGATCACTCAATCGAGTTATCAAAGAAAACTGATTTATTTTTTGAAACTATTGCTAATTCTAAGATGAAATAGATAAAAACCGCTCAGCTGAGCGGTTTTCATATTTTATCATACTTTACAATACCCACGTACGAATAGCATGAGCAACGCCGGATTCATCATTTGTTTTAGTGATGTATTTGGCGATTTTTTTGAGTTCTGGATTTCCATTTTCCATGACAACAGGATTACCAACGACTTCCAGCATGGCACGATCATTTTCCTCGTCACCAATCGCCATGGTTTCATCTGTGGTCAATCCGAGTTTTTCAGCTAGGTGAGTGATGGCTGAACCCTTGTCTACATTCTTTTTAAGGAGTTCGAGGTAAAAGGGAGCTGATTTGTTAATAGAGTAGCGCTCGTAAAATTCGGCTGGAATCTTTTCAATCGCAGCATCGAGGATTTCTGGTTCATCGATAAACATACACTTGACGATTTCCTTGTCAGCCATTTCTTCGGGAGTACGGTAGAAAATGGGCATGTTGACGAGGGTTGATTCGTGCACCGTGTATTTTCCGATATTGCGATTGGCAGTATAGATACCGTCCTTGGTAATGGCGTGCATGTGGACACCAAGCTTGCGACTGAGAAATTCCATATCGAGATAATCCTCATAGGCTAAAGATTCGCTGATAATCTCATGGCCAGTAGCAGTTTCTTGGACAAGGGCACCGTTGAAGGTTACCACATAGTCACCCTCGTCTCTCAACTGCAAGTCGTCCAGCAATTTGGCAACACCTGCGATAGGACGACCCGTTGCAATCACGACTTTGACACCAGCTTGTTTGGCATCTTGGATGGCCGAAAAGACTTCCGGAGTGATTTCCTTTTTACTGTTAACCAGGGTACCATCGATATCGACGGCGATTAGTTTAATACTCATATATTTCCTCTATTCCTTCTTATTTGGGGTAAAATGATCGTTCTCAATCAAGTGTAAAAATTGCTGGGTGATACTTGCAAAGATACTGTTTTGGTCCAACATTTCTTTTGGAAAATAGAAACGATTGTCTCCGTGGCGACTGCCAGCAAGGGATTGGACGATAGGAGACAGGCTAGAGAGTTCTGCCAGTTCACCATTTTTTTGTAAAATCTCAATCTGTGTCCGCGGGTTTTCAGATTCGGGACGATAGATATCATAAGGGAGGTCAAAGTTCTTATGAATAGCAGTATAGTAGTCTGGATCAAAACCGATTTCTTCAACCAGTTGTCTCATGGTTGCGAGTTGGTCTTGGTCTTCTTGTGAAAAAGTAATGGATTTAAAGACCTTGCGGTTGACAAAGCGTTGCGACAGGTCTGCTAGTATCTTATCAGGACTAGTCATCCAGAGCTGGAAGTAGGTATTCATCACACCGTCATCAAGTGCCAGGTAGTCAGATAGAGTAACTTTCTTTTCAAAAAAAGGTAGCAAATGAGGAGAAGTGCGTGCAAAGAAGTCCTTATCTTCAGGATAGAGTTCCTTGGCGCGTTTGAGGAGATTCTGTAGGAGGACTTCCATGGCCCGAGTTGCTGGGTGGAAATAAACCTGCATATACATTTGGTAGCGACTGAGGACATAGTCTTCAATAGCGTGCATGCCATTGCGCTGAAAGGCGATGCCATTTTCGACAGGACGAATCACTCGAAGGATCCGTGTCAGGTCAAATTCCCCATATGATGCTCCTGTAAAATAGGAGTCACGCAAGAGATAGTCCATGCGGTCTGCATCAATCTGACTAGAAATGAGCTGTACGACCTGCTTGTTAGGATAGGTATGGTCGATGACGCTAGCCACCTTTTTGGGGAAATCAGGTGCCACTTGTAGCAGGACTTTGTGAATCTCTGTCTCAGGACTTTGGATGATTTCCTGGGTAATGGCTTCATGATCTGTATCAAAGAGATGCTCAAAAGTATGGGAGTAGGCCCCATGTCCAAGGTCATGTAGGAGCGCAGCGGTCATGGTCAAGAGAGACTCAGCAGGATCCCATTCTTCAGGATATTTTTCTTCAAAAATCTCCGTGATACGTCGTGCAATCTCATACACTCCGAGACAATGGGAGAAGCGACTGTGCTCCCCACCGTGGAAGGTATAACTGGAAGTTCCTAGTTGCTTAATACGGCGTAGACGTTGAAATTCCTTTGTATTGATCAAGTCATAGATGACCTGGTTGTTTACATGGATGTAGTTGTGAACTGGGTCACGGAATACTTTTTCGTTCATATGACCATTATAGCAAAAAGCTAGAGTTTTTGGTAAAATAGTAGGACAAGAGACAAGAAAGAGGACCTGATGTGAAGATTCGGATGCGAAATACGATTCAGTTTGATGAACAGTTGGAAGTCATAGACCAGCTCTATAACGTGGAAGTGCGTGAAAAGGGAGATTATAGCTATCTGCTTTTCTACAATGAGGAAAAGGAAAAAGTAGTTCTCAAGTTTCATAATCAAGAACTGGTGATGACCCGTTTCTCGAGTCCCAAAACCATCATGCGTTTTCTAAAAGATAGTGATAGTTTGGCCTATATTCCTACTCCAATGGGGATGCAGGAGTTTATCATTCAAACGAATCACTACAAACTGGATGGGCAAAAGATTGAGCTCGCCTACCAACTGCAAAACCAAGAGGGACATCTTTTTGCCAGCTATCAATTAGAAATTACTTGGGGATAAGAAAAAGGTTGGCAAATGCCAACCTTATTTGATATAGAGTTCTTGATTTTTTAGAACAATTTCACGTACACTTGCGAATTTCTTGAGTTTTTTAAGTTCTTCAGGATGGGTTACGAGAGTGATTACGTAGCCCTCTTTGCCCATGCGACCTGTACGGCCAGCGCGGTGGGTGTAAGTTTCGATGTCTCTAGGAATATCAAAGTTTACGACGCATTCTAGGCTATCAATATCAATTCCACGAGCCAGAAGGTCTGTTGCAAGGAGCAAGGTTAGCTGCTTGTCCTTAAACTTTTCCAAGATAACTTTTCTAAACTTGACATTGACATCACTAGCGAGGGAAACAGCCAAGATATCCCGATACTGTAGTTTTTCCTCAGCACTTCCAAGGTCTGAGAGGCCATTAAAGAAGATCAGACCGCGGAAATCCTCAACATGAGCTAGTTTTCGTAGCATATCCACTCGGTGACGTTGGTCAACCTGCATGTAGAAGTGTTGGATGTTGTCTAACTTTTGGTCAGAAAGGTCGATGGTGCGCGTGTTTGGAGCAATCTTTTCTTGGTCAAACTTGGTCGTCGCACTCATGTAGATGAGTTGGTGGTCACGAGGTGCGTAGTGGGTAATTTTCTCTACAAAGTGAATCTGAGAATCATCGAGCAATTGGTCAAATTCATCCAGAATGACAGTTTCCACATTCATCATCTTGATTTTTTTCAATTTAATCAACTCAAAGATACGGCCAGGAGTTCCAATCAGAATTTCTGGTCCTTTTTTTAGGCGTTCAATCTGGCGTTTCTGACTCGAACCTGATAAGAAGAGCTGAGCAGTCAAGCCGATAGCCTCTGACCACGTTTTACATACATCAAAAATCTGTCCAGCAAGTTCTGTATTCGGTGCTAGAATCAAGAGTTGTTGGGCTTTTTTCTTTTGTAGTCTGAGAAGACTTGGCAGGAGGTAAGCGAGGGTCTTACCAGTTCCTGTTGGGCTCACTCCCAGAAGGTTTTCTCTAGCAAGTATAGGCTCAAATAGTTGAGTTTGAATGGGGGTGAATTCTTGGAAACCAAGTTGGTCACTTAGTTCTTGCCATTCAGTAGGTAGTTTGGTTTTCATTTTTCTGCCTCAAATCTAATGCCAGCAGTCTGGCGCATGGTATATAATAGGTCATGAACAGAACCTGCATCATCCAGCCAGTTCTGGTAAAGTGTCTGGTCTGGTTGCTGAATCATGTGTGCAAATGCAGCGGCTTCCTCAGCCATCGTATGAGGAGCCTGTTGGATAGGGAGCTGGACTTGATTTCCTTGGTGGTCGGTAAAAATAGCTGAGCGTACATGCTCAATCGTGTTGAGTGTCAAGGTACCATCTGCTGTGTAGATCTCGCAAGGAAGATTGGAAGTGATGTTTTTTCCTGCCTTGATATGAACTTGAAAGTCAGGGTAGAAGAGGATACCATCACCATTTAGGTCAATGCTATTGTCAAGCTGTTGAGCCTGGTAGGTCGCGTCATGAGCCTTTCCAAAGAGACGAATAGCAGCGTAGATAGGATAGATCCCCAAGTCCATAAGAGCTCCACCAGCAAAACGGTCTGAAAAGACATTGGGCGTATGCCCAGCCAACAAGTCAGGCATCTTGGAAGAATACTTGGCATAGTTGAAATCTGCTCCCAGCACTTGCTTGTCTGCTAAAAAGTTTTTGATAGTGGTAAAAGCTTCTTCGTGGTAATTACGAGCTGCTTCAAAGATAAAACAGTGATTTTTCTCAGCTGTTTGCCTCAAATCTAGCCATTCATGTGGCTGAGTGACAGCTGGCTTTTCAAGAATGACGTGTTTCCCAAAAGACAAGGCAGTCTTGGCTTGAACAAAATGCAAGGAATTTGGACTGGCGATATAAACTACATCAAAGGAAGACTTAAAGAAGTTTTCTAATTGATCAAAGAGCTGGATATCTTGATAGCGAGAAGCAAAGGTTGCCGCTGTCTCTATCTTTCTAGAGTAGACAGCGACCAGCTGGTACTCACCACTGGCATGGGCTGCCTCTATGAAATGATGGCTGATAGCTCCTGTTCCGATGACACCTAATTTAAGCATAGATACTCCTTTTCCGATTTTAGATCCTTCCTTCATTATAACATAGAAAAGAAGGACTATCCAACAGATGGTAAAAATTTTCAAATGGACTACGCTTTTCTCAAAGAAAGTGGTACAATATTTAGATAGGTAGATAAAATGAAAAGGGGGAGAAAATGAGATTATTACCAATAAGAAAAATATCACGTCAGTCTAAGAGGCTAGCGCTTTTTTTGACTTTTTGCGCAGGATATGTAGATGCCTATACCTTTATCGTGCGAGGAAATACCCTTGTGGCAGGACAGACTGGAAATGTGGTTTTTCTATCAGTAGGACTCATTCAACACAATGTGTCAGATGCCAGTGCCAAAGTAATGACCTTGCTAGCTTTTATGATGGGGGTCCTTTTATTAACTGTCTATAAGGAAAAATTGAGAATTGTTAAAAAGCCAATTTTGTCCGTAATTCCACTTGCAGTCTTGTCCCTAATTATTGGCTTTGTGCCGCAAACTGTAGAGAATATCTATCTCGTACCGCCATTGGCCTTCTGTATGGGACTGGTGACAACTGCTTTTGGAGAAGTATCAGGGATTGCCTATAATAATGCTTTTATGACCGGGAATATCAAACGAACCATGTTGGCTTTTGGAGATTATTTTCGGACTAAGCATACGCCTTTCCTACGAGAGGGCTTGATTTTTGTTAGCTTGCTTAGCAGTTTTGTCTTCGGAGTTGTTTTTTCAGCTTATTTGACGATTTACTATCAGGAGAAGACAATTCTAGGTGTTCCTCTTATGATGAGTATCTTTTACTTCAGTATGCTTTTTGCTTCTTGGAGAAAAAAAGGAGAGAAAAAACTGAATTTTAATTGATTTTGCTTGTAAGAAAAAAGAAGATATGCTATAATCGAAGAGTTGACTATGCACAATCCTGTGCAACCGCACGAACATCGTTGCTCACTCTGTGAGATAAAAGTGGTTCGTCCCACGATGCTAGGCGAGTCTTCACAAAATACGGGGAAACCCAAAAAATCATAGGAGGTGCATAATGAGCACATACGCAATTATCAAAACTGGCGGAAAACAAGTTAAAGTTGAAGTTGGTCAAGCAGTTTACGTTGAAAAATTGAACGTTGAAGCTGGTCAAGAAGTTACTTTTAACGAAGTTGTTCTTGTTGGTGGTGAAAATACTGTTGTCGGAACTCCACTTGTTGCTGGAGCTACTGTAGTTGGAACTGTTGAAAAACAAGGAAAACAAAAGAAAGTTGTTACTTACAAGTACAAACCTAAAAAAGGTAGCCACCGTAAACAAGGTCACCGTCAACCATATACAAAAGTTGTCATCAACGCGATCAACGCTTAATTTTAAGGAGAACACATGATACAAGCAGTCTTTGAGAGAGCCGAAGATGGCGAGCTGAGGAGTGCGGAAATTACTGGACACGCCGAAAGTGGCGAATACGGCTTAGATGTCGTGTGTGCATCGGTTTCTACGCTTGCCATTAACTTTGTCAATTCCATTGAGAAATTTGCAGGCTACGAACCAATCTTAGAATTAAACGAAGATGAAGGTGGCTATCTAAAGGTTGAAATACCAGCGGATCTTCCTTCGCACCAGAGAGAAATGACCCAGTTATTCTTCGAATCATTTTTCTTAGGTATGGCAAACTTATCGGAGAACTCTTCTGAGTTCGTCCAAACCAGAGTTATCACAGAAAACTAACACGGAGGAAAACATTATGTTAAAAATGACTCTTAACAACTTGCAACTTTTCGCCCACAAAAAAGGTGGAGGTTCTACATCAAACGGACGTGATTCACAAGCGAAACGTCTTGGAGCTAAAGCAGCTGATGGACAAACTGTAACAGGTGGATCAATCCTTTACCGTCAACGTGGTACACACATCTACCCAGGTGTAAACGTTGGACGTGGTGGAGACGATACTTTGTTCGCTAAAGTTGAAGGCGTAGTACGCTTTGAACGTAAAGGACGCGATAAAAAACAAGTTTCTGTTTATCCAATCGCAAAATAAAAAGGTTCAGTGAACCTTTTTATCCCGAGCCTTGAAATGTAAAGGCGAGGAAGCTAGAAGTAGCATAAAATAAGGCTTTCCGAGTTTTCGGAGAGCCTATTTTTTTGTTTTGATACCCATAATTCTTTGTTACTAGTGTAGATGAAATTTATGAGTGGCATTATTTTTCCTCGGTGGAAAACTTCTAAAATATGGTATAATGAACAGATAGAGAAGTTGGGGGTAGAAGATGAATATTCAACAATTACGCTATGTTGTGGCCATTGCCAATAGTGGTACTTTCCGTGAAGCTGCTGAAAAGATGTATGTTAGTCAGCCGAGTCTGTCTATTTCTGTGCGCGATTTGGAAAAAGAGTTAGGCTTTAAGATTTTCCGTCGGACGAGTTCAGGAACGTTTTTGACACGTCGCGGTATGGAATTTTATGAGAAAGCGCAAGAATTGGTCAAGGGCTTTGATGTTTTTCAAAATCAGTATGCTAATCCTGAGGAAGAAAAGGATGAATTTTCTATTGCCAGCCAGCACTATGACTTCTTGCCACCAACGATTACGGCCTTTTCAGAGCGTTATCCTGATTATAAGAACTTTCGTATTTTTGAGTCTACCACAGTTCAAATATTAGACGAAGTAGCCCAAGGACACAGTGAGATTGGGATTATCTACCTCAACAATCAAAATCAAAAAGGAATTATGCAACGGGTTGAAAAGTTAGGTCTTGAAGTCATTGAGTTGATTCCTTTTCATACCCATATCTATCTGCGTGAAGGTCATCCCTTGGCGGACAAAGAAGAATTGGTCATGGAGGATTTAGCGGATCTGCCAACGGTTCGTTTTACTCAGGAAAAGGATGAGTACCTTTATTATTCAGAGAACTTTGTCGACACCAGCGCGAGCTCCCAGATGTTTAATGTGACCGACCGTGCTACTTTGAATGGTATTTTGGAGCGGACGGATGCTTATGCGACTGGATCTGGATTTTTAGATAGTGACAGTGTTAATGGAATCACAGTTATTCGTCTCAAGGATAATTTAGATAACCGCATGGTTTATGTCAAACGGGAAGAAGTTGAGCTTAGTCAAGCTGGGACACTCTTCGTTGAGGTTATGCAAGAATATTTTGATCAGAAGAGGAAATCATGAAAAAAAGAGGAATAGTAGCAGTCATTGTACTGCTTTTGATTGGGTTGGATCAGTTGGTCAAAAATTATGTTGTCCAGCAGATTCCACTGGGTGAAGTGCGTTCGTGGATCCCCAATCTCGTTAGCTTGACCTATCTGCAAAATAGAGGAGCAGCCTTCTCTATGCTGCAAGATCAGCAGTGGTTATTTGCTGTTATCACACTGGTCGTCATGGTAGGTGCCATTTGGTATCTACATAAACACATGGAGGATTCTCTCTGGATGGTTTTTGGACTGACCCTGATAATAGCGGGAGGTCTGGGCAACTTTATCGACAGAATGAGTCAAGGTTTTGTGGTGGATATGTTTCACTTAGACTTTATCAACTTTGCGATTTTCAATGTTGCTGACAGCTATTTGACAGTTGGTGTGATTGTTTTATTGATTGCAATGCTTAAAGAGGAAGTAAATGGAAATAAAAATTGAAACTGGGGGGCAACGTCTAGACAAGGCTCTGTCGGACCTGACAGAATTGTCACGTAGTCTCGCGAATGAACAAATCAAGGCTGGACAAGTTTTGGTTAATGGGCAAGCCAAGAAAGCAAAATACACTGTCCAAGAGGGCGATGTGGTCACTTATCATGTGCCAGAACCAGAGGTTTTAGAATATGTAGCTGAGAATTTGCCACTCGAAATCATCTACCAAGATGAGGACGTAGCCGTCGTTAACAAGCCTCAAGGGATGGTTGTTCATCCGAGCGCTGGCCATACCAGTGGAACCTTGGTCAATGCCCTCATGTACCATATCAAGGACTTATCAGGTATCAATGGGGTTCTGCGTCCAGGTATCGTTCACCGCATTGACAAGGACACATCTGGTCTCCTTATGATTGCTAAGAATGACGAGGCCCACTTGGCACTTGCCCAAGAACTCAAGGATAAGAAGTCTCTCCGCAAATACTGGGCGATTGTTCATGGCAATCTTCCCAATGATCGTGGTGTGATTGAAGCGCCGATTGGTCGTAGTGAAAAAGACCGTAAGAAACAGGCTGTAACTGCTAAAGGGAAGCCTGCAGTAACGCGTTTCCACGTCTTAGAACGTTTTGGTGATTATACTTTAGTGGAGTTGCAACTGGAAACAGGGCGTACCCACCAAATTCGTGTTCATATGGCTTATATTGGCCATCCGGTCGCTGGTGATGAGGTCTATGGTCCTCGAAAAACGCTGAAAGGACATGGACAATTTCTCCATGCTAAGACTCTAGGTTTTACCCATCCGAGAATAGGTGAAACCTTGGAGTTCACAACAGATATTCCAGAAATTTTTAAGGAAACGCTGGAAAGATTGCGCAAAAATGAGAATAGATAAAAGAGTTGAGATGCCTTGTCTCAACCTTTTTCATTTCAAGTCTTTTCTATTTTAAAGTATTCATGTTATAATGGATAAATATGAAGAATCGGAGTGAGAATATGAAGTACAAACGAATCGTCTTTAAGGTGGGGACCTCCTCCTTGACAAATGAAGACGGGAGTTTATCAAGAAGCAAAGTAAAGGCAATTACCCAGCAATTGGCTATGCTGCATGAGTCTGGGCATGAGTTGATTTTAGTGTCATCTGGGGCAGTAGCCGCTGGATTTGGAGCTTTGGGTTTTAAAAAACGTCCGACCAAGATTGCAGATAAACAAGCTTCGGCTGCAGTTGGTCAGGGACTTTTGTTGGAGGAATACACAACCAACCTCCTCATGCGCCAAATCGTTTCTGCACAAATTTTGCTGACACAGGATGATTTTGTAGATAAACGTCGCTATAAGAATGCCCATCAGGCATTGTCTGTATTGCTTCATCGTGGTGCAATCCCCATCATCAACGAGAATGACAGTGTCGTTATTGATGAGCTCAAGGTGGGTGATAATGACACTCTGAGTGCCCAGGTAGCGGCGATGGTTCAAGCAGACCTTTTAGTTCTCTTGACCGATGTGGACGGTCTCTATACTGGAAATCCCAACTCAGATCCAACAGCTAAGCGTTTGGAGAGAATTGAGACCATCAATCATGAGATTATTGATATGGCTGGTGGAGCAGGTTCTTCAAATGGAACTGGGGGTATGCTGACAAAAATCAAGGCGGCTACGATTGCGACGGAGTCGGGTGTGCCAGTCTATATCTGCTCTTCCTTGAAATCAGATGCCTTGATTGAGGCAGCTGAAGAGACTAAGGATGGTTCTTACTTTGTTGCGCAAGAGAAGGGACTTCGTACCCAGAAACAATGGCTAGCCTTCTATGCTCAAAGTCAGGGAACGATTTGGGTAGATGGTGGAGCTGCAGAGGCACTTTCAAAAAACGGGAAAAGTCTCCTTTTATCGGGTGTGGTAGAAGTGGAAGGAAACTTCTCTTACCACGATATTGTAACAGTAGCAGATAAAGAAACAGGTCAATCTCTTGGAAAGGGACGTGTCCAATTTGGTGTCTCAGCCCTAGAAGATATGCTCCGTTCTCAAAAAGCTAAGGGAGTCTTGATTCACCGTGATGACTGGATTTCCATCACTCCTGAAATCCAGCTACTCTTTACAGAATTTTAGAGGTGAACGATGGTAAGTACACAAGAACAATTTGAACAGGTACAGGCTGTTAAGAAATCAATCAATACTGCCAGCGAAGCAGTAAAAAACCAAGCCTTGCTAGCTATGGCTGATCATTTATTGGCAGCTACTGAGGAGGTTTTAGTGGCAAATGCCCTCGATATGGCAGCGGCCAAGGGGAAAATCTCAGATGTTATGCTAGACCGTCTTTATTTGGATGCGGGACGTATAGAAGCGATGGTAACTGGGATTCGTGAAGTGGTTGCTTTACCAGATCCTATTGGCGAAGTCCTAGAGACAAGTCAGCTTGAAAATGGTTTGCTTATTACCAAGAAGCGTGTGGCCATGGGAGTTATTGGTATTATCTATGAAAGTCGTCCAAATGTGATGTCTGATGCGGCTGCTTTAGCTCTCAAAAGTGGCAATGCGGTCGTTCTTCGTAGTGGTAAGGATGCCTACCAAACTGCTCATGCTATTGTCACAGCTTTGAAGAAGGGCTTGGAGACAACGACCATTCATCCAGATGTGATTCAACTGGTGGAAGATACCAGTCGTGAAAGTAGCTATGATATGATGAAGGCCAAGGGCTATCTAGACCTTCTCATACCTCGTGGAGGCGCTGGCTTGATCAATGCTGTGGTTGAAAATGCTATCGTGCCTGTTATTGAGACGGGAACTGGAATTGTTCATGTTTATGTGGACAAGGATGCCGATGAAGACAAGGCTCTAGCCATCATCAACAATGCTAAAACCAGTCGCCCTTCTGTCTGCAATGCTATGGAGGTCTTGCTGGTTCATGAAGACAAGGCAGCAAGCTTCCTTCCTCGCTTGGAGCAAGTGCTGGTTGCAGATCGAAAAGAAGCTGGACTGGAACCAATTCAATTCCGTTTGGATAGCACAGCAAGTCAGTTTGTTTCAGGTCGAGCAGCCGAGGCCCAAGACTTTGATACCGAGTTTTTGGACTATGTCCTAGCTGTTAAGGTTGTAAGCAGTTTAGAAGAAGCGGTTGCGCATATTGAAGTCCACAGTACCCATCATTCGGATGCCATTGTGACAGAAAATGCCGAATCTGCAGCCTGCTTTACAAATCAAGTGGACTCAGCAGCAGTTTATGTCAATGCTTCAACACGTTTCACTGATGGTGGGCAATTTGGTCTTGGATGTGAGATGGGGATTTCTACTCAGAAACTGCACGCGCGTGGTCCAATGGGCTTGAAAGAGTTGACCAGCTACAAGTATGTGGTTACTGGTGACGGACAGATAAGGGAGTAAGAGATGAAGATTGGATTTATCGGTTTGGGGAATATGGGTTCTAGCTTGGCCAAGGCTGTCTTGCAGGTCAAGACGGGTGCTCAGATTCTCCTTGCCAATCGTAGTCAAGCGAAAGTAGATGCTTTCATTGCCAACTTTGGAGGTCAGGCTTCCAGCAATGACGAAATATTCGCAGAAGCAGATGTGATTTTTCTAGGTATTAAGCCTGCTCAGTTCTCAGACTTGCTTTCTCAATACCAGACCATCCTTGAAAAACGAGAGAGTCTTCTTTTGATTTCCATGGCGGCTGGATTGACCTTGGAAAAACTAGCGAGTCTTCTGCCAAGTCAACACCGGATTATTCGCATCATGCCCAATACTCCAGTAGCTATCGGCCAAGGAGTGATTAGTTATGCCATGTCAGCAAACTGTTGTGCTGGGGACAGGGAGCTCTTTTGTCAGCTTTTAGCCAAGGCTGGTCTTTTGGTTGAGCTGGGAGATGGCTTAATCGATGCGGCGACAGGTCTCGCAGGTTGTGGACCAGCTTTTGTCTATCTCTTTATCGAGGCTTTGGCAGATGCGGGTGTACAGACAGGATTGCCACGAGAAATAGCTTTAAAAATGGCAGCCCAAACAGTAGTCGGCGCTGGACAAATGGTCCTCGAAAGCCAGCAACATCCTGGAGTTTTGAAAGACCAAGTTTGCAGTCCAGGTGGTTCGACTATCGCTGGTGTAGCAAGTCTGGAAGAACATGCCTTTAGAGGTACCGTCATGGACGCAGTTCAGCAAGCCTATAAACGAACACAAGAACTAGGTAAATAAGAGGTTGGATGACTCCCAGCCTCTTTTATGGTCGATTGAATGGAGAAGACACAAAAAGATTGTCACAAAAACCTATTTTTTTGATAGAATAGAAGGTAGAAAAAAAGAAATGAGTTAGACATGTCAAAAGGATTTTTAGTCTCTCTTGAGGGACCAGAGGGAGCAGGAAAGACCAGTGTTTTAGAGGCTCTACTCCCCATTTTAGAGGAAAAAGGAATAGAGGTGCTGACGACTCGTGAGCCAGGTGGAGTCTTGATTGGAGAGAAGATTCGTCAAGTGATTTTGGACCCAAGTCATACGCAGATGGATCCTAAAACGGAACTCCTTCTCTATATCGCCAGTCGCAGACAGCACTTGGTAGAAAAAGTTCTCCCAGCCCTTGAAGCTGGTAAGTTGGTCATTATGGACCGCTTCATCGATAGTTCTGTTGCTTATCAGGGATTTGGCCGTGGCTTGGATATTGATGCCATTGATTGGCTCAATCACTTTGCGACCGATGGTCTCAAACCTGATTTGACACTTTATTTTGACATCGAGGTGGAAGAGGGGCTGGCTCGCATTGCTGCTAATAGTGACCGCGAGGTCAATCGTTTGGACATGGAAGGTTTAGACTTGCACAAGAAAGTTCGTCAAGGTTACCTTTCTCTCCTGGAAAAAGAAGGAAATCGCATTGTCAAGATTGATGCGAGTCTTCCTTTGGAGCAAGTTGTGGAAACGACCAAGGCTGTCTTATTTGACAGAATGGGCTTGGATAAATGAAACAAAATCAACTAAAGGCTTGGCAGCCAGACCAGTTTGACCGTTTTGTCCGTATCCTAGAACAAGACCAGCTCAATCACGCCTATCTCTTTTCAGGTTTCTTTGGAAGCTTGGAAATGGCGCAGTTTTTGGCTAAGAGCCTCTTTTGTACGGATAAAGTAGGCGTTCTACCATGTGAGAAATGCCGAAACTGCAAGCTGATTGAGCAGGAAGAATTTCCCGATGTTACCTTGATTAAGCCAGTCAATCAGGTCATCAAGACAGAACGGATTCGGGAATTGGTGGGTCAGTTTTCCCAAGCAGGGATTGAAAGTCAGCAACAGGTTTTTATTATCGAGCAGGCGGAGAAAATGCACCCCAACGCAGCTAATTCTCTGCTCAAGGTCATCGAAGAACCTCAGAGTGGAGTTTACATTTTCTTCTTGACCAGCGATGAGGAAAAGATGCTGCCAACTATCCGAAGTCGGACCCAGATTTTTCACTTTAAAAAGCAAGAAGAAAAACTCATCCATCAATTAGAGCAAGCAGGTCTGGTCAAGAAAAAAGCGACTCTTTTAGCCCAGTTTTGTCAATCACGAGCTGAAGCTGAAAAGTTGGCAAATCAGGCAAGTTTTTGGACCTTGGTGGATGAGAGTGAACGCCTGCTGACCTGGTTATTATCCAAGAAAAAAGAAAGTTATCTGCAAGTTGCTAAATTAGCCAGCTTGGCAGATGACAAGGAAAAACAAGATCAGGTTTTGCGAATCCTCGAAGTTCTCTGTGGACAGGACCTCTTGCAAGCAAGGATTCGACAGATTTTACAAGATTTGCTAGAAGCTAGAAAAATGTGGCAAGCCAATGTCAGCTTTCAAAATGCCATGGAATATCTGGTCTTGAAAGAAATATAAACTCAATGAAGGATAAAGAAAGGAAAGGGCTGGTTTATGGACAAGAAAGAATTATTTGATGCGCTGGACGATTTTTCCCAACAGTTACTAGTGACCTTGGCCGATGTGGAAGCCATTAAGAAAAATCTCAAGAGCTTGGTAGAGGAAAATACAGCTCTTCGTTTGGAAAATAGTAAGTTGCGCGAACGCTTGGGCGAGGTGGAAGCAGATGCTCCCGTCAAGGCCAAGCATGTTCGTGAAAGCGTCCGTCGAATCTATAAAGACGGGTTTCACGTTTGTAATGATTTTTATGGGCAACGCCGAGAGCAGGACGAGGAATGTATGTTCTGTGACGAGTTGTTGTACAGGGAGTAGGCATGCAGATTCAAAAAAGTTTTAAGGGGCAGTCTCCCTATGGCAAGCTTTACCTAGTGGCAACGCCGATTGGCAATCTAGATGATATGACCTTTCGTGCTATACAGACCTTGAAAGAGGTGGACTGGATTGCTGCTGAGGACACGCGCAATACAGGACTTTTGCTCAAACATTTTGACATTTCGACCAAACAGATCAGTTTTCATGAGCACAATGCCAAGGAAAAAATTCCTGATTTGATTGGTTTTCTGAAAGTGGGACAAAGTATTGCTCAGGTTTCTGACGCGGGTTTGCCTAGCATTTCGGACCCTGGGCATGATTTAGTCAAGGCAGCCATCGAAGAAGAGATTGCAGTTGTCACAGTTCCAGGTGCCTCTGCAGGGATTTCTGCCTTGATTGCTAGTGGTTTGGCGCCACAGCCACATATCTTTTACGGTTTCTTACCGAGAAAATCAGGTCAGCAAAAGCAATTTTTTGAAGCCAAAAAAGACTATCCTGAAACTCAGATTTTCTATGAATCGCCCCACCGTGTAGCGGATACGCTAGAAAACATGCTAGAAGTCTACGGTGACCGCTCGGTAGTCTTGGTCAGAGAATTGACCAAAATCTATGAAGAATACCAACGAGGAAAGATCTCTGAATTGCTAGAAAGCATCGCTGAAACGCCTCTCAAGGGTGAATGCCTTCTCATCGTTGAAGGTGCCAGTCAGGATGTGGAGGAGAAGGATGAGGAGGAATTGCTCTTAGAAATCCAATCCCGTATCCAGCAAGGCATGAAGAAAAATCAAGCCATTAAGGAAGTTGCGAAACTCTACCAGTGGAATAAAAGTCAACTCTACGCTGCCTACCACGATTGGGAAGAAAATCAAGAAAATGACTAAACAGGGAAGTTTGCCTTCTTCCCTTTTTTTGTTATACTAGTAAAAGAAAAATTAGAAAGATTTGTGGGTGTCAAACAGTCTAGTAGCTTGTTTTTATTTTGACTTAGTTTCCACCCAAAGAGGTATTAGTGTCGTGTCTCAATCTTATATCAATGTTATCGGTGCTGGTTTGGCAGGGTCTGAAGCAGCCTACCAAATCGCAGAACGTGGTATTCCAGTTAAACTCTACGAAATGCGTGGTGTCAAGTCAACACCCCAGCACAAAACAGACAATTTTGCAGAGTTGGTTTGTTCCAATTCTCTTCGTGGGGATGCCCTGACAAATGCTGTTGGGCTCCTCAAGGAAGAAATGCGTCGCTTGGGTTCTGTTATCTTAGAATCTGCTGAGGCTACACGTGTTCCTGCTGGTGGAGCTCTTGCGGTGGACCGTGATGGCTTCTCCCAAATGGTGACCGAAAAAGTGGCTAATCATCCCTTAATTGAAGTGGTTCGTGATGAAATTACAGAATTGCCGACAGATGTTATTACGGTTGTCGCTACTGGTCCTTTGACCAGCGACGCCCTAGCTAAAAAGATTCATGCCCTCAATGACGGTGCTGGTTTCTATTTCTACGACGCTGCAGCGCCTATTATTGATGTCAACACCATCGATATGAGCAAGGTCTACCTCAAGTCTCGATACGATAAGGGAGAGGCGGCCTACCTCAATGCTCCTATGACCAAGCAAGAGTTTATGGATTTCCATGAAGCCTTGGTCAATGCGGAAGAAGCACCGCTGAATTCGTTTGAAAAGGAAAAGTACTTTGAAGGTTGTATGCCAATCGAAGTCATGGCCAAGCGTGGCATTAAAACCATGCTTTATGGTCCCATGAAACCAGTCGGTCTGGAGTACCCAGAGGACTACAAAGGCCCTCGTGATGGAGAATTTAAAACACCTTATGCGGTTGTCCAGCTCCGTCAGGACAATGCGGCTGGTAGTCTCTACAATATCGTTGGTTTCCAGACCCACCTCAAATGGGGAGAGCAAAAGCGTGTTTTCCAAATGATTCCAGGTCTAGAAAATGCGGAGTTTGTCCGTTATGGCGTCATGCACCGCAATTCTTACATGGATTCACCAAATCTTCTTGAACAGACTTACCGTTCTAAGAAACAGCCAAATCTCTTCTTTGCTGGCCAGATGACGGGTGTGGAAGGCTATGTCGAGTCAGCAGCTTCAGGATTAGTGGCAGGTATTAACGCGGCTCGTCTCTTCAAGGGAGAAAGCGAGGCTATTTTCCCAGAAACGACAGCGATTGGAAGTCTTGCCCATTACATCACTCATGCAGATAGCAAACATTTCCAACCCATGAATGTCAATTTCGGGATTATCAAGGAGTTAGAAGGCGAGCGTATCCGTGATAAGAAGGCTCGTTATGAAAAAATTGCAGAGCGTGCTCTTACCGACTTAGAGGATTTTTTAACGGTCTAATTTTTTTCAAAGAATTGCTCATGGCACTATAAAAATCTTAGAAATTGTGATAAAATAGGTAGGATAAAAAAAGGAGAGTAAAAATGGCGAATCCCAAGTATAAACGTATTTTAATCAAGTTATCAGGTGAAGCCCTTGCCGGTGAACGTGGCGTAGGGATTGATATCCAAACAGTTCAAACAATCGCAAAAGAGATTCAAGAAGTTCATAGCTTAGGTATCGAAATTGCCCTTGTTATTGGTGGAGGAAATCTCTGGCGTGGAGAACCTGCTGCAGAAGCCGGAATGGACCGTGTTCAGGCAGATTATACTGGAATGCTTGGGACCGTTATGAATGCTCTTGTGATGGCAGATTCATTGCAACAAGTTGGCGTCGATACGCGTGTGCAAACTGCCATTGCTATGCAACAAGTGGCTGAACCTTACGTACGTGGACGTGCTCTTCGCCATCTTGAAAAAGGTCGTATCGTTATCTTTGGTGCCGGAATTGGTTCACCTTACTTCTCAACAGATACAACAGCGGCTCTTCGTGCAGCTGAAATCGAAGCAGATGCCATTCTTATGGCTAAAAACGGAGTCGATGGTGTTTACAATGCTGATCCTAAGAAAGACAAGACAGCCGTTAAGTTTGAAGAATTGACCCACCGTGACGTTATCAATAAAGGTCTTCGTATCATGGACTCAACAGCTTCAACCCTCTCTATGGATAATGACATTGACTTGGTGGTCTTCAATATGAACCAACCAGGCAACATCAAACGTGTCGTATTTGGTGAAAATATCGGAACAACAGTTTCAAACAATATCGAAGAAAAGGAATAGGAAAGATTATGGCTAACTCAATTATTGAAAAAGCGAAAGAAAGAATGACCCAGTCTCACCACTCACTTGCTCGTGAATTTGGAGGTATCCGTGCCGGCCGTGCCAATGCAAGCTTGCTGGACCGTATCCGCGTAGAATACTATGGAGTAGAAACTCCTCTTAACCAAATCGCTTCTATCACCATTCCAGAAGCGCGTGTTTTGTTGGTAACACCATTTGACAAGTCTTCATTGAAAGACATCGAACGCGCCTTGAACGCTTCAGACCTTGGTATTACACCAGCTAACGACGGCTCTGTGATCCGCTTGGTTATCCCAGCTCTTACAGAAGAAACTCGTCGTGACCTTGCCAAGGAAGTGAAGAAAGTCGGTGAAAATGCTAAAGTTGCTATCCGTAATATCCGTCGTGATGCTATGGACGAAGCTAAGAAACAAGAAAAAGCAAAAGAAATCACTGAAGACGAATTGAAGACACTTGAAAAAGATATTCAAAAAGTAACAGACGATGCTGTCAAACACATCGACGACATGACTGCCAACAAAGAAAAAGAACTCTTGGAAGTCTAAAAATAAACAGAAAAACTCAGTTAGCATTGCTGGCTGAGTTTTATTCGAAAGAAGGAAATATGAATACAAATCTTGCAAGCTTTATCGTTGGACTCATAATCGATGAAAATGACCGTTTTTACTTTGTGCAAAAGGATGGTCAAACCTATGCACTTGCCAAGGAAGAAGGGCAACATACAGTAGGGGATACGGTCAAAGGTTTTGCCTACACGGATATGAAGCAAAAACTCCGCTTGACCACTCTAGAAGTGACTGCGACTCAGGACCAATTTGGTTGGGGAACCGTAACAGAAGTTCGTAAAGACTTGGGTGTCTTTGTTGATACAGGACTTCCTGACAAGGAAATCGTTGTGTCACTCGATATCCTCCCTGAGCTCAAGGAACTCTGGCCTAAGAAAGGTGATAAACTCTACATCCGTCTTGAGGTGGACAAGAAAGACCGTATCTGGGGACTCTTGGCTTATCAGGAAGACTTCCAACGTCTGGCTCGTCCTGCCTACAACAACATGCAGAACCAAAACTGGCCAGCCATTGTTTACCGCCTCAAGCTGTCAGGGACCTTTGTCTATCTGCCAGAGAATAACATGCTTGGTTTCATTCACCCAAGTGAGCGCTACGCAGAGCCACGTTTAGGGCAAGTGTTAGATGCGCGTGTCATCGGTTTCCGTGAAGTGGATCGTACTTTGAACCTATCCCTCAAACCACGTTCCTTTGAGATGTTGGAAAATGATGCCCAGATGATTTTGACCTACTTGGAAAGCAATGGCGGTTTCATGACCTTGAATGATAAGTCATCCCCTGAGGACATCAAAGCAACCTTTGGCATTTCTAAAGGTCAATTTAAGAAAGCACTCGGAGGCTTGATGAAGGCTGGCAAAATCAAGCAAGACCAGTTTGGGACAGAGTTGATTTAGGGAGACTTATGAGAAAATCATTTTACACTTGGCTCATGACTGAGCGCAATCCTAAAAGTAACAGTCCTAAAGCTATCTTGGCAGACCTCGCTTTTGAAGAGTCGGCTTTTCCAAAACACACAGATGATTTTGATGAGGTGAGTCGCTTTTTGGAGGAACATGCCAGTTTCTCTTTTAACCTAGGTGACTTTGACGCCATCTGGCAAGAATACTTAGAACACTAGAGACAATGAGATGAGGCTAGTATTTTATTGTTCTCTTTGCTATAATAAAAAGAAATAAACGGATTAGAGAGGTTCTTTATTTGAAGGAACATTCAATAGACATTCAACTGAGTCATCCAGATGACTTGTTCCATCTTTTTGGTTCCAATGAGCGCCATCTTCGTTTGATGGAAGAAGAGCTCGATGTAGTGATTCATGCCCGTACGGAAATTGTCCAGGTTTTGGGAGAAGAGACTGCCTGTGAGGAAGCACGTCAGGTTATCCAAGCCTTGATGGTTTTGGTGAATCGAGGGATGACGGTTGGCACGCCAGATGTGGTGACTGCGATTAGCATGGTCAAAAATGATGAAATCGACAAGTTTGTCGCCCTTTACGAAGAAGAAATTATCAAGGACAATACTGGGAAACCGATCCGTGTCAAAACCTTGGGTCAAAAACTTTATGTGGACAGTGTCAAACAGCATGATGTGACCTTTGGAATCGGACCTGCAGGGACAGGGAAGACCTTTCTTGCAGTGACCTTGGCAGTGACTGCCCTTAAACGTGGGCAAGTCAAGCGGATTATCCTCACTCGACCTGCAGTCGAAGCAGGTGAGAGTCTAGGTTTTCTTCCGGGTGATCTCAAGGAGAAGGTGGATCCTTATCTTCGACCAGTTTATGATGCCTTGTATCAGATTCTCGGCAAAGACCAAACGACTCGTCTCATGGAGCGTGAAATCATTGAAATTGCGCCCCTCGCCTACATGCGTGGACGGACCTTGGATGATGCTTTTGTCATTCTCGATGAGGCACAAAATACGACCATCATGCAGATGAAGATGTTCCTGACTCGTTTAGGCTTTAATTCTAAGATGATTGTCAATGGAGATATCAGTCAGATTGACCTACCACGTAACGTCAAGTCCGGTTTGATTGATGCCCAAGAAAAGCTCAAGAACATTCACCAAATTGACTTTGTTCATTTTTCAGCAAAGGATGTGGTTCGCCATCCAGTTGTCGCTCAGATTATCCGAGCTTATGAACCAGCTCCAGTTAAGGTTGAAGAAAAGAACCAAGAAACAGAATAGCAAAAGAGCAGTTCAGACGTGAACTGCTCTTTTTTTAATGAGTGTCTAGCTTTAAATAAGTTCGTCGATAGACGTGTGCTCTTTATCGAGCCCTTCGGCAACTGGTAGGCTAGTTAAGTAACCTTTATAAGTGGTCACACCTTGACGTAAGCCTTCATCTTCAGAGATTGCTTGTGCGAACCCTTTGCCGGCCAAAGCTTCGATATAAGGAAGAGTGACATTGGTTAGGGCGATAGTAGAGGTACGAGCAACTGCACCAGGGATATTGGCAACGGCATAGTGGAGAACACCGTATTTTTCATAGACAGGTTCATCGTGCGTTGTCACACGGTCAGCTGTCTCGATAACGCCACCTTGGTCAACAGCAACGTCAACGATGACAGAGCCTGGACGCATTTGTTTGACCATCTCATCTGTCACCAATTTCGGAGCCTTGGCACCAGGGATGAGAACTGCCCCAATCACCACATCAGCATCTCTCACACTTGCTTCGATGTTGAATGAATTAGACATAAGAGTTTGAATTTGATTTCCAAAGACTTCTTCTAGAACTGAGAGACGTTTCGCACTGATATCTAAAATAGTCACTTGAGCACCAAGACCAAGGGCGATGCGGGCAGCATGTGTACCGACGACACCACCACCGATGATGGTTACTTTTCCTTTTGGAACACCCGGCACACCACCTAGTAGAACACCAGAGCCACCAGCTTGCTTAGTAAGGAAGTGGGCTCCGATTTGAACAGCCATACGACCTGCAACCTCACTCATAGGAACAAGGAGCGGTAGTTGTCCTTGATTGTCACGAACAGTTTCGTAGGCAATTCCTGTTGTTTTGGCTGCTAACATAGCTTCTGCTAATTTTGGAGCAGCGGCCATATGCAAGTAGGTGAAGAGAAGAAGATCGTCGCGCAAATAACCATATTCAGAAGTTAGTGGTTCTTTTACTTTCACGACCAACTCGGCAGCCCAGGCTTCAGCAGCAGTTGCGACAATCTCAGCTCCTTGCTTTTGATAGTCTGCATCAGTAAATCCTGAACCGAGACCAGCATTTGTTTCAATGAGGACACGATGTCCACGGGTGATCAAACTGTGGACGCCAGCAGGAGTGAGGGCAACGCGGTTTTCGTTATTTTTAATTTCTTTTGGAATTCCGATTAACATAGAGATATCCTACCTTTCAATTGACGGTCTTGTTTTAGTTGTCACATTCCAGTTCATAAATCAAAAATGTGATGGTTTTATTGTATATGAAACCGCTTCAAAAATCAAGAAAAACTTGTCATCCAAATTTATTTATGCTAGACTAGTGAGAATCAAGCTCTAATGGAGGAAAAAGCATGGAATCAATATTTGTGAAATTTGCCCAGTATCCATCTATAGAAACGGAGCGTTTATTGCTCCGACCTGTAACCTTGGATGATGCAGAAGCTATGTTTGAGTATGCTTCAGACAGAGAAAATACACGCTACACTTTTCCAACAAATCAAAGCTTAGAAGAAACCAAGAACAACATCGCGCAGTTCTACTTGGCTAATCCCTTGGGACGGTGGGGAATCGAACTAAAAAGCAATGGTCAGTTTATCGGAACCATTGACTTGCACAAGATTGACCCCATTCTCAAAAAAGCAGCTATTGGTTACATTATTAACCAAAAGTATTGGAATCAAGGATTGACGACAGAAGCCAATCGTGCCGTGATTGAGCTGGCTTTTGAGAAGATTGGAATGAACAAGTTGAGCGCTCTTCACGATAAAGACAATCCCGCATCAGGAAAGGTCATGGAGAAATCAGGGATGCGTTTTTCCCACGAAGAACCCTATGCCAGAATGGATAATAAAGAACCAGGTCGAATTATCACAAGGGTTCATTATGTCTTGACCAAGGAAGATTATTTTGCAAATAAATAAGCAGTTGAAAAGAAATTTTCGACTGTTTTTTCTTACTCTTACGAATAACATAAGAGAGGAGAAAATATGGAAGCAATTATCGAGAAAATCAAAGAGTATAAAATCATTGTCATTTGTGCTGTTTTAGGTTTGGCCTTGGGCGGATTTTTCCTACTAAAGCCAACTTCACAAACACCCGTCAAAGAAAAGAATTTGCAGGCTGAAGTCGCAGCTGTTTCAAAGGATTCATCGTCTGACAAAGAAGTGAACAAGGAAGAAAAGGAAGAGTCTCCTGAACAAGATCTAATCACAGTAGATGTCAAGGGTGCTGTTAAATCGCCAGGGATTTATGATTTGCCAGTAGGAAGTCGGGTTCATGATGCCGTTCAGAAGGCAGGTGGCTTGACAGAAGAAGCAGACAGCAAGTCGCTTAATCTAGCACAGAAAATAAGTGACGAGGCTCTTGTCTATGTTCCAACTAAGGGAGAAGAAGCAACTAGTCAGCAGGCTGCCTCTGAAACGTCTCCTTCGACAAGTAAAGAAAAGAGGGTCAACCTCAATAAAGCTAGTCTGGAAGAGCTCAAGCAGGTCAAAGGCTTGGGAGGAAAACGAGCTCAGGATATTATCGATCATCGTGAGGCAAATGGAAAATTCAAGTCGGTAGATGAATTAAAGAAAGTCTCTGGCATTGGCGCTAAGACCATAGAAAAGCTAAAAGATTATGTTACAGTGGATTAAGAATTTCCCTATCCCCTTAATCTATCTGAGTTTTCTATTGCTCTGGCTTTACTATGTCATTTTTGGAGCGTCCTATCTCGCACTGCTAGGTTTTGTTTTTTTGCTCGTCTGTCTCTTTTTCCAATTTCCTTGGAAATCGGCTGGTAAAGTTCTAGCGATTTGTGGAGTTTTTGGAATTTGGTTTTTGTTTCAAAACTGGCAACAAAGTCAAGCTAGTCAAAACCTAGTGGATTCTGTTGAAAGGGTACGGATTTTGCCTGACACTATTAAGGTCAATGGAGATAGTCTGTCCTTTCGGGGCAAGGCTGAGGGTCACACCTTCCAAGTTTACTATAAACTCCAGTCCGAGGAAGAGAAAGAGCTCTTTCAGACCTTAACAGACCTTCACGAGATAGAGCTAGAAGGGAAAGTCTCTGAACCTGAAGGGCAGAGAAATTTTGGTGGATTTGACTACCGAGCCTATCTGAAGACTCAGGGGATTTACCAGACACTGACTATCAAGAGCATCCAGTCACTTAAAAAGGTTAGCAGTTGGGATATAGGGGAAAATTTGTCAGCTTTACGTCGGAAGGCTGTAGTTTGGATCAAGATGCACTTTCCAGATCCTATGCGCAATTATATGACAGGTCTTCTTTTAGGACATTTGGACACGGACTTTGAGGAGATGAATGAGCTCTATTCCAGTCTAGGAATTATTCACCTTTTTGCCTTATCAGGTATGCAGGTGGGCTTCTTTATGGATGCCTTTAAGAAACTCCTCTTACGATTGGGCTTGACCCAAGAAAAGTTGAAGTGGCTGACCTATCCCTTTTCCCTAATCTATGCAGGTCTGACAGGATTTTCAGCATCTGTTATTCGCAGTCTCTTGCAAAAGTTACTGGCCCAACATGGTGTTAAGGATTTGGATAATTTTGCCTTGACGATCCTTGTCCTCTTTATTATCATGCCCAACTTTTTCTTGACAGCTGGAGGGGTCTTGTCCTGCGCGTACGCTTTTATATTGACCATGACTAGCAAAGAAGGCGGTGGGATCAAGGCTGTTGTCAGAGAAAGTCTGGTCATTTCTTTGGGAATATTGCCTATTCTATCCTTTTATTTTGCAGAATTTCAGCCTTGGTCTATTCTTTTGACCTTTGTCTTTTCCTTTCTGTTTGATGTGGTCTTTTTGCCACTTTTGTCCATCTTATTTATTCTGTCTTTTGTTTACCCTGTCACTCAGTTTAACTTTGCCTTTGAGTGGTTGGAGGGCGTCATTCGCTTGGTATCGCAGCTGGCAAGTAGGCCCCTGGTCTTTGGTCAACCCAACGCATGGCTGTTGATTCTACTGTTAGTTTCATTAGCCTTGGTCTATGATATGAGGAAAAACATCAAAAGACTAGCAGGATTCAGTCTCTTTATTGTGGGGCTCTTTTTCCTAACCAAACATCCGCTGGAAAATGAAATCACCATGCTGGATGTGGGGCAAGGGGAGAGTATTTTCCTACGGGATGTAACTGGGAAAACCATTCTCATAGATGTGGGTGGTAAGGCAGAGACTGATAAAATAATCGAAAAATGGCAAAAAAAGGTGACAACTAGCAATGCTCAGAGAACCTTGATTCCCTATCTTAAAAGTCGAGGAGTAGATAAGATTGATCAGCTGATTTTAACCAATACAGACAAGGAACATGTTGGTGATTTACTGGAGGTGACCAAGGCTTTCCATGTTGGAGAGATTTTAGTATCAAAAGGAAGTCTGACACAGAAGGAATTTGTGGCAGAACTAGAAGCAAGTCAAAACAAGGTACGTAGTGTGACAGCTGGGGAGAATTTCCCGATTTTTGGCAGTCACTTAGAAGTCCTATCTCCAGGGCAGATTGGAGATGGGGATCGTGATGGTTCCCTGGTTCTTTATGGAAAACTCTTAGATAAGCACTTTCTCTTCACAGGAAATTTGAAAGAGAAGGGAGAGAAAGACTTGCTGAAGCAATACCCTGACCTAGATGTGGATGTCTTGAAAGCAGGCCAACATGGTGCTAAAATCTCATCAAATCCAGTTTTCCTCGAAAAACTCAAACCAGAGATTACTCTCATTTCAGTTGGAAAGAACAATCGTGCGAAACTCCCCCATCAGGAAACCTTGACACGACTGGAAAATATTAAGAGTAAGATTTACCGAACTGACCAGCAAGGAGCTATCCGTTTTAAAGGGTGGAATAGTTGGCGAATTGAAACGGTTCGATAAGATAAACAAAGTTTTTAAAAAAATGACTTTTTATCTTGACAATGGATAGAAAACTTGGTATCATATAAAAGTTGAGAAAAGCAGAAGTGAGAGCTTCTCGCCTTGTGACATCAAGTTGCCTGGCCCTACGGATGAAAAGTTTCTAAGAAACGCTATCATAACGTGCGGGCTTGTATCATTACGGGTCCGCTCTTGTTTTTCTCTAATAATAAAAAAGAGGTGAAAACCATAGCAAAGCAAGACTTATTCATCAATGATGAAATTCGTGTACGTGAAGTTCGCTTGATCGGTCTTGAGGGAGAACAGCTGGGCATCAAGCCACTCAGTGAAGCGCAAGCATTGGCTGATAGTGCAAATGTTGACTTAGTATTGATTCAACCCCAAGCAAAGCCACCTGTTGCTAAAATTATGGACTACGGTAAGTTCAAATTTGAGTACCAGAAAAAGCAAAAAGAACAACGTAAAAAACAAAGTGTTGTTACTGTGAAAGAAGTTCGTCTGAGTCCAACTATTGACAAGGGTGACTTTGACACAAAACTTCGCAATGCACGCAAGTTCCTTGAAAAAGGAAATAAAGTTAAGGTATCCATTCGCTTTAAAGGGCGTATGATCACCCATAAAGAGATTGGTGCAAAAGTTTTAGCCGAGTTTGCTGAAGCAACACAAGATATTGCGATCATCGAACAACGAGCTAAGATGGATGGACGCCAAATGTTCATGCAGTTGGCGCCAGCAACTGACAAAAAGTAATTGTCAGAAAGTTAAATAAAGGAGAAAAAATCATGCCAAAACAAAAAACACACCGCGCATCAGCTAAACGTTTCAAACGTACAGGTTCTGGTGGACTTAAACGTTTCCGTGCTTACACTTCTCACCGTTTCCACGGAAAAACTAAGAAACAACGTCGTCATCTTCGTAAAGCATCTATGGTGCATTCAGGAGATTTCAAACGTATCAAAGCAATGCTTACTCGCTTGAAATAATAGCCTAACAGTAAGTAAACAATTCTAGGAAATATTTGGAGGAAATAAAACATGGCACGTGTTAAAGGTGGCGTTGTATCACGCAAACGTCGTAAACGTATTCTTAAATTAGCAAAAGGTTACTATGGAGCTAAGCACATCTTGTTCCGTACTGCAAAAGAACAAGTAATGAACTCTTACTACTATGCATACCGTGACCGTCGTCAGAAAAAACGTGACTTCCGTAAATTGTGGATCACTCGTATCAATGCGGCAGCTCGTTTGAACGGACTTTCATACTCACAATTGATGCATGGTTTGAAATTGGCTGAGATCGAAGTTAACCGTAAAATGCTTGCTGACTTGGCTGTTAACGATGCAGCAGCTTTCACAGCTCTTGCAGATGCAGCTAAAGCAAAACTTGGTAAATAATAATTGATAAGACTGGAACAGGATTGTCCCAGTCTTTTTAAAAATAAAGGAGAATATATGGCTTCAAAAATGTTACACACTTGTTTGCGAGTAGAAAACCTTGAAAAATCGATTGCTTTTTATCAAGATGCTTTTGGATTTAAAGAATTACGTCGCAGAGATTTTCCAGATCATGCTTTCACCATTGTCTATTTAGGACTTGAGGGGGATGACTACGAGTTGGAGTTAACCTATAACTATGATCACGGTCCTTATGTGGTAGGAGATGGTTTCGCCCATATTGCCCTCAGTACACCTGACCTTGAGGCCCTACATCAAGAACATAGCGCTAAAGGCTATGAGGTGACAGCCCCTAATGGACTTCCAGGAACTCAACCAAACTATTACTTTGTCAAGGATCCTGATGGGTACAAGGTCGAAGTCATTCGTGAAAAATAATCCAGTAAGGTCAAGTAGAATGTTCGTTTTCTACTTGACTTTTTTTCTTTGAAAGAGTATACTAATAAAAATTTAACCTTTAAGGGGAGTCCAGAGAGACTCACAAGGTGTCAGATAAAAGGGATAGGGGACTCTCTGTGGAGACTTTTTAAGTGTGCGCATGAGTTCTAGCCTAACCTAACTGAGGCCTTGCATTAGCAAGGTCTTTTCTTTATCTGGTCCCCTTAAATTTAAGGAGGAAAAGTCATGAATCCCACGTGTAAGAAGCGTTTTGGTGCCATTCGTTTGGAGACCATGAAGGTGGTCGCTCAGGAGGAAATTGCGCCAGCAATCTTTGAATTAGTCCTAGAAGGGGAGATGGTTGAAGCCATGCGAGCCGGCCAATTTCTTCATCTGCGTGTGCCTGATGATGCCCATCTTTTGCGCCGTCCTATTTCAATTTCGTCTATTGATAAGGCAAATAAGCAGTGTCATCTCATTTATAGGATTGAGGGGGCTGGGACCGCTATTTTTTCAACCTTAAGTCAGGGAGATACTCTTGATGTGATGGGACCTCAGGGTAATGGTTTTGACTTGTCTGATCTAGATGAGCAGAGCCATGTTCTCCTTGTCGGTGGGGGGATTGGTGTTCCACCCTTGCTTGAGGTGGCTAAGGAATTGCATGCGCGTGGGGTGACAGTAGTGACAGTCCTCGGTTTTGCGACTAAGGATGCTGTTATTCTCGAAACCGAATTGGCCCAATATGGTCATGTCTTTGTAACGACAGATGATGGTTCTTATGGCATCAAGGGAAATGTTTCTGTTGTTATCAATGATTTAGATAGTCAGTTTGATGCTGTTTACTCATGTGGAGCGCCTGGAATGATGAAGTATATCAATCAAAGATTTTATGATCATCCAAGAGCCTACCTATCTCTGGAATCTCGTATGGCTTGTGGGATGGGAGCTTGCTATGCCTGTGTCCTAAAAGTGCCAGATAGTGAGACTGTCAGCCAACGTGTCTGTGAAGATGGCCCTGTTTTCCGCACAGGAACAGTTGTATTATAAGGAGAAAATGATGACTACAAATCGTTTACAAGTTTCTCTACCGGGCTTGGATTTGAAAAATCCCATCATTCCAGCATCAGGCTGTTTTGGTTTTGGTCAAGAGTATGCCAAGTACTATGATTTGGACCTTTTAGGCTCTATTATGATTAAGGCAACGACTCTAGAACCACGTTTTGGAAATCCAACTCCCAGGGTTGCAGAGACACCTGCTGGTATGCTCAACGCAATCGGCTTGCAAAATCCTGGTTTAGAAGCTGTTTTAGCTGAAAAGTTGCCTTGGCTGGAGAGAGAATATCCTACGCTTCCCATCATCGCTAATGTAGCTGGCTTTTCAAAACAAGAGTACGCTGCCGTTTCTCGAGGAATTTCCAAGGCAGCCAATGTAAAGGCTATCGAGCTCAATATCTCTTGTCCGAATGTGGATCATGGCAATCATGGACTTTTGATTGGGCAAGATCCTGATCTAGCTTATGAAGTGGTAAAGGCAGCTGTGGAAGCCTCTGATGTGCCAGTTTATGTTAAGTTAACCCCTAGCGTGACGGATATCGTCACCGTTGCAAAGGCAGCAGAAGATGCAGGGGCAAGTGGATTAACCATGATCAATACTCTAGTCGGTATGCGCTTTAATCTAAAAACCAGAAAACCAATCTTGGCCAATGGAACGGGTGGAATGTCAGGTCCAGCAGTCTTTCCAGTAGCCCTCAAACTCATCCGTCAAGTCGCCCAAACAACAGACCTTCCCATTATTGGAATGGGAGGAGTGGATTCGGCAGAAGCTGCTTTAGAAATGTATCTGGCTGGAGCGTCTGCCATCGGAGTTGGAACAGCCAACTTTACCAATCCTTATGCCTGTCCTGATATCATCGAACATTTACCAACAGTCATGGACAAATACGGCATTAGCAGCTTGGAAGATCTCCGTCAGGAAGTCAAAGCCAGTCTGAGATAAGCTAGACACTCCTTATCGTCAACAAGAAATAGAATCTTCATCAATTTGTAATATTTCCGTTGGTTAACTATGTTACAATAGGGTTTAGAAAACGTTATTGGAGCATTTAAATGAAACGATGGAAAGTGGCCCTAGTAAGTGCTGGCTTATTGGGGTGTTTTTTTACTGTAGTAGAAACAGCAAAAGCAGATGAAGGGACTTGGAAAGGAAAGACTTACCTCAAAGCTGATGGAAAACAAGTAACCAACCAATGGATCTTTGACCAAACGTATCAGAATTGGTTTTATCTTAAGGCTGATGGACAACGTGCAGAAAACGGCTGGCTGACTGTTGGTGATAAGGATTACTATTTTAACGAAGCTGGAAAATTAGCTACAAAAACGTGGATTAACCAGTACTATGTAGCTGAAAGTGGTACTAAGGTCAAGAATCAATGGGTGTTTGACCAAGAAAAACAATCTTGGTATTATCTCAAGTCTGATGGTCAGAAAGCTCAAAATGAGTGGATCCAACAAGGTCAGGAAAAATATTACCTTAAAGAAGATGGGAAAATGGCCAAAGATGAGTGGGTCACTCAAGGTGGAAACCAATACTACGTTAATTCTCAAGGTAAAATGCTGAAAAGTACTTGGCTTGGTAAGAACTATTTGTCAGAAAATGGTAATAAGGTCAAACAAGGTTGGATTTATGATGATAACTATAGCAGTTGGTTCTACATTCAACAAGATGGTACCTATGCTGAAAATGGCTGGCGAACCATAGACGGAAAGGAATACCATTTCAAATTTGGAGGCTATCTTTCTACCGAGCGCTGGATTGGCCGCTTCTATGTTGCAAAGAGTGGAGCCAAACTGAAATCCGAATGGCTCTTTGATAAGAATTACGATTCTTGGTTTTACTTGAAAGCAGACGGTAGCTATGCCGAAAAAGGCTGGGAAACGATTAAAGGTAAAGATTACCATTTCAAATTTGGAGGCTATCTTTCTACCGAGCGCTGGATTGACCGCTTCTATGTTGCTAAGAGTGGAGCTAAACTGAAATCCGAATGGTTCTTTGACAAGAATTATAACTCGTGGTTTTACTTGAAAGCAGACGGAACCTATGCTGAAAAAGGCTGGGAAACGATCAAAGGCAAGGAATACCATTTCAAATCCGGTGGCTACCTCTCCACAGAAACTTGGCTTGATCGCAGCTATGTGACGAGCAGTGGAGCAAAAGCAGGTAAAGGTTGGCTCTTTGATAAGAATTATAACTCTTGGTTCTATATCAACTCTGATGGGAATTATGCTGATAAAGAATGGATCTGGGATAATGGTTATTACTATCTCAAATCTGGCGGTTATATGGCTGCGAGTGAGTGGGTGTGGTACAAGAACAATTGGTTCTACCTCAAGTCAAATGGGAAGATGGCTGAGAAAGAATTAATCTACGATTCATCCGACCAATCATGGTACTACCTTAAATCAGGCGGTTACATGGCAAAAAACGAGACTGTAGATGGTCATACCTTGGATGCTTCCGGTAAATGGCATGTTGCGGATAAAACCAAATATTACAAAGTTAAACCAATCACAGCATATGTCTATAGTGCATCTGGAGAAATCTTGAGTTATATTAACCAAGGAAGCATTGTCTCACTGGATAGCTCTACTCGAAAAGGTGGCCGACTTGCAGTTTCGATTTCTGGCTTGTCTGGCTATATGAATCAAAGTGATTTGACAGCAGTGGATGAAGGAAGCGAGTTTATCCCTCATTATACTAGTGATGGGAAATTCCTCTACCATGAACTCTCTCCTTATACGAGTATCAAAGTAGCTCCACACACATCTGCAATGATTATTGGTAAGAAGTACTACTCAACTGATGGGGAGCATTTTGAGGGCTTTACCATTAAAAATCCTTTCCTCTATAAAAACTTGAGAGAACCAAGTAATTATAGTGCAGCTGAATTGGATAAACTGTATTCGATGATGAACTTGCAGGATAGTCCTCTAGCAGGTAAAGGAGCGACTTTCAAAGAAGCTGAGGAACGCTACGGTGTCAACGCCCTTTACTTGATGGCACATAGCGCTCTTGAAAGTGCGTGGGGACGCAGTCAAATTGCCAGAGATAAGAACAACTTCTTTGGTATTGCAGCCTATGATACTAGCCCATATCTATCAGCCAAGAGCTTTGATGATGTGGACAAAGGAATTCTCGGAGCAGCCAAGTGGATTCGTGAGAACTACATCGACTATGGCAGAGACCACCTTGGAAACAAGGCAACAGGAATGAATGTTCGCTATGCTTCCGATCCATACTGGGGTGAGAAAATAGCTAGCATCATGATGACCATCAACAGCAAACTTGGTGGGAAAGACTAATCAAAAGAACTCAACGGTAACTACTGAAAAGTGGTTATCGTTTTTTTATTTTCTAACTTTAGACGAATAGCGGAAATGTTTTGATTTGACGAAGCTGCTGCTTAAGAGTATAGTAGTGAATAGGTTAGAAACAGGGAAGGGTGAGTAGATAGATGAAAAATGTTATTGTCACAGGGGGAAGCTCTGGAATAGGACTGGAAATTGCAAAATTATTGGCAAAAGATGCCGATCATATTGTCCTTGTAGCACGAAATTTGACAAGGCTGACTCAGGCTAAAGAAGTACTGATAACAATGAATCCGAATTTAAAGATTTTCCTAATCAGTGCTGACTTATCAACGATTGAGGGCATCCACCGCTGTATTGAGCAGATTGAAGATTTAAATCTTGATATTGATAGCCTAGTAAACAATGTAGGCTACGGAGTGAGCGGATTGGCTGACAGTCTGCCTCTTGAGACTGTCGAAAAGGCTGTGGTGACCAATGCAATGGCGCCGACCCTGCTGACTCAGGCATTTTTAAAAGCCATCATCAAAAACAAGGGAAATATTCTGTTTATCGGAGCAGGAGCGGCAACACATCCCATGCCCAGTCTGGTTCATTACTCCGCCAGCAAAAATCTCATCCATGGGCTGGTCAGAGGTCTTCGGATTGATTTAAAAGGGACTGGTGTCCATATAACAGAGATTCAACCGGGACCTGTTGCTACGAATTTCGGGAACAGCAGCAGTTCGTCTTCCTCCCAAGATTTTGCGACGCATAATCCATTGAAAAAGGTTGAAATCACGCCTCAGCAGTGTGCAAAAGAATCGCTTGCAGCTCTGAAGCGTAATAAATCGTCTTATTATCCTGGAAGAGGCTATCGCTTTATTATCCGATTAACCAAGTTGCTTCCAAATTCAGCTATGGAACGCATTCTTCAACGTTTTATTTCACGCTAATATTTAAAATAAAGGTTGGAATTCCAGCCTCTTTTTTATGAGGAAGGGCTTGACAGGCTTTTTATTAGACAATGAGTTGATTGAATAGCTTTCCAAACTTGAAATTTATAAAACGATATATTAAAATATAAAAGAAATTATTTATAAATCAAGGAGTTTAAAATGAAGAAATCAATGATTGTCGGGCTTATTACTTTTATCGCTTTAGGATTAGCAACAGGATACTATTTCTTATCCTATGCACCACATCAAGCTGCTGTAACTAAGTTTGAAGATGTAGTAAAGGATTTAAATGAAAAAAATAAAGAAGTTGAAGATCAGATAGCTGAGGCTGAAAAAGTTATTGATAATAATGAAGAACCTCTTGATTCTAAGACATTGGAAGAATTGAAATCTACTATAAAGGATAGCCAAGATTCACTTCGTAAAATACCAGATATTGAAAAACAAACTGAGCAAATTGAGAAGCAAATTGAAGAATTAAGTCAACCATCAGATTATAGTGAAATAAAAAAGAATTTATCTGAAAAATTGACTCACTATCAAAATAGCATTCTTCAATTAAAACAAATTACAAATCCTTCAAGTTCTTTTATCGAAGAAAGACTCAAAGAAATTGAATCAATTACTGGAGTACAATCTGTTACGGAGGATAATGACCCCAATAAAAAATTAAATAAACAAGGAGGGTATACAGCGTCTGTATATTTTGTTGACAAGCAAGTGAATGAATCTGTAGAAGGCTCAGATATTGTTCAAAAAGGTAATGATGCTGGTGGAGATATAGAAGTTTATAAGACAAAAGAAGATGCAGAGAAACGCAATACTTATATTAGTGCTTTTGATGGAACTGCTTTAAATCCTGGGTCACACTATGTTTATGGAACCATATTAATTCGCACTTCGCACCATTTAACAGGAACGCAACAGAAAGAACTGACTGAGAAAATCTACAATAAATTGATTGAACTGAAATAATAAAAAAATTGGATAGCTATTAGTTTTATTGAACTAAGATACAGTCAAAAAGCCGTTGGAAAACGGTTTTTTGTTATAATTAAATTAAGAATTTAGAATTAAAGGAGAAGAACATGACATTTGAAGAAATATTGCCTGGATTAAAGGCTAAGAAAAAATATGTACGAACTGGTTGGGGAGGGGCTGAAAACTATGTGCAGCTTTTTGACACTATCGAGCAAAACGGGGTTGCACTTGAAGTAACGCCTTATTTCCTCATCAACGTTTCTGGAGAAGGGGAAGGTTTTTCTATGTGGAGCCCGACACCTTGTGATGTTTTGGCGACGGATTGGGTAGAAGTGCATGACTAGACGTGTATTGATTACGGGAGTGAGTTCAGGGATCGGTCTAGCTCAAGCTCGCCTCTTTTTAGAGAATGGCTATCAAGTTTATGGAGTTGACCAAGGTGAAAATCCAGTTTTAGAGGGTGATTTTCACTTTTTACAGAGAGATTTGACCTTGGACTTGGAGCCTATTTTTGACTGGTGTCCTCAGATTGATGTTTTGTGCAATACTGCTGGAGTTTTGGATGATTACAAACCACTTTTGGAACAATCAGCGCAGGAAATTCAAGAGATTTTTGAAATTAACTATATGACTCCTGCTGAGCTGACTCGTTATTATTTGACGCAAATGCTGGAAAGTAAAAAGGGAATCGTTATCAATATGTGTTCAATTGCTTCAAATCTAGCAGGAGGTGGTGGTCACGCCTATACTTCCTCTAAGCATGCCCTAGCTGGCTTTACCAAGCAGTTGGCTCTAGACTATGCTGAGGCTGGGATTCAGGTCTTTGGTATCGCTCCAGGTGCTGTCAAGACTGGCATGACTGCTGCAGACTTTGAACCAGGTGGGTTAGCGGACTGGGTGGCTAGTGAAACACCAATCAAACGCTGGATCGAGCCAAGTGAAATTGCAGAAGTCAGCTTATTCTTAGCTAGCGGTCACGCATCCGCCATGCAAGGACAAATCCTGACGATTGATGGTGGCTGGTCTTTGAAGTAGGAGAAATTGGATGGAAATCAAAAATCATTTTGGTGTATACGGAGTCTGTCTTCAAGATGGTAGACTTCTCTGCATTGAAAAAACGAGAGGCCCTTATCAACATCGTTATGATTTACCTGGTGGTAGTCAGGAACTAGGTGAGGGGTTGACAGAAACTCTCAAGAGGGAAGTTATGGAAGAGACGGGGTATACGCTTAGCGATTATTCAAACCCTAGAGTCTATGATGTGCTAGTTCAAGAAAATGGGCAAAACTTTGCCGTACATCATATCATGGCATTTTATGATATTGAGATAAACGAGGGGCAACCTCAAGTTGCCATTTCTGAAGCTGTCTCTGATGGTGCGAATGATTCACTTGGATATATTTGGATGGATATTCAGAAAATCACAGAAGATAATGCATCGCCATTAGTCTTGAAGGTTAAGTCTGAATTATTAGGATTTCCAGAATTGGACAAGACCTTGTATATGAATTGGAAGGTGAATGATGACTAATCAGCTGGCTCTTAGTGGAGAAAAAATTATTGAAAAAGTTTATCCTCAACTATTTCACCACATTGGAATGATTCGTGGGGAATACTTGTTGAGAGAGCTCAATCGAAATATCCTGTTATCAAGTTGTCAGCAATCTATAAAAGAAGTAAGTAAAAAATTACAAAGGAGCAACCTATGACACCGCAAGAAATGTGGAATGCATATAAGAAAATCAACCCATCGATCGGAGATGAAATCGATGCTTGGGCTTTTGGAGTGGAAGCCGATCTCTTGGCAGATTTGGTTTTAAAAGGCGAAAAGACTGCAACCGCCTCAGCCTATGATCTTTATTCAGTTGATAACGAACCCCTGCCACAAGAAGGGACCTTTGACATCATTTTAGATAGCCAAGATCGGGCTGTCTGTATTGTCGAAATTACAAAGGTTTCCGTTCAGCCTTTTCATCAAGTGTCAGCTGACCATGCCTTCAAAGAAGGGGAAGGAGACAAATCCCTAGCCTATTGGCGTCAGGTTCATGAGGACTGTTTCGTCGAGTGGCTGAGAGAAGCAGGACTGACTTTTACACCTGAAAGCAAGGTTGTTTTAGAAGAATTTCGCAAGGTCTACCCACTGTAGACTGTTAGACGGAAGAAAGTTTTGGAAATCGCCGTCCAATCCTTTTTTCTTAAGCAAAACATGATATAATAAGTTTGTTTGAAGAAGAGTAGCAGCTCTTAAACTTAGAATAGGAGAAAACTATGCAAGCAGTTGAACATTTTATTACGCAATTTGTTCCTGAACATTATGATTTATTTTTAGACTTGAGTCGTGAGACCAAGACCTTTTCTGGGAAGGTGACCATTACTGGTCAAGCACAGAGTGACCGTATTTCCCTTCACCAAAAAGACTTGGAAATCGCTTCTGTAGAAGTTGCGGGTCAGGCTCGTCCATTTACAGTTGATCATGAAAATGAAGCCCTTCATGTCGAATTGGCTGAGGCTGGTCAAGTTGAATTGGTCATCGCTTTTTCAGGAAAAATCACAGACAACATGACAGGGATTTACCCTTCTTACTACACAGTTGATGGAGTGAAGAAGGAAGTCTTGTCTACCCAGTTTGAGAGCCATTTTGCGCGCGAAGCCTTCCCGTGTGTGGATGAGCCTGAAGCCAAAGCAACTTTTGACCTTTCTCTACGTTTTGACCAAGCAGAAGGTGAAGTTGCCTTGTCAAACATGCCAGAAATTGATGTTGAAAACCGTAAGGAAACAGGCATCTGGAAGTTTGAGACAACACCTCGCATGTCTTCTTACTTGTTGGCCTTTGTTGCTGGTGATTTGCAAGGGGTAACGGCTAAAACTAAAAACGGTACCCTCGTCGGTGTCTACTCAACCAAAGCCCACCCACTATCTAACCTTGATTTCTCACTGGACATCGCCGTTCGCTCTATCGAGTTTTACGAAGATTACTATGGAGTTAAGTACCCAATTCCTCAATCACTTCACATCGCCCTGCCTGACTTCTCAGCTGGTGCTATGGAAAACTGGGGTCTTGTGACCTACCGTGAAGTTTACTTGGTTGTAGATGAGAACTCAACCTTTGCTAGCCGTCAACAAGTTGCCCTAGTTGTAGCACATGAGTTGGCCCACCAATGGTTTGGGAACCTCGTGACTATGAAATGGTGGGATGATCTTTGGCTTAATGAAAGCTTCGCTAACATGATGGAATACGTCTGTGTGGATGCCATCGAGCCAAGTTGGAATATCTTTGAAGATTTCCAAACAGGTGGAGTTCCAGCTGCGCTTAAACGCGATGCGACGGATGGTGTTCAGTCTGTCCATGTCGAAGTCAAACACCCAGATGAAATCAATACGCTCTTTGATGGCGCTATTGTCTATGCCAAAGGAAGCCGTCTCATGCACATGCTTCGTCGCTGGCTCGGTGATGCGGATTTTGCTAAAGGCTTGCATGCTTACTTTGAAAAGCACCAGTACAGCAACACCATCGGTCGTGACCTTTGGAATGCCCTTGGTCAGGCATCAGGACGTGATGTCGCAGCCTTCATGGATTCTTGGTTGGAACAGCCTGGCTATCCAGTTCTCACTGTCAAAGTTGAAAATGATGTCTTGAAGATTTCACAAAAACAATTCTTTATCGGTGAGCATGAAGATAAGAATCGTCTCTGGGTGGTGCCACTCAACAGCAACTGGAAGGGTCTACCAGATACACTTGAAACTGAAAGTATCGAAATCCCTGGCTATGCTGCTCTTCTTGCTGAAAACGAAGGAGCACTTCGTCTCAACACTGAAAATACAGCCCACTATATTACAGACTATCAAGGAGACTTGTTAGATGCTGTTCTTGCTGACTTAGTTGAGCTTGATAACACAAGCAAACTACAAATCGTTCAAGAACGTCGTTTGCTTGCTGAAGCAGGGCACATTTCTTATGCTGACTTGCTCCCAGTCCTTGATAAACTTGCTAAGGAAGAGTCCTACCTTGTGGTTTCAGCTGTTTCTCAAGTGATTACTGCCCTTGAGCGCTTTATCGATGAAGGAACAGAAACTGAGAAAGCCTTTAACAGTCTGGTTGCTAAATTGGCTCGTCACAACTATGACCGTCTTGGTTTTGAAGCCAAAGATGGAGAATCAGATGAGGATGAATTGGTTCGTCAGTTGACCATTTCCATGATGATTCGCTCCAATGATGCAGAAGCTAGTCAAGTCGCTAGCCAAATCTTTGCAGCTCACAAGGAGAACCTTGCAGGACTTCCAGCAGCCATCCGTGCTCAAGTTCTCATCAATGAGATGAAACACCATGAGACCAAAGACTTGGTTGCAACTTATCTGGACCTCTACACTCATGCGACAGATGCGGTCTTCAAACGCCAGTTGGCTGCGGCTCTTGCCTACAGTACAGATGCTGACAATATCCAAACCTTGATTAGTTCGTGGAAGGATAAATTTGTGGTGAAACCACAAGACCTTTCTTCATGGTACCTCCAATTCCTCGGACACCAAGCTACCCAAGAAACTGTTTGGGTTTGGGCGCGTGAAAACTGGGATTGGATTAAGGCAGCCCTTGGTGGAGATATGAGCTTTGATAGCTTTGTCATCTTCCCATCGCATATCTTTAAAACAGAGCAACGCTTGGCAGAGTACAAGGAATTCTTTGAGCCCCAACTCTCTGACCTCGCTCTTAGCCGTAATATCGGTATGGGAATCAAGGAAATTGCAGCGCGTGTTGACTTGATTAAGCGTGAGAAAGCAGCAGTAGAAACTGTTGTAGCTCAATATGCCAAAGCTTAATTCATTCGAAATGTAAATAAAAAACTCAACTTTCTATCTTAAAAGAAGAGGGAGTTGAGTTTTTTTTAAGGCAATTTTGGTATAATAATCATAACAAGGAGGAGTTTCTGATGATAAAAATCTTATTAGTAGAAGATGACCTAGGCCTGTCAAACTCAGTATTTGACTTTTTAGATGATTTTGCAGATGTCATGCAGGTTTTTGATGGAGAAGAAGGTCTCTACGAAGCTGAAAGTGGCGTCTATGACTTGATTTTGCTTGACCTGATGTTGCCTGAAAAAAATGGTTTCCAAGTCTTGAAAGAATTGCGTGAAAAAGGAATTACAACACCAGTCCTTATCATGACCGCTAAGGAAAGTTTGGATGACAAGGGACATGGTTTTGAGTTGGGAGCAGATGATTATCTGACCAAACCTTTCTACCTAGAAGAACTCAAAATGCGGATTCAAGCCCTTCTCAAACGTTCAGGCAAGTTTAACGAAAATACCTTGACCTATGGGGATATTGTCGTCAACCTTTCAACGAATGAAGTGAAGGTGGAAGACACTCCTGTGGAACTACTCGGAAAAGAGTTTGAGTTATTGGTTTACTTCCTTCAAAATCAAAATGTTATTCTTCCTAAGACGCAAATTTTTGACCGTCTATGGGGATTTGATAGCGATACAACTATTTCCGTTGTAGAAGTCTATGTCTCAAAAGTTCGTAAGAAATTGAAGGGAACAGCCTTTGCTGAAAATCTTCAAACCTTGCGTAGTGTCGGGTATATTTTAAAAGATGTTCAATAAACTAAAAAAAACATGGTATGCAGATGATTTCAGCTATTTCATTCGAAACTTTGGAGTGTTCACCCTGATTTTCTCTGCGATGACCTTGATTATCCTCCAGGTCATGCACTCGAGTCTCTACACTTCTGTAGATGAAAAACTCCAAGCCCTTAGTAGCAGTCCCCAAGCGGTTATCCAATTAGCCCTGAATCGGGCAACTGAGGAAGTCAAGGATATTCAACCAGCAACAGCGGATGCTAGCAAGGCTGAAATCAAACCCAATGTCAGCTCCAATACGGAAGTCTTGCTCTTTGACAAGGATTTTAACCAACTCTTACTGGGCAATCGCTTTTTAGGCTTGGACAAGATCAAGCTGGACAAAAAAGAGTTGAATCACATTCGCCAAATCCAAGTTATCAATAGCTACGGTCAGGAAGAAACCTATCGGATGATTTTGATGGAAACCAATTCTTCCTCCGTATCAAGTAACGTCAAGTATGCGGCGGTTTTAATCAATACTAGCCAGCTTGAGCAAATTAGCCAAAACCACGAGCATTTAATTGTTGTAGTCATGGCTAGTTTCTGGCTTCTGTCTTTAATTGCCAGTGTTTACTTGGCACGTGTCAGTGTCAAACCCTTACTGGAAAGTATGCAAAAGCAGAAGTCCTTTGTAGAAAATGCGAGTCACGAACTGAGAACGCCTTTGGCTGTTTTACAAAATCGTTTAGAGACTCTCTTTCGAAAACCAGAAGCGACGATTATGGAATCCAGCGAAAGCATTGCTTCTAGTCTTGAAGAAGTTCGCAACATGCGTTTCCTCACGACAAATCTTCTCAATCTTGCACGTCGAGATGATGGAATCAAACCTGAAGTAGCAGAAGTTTCTCCGCAATTCTTTAAAACAACCTTTGCTAACTATGAGTTGATTGCTTCTGAAAATGATCGTGTTTTTGAATATGAAAATCGGATTTATCGTTCCTTCATGACCGATCAGTTGCTCCTAAAACAGCTCATGACTATCTTGTTTGATAATGCTATCAAGTATACTGAAGAAGATGGAAAAATTGAGTTTGTGGTCCATGCTACGGATCGCCACCTCTATCTATCAGTAACGGATAACGGAATTGGGATTTCAGCTGCCGATAAGAAGAAAATCTTTGACCGCTTTTATCGTGTAGACAAGGCGAGAACCCGTCAGAAAGGTGGTTTTGGTCTAGGACTATCTTTGGCCAAGCAGATCGTAGATGCCTTACGAGGAACGATTACCGTTAAAGATAACAAACCTAGAGGAACGATTTTTGAAGTTAAAATTGCTATCCAATCTCCTCCCAAACGTAAGAATAAATAAAAAGACAGTTTTAAAACTGTCTTTTTTGTTAACTAGAGAAGAGGTTGGTAGTGGTACCAACCTTTATTTTGAAATTTTTCGTTTAATAATCTTTCGTTGGAGTTGGAGGAGTGTCAAGCTTGCCCCCATAGCAGCAACAAATGATAAAGCTGTGTTTAATTTTAAGGCTAAAAAGATAAAACTAAAAAACACCATAAAAATACAAAAACAAGCAATATTTACAAAAAATAAAATCTCTTTTAAATTGGAGCTAACAGGTGCTTCCAGTGTATAGTCTTGATAAAGCGGAGTTTGATTCGATTCGGGAGTTTGTTCAAACTCATAAGCTTCTAATTTTCTTGCGGGCATGATTCTCTCCTTAACAGTACATAACTATTTTATCATTTTTTATGCAGAGAATTATTACAGAATTGTTACAAAACTACTAAAGTCTCTTATCATCTTCTAAGTCGCTCTTCTTGACACCCACTAGGGAAAGTGATAGCATGGATGTTACACTTAAAACAGATGACCTGACCTTCTCTATTATAAATATACTGAGTAAGGAAGGGATAACTTATATAAATTGATAGCAAGCTGAGGCTTTTTCCTAAGATGATTTGTTAAGTTGCTACTTGGATACTTTTGTAGAGTATTGGTAGGAGTTGTTTTGAATGGATGATAAGACAGAAATTCTGTCTATTGGACTGGGTGGCCTTCTTGCTACCTCTGGGGAAAGTAAAAGGAGATAAGCATGTATCTTGCTATCAAAGAAATAGTACGAAACAAACTGCGATATAGTTTGATTCTAACTACCATTTTTCTTATCGCTTTTATGGTCTTTTTTATGACCAGTCTAGCTCTTGGTCTTGTGCGGAACAACCGGGCCGCTATTGATAATTGGCAAGCAACGGGTGTCGTTTTATCCGACTACGCAAATGATAATTTGACAGCATCCTTTATTCCTGAAAAGGACTACAAGGATAAGAGTTCGGAAGAGGCTGCTCCATTGGGCTATATGTTCGCTGTGACCAATCTAGTTGATGGTAGTGAAAAGGTCAATGTTTCCATTTTTGCTCAAGACTGGGACGCTTTTATCTCACCTAGTTTGACGGAGGGTCGTTATCCTGAAGGAGATGATGAGGTTGTCGTGGATCAGTCTTTTGAGAACTATGGGATTAAGCTAGGCGATGCCATTCAGCTCAATGGAAGCGAGGCAAGTTACAAGATTGTAGGCCTGACTCAAGGAAATAAATTTTTCACTGAGCCTGTTGTCTTTACGAGTCTGACAACTTATTGGACCTTACAAGGTACCTTGAAAGCCAATCGTTCCATCTCTGCCTTGGTATTGAAAAATGATATAGAAGTGACTGGCGATGGTTTGAAACAGATTTCCATTCCAAAAATGATATCGAAAATTCCTGGTTACACACCCCAGGTTAATGTATTTTCAGGGATGATTCTTGCTATGATTGTTATCACAGGCTTGATTGTGGGGATTTTTGTTTATATCATTACCATCCAAAAACTAGGTCTTTATGGAATAATGCGGGCTCAGGGAATACAAATCAAAACCATTGTATGGTCTCTATTCTGTCAAATCTTCCTCCTAGCTGGTATGGGGATTGCTTTAGCCTTGCTGGCAATCGGAGGAGTGATTTTAGTCTTACCAGCTACCTTCTTTTTCTATCCAAGTTGGATAGCTTACTCTGTCCTAAGCTTGGTAATTTCCTTGATGGCCCTTCTAGGTGGTGTCATTTCACTTCCACGCTTGCTAAAGGTGGACCCGATTACTGCGATTGCAGAGTGATAAGGAGAATAGTATGACAGCATTGATTGAAATGACTCAAGTTACAAAAACCTACGGGGAAGGAAAGATGAAAGTCGTTGCCCTGCATGAGACGAATTTTCAGCTAAATGCGGGGGAGTTCGTAGCTATTGTTGGGCCCTCTGGCTCTGGCAAGACAACCTTTCTAACAACTCTAGGACAACTTCAGGAAGCATCTAGTGGAAAGATTCTAGTAAAGGGGAAGGAAACAGGCAGTTTGACGGAGAAGGAGAAAACAGACCTCCGTTTTAGAGAGTTTGGTTTCATTCTCCAGGCTTCAAACCTAATTCCTTTTCTAACGGTCAAGGAACAGCTGGATTTGATTGACAGACTGGATAAGGGAAAAAATAGTAAAAGTGACCGAAAAGAGCTCTTTGAGTTGTTGGATTTGGAAAAAGTACAAGATCATTATCCCAAGGCTCTATCGGGTGGCGAACGTCAACGTGCGGCGATTGCTAGAGCGCTTTATAATAATCCGAGCATCGTGCTTGCAGATGAGCCGACAGCCAGTCTAGATACCCAGCGTGCTTACCAAGTAACAGAAATGTTGGCTGCCATTGCCCATGAACAAGGTAGAGGAGTTGTCATGATTACACATGATACACGCCTTCTTGATAAGGTCGACCGTATCTATGTTATGAACGATGGCCACCTAGTTGAAGAAACACATGCATAAAAGAAAGTGGACGGTACTGGTTACTGTTCACTTTTTGATTGGGAAAGATAGAAATAAGTTTAACTTTTTGTGAAACTCTCAATATTCATAGCTGATTTTTGAGAAATGTGGTATAATTTTTCTTATGGAAAAGATTATCATTACAGCAACTGCTGAAAGTATTGAACAAGTTGAACAACTACTCGAAGCTGGCGTAGATCGTATCTATGTTGGTGAGAAAGATTTTGGCCTTCGTCTGCCAACAACCTTTAGTTATGAAGACTTACGCACTATCGCCAAGCTCGTTCATGATGCAGGCAAGGAATTAATTGTTGCAGTCAATGCCCTCATGCACCAAGATATGATGGACCGTATCAAGCCATTCCTAGATTTCTTGGAAGAAATCAAGACAGACTATATTACTGTTGGGGATGCAGGTGTCTTTTACGTGGTTAACCGTGATGGCTATTCCTTCAAGACTATCTACGATGCTTCAACCATGGTGACTAGCAGTCGTCAGATTAACTTCTGGGGCCAAAAGGCAGGAGCCTCTGAAGCGGTCCTGGCGCGTGAAATTCCATCTGCTGAACTCTTCAAGATGCCAGAGATTTTGGAAATTCCTGCTGAAGTCTTGGTTTACGGAGCTAGCGTCATCCATCATTCTAAGCGTCCGCTCTTACAAAACTACTATAACTTCACGCATATCGATGACGAAAAGACGCGTAAACGTGACCTCTTCTTAGCAGAACCGAGTGACCCTGAGAGTCATTATTCCATCTTTGAAGACAATCATGGTACCCACATCTTTGCAAATAACGACCTTGATTTGATGACCAAATTGACAGAATTGGTGGAGCATGGTTTTACTCACTGGAAGCTAGAGGGGCTTTACACACCTGGTCAGAATTTTGTAGAAATTGCCAAACTCTTTGTCCAAGCACGCAGCTTGATTCAAGAGGGAAATTTCAGCCATGACCAAGCTTTCTTGTTAGATGAGGAAGTGCGCAAGTTACACCCCAAAAACCGTTTTCTCGATACAGGATTCTATGATTACGATCCGGATATGGTTAAATAGGACACCAAAACCCGAAATAAAAATGTTCGGGTTTTTCCAGTGTATCCATGAAATAAAAACGGATACATGTTATAATAAAAATAGCTCTTTAATGGAGGTGTTTAAGTGGAGAATCTGAAAAAGATGGCAGGTATCAAGGCTGCTGAGTTTGTCAAGGATGGCATGGTAGTTGGACTAGGAACCGGCTCTACTGCCTATTATTTCGTAGAGGAAGTAGGTCGTCGCATTAAGGAAGAAGGTTTGCAGATTACTGCTGTAACGACTTCCAGTGTGACCAGTAAACAGGCTGAAGGTCTTAACATCCCGCTCAAGTCGATTGACCAAGTAGACTTTGTCGATCTGACAGTCGATGGGGCGGATGAAGTAGATAGTCAGTTTAACGGGATCAAAGGCGGTGGTGGTGCCCTTCTGATGGAGAAGGTTGTCGCAACGCCCTCAAAAGAATATATTTGGGTGGTGGATGAAAGCAAACTGGTAGAGAAACTAGGTGCTTTTAAATTGCCAGTAGAAGTGGTTCAGTATGGTGCAAAACAGGTCTTTCGTCGGTTTGAGCGAGCTGGCTACAAACCAAGTTTCCGTGAAAAAAACGGCCAACGTTTTGTGACAGATATGCAGAATTTTATCATTGATCTAGCCTTGGATGTCATTGAAGATCCAATTGCCTTCGGACAAGAGTTAGACCATGTCGTTGGTGTCGTAGAGCATGGCTTATTCAACCAAATGGTGGATAAGGTCATCGTAGCTGGACGGGATGGCGTTCAGATTTTAACTTCAACAAAAGCAAGATAACTAAAATAATAAGGAGACAGATTATGTCAAAATTTAATCGAATTCACTTGGTGGTACTGGATTCCGTGGGAATCGGTGCAGCACCAGATGCTAATAACTTTGTCAATGCAGGGGTTCCAGACGGTGCTTCTGACACACTAGGACACATTTCAAAAACAGTTGGTTTGAATGTGCCAAACATGGCCAAAATCGGTCTAGGAAATATTCCTCGCGAAACGCCGCTTAAGACTGTACCAGCTGAAAGCAATTCAACAGGTTATGCAACAAAATTGGAAGAAGTATCTCTAGGTAAGGACACCATGACTGGACACTGGGAAATCATGGGACTCAATATTACCGAGCCTTTCGATACTTTCTGGAACGGATTCCCAGAAGAAATCCTGACAAAAATCGAAGAATTTTCAGGACGCAAGGTCATTCGTGAAGCCAACAAACCTTACTCAGGTACAGCTGTTATCGATGATTTTGGACCACGCCAGATGGAAACTGGGGAGTTGATTATCTATACTTCAGCTGACCCTGTTTTGCAGATTGCTGCCCACGAAGATATCATTCCTTTAGATGAATTGTACCGTATTTGTGAATATGCTCGTTCGATTACCCTTGAGCGTCCGGCCCTTCTAGGTCGTATCATTGCCCGTCCATATGTAGGTGAACTAGGTAACTTCACTCGTACAGCTAACCGTCGTGATTTGGCCGTATCTCCATTTGCCCCAACTGTTTTGGATAAATTGAATGAGGCTGGTATCGATACTTACGCTGTTGGTAAAATCAACGATATCTTTAACGGAGCTGGTATCAATCATGACATGGGCCACAACAAGTCAAACAGCCACGGAATTGATACATTATTGAAGACCATGGGACTTGCTGAGTTTGAAAAAGGATTCTCCTTCACAAACTTGGTTGACTTTGATGCCCTTTATGGCCACCGTCGCAATGCCCATGGTTACCGTGATTGCTTGCATGAGTTTGATGAACGCTTGCCTGAAATTATCGCAGCCATGAGAGAGAATGACCTTCTCTTGATAACTGCGGACCATGGAAATGACCCAACCTATGCAGGAACAGACCACACTCGCGAATATATTCCACTTTTAGCTTACAGTCCTGCCTTTAAAGGAAATGGTGTCATTCCAGTTGGACATTTTGCAGATATCTCAGCGACTGTTGCCGATAACTTTGGTGTTGAAACTGCCATGATTGGGGAAAGTTTCTTAGATAAATTGGTATAAGATGACGCGCTATGCTTTACTTGTTCGGGGCATTAATGTCGGAGGGAAAAATAAGGTTGTCATGGCGCAACTTCGTCAAGAACTGACAGAGTTGGGACTGGAAAAGGTTGAAACCTACATCAACAGTGGCAACATTTTCTTTACTTCTATAGTTCCCAAAGCCCGATTGGTTGAAAAGTTAGAGGTTTTCTTTGCAGTCCATTATCCATTTATTCAGAGCTTTTCTTTGCTGAGTCAGGAAGATTATGAAGAAGAGCTGAAGAATCTGCCAGATTGGTGGACCAAAGCCCTGGCTCGAAAGGATGTGCTCTTCTACACGGAAGGCTTGGATGTGGATCAAGTGATCGAGAAAGTGAACAGTTTGGAACTGGAAGATGAAGTCGTTCATTTTGGAAGACTTGGGATTTTCTGGGGGAAATTCTCCGAAGAATCCTACTATGCAACTGCCTATCATAAGTACTTACTCAAGATGCCTTTCTACCGCCAAATCACCATTCGCAATGCCAAAACCTTTGACAAAATCGGTCAAATGCTAAAAAATAATAAAGGAGATACAGAATGACATTTTTAGATAAGATCAAGGAAACAGCTGCTTTCTTGAAAAGCAAGGGAATCCAAGCTCCCGAGTTTGGTCTAATCCTTGGATCAGGTCTTGGAGAATTGGCAGAAGAGATCGAAAATCCAGTTGTAGTAGACTATGCTGAGATTCCAAACTGGGGCCGCTCTACAGTAGTTGGTCACGCTGGTAAATTGGTATATGGTGAACTCGCAGGTCGAAAAGTCTTGGCTCTTCAAGGTCGTTTTCATTTCTATGAAGGAAATCCTCTTGAAGTCGTGACTTTCCCAGTACGCGTAATGAAAGTCCTCGGATGTGAAGGTGTCATTGTAACCAATGCAGCTGGCGGTATTGGATTCGGTCCTGGTACTTTGATGGCTATCTCAGACCATATCAATATGACGGGGCAGAACCCATTGATGGGTGAAAACTTGGATGATTTTGGTCCACGTTTCCCAGATATGTCTAAAGCCTACACTCCAGAATATCGTGCTACTGCCCATGAAGTGGCCAAGAAACTTGGTATCAAGCTTGATGAAGGTGTCTATATCGGTGTAACCGGTCCGACTTATGAAACCCCAGCAGAAATTCGTGCCTATAAGACATTGGGGGCAGATGCAGTTGGTATGTCCACTGTTCCTGAAGTTATTGTGGCAGCCCACTCAGGCTTGAAAGTTCTAGGAATTTCATGTATCACTAACCATGCTGCTGGTTTCCAAGAAGAACTCAACCACGAAGAAGTTGTAGAAGTGACTGAACGTGTCAAAGGCGACTTCAAAGGTTTGGTTAAAGCTATTCTTGCTGAACTCTAATCCTATGAAAGCACGACTCCGAAGCCTGCCCTACGGACTGAGGCTACTTCTAGCCACTCTATCATTGGGAATAGGGACGGGTCTGGTCGGAATTGCCTGCCATTATTTACTAGAAAGTGTGCAATGGCTGGCCTTTGGCCAAACTAGTTCGGATTTGCTCCAGCAATTTCAAGAAGCTGGGGGTCTCCGTAGATTCCTCGTTCTGTGTGTGACAGGGGTCTTGGCAGCTGGCTTCTGGTATGTCCTACAAAGGCGCCATAAGATTTTGTCTATTCGTCAGCAAATTATATTAGCTGGAGACAGGGAGCCAGCGCTCTTAGCCCACCTCTTTCATGCAGGTATGCAGGTTGCGATTGTCGGAGCAGGCGCATCGGTCGGAAAAGAGGGAGCACCACGCGAGGTTGGGGCTCTTCTAGCTGGTTGCTTGTCAAAGGGGTTCTCTCTAGCCCTTAAAGAACGGAAGGTGTTGGTTGCCTGTGGGGCAGGAGCAGGTCTAGCTGCGGTCTATCAGGTTCCCTTTGCTAGTAGTTTGTTTGTCTTTGAGACCTTAGGACTTACCTATAGTTGGCAGAACTTTTTGCTGGTTTTGGCTAGTACTTATCTGGCAACCTGGGTGGCTCAGCCCATTGTTGGTCATGATGTCATGTATCACTTGGCTCTAGTCTCTTGGTCGTCTAGCAGTTTCTTGCAGGCGATTCTGATTGCTTCATTGGTTACTCCTCTAGCACTGGTTTTTCGATCCTTAGCCAAGCAAGCTAATCGCAAACGGCGCAAGGATGAGACGATCCTTTGGGCTCTTCCTCTAGCCTTTCTCGTGCTGGGGAGCCTGGCAGTCTTTTTCCCTATCTTTATGGGAAATGGCCAGGTACTAGCCCAAGCCTTGTTGTCTAGCCAGCCAATTCCCTATCTTCCATTGACTCTTGCAGTAAAGGGGCTTCTAGTTTATCTCCTCTTGCGTAATGGTGCCTATGGGGGAACCTTGACGCCATCATTTGCCTTGGGGATTGGATCTGGTTATTTGGTGACTTTGCTTTTGACAGTAGTTGGCATTCATCTGGATCCAGCTCTAGGAATGCTACTAGGAGCAACAGTCTTTTTAGGAACGACCTTACAAGCTCCTCTGACGGCCATTGCACTGAGCCTCGGATTTACAGGCCAGGATTGGAGTTTGACAATACCGCTTGTACTAGCGGCAGGAATGTCTTACGTGATTCGAAAGAGATGGGAGAAGAAACAATGAAGGTACATTTTGTACTGCATGAAACATTTGAGGTTCCGGGAGCTTATCTAAAATGGGCTCTGGCACGAGGGCATCACATTACATCAACAAAGGTTTACGAAAAAGAACCTCTTCCTGAAACAATTGACGGGATTGATTTTCTGATTGTCATGGGTGGTCCCCAATCTCCTGATGAGGATAGAGAAAACTTCCCATACTATGACCCTAAGGCTGAGCTTGCTTTTATGAAAGAAGCGATTGCTGCAGATATCTATATTGTTGGTGTCTGTCTTGGTGCGCAGCTCCTGTCTGTTGCCTATGGTGCGAAGTATGAACATAGTCCAGAGCGCGAGATAGGCGTTTATCCTGTGACATTGACAATGGAAGGTCTAACAGATCCTCATGTCAGCTTGTTCGGAGAAACCTTAGAAACCGGCCACTGGCACGGTGATATGCCAGGGCTGACAGAGGATGCTGTTGTTCTTGCGACGAGTCAAGGTTGTCCACGTCAGATTATTCGCTTTAGTCCGAAGCATTATGCATTTCAGGCCCATTTGGAATTTGATCCCGAAGTAGTAGAACTCTTAATTACTGCGGATGGTGAGGAGCAATTAAGAGAGCAAAGTGAAAAGTTATCTTTTGTTCAAACACCAGAAGAATTACGTGGAAACGATTACTCTGAAATGAATGTAAAACTGTATGCATTTTTAGACTCATTGGTAAACTAGGAACTACAGAAAGGCAGGATTCCAGCTTTGGAAGAGAACTTGGAATCATCTTACTATGAAATCAAAAGGTGTAGTAAGTATTTAATACTACCCCTCTTTAAACTTTATATAATATATAAAAAGAAAGGTAGAGCGTGTGTTCTGATTTGAACACGAGCGGAAAACTTTTCATAACAATAAAAGAAAGGATGGGTAAACCGTATTCGCTGAACTGAATACGGGCGGAGAACTGTGCAAAAAAGATAAACTGTCTAGCATCTACGATGCGTCGTCAGTTTCCTATTTTTACTTTGTTTTCTGTCGCTATCCTAAATATACAATAAAGAAAGGTAGAGCAAGGTGTTCTAATTTGGACACGAGCGGAAAACTTGGAAAATAGATAATCTGACTGAGAAATCAGGATTTCTCGTCAGATTCCTAATTTTCAGTCGTTTTCTTCTCGCTCTTTGTATCATAAATTATGTCTATCCATATTGCTGCTAAGCAGGGTGAAATTGCTGATAAAATTCTTCTTCCGGGGGATCCTCTTCGTGCTAAGTTTATTGCGGAAAATTTCCTTGAAGATGCTGTTTGTTTTAACGAAGTGCGTAACATGTTTGGTTACACTGGTACTTATAAGGGTCACCGTGTATCTGTCATGGGAACTGGGATGGGGATGCCGTCCATTTCGATTTATGCGCGTGAGTTGATTGTGGACTACGGTGTGAAAAAATTGATCCGTGTCGGAACTGCTGGTTCCTTGAATGAGGATGTTCACGTTCGTGAATTGGTCTTGGCGCAAGCAGCTGCGACTAACTCAAACATCATCCGAAACGACTGGCCACAGTATGATTTTCCACAAATCGCTAGCTTTGATTTACTAGATAAGGCCTACCATATCGCCAAAGATCTCGGTATGACCACCCACGTTGGGAACGTCTTGTCATCAGATGTCTTTTACTCAAACTACTTTGAAAAGAACATCGAGCTTGGTAAATGGGGAGTTAAGGCTGTGGAAATGGAAGCAGCAGCTCTTTACTATCTTGCTGCCCAACACCACGTTGATGCACTTGCTATCATGACCATTTCTGATAGCTTGGTCAATCCAGATGAAGACACTACTGCAGAAGAACGCCAAAACACCTTCACTGATATGATGAAGGTTGGTTTGGAAACCTTGATTGCAGAGTAAACATCGTATTACTTTGAGATAAGGTTATTTCTAAGATTGATTCAAATGCTTTAATCTCAAATATATCAGTAATGATAAAGGAAGAGTTGAAAATCAGATTGCTGGAGCTATTGGTTTTCAACTTTTTTAGAACCCAGCTTAAGGAGAAATGTGATGGATAAAATTGAACAATTACAAGACTTGATAGATCAAAGCCAACGGATTGTTTTCTTTGGAGGGGCAGGAGTGTCAACCGAGTCTAATATCCCAGATTTTCGTAGTTCAGATGGTGTTTATAGTCATCAGTTAGGCCGTCATTTTACGGCAGAGCAACTCGTTTCTCGAACCATGTTTGAGCGCTATCCAGAAGATTTTTTTGACTTCTATAAAAAATACCTGATTTATCCAGAAGCAAAGCCTAATGCTGCTCACACTTATCTGGCTACTTTGGAAAAGACAGGTAAGCTAAAGGCTGTTGTGACACAAAATATCGATAGTCTTCATGAAATGGCTGGCTCCCAAAAAGTCTTTAAATTGCATGGGAGTGCGGACCGGAATTACTGCCTAGGTTGTCAACATTTCTATGACTTAACTGCTTTTCTTGCCCTCGAGGGACCTGTTCCCCACTGCTTAGACTGTGGCAAGGTGGTCAAGCCTGACGTGACCTTGTACGAAGAATCACTTGACATGGATGTTTTTAGTCAAGCTGCACAAGCTATTCGGCAAGCAGACTTGCTGATTATTGGTGGGACTTCCTTGGTTGTTTATCCTGCAGCTAGCCTAGTAAACTATTTTTCTGGGACAAATCTGGTCCTTATCAATAAAACCAGTATTCCACAAGACAGCCAAGCTACATTGGTCATTGAAGGCAAGATTGGGGAAGTCTTTTCGAAATTGAGACAATAAAAGAATTTTAGAAGATAGCAACAAAACCTTGTTACTTGAAAGAGAAAACTATCTCATTTATTGACCACTATCTCGCTCTTTTAGAGTTATTAAAAACTGGCTGAGAAAATCAAAACACCTTCACTGATATGATGAAGGTTGGTTTGGAAACCTTGATTGCAGAGTAAAATGTAAAAGAAAATCCTGATTTCAAGTAAAATCAGGATTTTTTCATAGATGCGATTTTTTCTGGGTCTGGTGTAACTCGGAGGGTCTTTTGTCCTGTGTAGGTTACAAAACCGGGTTTGCCACCAGTTGGTTTATTGAGTTTTTTAACTTCAATCATATCCACCTGAACTAGATTTGACAAGCGCCCTTTGGAAAAGTAGGCTGCTAGTTCGGCCGCATCTGTCTTGACTTCGTCAGAAGGATTGAGATTTCCTGAGATGACGACGTGGCTTCCAGGGATGTTCTTGGCATGGAACCAAAGTTCCTCCTTGCGGGCTATTTTAAAGGTCAATTCCTCATTTTGAAGATTGTTTCGACCGACATAGATGATAGTTTTGCCATCACTCGCCAGATACTGTTCTGGTTTTTTGCGTTTCTGAATTTTTTCACGTTGGCGTCTACGGATAAATCCTGTTTGGATCAATTCTTCACGGATTTCAGCGATTTCCTCCAGTCCAGCTTGGTTGAGGACGGTTTCCACGCTTTCTAGATAGAGAATGGTAGCCTTGGTTTCTTCGATTAGCTCAGTCAGGTATTTGACAGCTTCTTTAAGTTTCTGATAGCGTTTAAAGTAGCGTTGGGCATTCTGGCTGGGAGTTAGTGCCTTATCAAGAGCAATGGTGATAGGCTGATTCGTGTAGTAATTATCCAAGACTACCTGGTCTTGGTCATTCGGAACTTGGTGGAGGAAGGTTGTCAACAATTCTCCTTTTTGGCGAAATTCCTCAGCATTGTCTGTCGCTAGTAACTCTTTTTCTTGTTTTTTAAGCTTATGGCGATTTTTTTGAAGCTCATTTTCAACACGACGAATGAGTTCACTGGCTTGCTGTTTAACGCGGTCGCGCTCGGCCTTATCCTTATAATAGGTATCTAAGAGATCCGAAAGACTGGCAAAAGGCTCTCCTACACGATTCGCAAAAGGAACTGGACTGAAGGAAGTCTCTGTTAAGCATGGCTTGGTTTCTTGCCTGAAGAAGTTTCGAAAAGTAGACAGTTTATCACTGACAAGAATGTTTTCCAATTCATTTGCCGTATCACGTCCTAGACCTTGAAAGAGACTTTGAAGATTTTTTGCTGTTAGTTCTTGGGTCTGCAGGATTTCAAAGAGCTTTTCATCCTTGACAGTAAAAGGATTGAGAGATTCTGTACTTGGCGGAGCGATATAGCTTGAGCCTGGTAGCAAGGTGCGGTAGCTGTTTTGTGAAAAACCAACGTGTTTGATGACTTCGAGGATTTTATGGCTACTTTTATCTACGAGGAGAATATTGCTGTGTTTGCCCATAATCTCGATAATCAGGGTAGCCTGGATATGATCCCCAATTTCGTTTTTATTAGAAACCGTGATCTCCACAATACGGTCATTTTCCACTTGCTCAATCGACTCAATCATAGCACCCTGCAAATACTTTCTCAAAACCATGATAAAAGTAGAAGGTTGGGCTGGATTTTCAAAGGTCGTTTGGGTCAGCTGAATGCGTCCAAAAACGGGATGAGCAGAGAGGAGCAGGCGATGGCTTTGGCGATTGCTACGGATTTGCAAGACCAACTCTTGTTCAAAAGGTTGATTGATTTTCTGGATGCGACCATTGACTAACTCACTTCGCAATTCCTCAACCATGTGGTGTAAAAAAAATCCGTCAAATGACATCGTTCTCTCCTTGTGATTGTATTCCATAGTATTATATCAAAAAGGTAGAATAAAATCATGGAAATATGGTATAATAAAGCCAAGTAAAGAGAATCGAGAAGTACATGTATATTGAAATGGTAGATGAAACTGGTCAAGTTTCACAAGAAATCTTGCAACAAACCCAAGAAATTTTGGAATTTGCTGCCCAAAAAATAGGAAAAGAAGACAAGGAAATGGCAGTCACTTTTGTGACCAACGAGCGTAGCCACGAACTCAACCTCGAGTACCGTGATACCGATCGTCCGACGGATGTCATCAGCCTTGAGTATAAGCCAGAGTTGGACATTGCCTTTGACGAAGAGGATTTGCTGGAAAATCCAGAATTGGCAGAAATGATGTCTGAGTTTGATGCCTACATTGGGGAGCTTTTTATCTCTATCGATAAAGCGCATGAGCAGGCTGAGGAATACGGTCACAGCTTTGAGCGTGAGATGGGCTTCTTGGCAGTACACGGCTTTTTACACATTAACGGCTATGATCACTACACTCCGGAAGAAGAAGCGGAGATGTTCGGTTTACAAGAAGAAATTTTGACAGCCTATGGACTCACAAGACAATAAACGAAAATGGAAAAATCGTGACCTGGTATCTAGTTTAGAATTTGCTCTTACAGGAATTCTGACTGCTTTCAAGGAAGAACGCAATATGCGAAAACATGCAGTGACGGCACTAGTAGTCGTCCTTGCAGGTTTTGTTTTTCAGGTGTCACGAATCGAATGGCTCTTTCTCCTAATGAGCATTTTCTTAGTAGTAGCGTTTGAGATTATGAACTCTGCTATTGAAAATGTAGTGGATTTAGCCAGTCACTATCACTTTTCTATGTTGGCAAAGAAAGCCAAGGACATGGCGGCAGGAGCCGTGCTGGTGGTCTCTCTTTTTGCAGCAGTGACAGGTGCACTTATCTTTCTCCCACGCATTTGGGATATACTATTTTAAACAGTAAGAGGAAAATATGACATTTAAATCAGGCTTTGTAGCTATTTTGGGACGTCCTAATGTTGGGAAGTCAACCTTTTTGAATCACGTCATGGGGCAAAAGATTGCCATTATGAGTGACAAGGCGCAGACAACGCGCAATAAAATCATGGGGATTTACACCACGGATAAGGAGCAAATCGTCTTTATCGATACACCGGGGATTCACAAGCCCAAAACAGCTCTTGGAGATTTCATGGTGGAATCTGCCTACAGTACTCTACGTGAAGTGGATACTGTTCTATTCATGGTGCCAGCTGATGAGCCACGTGGTAAGGGCGACGATATGATTATCGAGCGTCTGAAAGCTGCCAAGGTTCCTGTGATTCTGGTGGTGAATAAGATTGACAAGGTCCATCCAGATCAGCTTTTGGCTCAGATTGATGACTTCCGTAACCAGATGGACTTTAAGGAAATTGTTCCGATCTCAGCTCTTCAGGGAAATAACGTTTCTCGTCTAATTGACATCCTCAGTGAAAATCTTGAGGAAGGTTTCCAATATTTCCCAGCTGACCAAATCACAGATCATCCTGAGCGTTTCTTGGTTTCAGAGATGATTCGTGAGAAAGTCTTGCACCTAACTCGTGAAGAGATTCCTCACTCAGTTGCCGTAGTGGTCGACTCTATGAAGCGGGACGAGGAGACAGATAAGGTTCACATCCGTGCAACCATCATGGTCGAGCGCGATAGTCAAAAAGGCATTATCATCGGAAAAGGTGGCGCCATGCTCAAGAAAATTGGGACCATGGCTCGTCGTGATATCGAACTCATGCTAGGGGACAAGGTTTTCCTAGAAACTTGGGTCAAGGTCAAGAAAAACTGGCGTGATAAAAAGCTAGATTTGGCTGACTTTGGCTATAATGAAAAAGAATACTAAGTAGAGGTGGGCTCATGCCTGCTTCTTGTTTTTACAGAAGGAGGATTTATGCCTGAATTACCTGAGGTTGAAACGGTTCGTCGTGGCTTAGAAAAATTGATCTTGGGAAAGAAGATTTCGAGTATAGAAATTCGTTATCCCAAGATGATTAAGACAGATTTGGAAGAGTTTCAAAGGGAAGTGCCTGGTCAGATTATCGAGTCAATGGGACGCCGTGGAAAATATCTACTTTTTTACCTAACAGACAAAGTCTTGATTTCCCATCTGCGGATGGAGGGCAAGTATTTTTACTATCCGGATCAAGTTCCTGAACGCAAGCATGCTCATATTTTCTTCCAGTTTGAGGATGGTGGTACGCTTGTTTACGAGGATGTACGCAAGTTTGGTACCATGGAACTTTTGGCGCCTGACCTTTTGGATGCCTACTTTATTTCTAAGAAACTAGGCCCTGAGCCCAAAGATCAGGACTTTGATTTGCAGGTCTTTCAAGCTGCTCTATCCAAGTCTAAAAAGCCTATCAAATCCCATCTCCTAGACCAGACCTTGGTAGCTGGCCTTGGCAATATCTATGTGGATGAGGTTCTCTGGCGAGCTCAGATTCATCCAGCAAGACCTTCCCAGACTTTGACAGCAGAAGAAGCGACAGCTATTCATGACCAGACCATTGCTGTTTTGGGACAGGCAGTCGAAAAGGGCGGTTCCACCATTCGGACCTATACCAATGCATTTGGGGAAGACGGAACCATGCAGGACTTCCATCAGGTCTATGATAAGACTGGACAAGCATGTTCCCGCTGTGGGGCAGTGATTGAGAAAATTCAACTAGGCGGACGTGGAACTCATTTTTGTCCTCAGTGTCAAAGGAGGGACTGATGGGAAAAATCATCGGAATCACAGGAGGAATTGCCTCAGGTAAGTCAACTGTGACAAATTTCCTAAGAGAACAAGGCTTTCAAGTGGTGGATGCTGACGCAGTCGTCCACCAGCTACAAAAACCTGGTGGTCGTCTTTATCAGCTCTTAGTTCAGCACTTTGGGCAGGTAATTCTCTTAGAAAATGGAGAACTCAATCGCCCTCTCCTAGCTAGTCTCATCTTTTCAAACCCTGAAGAACAGGAATGGTCTAAGCAAACCCAAGGAGAAATTATTCGTGAGGAACTGGCTGCTTTAAGAGACCAGTTAGCCCAGACAGAAGCGATTTTTTTCATGGATATTCCCCTACTTTTTGAACAGGACTACAGTGCCTGGTTTGATGAAACATGGCTGGTCTATGTGAACCGTGATGTTCAGGTGGAACGTTTCATGAAACGGGATTATCTTTCTAAGGAAGTAGCAGAGTCCCGTCTGGCAACCCAGTGGTCTTTAGAAGAAAAGAAAAAATTGGCGAGCCATATATTAGATAATAATGGCAGTCGTGATCAGCTTGTGACTCAAGTAGTGAAGTTACTTGAAGGAGGCGATAGCTGTGCAAGAGATTAGTTGGAAAGAGAATCTTCGTGTCGCCTGGTTCGGTAGTTTTCTAACGGGAGCCAGTATCTCCTTGGTCGTCCCTTTCATGCCTATCTTTGTAGAGCAGTTGGGAATTGAAGGGGATCAAGTTGCTTTTTATGCTGGATTAGCCATCTCAGTTTCAGCTGTTTCAGCAGCTCTAGTTTCTCCTATCTGGGGCATTCTTGCTGATAAGTACGGTCGAAAACCCATGATGATTCGAGCAGGTCTTGCCATGACTATCACTATGGGAGGTTTAGCCTTCGTGCCAAATATCTATTGGCTACTCTTTCTGCGCTTGCTCAATGGTGTATTTACTGGTTTTGTCCCCAATGCAACAGCCTTGATTGCTAGTCAGGTACCTAAAGATAAGTCTGGAGCGGCTCTTGGAACTCTATCTACAGGTGTTGTTGCAGGAACACTGACGGGTCCCTTTGTTGGAGGCTTTATTGCTGAAATTTTTGGTATTCGTAATGTCTTTTTATTGGTAGGTGCTTTTTTATTTGTAGCTGCAATCTTAACTATTTTCTTTATCAAGGAAGATTTTCAGCCAGTAGCTAAGGAGAAGGCTATCCCAACGAAAGAAGTATTTTCTTCTTTCAAGTATCCTAGGCTTTTAGTAAACCTATTTTTGACGAGCTTTGTCATTCAATTTTCAGCTCAATCAATTGGTCCCATTCTAGCTCTCTATGTTCGGGACTTAGGGCAGACTGCAAATCTCCTCCTTGTATCTGGATTGATCGTATCCAGCATGGGATTTTCTAGCATGATGAGTGCTGGAGTTCTAGGAAAACTTGGCGATAAGGTAGGGAATCATCGATTGTTAGTTGCAGCGCAGATTTATTCCGTCATCATTTACCTTCTTTGTGCCCATGCAACCAGCCCCCTTCAACTTGGCTTGTATCGTTTTCTCTTTGGTTTGGGAACAGGTGCTCTCATACCGGGAGTTAATGCCCTTCTTAGCAAAATGACTCCGAAATCAGGTATTTCAAGGATTTTCGCCTTCAACCAAGTCTTTTTTTACCTCGGTGGAGTGATTGGACCTATGGCGGGATCCGCAGTTGCAGGATATTTGGGCTACCACGCTGTCTTTTATGCGACAGCAGCATGTGTAGCTTTCAGTTGTTTATGTAACTTAGTGCAATTTAGATCATTATTAAAAGTAAAGGAAATCTAGTGCGAGTAAAAATCAATCTCAAGTGCTCCTCTTGTGGCAGCATAAATTATCTAACCAGTAAGAACTCCAAAACTCATCCTGACAAGATTGAGGTTTTAAAGTATTGTCCCAAGGAAAGAAAAGTAACCCTACATCTTGAATCTAAGTAGATTTTATGGTAAAATAATAGGGATTTTAAGGAGTTTGATATGTACAACCTATTATTAACCATTTTATTAGTATTATCTGTTGTGATTGTGATTGCTATTTTCATGCAACCAACTAAGAACCAATCCAGCAATGTATTTGATGCCAGCTCAGGTGATTTGTTTGAACGTAGTAAGGCGCGTGGTTTTGAAGCTGTGATGCAACGTTTGACAGGTATTTTAGTCTTTTTCTGGCTAGCCATTGCCTTAGCATTGACGGTATTATCAAGTAGATAAGAAATGGGCGAGACTAGGTCTTAGCCTATTTTTATTTTGAATGAGAAGGAGCTTTAAAATGCATCTATCTGGGGAGTCTATTCAATTAGTTAAAGATTATTTTGAGAGTTACTTAACTGGCTACTCTATTGAGGTATTAGATTTTGACCATTATTCAAAAATATACATACTTAATGACTCCTTAATCTTACTATTTGAAGTTAACAGAAACAAGGTAGATTATGTAAATAATAAAGGTTTATGTAAGGAAGATTTAACAAATAATAGGTATATAGAGCCAGGTATATATGGAAATCACTATTATTCTTTTCGGATTGTTGAATTAACAAATAATGAAATAGGATGGAAATATAATAATGAGGAGTTTAAGAGAAAAGTAATTGCTTATATTGGAGAAGAATTGATATTTGTACCTATTGAGTATGTAAAGTTTAAAGGCTGGTCTAGATATTATTGGTCTATGGATATTCCTTCTGAAATTGAATATATTGATAAAGAAGTACCTCAATTAAGATTAAAAGAAAGATACGAAAAATGGGACGGATTTCGATATTACTTTATTTTTATAGAATTTAAGAAACCAAATAATACTTATGCAAAAGCTGTAGCATACTCCGTAAGTTCTCCTCGAGTCTATATTAATACACTTTGTAAAAATACGGTGAAAACAGGTAAATTATATAGAGATACTATGAGAGGAGGTAATTATGGTTGGATGGCCCCATTGGAAAAAGCATTCAATTTGTGGAAAGGAGTCAAGCGTGTTAGGAGATTAGAAGAAAATTTAACATACTTTTTCATAGAAGAATACCACAAAGAAAAAAGTTTGGTTTGTAAAAGAGCAGACGAGCTTGCGAATGAATTTAATGAGAATAGTTGTAAATTTGATAAATTAGAGAGAAGTAGCTGGTTACAACCTAATAATAAATGGATTTCAGAAGAACTTGTTTATCGTTTAACAAAAAAATGTTTAAAGATTACAAGGTAGTATATCGAATGAGACCTTTTTTTCTTCGCAGTAAGACTACCGGAGCACAATTATCCTATGACATTTTTATATCAGGATTAAATGTTGCAATTGAATATCGGGGGATTCAGCATTTTCAACCGGTAGAATTTTTTGGTGGGGAAAAAAATTTCGAGCGCCAATTAATTAGAGATAGAGAAAAGTATGAATTGAGCAAAGAAAATAATGTTTATCTAGTTTATATAAAATACGATGAAGAAATATCTGAGGAGTTAATAAAAAATAAGGTAAATATTATTTTAAATACTAATAAGGACTGAAAACATAGTTGCTATAGAATTACTAGAAAGAAAACATGAAAGATAAAATTAAAGAATATTTGCAAGAGAAGGGGCGAGTGACGGTAAATGACCTAGCTCAGGCTCTCGGAAAGGATGGGTCCAAGGATTTCCGTGAGTTGATTAAAACCCTGTCTCTGATGGAAAGAAAGCACCAGATTCGCTTTGGAGAAGATGGAAGCCTTACCTTGGATCAGAAGAAGAAACATGAAATCACCCTCAAAGGGATTTTTCATGCCCATAAAAATGGCTTTGGCTTTGTCAGTCTGGAAGGCGAAGAGGACGATCTTTTTGTAGGAAAAAACGATGTCAATTATGCCATTGATGGCGATACGGTTGAGGTGGTCATCAAGAAAGTCGCTGACCGTAACAAGGGAACGGCAGCAGAAGCCAAGATTATCGATATCCTAGAGCATAGTCTGACGACAGTTGTCGGGCAAATCGTTCTGGATCAGGAAAAGCCTAAGTATGCGGGTTACATCCGTTCAAAAAATCAGAAAATCAGCCAACCAATCTATGTGAAGAAACCAGCTATCAAGCTGGAAGGTACTGAGGTTCTCAAGGTCTTTATCGACAAATACCCAAGTAAGAAACATGATTTCTTTGTCGCTAGTGTGCTGGACGTGGTGGGACACTCGACTGATGCTGGGATTGACGTTCTTGAAGTCTTAGAATCCATGGATATTGTCTCAGAATTTCCAGAAGCTGTTCTCAAGGAGGCGGAAAGTGTGCCTGATGCTCCCTCAGAAAAGGATATGGAAGGGCGTCTTGATTTAAGAGATGAGCTTACCTTTACTATTGACGGTGCGGATGCCAAGGACTTGGACGACGCAGTTCACATCAAGCCTTTGAAAAATGGTAATATCGAACTCGGTGTTCACATCGCGGATGTTTCCTACTATGTGACAGAGGGTTCTGCACTTGATAAGGAAGCCCTTAACCGCGCGACTTCTGTCTATGTAACAGACCGAGTGGTTCCAATGCTTCCAGAGCGTTTGTCAAATGGCATCTGCTCTCTCAATCCACAAGTTGACCGCCTGACCCAGTCTGCCATTATGGAAATTGATAAACATGGTCGTGTAGTCAACTACACCATCACACAAACGGTTATCAAGACTAGTTTTCGTATGACCTATAGCGCTGTCAATGACATCCTAGCTGGCGATGAGGAAAAGAGACAAGAGTATAAGAAAATTGTTCCTAGTATCGAGCTCATGGCCAAGCTTCATGAAACGCTAGAAAGCATGCGTGAGAAACGTGGAGCTCTCAATTTTGATACCAGTGAAGCTAAGATCTTAGTGGATAAAAAAGGCAAGCCTGTGGATATCGTTCTTCGTCAGCGTGGTGTTGCTGAGCGGATGATCGAGTCTTTCATGTTGATTGCCAACGAAACGGTTGCCGAGCACTATAGTAAACTGGACCTACCTTTTATCTATCGGATTCATGAGGAGCCTAAGGCAGAAAAAGTTCAGAAGTTTATTGATTACGCTTCGAGCTTTGGATTGCGAATTTATGGGACTGCCAGTGAGATTAGCCAGGAGGCTCTTCAAGATATCATGCGTGCGGTTGAGGGAGAACCCTATGCGGATGTATTGTCCATGATGCTTCTCCGATCCATGCAACAGGCTCGCTATTCTGAGCACAATCACGGTCACTATGGCCTAGCTGCAGACTATTACACTCACTTTACCAGCCCCATTCGCCGTTATCCAGACCTCCTTGTTCACCGCATGATTCGGGACTATGGGCGTTCTAAGGAAATAGCCGAGCATTTTGAACAAGTGATTCCAGAGATTGCAACCCAGTCTTCCAACCGTGAACGTCGTGCAATCGAGGCGGAGCGTGAAGTCGAAGCCATGAAAAAAGCTGAGTACATGGAAGAATACGTGGGTGAAGAGTATGATGCGGTTGTATCCAGCATTGTTAAGTTTGGTCTTTTTGTCGAATTGCCAAATACAGTTGAAGGGTTAATCCATATCAATAATTTACCTGAATTTTATCATTTCAATGAGAGAGATTTGACTCTTCGTGGAGAGAAATCGGGCATAACTTTCCGTGTAGGACAGCAGATTCGCATTCGAGTTGAAAGAGCGGATAAGATGACAGGTGAGATTGACTTCTCTTATATTCCAAGTGAGTTTGATGTCATCGAAAAAGGCTTGAAACAAGCTGGGCGCAAAGACAGAGGTCGTGGTTCAAGTCGTCGTTCAGATAAGAAGGAAGACAAGAGAAAATCAGGGCGCTCAAATGATAAGCACAAGCATTCACAAAAAGACAAGAAGAAAAAGGGCAAGAAACCTTTTTACAAAGAAGTAGCTAAGAAAGGAGCCAAACATGGCAAAGGGCGAGGGAAAGGTCGTCGCACAAAATAAAAAAGCGCACCACGACTATACAATCGTAGATACGCTTGAAGCAGGAATGGTCCTGACAGGAACGGAAATCAAGAGCGTTCGAGCAGCTCGAATCAATCTCAAGGACGGCTTTGCCCAAGTAAAAAATGGGGAAGTCTGGCTGAGCAATGTTCATATTGCCCCTTACGAAGAGGGCAATATCTGGAATCAGGAACCAGAACGCCGTCGCAAACTCCTGCTCCATAAGAAGCAAATTCAAAAATTGGAACAAGAAACCAAAGGGACAGGAATGACCCTGGTTCCCCTCAAAGTCTATCTCAAAGATGGCTACGCTAAGCTTCTTTTAGGACTTGCCAAAGGGAAACATGACTATGACAAACGGGAGTCAATCAAGCGTCGTGAACAAAACCGCGACATCGCGCGTGTGATGAAAGCAGTTAACCAGCGATAAAAGAGGAAGTGAAATGGAAAAACTAATTGCCTATAAACGGATGCCCTTGTGGAATAAACAGACCATGCCAGAAGCTGTCCAGCAGAAGCACAATACCAAGGTCGGGACATGGGGAAAAATCACCGTTTTGAAAGGAGCACTCAAGTTTATTGAGTTGACAGAGGATGATCAAGTTCTAGCTGAACACCTTTTCCAAGCAGGGGCTGACAATCCCATGGCGCAACCGCAAGCCTGGCATCGAGTAGAGGCAGCCACAGATGATGTTGAGTGGTACTTGGAGTTTTATTGTAGGCCTGAGGATTACTTCTCTAAGAAGTACCAGACCAATCCAGTCCATTCAGAGGTCCTAGAGGCCATGCAAACGGTAAAACCTGGAAGAGCCTTGGATTTGGGTTGTGGTCAAGGCCGTAACTCTCTCTTTCTTGCACAGAATGGTTTTGATGTGACAGCTGTGGATCAAAATGAACTATCTCTGGAAATCTTGCAAAGCATCGTAGAGCAAGAGGATCTAGACATGCCTGTCGGACTTTATGATATCAATTCAGCCAGCATCGGGCAAGCCTATGATTTTATCGTATCAACTGTTGTTCTGATGTTCCTACAAGCGAACCGCATTCCAGCTATTATCCAAAATATGCAGGAGCACACCACGGTTGGTGGCTATAACCTTATCGTCTGTGCCATGGATACAGAGGATTATCCTTGCTCAGTCAACTTCCCATTCACTTTTAAAGAAGGGGAGTTGGCGGACTACTACAAAGATTGGGAATTGGTTAAGTACAATGAAAATCCAGGACATCTGCACCGTCGTGATGAAAATGGCAATCGCATTCAACTACGCTTTGCGACCATGTTAGCCAAAAAAGTCAAGTAAATCAAACTTAACCCAGCGAATAGAAATCACTTTGCAAGGTTTCTATTCGTTTTTGTTTGCGTTGGTTGATTGGGACGAGCAGGTTTTATGCTATACTAGAAGTAGGAAATCTGAGCAGTAGAGGTCTATTACTGTCTCTCTGCTTAATCAGTTGTAGATGATGGAGGTGATCAAATGACGAGTCTTTTGGTGGAGCTGTATGATCGGCATGTATTGGAAAAGAATGTCTACCAAGCCTTTATCAGTGATTGTGACGAGATTCTTTTTCTATCTTTGACGAAAATAAGCAATGATGAGAAATTCTCCCTCCGTCAGTTTATCTTGGATGAGGTGCCTCATATCCAACGAGTGACCTTTCGCCAGCTCTCCTTAGAACAACTAGTGGACCAGTTAGATTATTGCCTAGCAAGTTACGACCAAGTCCTTCTCGATGTTTTTGGTGGGGATTCGCTACTAGCCTTATCTCTCTATCAATATGGCTTGGATCGCCACCTCCCCATCGTTGCCATGGATGTCGAGCGAGGAAAACAATACAAGTGGGTAGCCGGTCAGTTAGAAAAAGAAGACTTGGATATTCCAACCCTAAGCATCCAACAGTTGATAGCCTTGCGTGGTGGAAAAATGCTCAAATCAAAACGCCCTATCCACTCAGCTCAGCAAATTGCAGCCATCAAAAAACTAGCTAGTTCGGCTATTTCCAATCCAGCCCACTGGTACCAAGTAACCCAATTTTTCTCTCTAGCTAAGACCAATGACCTGCATGCTGAGACCGAAAAGATACTGGAAAACAACGGTAGGTATTATCACTATCCAGATTCCCTTATCCCTTTATTAGTGGAAGCGGGGATGCTTTGTATTGAAAGAGAGGACAAAAAACGAGTAGCTTACCGCTTTCCAAATCAAGAAGCTCAAGTCTTTTGTCGTAATAAGGGGCATATTTTAGAGTTGTATCTCTATCTCTTGGCGCTCGAATCTCAGCTGTTTGATGAATGCATGATAGGTGGTGAGATTGATTGGAATGGTATCTTTCCAGAGGCAGACAATGTTCAAAATGAGATTGATGTCATTCTGAGAAAGGGGCGCTCGATTACCTTTATCTCTTGCAAGATGACAGATTTATCAGTTGAAGCCATCAACGAACTAGAAGTCTACGCCAATCATTTTGCTGGGGAGAGTTGCCTCAAGTTGATTGTTTGTACTGGAAAAATCAATCCAGCTTATGCTAATCGCTGTCAAGAATACGGCGTGCTGGTCATTAGAAGTGAGCAGATTTCCAATCTCATTCCCATGCTAAAAAAATATTCTAAGAGACAAAAAGATAAGAAATAGTATCATGAAAGGCTGGGATTCCAGTCTTTTTTGCTTCTTTTTCGAATAGAAAAGAAAAGGAGGTAGACCATGTTTGTAGCCAGAGATGCCAAGGGGAATTTGGTGAATGCCCTCGAAAAAGATGTTACCAAGCAAAAATATACTTGTCCAGCCTGTGGAGGCGGACTACGGTTACGCCAAGGACAGAGTATTCGAACGCACTTTGCCCATGAAAGGTTAAGAGATTGCATCGCTATATTCGAGAATGAAAGTCCAGAACACTTGGGCAACAAAGAGGCCCTTTATCATTGGGTCAAGAAGGACAATCAAGTCGCCTTAGAATATAGTCTGCCCGAGATTCAGCAGATAGCAGATGTTCTCGTCAATGAGAAACTAGCTCTGGAGGTTCAGTGCAGTCCCTTGTCTCAAAAGCTTTTAGGCGATAGAAGTCAAGGCTACCGTAGTCAGGGATACCAAGTTATCTGGCTACTGGGAGAAAAACTCTGGTTAAAAGAGAGACTTACACAACTGCAAAGGGGATTCCTCTATTTTAGTCAAAATATGGGATTCCATGTTTGGGAACTAGATTTCAAAAAGCAAGTTTTGAGACTCAAATATCTTTTGCATCAGGACCTACGTGGTAAGCTTCATTTTCAGGTCAAAGAATTTCCCTATGGCCAAGGAAATCTCTTGGAAATTCTACGATTTCCTTATCAAAAACAAAAACTGCCTCGTTTTGCAGTTGTGCAAGATTCCACTATCTGTCACTACATTCGCCAGCAGTTGTACTACCAAACGCCTTACTGGATGAAGAAGCAAGAGGAGGCTTATCATCGAGAAGACAATCTATTAAACCGTCAACTGGACGACTGGTATCCCCAAGTCAGACCAATAGAATCAGGTGATTTTTGTCAAATTGACCAAGATTTAAGTAGCTATTATAGAAATTTTCAGGCTTACTATCAAAAAAATCCGAAAAATAATCGCCAAAAGCTCTATCCACCAGCCTTTTATCACTTATATTTCTCAAAAAATGTGGTAAAATAGAAAGGATGGAGGAATCTTATGGTATTACAACGACATGAAATAAATGAAAAAGATACATGGGATCTTTCGACAATCTACCCAACAGATCAGGCTTGGGAAGAAGCCTTGAAAGAGTTAACTGAAAAAGTACAAACAGCATCCCAGTATGAGGGACATCTCTTGGACAGCGCAGACAGTTTGCTTGCGATCACAGAATTCTCACTTGACTTGGAACGCCAAGTTGAAAAGCTTTATGTCTATGCGCATATGAAAAATGACCAGGACACGCGTGAAGCCAAGTATCAAGAGTACTATGCTAAGGCAATGACCCTATACAGTCAGTTAGAACAAGCCTTTTCATTCTATGAACCTGAGTTTATGGAGATTAGCGAAGAGCAGTATGCGGCCTTCCTAGAAGCTCAACCAAAACTCCAAGTTTACAAGCACTTTTTTGACAAGCTCTTGCAAAAGAAAGACCATGTTCTTTCGCAACGTGAGGAAGAATTGCTTGCTGGAGCAGGAGAAATCTTTGGTTCTGCTAGTGAAACCTTCGCTATTTTGGACAATGCGGATATTAGCTTCCCATATGTCCTTGATGACGAAGGCAATGAAGTGCAACTCTCACACGGTACTTACATCCGTTTGATGGAGTCTAAAAACCGTGAAGTGCGTCGTGGTGCCTATGAAGCCCTTTATGCGACATATGAGCAATTCCAACACACTTATGCGAAGACTTTGCAGACAAATGTCAAGGTGCAAAACTACCGCGCAAAAGTTCGCAACTATAAGAGTGCTCGCCATGCAGCCCTCGCAGCAAACTTTGTTCCAGAGAGTGTCTATGACAATTTGGTAGCAGCAGTTCGCAAGCACTTGCCACTCTTGCATCGATACCTTAACCTTCGTTCTAAAATCTTGGGAATTTCCGACCTCAAGATGTACGATGTCTACACACCACTTTCTTCTGTAGATTATAGCTTTACCTACCAAGAAGCCTTGAAAAAGGCAGAAGAAGCTTTGGCAGTCTTGGGGGAGGATTACTTGAGCCGTGTCAAACGTGCCTTCAGTGAGCGTTGGATTGATGTCTATGAAAACCAAGGCAAGCGTTCTGGTGCCTACTCTGGTGGTTCTTATGATACCAATGCCTTCATGCTTTTAAACTGGCAGGACAATCTAGACAATCTCTTTACCCTTGTACACGAAACAGGTCACAGTATGCACTCTAGCTATACTCGTGAAACTCAGCCTTATGTTTACGGAGATTATTCTATCTTCTTGGCTGAGATTGCCTCAACGACCAATGAAAACATCTTGACAGAGAAATTGTTGGAAGAAGTAGAAGACGATGCGACACGCTTTGCTATTCTCAATAACTTCTTAGACGGTTTCCGTGGAACAGTTTTCCGTCAAACTCAATTCGCTGAGTTTGAACATGCTATCCACCAAGCAGATCAAAATGGAGAAGTCTTGACCAGTGATTTCCTCAATAAGCTCTACGCGGACTTGAACCAAGAGTACTACGGACTCAGCAAGGAAGACAACCCTCAGATCCAATACGAGTGGGCTCGCATTCCACACTTCTACTATAACTACTATGTTTATCAGTATTCAACAGGTTTTGCAGCTGCTTCAGCCTTGGCTGAAAAGATTGTCCATGGAAGTCAAGAAGATCGCGACCGCTATATCGACTACCTCAAGGCAGGTAAGTCAGACTATCCACTCAATGTCATGAGAAAAGCGGGTGTTGATATGGAAAAAGAAGACTATCTTAACGACGCCTTTGCAGTCTTTGAACGTCGCTTGAACGAGTTTGAAGCTCTTGTTGAAAAATTAGGACTAGCTTAAGATGGTAGAGTCTTATAGTAAAAATGCCAATCACAATATGCGTCGTCCCGTCGTCAAGGAAGAAATCGTAGAACTCATGCGCCAGCGTCAAAAGCAGGTGACTGGTTCTTTGAAAGAATTGGAAGCCTTCGCTCACAAGGAAAATATTCCCATCATTCCTCATGAAACAATTGCTTACTTTCGATTTCTCATGGAAAGTCTGCAGCCTAAGAATATTTTGGAAATTGGGACAGCTATCGGTTTTTCAGCTCTTTTGATGGCGGAGCATGCGCCAGATGCTAAGATTACAACCATTGACCGCAATCCTGAGATGATCGGCTTTGCCAAGGAAAACTTTGCCAAGTTTGACAGTCGTAAGCAAATCACCCTCTTAGAGGGAGATGCCGTCGATGTTTTGTCTAGCCTGACAGAAACTTATGACTTTGTCTTTATGGATTCGGCTAAGTCCAAGTACATCGTCTTTCTACCTGAAATCCTTAAACGACTTGAAGTTGGTGGAGTGGTTGTCTTGGATGATATTTTTCAAGGAGGAGATGTTGCAAAGGACATCATGGAAGTCCGCCGTGGTCAACGAACCATTTATCGTGGTTTGCAAAGACTTTTCGACGCAACTTTGGACAATCCAGGTCTAACGGCAACTCTAGTTCCTCTTGGTGATGGCATTCTCATGCTACGAAAGAATGTAGCAGATGTACAGCTACCTGATGATAAATGATTTTCAGAAAAATTTAAGAAATTATAGTAAAATAGATAAAGTAACACTTACCGTAAAAGGAGTAAACATGAAGAAAAAAATTATGGCAGGAGCCATCACACTTTTATCAGTAGCAACACTTGCAGCTTGTTCAAATAGTTCTGAAGGAAAAGATTTGATCAGCATGAAGGGTGATGTGATTACGGAGCATCAATTTTTTGAAGAAGTAAAGAATAATCCAACCGCGCAACAAGTCTTGCTTAATATGACCATTCAAAAAGTATTTGAAAAACAATATGGATCAGAAGTGACTGACAAAGATGTGGATGACGCCGTTGCTGAGGAACAAAAGAAATACGGCGATAGCTACAACAGTGTACTTCAACGGGCAGGTATGACTGCTGAAACTCGTAAAGCTCAAATTCGTACTAGCAAATTGGTTGAATTGGCAGTTAAGAAAGCTGCAGAGAGTGAATTGACAGATGAGGCTTACCAAAAGGCTTTTGAGTCTTATACACCAGATGTGACAGCTCAAATCATCCGTATGGATAATGAAGACAAGGCAAAAGAAGTGCTTGAAAAAGCCAAAGCAGAAGGTGCAGATTTTGCTCAGTTGGCGAAAGACAACTCTAACGACGACAAAACAAAAGAAAATGGTGGAGAAATCACTTTTGACTCTGCTTCAACAGAACTTCCAGAACAAGTCAAAAAAGCAGCCTTTGCCTTGGATGTGAACGGTGTTTCTGATGTGATTACGGCTACTGGAACACAAGCCTACAGCAATCAATTCTACATCGTTAAAGTAACGAAGAAGACGGAAAAATCTTCTAACTTAGAGGATTACAAAGAAAAATTGAAGACCATCATTTTGACTCAAAAACAAAATGATTCAGCCTTTGTTCAAGGAGTAATTGGTAAAGAATTGCAAGCAGCAAACATCAAGGTCAAAGATCAAGCCTTCCAAAACATCTTCACCCAATACATCGGTGGTGGTGACTCAAGCTCAAGCAGTAGCTCTTCATCTAACTAAACAATGAAAATACAAATCTCATTTGAGGTTTGTATTTTTTATGATTGAAGACAAAAAATAAGTAAAATTCGAAGGATTAAAGGATAATAGTTTTTTTCTTTCTGAAAAAGTGGTATAATAACAATCAAAACTAGAAAATAAAACGGAATTAGGGACAATCACCTCTGTTCCTATTAGAGTGGTGAAATATGAAAATTAGTAAAAGGCACCTACTAAACTATTCCATTTTGATTCCTTACTTCCTTTTATCGATTTTGGGGCTGATTGTGGTGTACTCGACAACGAGTGCAACCTTGATCGAAGAAGGAAAAAGCGCCTTTCAATTGGTGCGTAACCAGGGAATCTTCTGGGTAGCTAGTTTGATTCTGATTGCCTTAATCTATAAATTAAAATTAGGATTCTTAAGAAATGGTCGTCTCATCTTTATCGTAATGATTGTGGAGATGGTTCTTTTAGCTCTGGCGCGACTGGTCGGAACACCTGTCAATGGAGCATACGGATGGATCTCTGTAGGACCTGTAACGATTCAGCCTGCTGAGTACCTTAAGATTATCATCATCTGGTACCTGGCACATCGATTTTCAAAACAACAAGATGAGATTGCGGTTTATGACTTCCAGGTTTTGACACAGAATCAGTGGCTACCTCGAGCTTTTAACGACTGGCGTTTTGTTCTGCTGGTTCTGATTGGTAGCTTGGGGATCTTTCCTGACTTGGGAAATGCGACCATCTTGGTTTTGGTGGCGCTCATTATGTACACCGTTAGTGGAATCGCCTATCGTTGGTTCTCAACCATTCTAGCTCTCTTAGCAGGGAGTTCAATTTTAGTATTGTCCGTCATTCGTCTCGTTGGGGTTGAAAAATTTTCTCAGATACCGGTATTTGGTTACGTTGCTAAACGTTTTAGTGCCTTCTTTAATCCCTTTAATGACTTGGCGGGTGCAGGACACCAGCTTGCAAATTCCTACTATGCCATGGTTAATGGAGGCTGGTTCGGACTGGGATTGGGAAATTCTATCGAGAAGCGTGGTTATCTGCCGGAAGCCCATACGGATTTCGTCTTTTCGATTGTCATCGAAGAGTTTGGATTCGTAGGAGCGAGTATGATTTTGGCTTTACTCTTCTTCTTAATTTTGCGAATCATCTTGGTTGGTATTCGAGCTAAGGATCCCTTTAACTCCATGGTTGCTATCGGTGTCGGAGGGATGATTCTTGTCCAGGTCTTTGTCAATATCGGTGGGATTTCTGGTTTGATTCCTTCTACAGGGGTAACCTTCCCCTTCCTTTCACAAGGTGGCAACAGTCTCCTGGTATTATCCGTAGCCATTGCCCTTGTATTAAATATCGATGCCAGCGAGAAACGTGCTAAACTCATTAGAGAATACGAATCTCAAACTGTTGAAGGTCTGTAAGGATTGTATGGAAAGGAAAAATATATGTCTCTTCAGAAATTAGAAAACTATAGTAATAAAGCCGTCATCCAAGAAGAAGTCTTGATTTTGACAGAGCTACTAGAAGATATTACAAAAAATATGCTAGCGCCAGAGACCTTTGAAAAAATCATGCAGTTGAAGGAATTATCAACAAATGAAAACTATCAAGGGCTCAATGAACTGGTGACTAGCCTTTCCAATGAAGAAATGATTTACATTTCTCGTTATTTCTCTATCCTTCCACTCTTGATTAATATATCTGAGGATGTGGACTTAGCCTATAAAATTAACCACCAGAACAATGTGGACCAAGACTATCTAGGGAAATTGTCTACAACCATAAAGATGGTAGCTGAAAAAGAAAATGCAGCTGAAATTTTAGAAAAGTTAAATGTCGTTCCTGTCTTGACCGCCCATCCAACGCAAGTACAACGCAAGAGTATGCTGGACTTGACCAACCATATCCATACTCTTTTGCGCAAGTATCGTGATGTCAAACTAGGTTTGATTAATAAAGAAAAATGGAACATGGATCTCCGTCGTTACATTGAAATTATCATGCAAACAGACATGATTCGTGAGAAGAAATTGAAGGTAACCAACGAAATCACCAACGTGATGGAGTACTATCAAAGTTCATTCCTGAATGCTGTGCCACGTTTGACGGCTGAATATAAGAAACTAGCTAAAGAACAAGGAATTGAGCTCCAACATCCAAAACCAATTACTATGGGGATGTGGATTGGAGGAGACCGCGATGGAAATCCTTTCGTAACAGCGGAAACCCTCAACAAATCAGCCTTGACTCAGTGCGAAGTCATCATGAACTACTACGATGAAAAGATTTATAATCTTTATCGTGAATTTTCACTTTCAACCAGTATCGTGAATGTCAGTGATAAGGTCCGCGAGATGGCGCTTAAGTCACAAGATAACTCCATTTACCGCGAAAAAGAACTCTATCGTCGTGCTCTTTTTGATATCCAAGCTAAGATGCAGGCAACTAAGGCTTATTTGATTGAAGACAAGGATCTTCAGCCTAGATATGCTACTGCAGATGAATTTTATCAAGACTTGTTGGCCATTCGAGATTCTCTCCTTGAGAACAAAGGAGAATACCTGATTTCAGGAGAATTTGTTGAACTGATGCAAGCCGTTGAAATCTTTGGTTTCTACCTTGCTTCTATCGATATGCGCCAAGACTCTAGTGTTCATGAAGCCTGTGTGGCTGAATTGTTAGCATCTGCTGGCATCAACGACCATTATAGCGATCTATCTGAAGACGAAAAATGTGCCCTCCTCTTAAAAGAGTTGGAAGAAGATCCTCGTATCCTCTCTGCTACTCATGCTGAAAAGTCAGAACTGCTTGAGAAAGAATTGTCTATCTTCAAAACTGCTCGCAAGTTGAAGGATAAACTGGGGGAAAATGTCATTCGCCAAACCATCATCTCTCACGCGACAAGTGTATCTGATATGCTAGAATTAGCCATTATGCTCAAAGAAGTAGGCTTGGTTGATGCTCAAAAAGCGCGCGTTCAGATTGTTCCCCTCTTTGAAACGATTGAAGACTTGGATCACTCGGAAGAAACCATGAGAAGATACTTCTCTCTTCCATTGGCTAAAAAATGGATTGCTTCAAAAGACAACTACCAAGAAATCATGCTTGGGTACTCTGATAGTAACAAGGATGGTGGTTATCTATCATCATGTTGGACACTCTACAAAGCTCAACAACAACTGACTGCTATCGGGGATGAATTTGGCGTTAAGGTCACCTTCTTCCATGGACGTGGTGGTACTGTTGGTCGAGGTGGTGGTCCAACTTATGAAGCCATCACATCTCAACCGCTCAAGTCTATCAAGGACCGTATCCGTCTGACTGAGCAAGGAGAAGTCATTGGAAACAAATACGGTAATAAAGATGCTGCCTATTATAACCTTGAAATGTTGGTTTCTGCAGCCATTAACCGTATGATTACCAAGAAGAAGAGCGATACCAACACGTCAAATCGTTATGAAGCTGTTATGGATCAAGTGGTGGACCGTAGCTACGATATCTACCGTGATTTGGTCTTTGGAAATGAACATTTCTATGACTATTTCTTCGAGTCAAGCCCAATCAAGGCTATTTCAAGCTTCAATATCGGTTCGCGTCCAGCAGCTCGTAAGACCATCACTGAAATCGGTGGTCTACGTGCCATCCCTTGGGTCTTCTCATGGTCACAAAGTCGTGTCATGTTCCCTGGATGGTATGGTGTGGGATCAAGCTTTAAAGAGTTTATAGATCAAGATCCGAAGAATATCGAGTTTCTTCGTGACATGTACCAAAACTGGCCTTTCTTCCAATCTTTGCTTTCCAATGTAGACATGGTCTTATCTAAGTCTAACATGAACATTGCTTTTGAATATGCCAAGCTCTGTGAAGATGAAGAAGTGCAGGCTATCTACTACACTATTTTAGATGAATGGCAGTTGACTAAGGACGTTATTCTAGCTATAGAAGGTTATGACGAACTCTTGGCAGAAAACTCTTACCTAAAAGACAGTCTAAACTATCGTATGCCTTACTTTAATATCCTTAACTACATCCAGTTGGAGTTGATCAAACGCCAACGTCGCGGTGAATTGTCAGCTGACGAAGAAAAACTGATCCATACAACTATTAACGGTATTGCAACTGGTTTGCGTAATTCAGGCTGATATTCTACAAACTTCCTCTTTTTTCAAGGGGAAGTTTTTGAATTGTTTAAAAAATTCTAAAAATAAGCTTGACAAGTAATTGAAAAATGATATAATTTAAACATTCAGAAAGTAATCATTGAAGTTTTTTAGAGAGTCTGTGGTTGGTGAAAGCAGATAGATGAAAGTGATGAAATTGGGCTGAATGCACTTAAGAATTTGAAATCATAAAAATTCGGTGAGCACACCTTACAGTGCAACTCGTGAATGCGAGAAAGAGCGATAGGGATATTCCCTATAATTGAGGTGGCACCGCGCATTGACGTCCTCACACAAGTTTTTTGTGTGAGGACTTTTTCTATGAGGAGGAAAGATATTGGAATTCAAACGATGGCGTCGCTTGTTTTGAGTGAAAAGAGTATTATACAAGTGATTTAAAAGGAGAAAAGTATGAAAAATAAACGTTTAATCGGAATTATCGCTGGATTAGCAGTATTGGTAGTGGCTAGCTTGATTTATTCATCCCTGAACAAACCAGCAGCTAAGGTGGAGCAAAAGGTTGCGAAGGTTGGTGTTCTTCAATTTGTTAGCCATCCATCCTTGGATTTGATTTACCAAGGAATTCAAGACGGACTTGCTGAAGAAGGCTATAAGGATGACCAAGTAAAAATAGACTTTATGAACTCTGAAGGCGATCAGAGCAAGGTTGCAACCATGAGTAAACAATTGGTGGCAAATGGAAATGACGTTGTTGTTGGGATTGCAACACCAGCTGCTCAAGGACTTGCAAGTGCTACTAAAGACCTACCCGTTATCATGGCGGCTGTAACTGATCCAATTGGTGCTAACTTGGTTAAAGATTTGAAAAAACCAGGTGGCAACATTACAGGAGTATCAGACCACAACCCAGCAGAACAACAAGTGGAACTCATTAAAATCCTCACACCAAATGTCAAAACAATTGGCGCTCTCTACTCAAGCAGTGAAGACAACTCAAAATCACAAGTTGAGGAATTCAAGGCTTATGCTGAAAAAGCAGGTTTGACAGTCGAAACCTTTGCCGTTCCTTCCACTAACGAAATTGCTTCAACAGTTAATGTCATGACAAGCAAGGTCGATGCGATTTGGGTTCCAATTGACAACACCATTGCATCCGCATTCTCAACAGTTGTTTCAAGCAACCAGACGGCTAAAAAACCAATCTACCCAAGTGCTACTGCCATGGTAGAAGCAGGTGGATTAGCATCTGTAGTAGTTGACCAACACGATCTTGGAGTGGCTACTGGTAAAATGATTGCCAAAGTTTTGAAAGGTGAAAAACCAGCTGATACGCCAGTTAATGTCTTTTCAACTGGTAAGTCAGTGATTAATAAAAAACTAGCGCAGGAACTTGGTATCACCATTCCTGAGTCTGTTCTAAAAGAAGCAGGACAAGTGATTGAATAAAGATAAAGGAGGAGTTGGACACATCTCCTCCCATTTTTACTAAAGAAAGAAATGAGTGAAAGATTATGATAGTATCCATTATTTCCCAGGGGATGGTCTGGGCGATTTTAGGTTTGGGAATCTTTATGACTTTTCGAATTTTGAATTTCCCTGATATGACTACTGAAGGTTCTTTTCCTCTTGGGGGAGCAGTAGCTGTAACCTTGATAACACAGGGAGTCAACCCATTTTTAGCAACCCTAGCCGCAGTAGGAGCGGGCTGTCTAGCTGGAATGGCGACAGGTCTCTTATATACCAAAGGAAAAATCCCAACTCTCTTATCAGGGATTTTAGTCATGACTTCCTGCCATTCCATCATGCTCATGATTATGGGACGTGCCAATCTGGGGCTTCTTGGAACCAAGCAAATTCAGGATGTCTTTCCTTTTGATTCAGATCTTAACCAACTCCTGACTGGATTAATCTTTGTAGCTCTTGTTATTGGCCTTATGCTCTTTTTCCTTGATACCAAACTAGGTCAGGCTTACATCGCTACAGGTGACAATCCCGATATGGCTCGTAGCTTTGGTATCAATACAGGACGAATGGAACTTATGGGCTTGGTTCTCTCAAATGGGATCATCGCACTTGCAGGAGCCTTAATTGCTCAACAAGAAGGATACGCGGATGTTTCTCGAGGAATCGGCGTGATTGTCGTAGGGCTTGCTAGCTTGATTATTGGTGAGGTTTTGTTCAAGAGTTTGAGCTTGGCAGAGCGACTCATGACCATCGTTGTAGGGTCTATTGCTTATCAGTTCCTCGTCTGGGGAGTGATTGCTCTTGGGTTTAATACAAGTTATCTTCGTTTGTACAGCGCCTTGATTTTGGCAGTTTGCCTTATGATTCCAACCTTCAAAAGCAAATACCTGAAAGGAGTCAAGTTTAGCAAATGACAGCAATTGTAGAATTAAAAAATGCCACCAAAGTCATCACGAATGGCTTTGACGAGGAAAAAATCATTCTGAATGATGTTTCTCTTGAGATTTTTGAACATGATTTCATTACCATCCTAGGTGGAAATGGAGCTGGAAAGTCAACTCTTTTTAACACTATTGCAGGTACCTTGCCTTTAACAAGTGGAAGTATCCGTATCATGGGCGAGGATGTGACGCATTTTTCACCAGAAAAGCGAGCTAAGTACTTGTCTCGTGTCTTTCAGGATCCTAAGATGGGTACGGCTCCCCGTATGACGGTGGCGGAAAATCTCTTGATTGCCAAGTTTCGTGGTGAGAAGAGAGGGCTTCTTCCTAGAAGGCTATCAAGCTATAGAGAAGAGTTTCAGGCTACCATTGAAAAGGTTGGAAATGGTCTTGAAAAACATCTGGACACTCCGATTGAATTTCTATCAGGTGGTCAACGTCAGGCCCTAAGTCTTTTGATGGCAACCTTAAAGCGACCAGAGTTGCTCTTGTTGGATGAACACACAGCAGCCCTTGACCCAAAGACCAGCGTGGCTTTAATGGCACTAACGGATGAATTTGTCACAAAAGATAAGCTGACTGCCCTCATGATTACCCACCATATGGAAGACGCCCTCAAGTATGGAAATCGTCTGATTGTCATGAAGGAAGGCCGTATCATCCAAGACCTCAATAAAGAAGAAAAAGCTAAGATGAAGATCTCAGACTATTATCAATTATTTGAATAGATGAGTTAAATAATCATCAAAAATAGTGAATAAAAGCTTAGAAGCCTGAAAGTGTTTCTGAGTTTTTTATCTTCCATTTTAATATGGAAAAATATAGCAAAGAGAATTCCGGAAAGCGTATGAAATGGTTTACTTTTTTTCAGAAATAAGCTATACTAGTTAACGTAAAACTATGATAAGATGGAGGTGTTGTGTATGGTTGACAAGCAAGTTATTGAAGAAATCAAAAACAATGCCAACATTGTGGAAGTCATAGGTGACGTGATTTCTTTACAAAAGGCTGGACGGAACTATTTAGGGCTCTGTCCTTTTCATGGTGAGAAGACCCCTTCTTTCAACGTTGTGGAAGACAAGCAGTTTTATCACTGTTTCGGATGTGGTCGTTCAGGAGATGTTTTTAAGTTCATCGAAGAGTACCAAGGTGTGTCCTTTATGGAAGCTGTTCAGCTCTTAGGGGAGCGCGTCGGTATTCAATTAGCCATGTCTGTCCAGTCTCGTCCTCAACAGGCTTCGCCTCATCAAGCTCTATATGATATGCATGAAGAAGCTGCACGCTTTTACCATGCAATCCTCATGACAACCAAGATGGGAGAAGAAGCAAGGGCTTATCTCTACAAACGTGGATTGACGGATGATGTTCTGAAACACTTTCAGATTGGACTGGCTCCAGCCGAGAGAAACTATCTTTACCAACGTTTATCTGGCAAGTTTGAAGAAAAGGATTTATTGGATTCGGGCTTGTTTTACTTGTCAGATGGCAATCAGTTTTATGATACTTTTTTCGGACGGATCATCTTTCCTTTGACCAATGATAAGGGGCAGGTTATTGCATTTTCAGGTCGTATCTGGCAAGAAACGGATAGTCAGACTGCCAAGTACAAAAATAGTCGTTCGACTGCAATTTTTAACAAGAGTTATGAATTGTATCATTTGGACAAGGCAAAAAAGGGAACAGGGAAGATCACAGAGCTCTATCTGATGGAAGGCTTCATGGATGTGATTGCAGCCTACCGTGCTGGTATAGAAAATGCTGTGGCTTCTATGGGGACAGCCTTAAGTAAGGAGCATGTTGACCACCTCAAACGCTTTACCAAAAAAATTGTTCTTAGCTATGATGGCGACAAGGCAGGACAGGCAGCAACAGCCAAGGCACTAGAGGAGTTAAAAGATTTCTCAGTGGAGGTTGTTCGAGTACCTGATGCCATGGACCCTGATGAGTATTTACAAAAGAATTCTGCTGAAGATCTGGCCTACCTCTTAACCAAGACACGTATCAGTCCCATAGAGTTCTATATTCACCAGCTCAAGCCTGAGAATAGTGATAACTTGCAAGCACAAATCGAGTTCATTGAAAAGATTGCGCCCCTAATCGCCAAAGAAAAGTCTATCACTGCCCAGAATTCCTACATTCATATTCTGGCGGATAATCTCCCTTCTTTTGATTACCAGCAGGTGGAGCAGATTGTAAATGAAAGTCGCATTGTCCAAAGGCAGGAAAGAGTTAAAGAGGAGCAACCTCCAGCAGCGATTAGTTTACCTGTAACGCGGCAACTGACAGCAGTCATGAGAGCAGAGGCTCATCTCCTCTATAGAATGGCTGAGAACCCAGTTGTGTTAAATGACTATCGATTAAGAGAAGATTTTTTCTTTGATACCCCAGAATTTCAGATTCTTTACGAATTATTAAGTGAGCAGGGAGAAATCGGCTCAGAGGAGCTTTCTCATCAGACGCCTGAGGTTGAAAATGCTTGGTACCACGTGCTTAGCCTGAATTTGCCAGCTGAGATGTCGCCTCAGGAGCTCGCGGAAGTCGAAGAAACTCGAAACCGTGCCCTCCTCAGCAAGGACAACTTACGAATTAAAAAGAAAGTGCAGGAAGCTAGTCATGTAGGAGATACAGACACAGCCTTGGAAGAATTGCAACGATTGATTTCCCAGAAGAGAAGAATGGAGTAATAATGGCAACAAAACAAAAAGAAGTAACCACATTTGATGTGCAAGTAGCAGACTTTATCCGTAACCACAAAAAAACAGGAACAGCAACAGACGACGAAATCAATTCAAGTCTGGTTATTCCTTTTACCCTGGATGCAGATGGCATTGAAGACCTTTTGCAACGGATTCAGGATGCTGGAATTTCTATCACAGATAACGAAGGAAATCCAAGTGCGCGTGTGCTTAGTGCAGAAGAAGAACCAGAACTCAGTGATGAGGACTTGATTGGCTCAACTTCAGCCAAGGTTAATGACCCTGTCCGTATGTATTTGAAGGAAATCGGGGTTGTTCCTCTCTTGACCAACGAAGAGGAAAAAGAATTGGCACTTGCAGTTGAGGCTGGTGATATCGAAGCCAAACAACGTCTAGCGGAAGCCAACCTTCGTTTGGTGGTTTCCATCGCTAAACGCTATGTAGGACGTGGCATGCAGTTTCTTGATTTGATTCAAGAAGGAAACATGGGCTTGATGAAGGCCGTGGATAAGTTTGACTATTCAAAAGGATTTAAGTTTTCTACGTATGCAACTTGGTGGATTCGTCAGGCGATTACTCGTGCCATCGCTGATCAGGCGCGTACTATTCGTATCCCTGTCCACATGGTGGAAACCATTAACAAGCTTGTCCGTGAACAGCGTAATCTCCTTCAAGAATTGGGTCAAGATCCGACACCTGAACAAATCGCTGAGCGTATGGATATGACACCTGACAAGGTCCGTGAAATCCTAAAAATCGCTCAAGAACCAGTATCACTTGAAACACCGATTGGTGAAGAGGACGATAGCCATCTTGGGGACTTTATCGAAGACGAAGTGATTGAAAATCCAGTAGACTACACAACTCGTATCGTTTTGCGTGAGCAGTTGGATGAAGTCTTGGATACTCTCACAGACCGTGAAGAAAACGTCTTGCGCTTGCGCTTCGGGCTAGATGATGGGAAAATGCGTACTCTTGAAGATGTTGGTAAAGTCTTTAACGTGACTCGTGAACGTATCCGTCAGATTGAGGCTAAGGCTTTGAGAAAATTGCGTCAACCAAGTCGCAGCAAACCGCTTCGTGATTTTATTGAAGACTAAGAGTGAGGAATAACATGGCTTATACAGAAGAGCAAATTGAAACGATCAAAACACGCATTTTAAATGCTTTGGAAGAAGTCATCGACCCTGAGTTGGGGATTGATATTGTCAACCTAGGTTTGATTTATGAAATTCGTTTTGATGGTGAGACAGGTCACACTGAAATTGATATGACCTTGACAACTATGGGGTGCCCACTGGCTGACCTCTTAACAGACCAGATACACGATGCGATGACAGAGGTTCCTGAGGTAACCAATACCGAAGTTAAATTGGTCTGGTATCCAGCTTGGACGGTTGAAAAAATGAGCCGATACGCGCGTATCGCCCTAGGAATTAAATAAAGACTAAAAAAATGAGAGAGACGATTGGAAAATAAGGTAATTTTATCCTTTTTCCTTTGGTCTCTTCTTTTTTTTGCTGATTTTCTGGAAATAACATGGTATAATGAAAGGTATGGAAAACGAAAAATTGCGTATTAATATGCTAAGTTCAAGTGAAAAAGTGGCTGGTCAAGGAGTATCAGGAGCCTACCGTGAATTGGTGAGTCTCCTTCATCGTGATGCCAAAGATCAGTTGATTGTTACGGAGAATCTTCCTGTAGAGGCAGATGTAACCCACTTTCACACCATTGATTTCCCTTATTATTTATCCACATTTCAAAAGAAACGCTCTGGGAGAAAAGTTGGCTATGTGCATTTCTTACCTGAGACACTCGAAGGGAGTTTGAAAATTCCATTTTTCCTAAAAGGAATTGTCAAACGCTATGTTTTTTCCTTTTACAATCGGATGGAACACTTGGTGGTGGTTAATCCCATGTTTATCGAGGATCTAGTTGCTGCGGGTATTCCACGAGAAAAAATAACTTATATTCCCAATTTTGTAAATAAAGAAAAATGGCATCCATTACCAGCTGAACAAGTTGCACAACTTTGTGAAGAAATGGAACTCGCCAAAGATCAGTTTGTCGTGGTTGGTGCGGGTCAGGTTCAGAAACGAAAAGGGATAGATGACTTTATCCGTCTTGCTGAAGAATTGCCAGAAATTACCTTTATCTGGGCTGGTGGTTTTTCATTTGGTGGAATAACAGATGGTTATGAACGCTATAAGAAGATTATGGACAATCCACCTAAAAATCTAATTTTCCCAGGTATTGTGTCACCGGAGAGGATGCGGGAACTGTATGCTTTAGCTGATTTGTTCTTACTACCTAGCTATAATGAACTATTCCCTATGACCATCTTAGAGGCAGCTAGTTGCGAGGCTCCTATTATGTTAAGGGATTTGGACCTGTATAAGGTCATTCTTGAGGGAGATTATCGTGCTACAAGTGATGTCTTTGAGATGAGAGAAGCAATCCTAGAATATAAAGAAAATCCTGAAGCGTTGAAAGAATTGAAAGAAAAAGCTAAAAGGATATCCAAGCAGTATTCAGAAGAGCGTTTACTGGGAATTTGGTTAAAATTTTATCGGGAACAGGCTGCTCTAGGTAAAAAGTGAGGTAATCTATGCGAATTGGTTTATTTACAGACACCTATTTTCCTCAGGTTTCCGGGGTTGCGACCAGTATTCGAACCTTGAAGACAGAGCTTGAGAAGCAAGGCCATGCAGTTTTTATCTTTACAACAACAGATAAAGATGTGAACCGCTACGAGGATTGGCAAATTATTCGAATTCCGAGTGTTCCTTTCTTTGCATTTAAAGATCGACGATTTGCCTATCGAGGTTTTACAAAGGCACTTGAAATCGCCAAGCAGTATCAGCTCGATATCATTCACACCCAGACAGAATTTTCACTTGGATTATTAGGGATTTGGATTGCACGAGAATTGAGAATTCCTGTTATCCATACTTACCATACCCAGTACGAAGACTATGTACATTACATTGCTAAGGGGATGTTGATTCGTCCAAGTATGGTAAAATATCTGGTACGTGGTTTCCTTCGTGATGTAGATGGAGTAATCTGTCCTAGCGAGATTGTTCGGGACCTTTTATCTAAATACAAAGTCAAGGTTGAAAAACGTGTCATTCCAACCGGAATTGATCTAGCTAAGTTTGAACGACCTGAGATTAAAGAGGAAAACTTGCAAGAACTTCGTTCGAAGTTAGGTATTCAGGAAGACGAGAAAATGTTACTGAGTCTTTCTCGTATCTCCTTTGAGAAGAATATCCAAGCAGTCCTAGATGCTTTTGCTGAAGTATTGAAAGAAGAAGACAAGGTGAAGCTGGTCGTTGCTGGAGACGGTCCTTATCTGGACAGTTTGAAAGAGCAAGCAGTGAAATTAAACCTGCAAAAACATGTGATTTTTACAGGTATGATTGCTCCAAGCGAGACAGCCCTATACTATAAGGCTGCAGATTTCTTCATCTCTGCCTCTACGAGTGAAACTCAGGGATTAACTTATCTAGAGAGTTTAGCTAGTGGAACGCCTGTCATTGCTCATGGCAATCCCTATCTTGATAACCTGATCAGTGACAAAATGTTTGGAACCCTCTACTATGGAGAACAGGAGTTAGCAGGGGCCATCTTTGAAGCCTTAATCGCTACTCCGGATATGTCTGAACAAAAGTTGGCGGATAAGTTGTACGAAATTTCGGCTGAGAACTTTGGAAAACGAGTACATGAGTTTTACCTTGATGCCATTATCTCAAATAACTTTGAACATGAATTACATGATGGGAAACCTGCCAGTCAGCGCTTTTTGAAAACGATTTTATATCTACCCCAACAGGCTGTTACAAGTCCAGTAAAAGAGTCTAAGCGTATTTTGCGGGCTTCTCGGAAGCAATTATCCAGCATCAGAGATTATTGGAAAGATGAATTCAAATAATAGAATAAGAGGAAAATATTATGAAAAAATTAATGCGAAGTGGAAAAAACCAAATAATTGGTGGAGTCTGTGCAGGAGTTGCCCATTATTTTGATATTGACCCAACAATTGTTCGTGTTGTTTGGGGTGTTCTTGCATTTTGTTATGGAGCAGGAATCCTTGTTTACATCATTTTATGGGTGGTTGCACCGGTTTCGACAGACTATTAATTTAGAATTATAAAGTTAAAAGGAGAAGTTATGGCTTTTGGAGATAATGGAAAACGTAAAAAAACATTGTTTGAGAAAGTGACACTTGTTGTCGTGCTCATCATGTTGTTTGTAACCCTTGCTGGTATCTTTGCAACTGCGCTTGGAGCTTTTAGCAGATTCTAAGCAAGCTAAGAGGATAGAAACAATAACTAATGACTGGGTTCTCCCAGCCTTTTTAAAGTGAGAAGAAATATGAGTATGTTTTTAGATACAGCCAAGATCAAGGTCAAGGCTGGTAATGGTGGCGATGGCATGGTTGCTTTTCGCCGTGAAAAATATGTCCCTAATGGCGGTCCTTGGGGTGGTGATGGTGGACGTGGAGGTAATGTTGTTTTCGTGGTAGACGAAGGCTTGCGTACCTTGATGGATTTCCGCTATAACCGTCATTTCAAGGCTGATTCCGGTGAAAAAGGGATGACCAAAGGAATGCACGGACGTGGTGCAGAAGACCTTCGTGTTCGTGTGCCACAGGGAACTACTGTACGTGATGCAGAAACAGGTAAAGTCATTACAGACTTGATTGCACATGGTCAAGAATTTATCGTGGCTCATGGCGGTCGAGGTGGTCGTGGGAATATCCGTTTTGCAACACCAAAAAATCCTGCACCTGAAATCTCTGAGAATGGAGAGCCAGGTCAAGAACGTGAGTTACAACTGGAATTGAAAATCTTAGCAGATGTTGGTCTAGTCGGTTTCCCATCTGTCGGCAAGTCAACTTTGCTTAGTGTCATCACTTCAGCTAAGCCAAAAATCGGTGCTTACCACTTTACGACCATTGTGCCTAATCTAGGGATGGTCCGTACGCAGTCAGGTGAATCTTTTGCAGTAGCAGATCTTCCTGGTTTGATTGAAGGGGCCAGTCAAGGGGTTGGTCTTGGAACCCAGTTTCTTCGTCATATCGAACGTACTCGAGTTATCCTCCATGTCATCGATATGTCAGCTAGCGAAGGACGTGATCCTTATGAGGATTACCTTGCTATCAATAAGGAATTAGAATCCTACAACCTTCGTCTCATGGAACGTCCGCAGATCATCGTGGCCAACAAGATGGATATGCCTGAAAGTCAGGAAAATCTGAAAACTTTCAAGGAAAAGTTAGCAGCAAACTACGACGAGTTTGAGGAACTTCCAGCTATCTTCCCAATTTCTGGTCTGACCAAGCAAGGTTTGGCAACTCTTTTGGATGCGACAGCTGAATTGTTAGACAAGACTCCAGAATTCCCGATTTATGATGAATCCGATATGGAAGAAGAGGCGTACTACGGCTTTGACGAGGAAGAAAAGGCCTTTGAGATTAGTCGTGATGATGATGCTACATGGGTACTTTCTGGTGAGAAACTCATGAAACTCTTTAACATGACCAACTTTGACCGTGACGAATCAGTTATGAAATTTGCCCGCCAGCTTCGTGGTATGGGGGTTGATGAAGCCCTTCGTGCGCGTGGTGCCAAAGATGGTGATTTGGTTCGCATCGGTAAATTTGAATTTGAATTTGTAGACTAGGAGATTGATATGGGAGATAAACCGATATCATTCCGAGATGCAGATGGAAATTTTGTTTCTGCAGCAGATGTGTGGAATGAAAAGAAACTAGAAGAATTGTTTAATCGTCTCAACCCTAAACGTGCCCTTCGATTGGCACGTACAAAGAAAAAAGAAACACAGTCCAAGAAATAAAAAATTCCCGTGATCTTTTGATCACGGGATTTGTGTTATTCACCAAAGAAAAATGGTGGTGCATATTTTTTAAGACTTTCAAAACAAGCTTGCGCTTTTGTAGCATCCTCACAGATAATCATGCAGACATCATCTCCACAAAGCGTTGCAATGACATCTGGAAAGTCCAAGGAATCAATTACAGATCCAAATGATTGGGCTAAACCAGGTAAAGTTTTCAAAATAACTTGGTGTTGGACAGGACGCAACATAACAAGAGCATCTTCCATATAATTTTCTAGACGTTTTTCCCACTTGGAGATAGAGCCTGTATTTAACACGTAGTAAGAATTATCTTCTTCGCGAACTTTTGAAAGGTTCATGGTTTTGATATCGCGTGATAAGGTAGCCTGTGTAACTTGGATATCGTTTTCGGCTAACAAGGCTTGCAATTCCGCTTGGGTATGGATTTTATTTTTTGAAACGAGGGCACGAATAAGTTGGTGTCTGTGTTCAGATTTGTTCATAAGTGTTAATAGCTCCTTTTATGAGGGAATAGTGATAGTAGACTGTGCTGAATCAACAGTCAAGTGATAGTCTGTATTATCTCGAATTGTAATCTCAAAGTCTGTTGTGTAGAGGACTAAGCGGAGAATGTCTCCTTCCTTAAGTTTGTAAATAGTTGGTTGAAGCTCTAGCTTGAAGTCCATCCATTCATTTGGTTGGATTTCTTCGATTGTTAAGAGATGATCTCGGTTTTGAAGATTGAGGTAGCCTTTAGTGATGACACGTTGAGCACTTGGATTGAATGGCAGTTCACAGAGATTTTCTAACATGTGGTAACGACCATTGTCAATTGTTCGGACTGATTGAACTGTTGGATAGGGTTGAAGGTACTTCTGTTGTCCTAGTTGGAGGAGTTGGGCAGACAATAAGCCCTTGTTTGTACTTGATTTAACACGAAGTTTCAGCTCCACTCGCCCATTTAAGTGAATGTCTTGACTTACTGGAAGGTCAATGGTGATTTGATTGGCTTTTCCTTGGTAAAGTTCTGTGTTGAAGGTTTGGTAAGTCTTGCCATAACGCTCAAAATCTTTTTGATCATACTGGTTTTGAATTATTTTTTCTTCAGTTCCAAGTGGGAAAGTATGCAGTTTATTCTGTTTGCCAAAGTCGTCAAGGCTCTGCCATGTTTGCGGTGCAGTATTGTCCTGCCAGATGACAGTAGGGAGTTGATAGCATGAGTCAAGTCCTAACAATTTCTTACTTAACAAGGCATTCATGGATTCGCGGAAGTCAATTGACTGCCAATTGTTCATATAGACATGGGCACCATGATGGAAAAAGAGGTGCTTATTGATATGAGTTGGAAGAGCATGAAACATCTGGTAAACATGAAGAGGTTTGACGTTCCAATCTTGAGAACCATGCGTAAAGACGACCTCAGCTTGAACCTTATGAGCATTGAGCAGATAGTTGCGGTTATGCCAAAACTGATTGTAGTCACCAGTCTTGCGATCGAGTTTCTCTTTAACCTTCTCTAAGTCTGCCTGATGAGCTTCATTAGCGCGGATATAGTCACCGGCTAGGAGGTTACGGGAGTAGGTCAATTCAGCAAGTGAGTCAAAATCCTCACCTGGATAGCCTCCTGGGCTGGTCACCAAACCATTTTCACGATAGTAGTTGTACCAAGAGGAAATTCCTGCTTCAGCGATAATCACTTCCAGGCCATCAACACCAGTGGTGGCAAGACCATTGGACATGGTGCCTAGATAGGAAATTCCTGTTGTTGCGACTTTTCCGTTTGACCAGTCGGCCTTGACTTGGCGTCTGCGTGTGTGATCCGTGAAAGCCCGGCAACGACCATTAAGCCAGTCAATCACGTTTTTATATGCTTCAATTTGATGGTAGTCCCCATTAGTCATGAGACCTTGGGAATCCCTAGTACCAACACCCGATACATAGAGATTGGCAAATCCTCGTGGGAGGAAGTAGTCGTTGAGGGTATATGAGCTATTGATATGAGCTAACTTTTCTTCAGTTTCAGAGACGAGTTCAGCTTGGCCGAGAGGCTCGACTAAATTCAGCTTAGGCTCCTCAAGCTCAATGGTGTGGGCAGGTTTGACCTCAAGTTCTCCTTCCATTTTGTAGAGAGCTTTATCGCTAGCTTTGACGTTGGTCCCTTGGTGATAAGGGCTGGCAGTCATAACTGAAGGAATCTGTCCATTATAACGTGGGCGAATAATGCTGACCTTGACTAAGTCAGGGAGACCGTCTTTATCAGTATCCACACGACTTTCGACATACACGACTTCACGAATGACATCATGAGTAGAGAAGGTTGCCAAGCTCTTACCGTTAAAGTAGTGGTAGTGATTGTCTTCTAAAATGAGTCCGTCACTAACAAGTTGGTCGATGAGCGTATTTCCTTTTTTAGTTCGTGTATTGAGTAACTGATAAAGATTTTCGATGAGATCTCCATAAACAATAGGAAATCCAGTTTCTTTACGAAATTGTTCGGCGTCCTCAAAGTCAACAAGATAGTTAAACCCTAAAAGTTGAAAAACTACCGTGTAGAAAACATCAGCAGTTAAATCACGCTCTGATTGGAAAAAAGTTAATAGATCTGTTTCGTTATCCGCGGCCAAAGTGGATAAGGCATAATCCGTGTTAGAATAAGTGAAAAAACTCCAACGGATGAAGTCTTCAAATTGCTTTTTTAAGGGCAGTTGAGGTGACAATTCCAGACCAAGACTTGCTAGTTCATCTAATTGTTGAGAACTAGTGGTCGGAAGATAGCTAAATTGATTAAAACGCATGGTTCTCTCCTTTGAAAACAGACTGAATTTATTATATCAAAAAATAAGGAAAAATGGAATAAATAAACTTTAATGCAAGAAATTTCGTGAAGCGGAATACCTATTTAGTAAGTTATTATAAAATGATGAATAAATACTATAATAAAAAGCCCCTTCTTAGAATTTTTTATATGTGAAATTGCATATAGAGTCCGGCTTTATTATACTTTACTTAGTATAAAAATGTCTAAAATGATATTCAAATCCATCTTATGATATTAAAAATTAAAGGGGAGAAAGACGGAGAGGTTGTAAATGCTGATGTTGAAAAGAAAGCATCCGAGTTGCTTCAATATCCAACTTAAAATGGTATAATAGTAGTAAAACGAAAGCAAGGAGGAGAAGAAATGATTTCGCAGCTCGACACCAAGACTGTTTATAGTTTTATGGAAAGTGTGGTTTCGATTGAAAAATATGTACAAACAGCTAAAGAGTATGGCTATTCTCACCTTGCTATTATGGATGTGGATAATCTCTATGGAGCCTATCATTTTCTAGAAGTGACTCGTAAGTATGGCATCCAACCTTTAATTGGTCTTGAAATGACCTTGATCAAAGATGAGGAGAATATTTCTCTTCGTTTTCTAGCCCTATCCACTAAAGGCTATCAAGAGTTGATGAAGTTATCCACTTTAAAAATGACTGGACGGAAAAATTGGTCTGACTTCACCTCCCACCTCGAAGATGTGGCCATTATTGTTCCTTATTTTAATGGGGTCGAACAACTGGATTTGGGGCATGATTATTTTATCGGTGTTAGTCCAGATACTCCTCAAGAAGTCTTTACCAGACCGATTCTTCCACTCTATCAGGTCAACTCTTTTGAAAAAGAAGACCTACAAGTTTTGCAAATCTTGTCAGCAGTCAAGGACAATGTCAGCCTAAGAGAAGTGGATTTGCATTCACAACAAGGGATTTTTTTACCTGCTTCAGGTTTAGAAGCTCGATTTAAAAATCGCTTCTCTCAGGCACTTGCCAATCTTCAAGGTTTGATAGAGAATGTTAGCTACCAACTTGATCCAAGTTTAAAACTTCCTCGCTTTAATCCTGAAAGACCAGCGGTCGAAGAACTTCGAGAGAGGGCTGAGCAAGGTTTGAGTGACAAGGGGCTAACCTCAGCTATTTATCATGAGCGACTAAATGAAGAATTAGCTGTGATTCATGATATGGGCTTTGACGACTATTTCCTTGTAGTTTGGGATTTGCTCCGTTTTGGACGTTCCCAAGGATATTATATGGGAATGGGGCGTGGTTCTGCGGTTGGTAGTCTGGTGGCTTACTCACTTGATATCACAGGGATTGATCCGGTTGAAAAGAACTTGATTTTCGAGCGCTTTTTAAATCGTGAGCGCTACACCATGCCCGATATCGATATCGACATTCCTGACCTCTATAGACCAGAGTTCATTCGCTATGTTCGTGATCGGTATGGTAGTCAACATGTGGCACAGATTGTCACTTATTCGACCTTTGGAGCAAAACAAGCGATTCGTGATGTTTTCAAACGCTATGGCGTTCCAGAGTACGAATTAACCAATATTACGAAAAAAATCAGTTTTCGAGATACGCTAACGACAGCCTATGAAAAGAATTTGCAGTTTAGGCAGATTATCAATAGCAAGATTGAATACCAAAAAGCTTTTGAGATTGCTCGAAAGATTGAAGGGTATCCTCGTCAGACCTCTATCCATGCCGCTGGGGTCGTTATGAGTGACCAAGATCTGACAGACTATATCCCGCTCAAATACGGTGAGGATATGCTGATCACCCAATATGATGCACATGCAGTTGAAGCTAATGGCCTTTTAAAAATGGATTTTCTAGGTCTGCGTAACTTGACTTTTGTCCAAAAAATGCAGGAATTACTTGCTGAGTCAGAGGGTGTTCATCTGAAAATCGAAGAGATTGATTTGGAAGACAAAGAAACTCTGGCCCTTTTTGCTTCTGGAAATACCAAGGGGATTTTCCAATTTGAACAACCTGGCGCCATTCGACTCTTGAAACGGGTCAAACCACAAGTCTTCGAAGAAGTGGTAGCAACGACATCCCTCAATAGACCAGGGGCTAGCGATTATATTGATAACTTTGTGGCTCGGAAGCACGGCAAAGAAAAGGTGTCGGTGTTGGACCCAGCCCTGGAGGATGTTCTGTCATCAACTTATGGTATCATGCTCTATCAAGAACAGGTCATGCAGGTTGCTCAGCGATTTGGAGGCTTCAGTCTTGGTAAAGCTGACATTCTCAGACGAGCCATGGGTAAGAAAAATGCTAAAGAGATGCATTTGATGAAGGAAGATTTTATCACGGGAGCTATGAAATTGGGGCATACAGAAGAAAAGGCCAACCAAGTTTTTGCAGTGATGGAAAAGTTTGCCGGCTACGGATTTAACCGATCCCACGCATATGCCTACTCAGCCCTAGCTTTCCAGCTTGCTTATTTCAAGACACACTATACTGCAATTTTCTTCCAAGTCATGTTGAATTATTCTAGCAGTGATTACATTGTAGATGCATTGCAGATGGGCTTTGAAGTAGCGCCTTTAGCAATCAACAGTATTCCCTATCATGATAAGATTACCCAGAAGAGAATCTATCTTGGTCTAAAAGCCATTAAGGGACTACCGAGAGATTTGTCTTACTGGATCATCGAAAATCGTCCTTTTTCAAGTGTGGAAGATTTCGTCACACGTCTTCCCAAGAATTACAAGAAACTGTCGCTTTTGACGCCTTTGGTTGAACTAGGGCTTTTTGATGAATTTGACAAGAATCGCCAGAAAATATTAGTGAACCTACCAAACTTATTTGTTTTTGTTGAGGAGTTAGGTGGACTCTTTGCGGATACAAACTATAGTTGGACTGAAGCTGATGATTTTACTGAGGCGGAGAAATTTTACAAGGAGCAGGAACTGATTGGGGTAGGTATCAGTGCCCATCCTCTCCAAACTCTTGCCAAACAAGCCATTTATCCGACGGTGTCAATTGCTAATCTTACTGAGGGAGCTCAAGCTACTCTCCTAGTTGAAGTTCAAAAACTAAAAGTGATTCGAACCAAGAAGGGCGAGAACATGGCTTTCCTACAGGTTCATGACAGTAAGTCTCGGATGGATGTGACTGTATTTTCAGATCAATATAGAAAATTCGCCCCCATCCTCTCCGAAGGGAAATTTTACTATATCAATGGGAAGGTTCAATCTCGAGATGGTCGTCTGCAAATGATTGCACAAGATTTGAAAGAAGCAGTAGCGGAACGATTCTGGATCCAAGTTAAAAATCATGAATACGATAAAGAGATTTCAAATATCCTAGAACAATACAAAGGCCCAATTCCTGTGATTATCAGGTATGAAGAGGAGCAAAAAACAGTTGTTTCTACACGGCATTTTGTAAAAAAAGAGCCTGCTTTACAGGAGAAATTAAAGGAAATTACCATGAAAACGATTTATCGCTAAAAATACGAAAAATAGAAGAATTTTCGATTTAAATGTGGTATAATCAGTAAGAATGTTAAAAGGAAAAGGAGCAAAAACCAAATGAAACGTATTGCTGTTTTGACCAGTGGTGGAGACGCCCCTGGTATGAATGCTGCCATCCGTGCAGTAGTTCGCCAAGCAATCTCAGAAGGAATGGAAGTATTTGGTATCTATGATGGATACGCTGGTATGGTTGCCGGAGAAATTTATCCACTTGATGCTGCTTCAGTAGGAGACATCATTTCCCGTGGTGGTACTTTCCTTCACTCTGCTCGTTACCCTGAGTTTGCACAACTCGAAGGTCAACTTAAAGGGATTGAGCAGTTGAAAAAACACGGTATCGAAGGTGTCGTTGTTATCGGTGGTGACGGTTCTTATCACGGAGCTATGCGCTTGACTGAGCATGGATTCCCTGCTATCGGACTTCCAGGTACAATCGATAACGATATCGTAGGTACTGACTTCACAATCGGATTTGATACCGCAGTTACTACTGCAATGGATGCAATCGATAAAATTCGTGATACATCATCAAGTCACCGTCGTACTTTCGTTGTTGAAGTAATGGGACGTAATGCTGGTGATATCGCACTTTGGGCAGGTATTGCAACTGGTGCTGATGAAATCATTATCCCTGAAGAAGGCTTCAAGATGGAAGATATCGTAGCTAGTATCAAAGCTGGTTATGAATGTGGTAAAAAACACAACATCATCGTTTTGGCCGAGGGGGTTATGTCTGCCAATGAATTTGGTAAGAAACTCAAGGAAGCAGGAGATACTAGTGACCTTCGTGTGACTGAGCTTGGACATATCCAACGTGGTGGTTCACCAACCGCTCGTGACCGTGTATTAGCGTCACGTATGGGAGCACACGCTGTTAAACTTCTCAAACAAGGAATCGGTGGTGTTGCTGTTGGTATCCGTAACGAAAAAATGGTTGAAAACCCAATTCTTGGAACAGCAGAAGAAGGAGCCTTGTTCAGCCTAACTGCTGATGGCAAAATCGTTGTTAACAACCCTCACAAAGCTGACCTTGGACTTGCTAGCTTGAACAAGAGCTTGTCCTAATCAACTTTAACTAATCTGGTAAAATGACCATAAAAGGTCAAATTATATAAAGGAGTCACAAATCATGAATAAACGTGTAAAAATCGTTGCAACTTTGGGTCCTGCGGTTGAAATCCGTGGTGGAAAGAAATTCGGTGATGACGGATACTGGGGTGAAAAACTTGACGTTGAAGCTTCAGCAAAAAACATTGCTAAATTGATTGAAGCGGGAGCTAACACTTTCCGTTTCAACTTCTCACACGGTGACCACCAAGAACAAGGTGAGCGTATGGCAACTGTTAAACTTGCTGAAAAACTTGCAGGTAAAAAAGTTGGTTTCCTTCTTGATACTAAAGGACCTGAAATCCGTACAGAATTGTTTGAAGGTGACGCAAAAGAGTACTCTTACAAAACTGGTGAAAAAATCCGTGTTGCAACTAAACAAGGAATCAAATCAACTCGTGAAGTGATTGCTTTGAACGTTGCTGGTGCCCTTGACATCTACGATGATGTTGAAGTTGGTCACCAAGTTTTGGTTGACGATGGTAAACTCGGTCTTCGTGTTTTTTCAAAAGACGATGCAACTCGTGAATTTGAAGTAGTCGTTGAAAATGACGGTATCATTGCTAAGCAAAAAGGTGTAAACATCCCAAACACTAAAATTCCTTTCCCAGCTCTTGCTGAACGTGATAACGATGATATCCGCTTTGGTCTTGAACAAGGTATCAACTTCATCGCGATTTCATTCGTCCGTACTGCGAAAGACGTTAACGAAGTTCGTGCAATCTGTGAAGAAACTGGTAACGGTCACGTTCAATTGTTCGCTAAAATCGAAAACCAACAAGGTATCGAAAACTTGGATGAAATCATTGAAGCTGCTGACGGTATCATGATCGCTCGTGGTGATATGGGTATCGAAGTACCATTCGAAATGGTCCCAGTTTACCAAAAAATGATTATCACTAAAGTGAACGCGGCAGGTAAAGTTGTTATCACAGCAACAAACATGCTTGAAACAATGACTGAAAAACCACGTGCAACTCGTTCAGAAGTATCAGACGTATTTAACGCTGTTATCGACGGAACTGACGCAACAATGCTTTCAGGTGAGTCTGCAAATGGTAAATACCCACTTGAGTCAGTTACAACAATGGCTACAATTGACAAGAACGCTCAAACTCTTCTTAACGAATACGGACGTTTGAACTCAGATTCATTTGAACGTAACTCTAAGACAGAAGTTATGGCTTCAGCAGTTAAAGATGCAACAAACTCAATGGACATCAAATTGGTTGTAACTCTTACTAAGACTGGTCACACTGCACGTTTGATCTCTAAATACCGTCCAAATGCTGATATCTTGGCATTGACATTTGACGAATTGACAGAACGTGGATTGATGTTGAACTGGGGTGTTATCCCAATGTTGACAGATGCTCCATCATCAACTGACGATATGTTCGAAATCGCTGAACGTAAAGCAGTTGAAGCAGGTCTTGTACAATCTGGTGACGATATCGTTATCGTTGCAGGTGTACCAGTTGGTGAAGCTGTTCGTACAAACACAATGCGCATCCGCACTGTACGCTAATCTAACATTACAAAGCCTATCATATCAAGCTTTATCGCTTGTGTGATAGGCCTTTTTTTATCGAAATGGAATGTTTAATCAATAGGAGTGGGAAAAAATTGAAAATTGTGGTATAATAGAATGAAAAGACCTTTTTAGTAAATTTTGAAAGAGTAAAACATGAGAAAAATTGTCATCAATGGTGGACGTCCATTGCAAGGTGAGATCACCATTAGTGGTGCTAAAAATAGTGTTGTAGCACTTATTCCAGCTATTATCTTATCAGATGATATTGTCACTTTAGATTGTGTTCCAGATATTTCAGACGTTGCTAGTCTTGTCGAAATCATGGAGATTATGGGGGCAACTGTTAAGCGTTATGACGATGTCTTGGAGATTGATCCAAGAGGCGTTCAAAACATTCCTATGCCTTATGGTAAGATTAATAGCTTGCGTGCTTCTTATTATTTCTACGGAAGTCTTTTAGGTCGCTTTGGTGAAGCTACAGTTGGACTTCCTGGTGGATGTGATCTGGGGCCTCGTCCGATTGACCTTCACTTAAAAGCCTTTGAAGCCATGGGTGCTAAGGTCAGCTATGAGGGAGATAATATGAATTTATCTGCCCAAGGTAAGGGACTTCACGGAGCAAGTATTTACATGGATACCGTCAGCGTTGGAGCAACGATTAACACTATGATTGCTGCGGTCAAAGCTAAGGGGCGTACTGTCATTGAAAATGCGGCTCGTGAACCGGAAATTATCGATGTTGCTACCCTTTTGAACAATATGGGCGCCCACATTCGTGGTGCAGGAACTGATATTATCATTATTGATGGTGTTGAGAAACTTCATGGGACGCGTCACCAAGTCATTCCAGATCGTATCGAAGCTGGAACCTATATTTCACTTGCTGCAGCGGTAGGAAAAGGAATTCGCATTAACAACGTTCTCTATGAGCACTTAGAAGGTTTTATCGCCAAACTAGAGGAAATGGGTGTTCATATGACGGTCTCAGAAGACAGTATCTTCGTTGAAGAACAGTCTGATTTGAAGGCCATCAATATCAAAACAGCTCCTTATCCTGGATTTGCAACCGATTTGCAACAGCCTATAACTCCACTATTGCTGACTGCTCAAGGTCGTGGAACCATTATTGATACGATCTATGAAAAACGTGTTAACCATGTTTTTGAATTAGCAAAAATGGATGCGGATATTACGACTACAAATGATCATATTATCTACAACGGTGGTCGTAGGTTGCACGGGGCAAGCGTAAAAGCTACAGACCTGCGAGCTGGTGCTGCACTTGTCATCGCTGGCTTGATGGCTGAAGGTAAAACTGAAATTACAAATATTGAGTTTATCTTGCGTGGCTACTCAGATATTATTGAGAAATTACGTAGTCTCGGAGCGGATATTACACTCATTGAAGACTAAACCGTTGAGGTGATTATGAATATTTGGACCAAATTAGCAATGTTTTCTTTTTTTGAAACGGAGCGCTTGTATTTGCGTCCTTTCTTTTTTAGTGACAGTCAAGCGTTTTTCGAGATTGCTTCCAATCCTGAAAATTTGCAGTTTATTTTTCCCAGTCAAGCAAGTTTAGAAGAAAGTCAATACGCGCTTGCCAACTATTTTATGAAGGCTCCTCTAGGTGTTTGGGCTATTTGTCTCCAAGGAAATCAGGAAATGATTGGCTCTATTAAATTTGAAAAGATTGATGAAATCAAAAAAGAAGCAGAAATTGGTTATTTCTTAAAAAAGGATTCTTGGTCACAAGGTTATATGACAGAAGTAGTTACCAAGCTTTGTCAGCTTTCCTTTGAAGAATTTGGTTTAAAACAATTATCCATCATCACTCATCTGGAGAATCAGGCTAGTCAAAAAGTAGCCTTAAAATCAGGCTTTAGTCTCTTCCGACAGTTTAAAGGGAGTGACCGCTATACACGAAAAATGAGGGACTATCTTGAATTTCGATATATAAAAGGAGAATTCAATGAGTAAACACCAGGAAATCTTGTCCTATCTGGAAGAGTTGCCAATTGGGAAAAGAGTTAGTGTTCGCAGTATCTCTAATCATCTAGGTGTTAGTGACGGAACCGCCTACCGAGCTATCAAAGAAGCTGAAAATCGTGGCATCGTTGAAACTCGGCCACGTAGTGGAACCATACGAGTTAAGCCCAAAAAAGTGGCTATTGAACGGCTAACCTATGCTGAAATTGCTGAAGTCACCTCCTCTGAAGTTTTAGCCGGCCAGGAAGGGCTAGAGAGAGAGTTTAGCAAATTTTCCATTGGGGCCATGACAGAGCAGAATATCCTGTCCTATCTTCATGATGGTGGTCTTGTGATCGTAGGTGACCGTACTCGTATTCAACTTCTAGCCTTAGAAAATGAAAATGCGGTCCTCGTTACAGGTGGTTTTCATGTTCAGGACGATGTTCTTGAGTTGGCCAATAAAAAAAATATTCCAGTCCTGAGAAGTAAAGATGATACTTTTACAGTAGCGACCATGATTAACAAAGCCCTCTCAAATGTTCAAATCAAAACCGACATTCTGACAGTTGAAAAGCTCTATCGTCCCAGTCATGAGTATGGTTTTTTGAGAGAAACGGATACAGTCAAAGACTATCTAGACTTGGTTCGTAAGAACAGAAGTAGCCGTTTTCCAGTCGTTAACCAATACCAAGTGGTTGTTGGGGTTGTTACTATGCGTGACGCAGGAGACAAGTCTCCCAGCACGACGATTGACAAGGTGATGACGCGCAGTATCTTCGTAACAGGATTGGCGACCAATATTGCCAATGTCAGTCAACGAATGATTGCAGAAGACTTTGAGATGGTTCCCGTTGTCAGAAGCAACCAAACCCTACTTGGTGTCGTAACACGACGAGATGTCATGGAAAAGATGAGCCGTTCCCAAGTTTCTGCCTTGCCAACTTTCTCAGAGCAAATTGGGCAAAAACTCTCTTATCATCATGATGAAGTCGTTATAACTGTTGAGCCCTTCATGTTGGAGAAAAATGGGGTCCTTGCTAATGGAGTCTTGGCTGAAATCCTCAACCATATGACCCAAGACCTAGTTGTGAATAGCGGACGTAATCTCATCATTGAACAGATGTTGATTTATTTCTTGCAGGCTGTACAGATAGATGATACTCTGCGGATTCAGGCTCGTATTATTCACCACACGAGACGCTCAGCTATTATTGATTATGATATTTATCATGGTCATCAGATTGTTTCAAAAGCAAATGTTACGGTTAAAATTAATTAGAATCTAGGAGAAAAAATGATAACTTTAAAATCAGCACGTGAAATCGAAGCCATGGACAAGGCTGGTGATTTCCTAGCAAGTATCCATATCGGCTTACGTAATTTGATTAAGCCAGGCGTGGATATGTGGGAAGTTGAAGAGTATGTTCGTCGACGTTGTAAAGAGGAGAATTTCCTTCCTTTACAGATTGGTGTGGATGGTGCTGTCATGGATTACCCCTATGCCACTTGTTGCTCTCTCAATGACGAAGTAGCTCACGCTTTCCCACGTCATTACATCTTGAAAGATGGCGATTTGCTCAAGGTTGACATGGTATTGGGTGGTCCGATTGCCAAATCCGACCTCAATGTATCTAAACTCAACTTTAACAATGTTGAGCAAATGAAAAAATACACCCAAAGTTATACTGGTGGTTTAGCTGACTCATGTTGGGCTTATGCGGTTGGTACACCGTCTGAAGAAGTGAAAAACCTTATGGACGTAACCAAGGAAGCTATGTATGTAGGAATTGAGCAAGCAGTTGTCGGCAATCGTATCGGTGATATTGGTGCAGCCATTCAAGAATACGCTGAAAGTCGCGGTTACGGGGTTGTACGTGATTTGGTTGGACATGGTGTTGGTCCAACTATGCACGAGGAGCCAATGGTTCCTAACTACGGCATTGCAGGCCGTGGACTCCGTCTCCGTGAAGGAATGGTACTAACCATTGAACCCATGATCAATACTGGAGACTGGGAAATTGATACAGATATGAAGACTGGCTGGGCTCATAAGACTATAGATGGTGGCCTGTCTTGCCAATATGAACACCAGTTTGTGATTACTAAAGACGGTCCTGTTATCTTGACTAGTCAAGGTGAAGAAGGAACGTATTAAAATAAAGGAGCTTAGCTCCTTTTTTTGTGTCAAATTTAGTCAAAATAAATAAGCGTAGCAGACTTCTTACAATTTTTTTCTTTTATAGTAAAATAAGATTAGAATTTTGAGAAAGTAGGTAATTCGTTGGAGTCGATTATATTTCTAGTATCCGTTTTTTTAGCAGGTATTCTGTCCTTCTTTTCACCCTGCATCTTTCCCTTGCTACCTGTCTATGCTGGTATTTTACTGGATGATCAGGGAAATTCGAAAAGTTTCCACTTTTTTGGAAGAGACGTTGCCTGGTCAGGCTTAATTCGGACCTTGTGTTTTATTGCAGGAATCTCCCTCATTTTCTTTATTCTAGGATTTGGGGCTGGATTCCTAGGGCACATGCTCTATGCAGACTGGTTTCGTTATGCTATGGGGACAGTCATTATTCTTTTAGGGCTTCACCAGATGGAAATCTTGCATTTCAATAAACTGGAAGTTCAAAAGACAGTCACCTTCAAACAATCAAAGTCAAATCACTATCTATCAGCCTTTTTACTTGGGATAACCTTTAGTTTTGGCTGGACTCCTTGTATCGGACCAGTTTTAAGTTCGGTCTTAGCTCTAGCGGCTTCAGGAGGGAATGGTGCTTGGCAAGGAGCCGTGTTAACATTAGTATACACATTGGGGATGGCTCTTCCTTTCCTTGTTTTAGCCTTGGCTTCGGGCTGGATTATGCCCTATTTTAGTAAATTAAAACCCCATATGATTCTACTAAAGAAAATCGGGGGAGCTTTGATTATTTTGATGGGATTATTATTAATGCTAGGGCAGTTAAATGCCTTGTCAGGAATTCTTGGATAAAAGGAGAAAAAGATGAAAAAAGTTATTTTTATAGGATTGAGTATTATGTCTCTATTTCTATTGATTGCCTGTGGTGAAAAAGAAACCAAACAGACAAGCAGTCCAAAACAACCTGCTGTACAACAAATCGCAGTGGGTAAGGATGCGCCAGACTTTACCTTGCAGTCTATGGATGGCAAAGAAGTGAAGTTATCAGACTATAAAGGGAAAAAGGTCTATTTGAAATTCTGGGCTTCTTGGTGTGGACCATGTAAAAAAAGCATGCCTGAGCTGATGGAATTAGCTGCCAAACAAGATCGAGACTTTGAAATCTTGAGTGTCATTGCACCAGGTCTACAAGGTGAAAAAACAGTTCAAGACTTTCCAAAATGGTTTCAAGAGCAAGGGTATAAGGATATACCAGTCTTGTATGATACCCAAGCAACTGCCTTTCAAGCCTACCAAATTCGTAGTATTCCAACGGAATACTTGATTGACAGTCAAGGTAAAATTGGGAAAATTCAGTTCGGTGCTATTAGCAATGCAGATGCAGAAGCGGCTTTTAAAGAAATGAAATAAAGAAAAAATCGCGATTCTTCGCGATTTTTTTATAGCTTCTCATTGATAAAGCGGATAAAACGATTCCACCAAACCTTTAAAAAGAAGGCTTTTTCTACTTTCTTTTCAGCGACCATTTCAAAAGAAGGTTTTTCAGAAGTGAGATAACCTTGACCGACCAAATCCTGATCGTCATAGGTTAGAGTACCGACAACCTTGCCTTCTTCCAGTGGAGCTATTTCTGATTTTGGTGTGAATTGAAGAGCTGATGTTGTTTCATTTCCAACTCGTTGGACGATTGAAATATCTGACTTAGCAATTGCGGCTACCTTATCTTCTTTCCCGTCAAGGACTGTCACTTTACTATCTTTGTAGGTTTCGCCTTTCTGAACGACAGTTTTTAAAGTAAAGTTCGCAGAAACATAATCTAAAAGTGAAGAAGTTGCAGTAAAACGTGCATAAGGGTTGCTATCTTGTTGGTCCGCATTTAAAACAACCGTAATGATACGCATTCCTTTTTCAACGGTTGTTCCAACGAAAGAGGCACCGGCTTTGTCGGTAGTACCTGTTTTCAAACCGTCGACACCACCACGATAGGCTGGCATTCCTTCCAACATATAGTTGGTTGAGTGGATTTCAAGTCCAGCAAAAGTAGAAGTTGGCTTTTTAGTGATTTCCAAAACTTGAGGATAATCTCGGATGAGATTACGAGCGACGATTGCAACGTCGTAGGCACTCAACTTGTTTTCATCATCTTTTTTAGAACCTGGATAGATATTATCGCCAAGGGTCTCATTATTTAAACCAGTAGTGTTTACAATAGTTGCATCTTGGATTCCCCATTCAAGAAGTTTAGCCCTCATCTTGTCTACAAAGTCTTTCTCAGAACCAGCAATCTTTTCTGCTAGCGCAATCGCAGCGCTGTTTGCACTGGATACCATTGTAGCCTCTAATAGTTGTTCAACAGTATAATTTCGAGCTTCCATAGGGACGTTACTGGCCTCAGAATTAGTTGTAAGTTTGTAAGGATAGTCCGAAATATCAACAGGTGTTGACAGACTGATAGTCCCTTGCTCCAAGGCTTCATAGACCAAATAAACTGTAACTAGTTTCGTAATAGAAGCAATTTCTACAGGCTGATTTGCATCTTTTTCGTAGAGGATTTTTCCAGTTGTAGCCTCGACAGCAATGGCATGTTTAGCAGCAACGTCAAACTCCTGAGCAGAAACAGTAGAAGCTGTTCCAAAAACAAAAAGTGTTATAAAAGATAAAATTATTTTTTTCATATTAGCTTTATTTTATCATAAAGAAAAAAAATATTCTCGCTTTTTTACTAAAGCCATCTTATCTTTTTAAGAAATATGATAAAATAGAGACAAGGAGGATGCCTATGTTCCGTAGAAACAAATTATTTTTTTGGACAGCTGAAATTTTATTATTAACACTGATTTTCTATCTTTGGAGAGAGATGGGAGCGATTATTACTCCTTTCGTGACGGTTGTGAATACCATCATGATTCCATTTTTGTTAGGTGGATTTTTTTACTACATTACCAATCCAATCGTTACCTTTTTGGAAAAGAGATGTAAGATTAATCGTCTAATTGGTGTCTTGGTCACTCTCTGTGCTTTAATTGGTGCTATCGTTGTTGGGGTCGTCTACCTCTTGCCGATTCTGATTAATCAGTTGACTAGCTTGATTATTTCTAGCCAAAACATCTATAGTAGACTACAAGATTTGATCATTGATTTGTCCATGAATCCAGTCTTCCAAAATATTGATATTCAACAAACCATTCAACAACTTAACCTCTCCTATGTGGATATCCTCCAGAATATCCTGAATAGCGTCAGCAACAGTTTAGGAAGCGTCCTTTCAGCCTTGTTTAGCACGGTTCTGATTCTCATTATGACCCCTGTATTCTTGATTTATTTCTTGTTGGATGGTCATAAGTTGCTACCAATGTTGGAACGTACCGTCTTAAAACATGACAAATTGAATCTTTCTAGCCTTTTAACCAATCTCAATACAACCATAGCACGTTATATCAGTGGAATTGCGATTGATGCAGTTATTATTGGGGGTTTAGCTTATATTGGTTATAGCGTTATCGGATTAAAGTACGCACTAGTTTTTGCTATTTTCTCTGGAATCGCAAATTTAATTCCTTATGTTGGTCCAAGTATTGGCTTGATTCCAATGGTGATTGCCAATGTGTTCACGGATCCTCATCGTATGTTGATTGCGGTTGCTTATATGCTTATTATTCAACAGATTGATGGAAATGTTCTCTATCCACGTATCGTTGGAGGGGTTATGAAAGTGCATCCGATTACGATTTTGGTGCTTCTCTTATTGTCAAGTAATATCTACGGCGTCATAGGGATGATTGTAGCAGTGCCAACCTACTCTATTCTCAAAGAAATCACTAAGTTCTTGGCAAAATTATATGAAAATCATAAGGAAGCTAAAGAACTGGAAAAATCAGAATCCATTTAGAATCAGGGGAAACCTGATTTTTTTTGTGAGCATAATACCGCTAGAATGAAATAAGCTTGAATTGTATAAAGAAGCAGAAGAACAGCACTTTGTAAGATTCAGATTAATTCACAAAATATGTGTAAAACACTTGCAATTTAGCAGAAATTTGATAAAATAGTAAGGAAAGTTAGACTGTATTGCCTACTGTCTATCTATAAAATATATTTTATTGGAGGCTTTTACTCAAATGGCAAAAGAAAAATACGATCGTAGTAAACCACACGTTAACATTGGTACTATCGGACACGTTGACCACGGTAAAACTACTTTGACTGCAGCTATCACAACTGTTTTGGCACGTCGTTTGCCTTCAGCAGTTAACCAACCTAAAGACTATGCGTCTATCGATGCTGCTCCAGAAGAACGCGAACGTGGTATCACTATCAACACTGCGCACGTTGAGTATGAAACTGCAAAACGTCACTATGCTCACATCGACGCTCCAGGACACGCGGACTACGTTAAAAACATGATCACTGGTGCCGCTCAAATGGACGGAGCTATCCTTGTAGTAGCTTCAACTGACGGACCAATGCCACAAACTCGTGAACACATCCTTCTTTCACGTCAAGTTGGTGTTAAACACCTTATCGTCTTCATGAACAAAGTTGACTTGGTAGACGACGAAGAATTGCTTGAATTGGTTGAAATGGAAATCCGTGACCTCTTGTCAGAATACGACTTCCCAGGTGACGATCTTCCAGTTATCCAAGGTTCAGCTCTTAAAGCACTTGAAGGTGATACTAAATACGAAGATATCATCATGGAATTGATGGATACTGTTGATGAGTACATCCCAGAACCAGAACGTGATACAGATAAACCATTGCTTCTCCCAGTCGAAGACGTATTCTCAATCACTGGACGTGGTACTGTTGCTTCAGGACGTATCGACCGTGGTACTGTTCGTGTCAACGACGAAATCGAAATCGTTGGTATCAAAGACAAAACTCAAAAAGCAGTTGTTACTGGTGTTGAAATGTTCCGTAAACAACTTGATGAAGGTCTTGCCGGAGATAACGTAGGTGTCCTTCTTCGTGGTATTCAACGTGACGAAATCGAACGTGGACAAGTTATCGCTAAACCAGGTTCAATCAACCCACACACTAAATTCAAAGGTGAAGTCTACATCCTTACTAAAGAAGAAGGTGGACGTCACACTCCATTCTTCAACAACTACCGTCCACAATTCTACTTCCGTACTACTGACGTTACAGGTTCAATCGAACTTCCAGCAGGTACTGAAATGGTAATGCCTGGTGATAATGTGACTATCGACGTTGAGTTGATCCACCCAATCGCCGTAGAACAAGGTACTACATTCTCTATCCGTGAGGGTGGACGTACTGTTGGTTCAGGTATGGTTACAGAAATCGAAGCTTAATTCGATTAAGTTCCCAGAAGAACAATTATTTAAGTCAGACACTAAAAGAATCTTGCCTTGCAAGGTTCTTTTTTTCTTCTTACTCTATTTGAAGTGCTCCTACTCTAGCAGTAAAATCGTTTTTTTGGTATAATAAAGGTTATGGAAATCGAAAAAACCAATCGTATGAATGCGCTTTTTGAATTTTACGCGGCGCTTTTGACAGACAAGCAGATGAACTATATTGAACTCTATTATGCTGATGATTATAGTCTTGCTGAGATTGCTGAAGAGTTCGGTGTCAGTCGTCAGGCTGTCTATGACAATATCAAGCGGACAGAAAAGATTCTAGAAGATTATGAGATGAAACTGCACATGTATTCGGACTACATTGTTCGCAGTCAGATTTTTGACCAGATCTTGGAGCGTTATCCCAAGGATGACTTTCTGCTGGAGCAGATAGAAATTTTAACAAGCATTGATAATAGAGAATAAGAGGAAGAAAAATGGCATTTGAAAGTTTAACAGAACGTTTGCAGAACGTCTTTAAAAATCTACGTAAAAAGGGAAAAATTTCTGAGGCTGATGTCCAAGAAGCAACAAAAGAGATTCGTTTGGCCTTGCTGGAAGCTGACGTTGCCTTGCCTGTTGTAAAAGACTTTATCAAGAAAGTTCGTGAGCGTGCAGTAGGGCACGACGTCATTGATACCCTCAATCCTGCTCAACAGATTATCAAAATCGTTGATGAGGAACTGACAGCCGTTTTAGGTTCTGATACGGCTGAGATTATCAAGTCACCTAAGATTCCGACAATCATTATGATGGTCGGTTTGCAAGGGGCTGGTAAAACGACTTTTGCTGGTAAGCTGGCTAATAAACTCAAGAAGGAAGAAAATGCTCGTCCTTTGATGATTGCGGCAGATATTTATCGTCCAGCTGCCATTGACCAGTTGAAAACACTTGGACAGCAGATAGATGTGCCTGTCTTCGCTCTTGGGACAGAGGTTCCAGCTGTTGAGATTGTTCGTCAAGGTTTGGAGCAAGCACAAGCCAATCACAACGACTATGTCTTGATTGATACGGCAGGACGATTGCAGATTGATGAGCTCTTGATGAATGAGCTTCGTGACGTAAAAGCATTGGCCCAACCAAACGAAATTCTACTCGTCGTTGACGCCATGATTGGTCAGGAAGCGGCTAATGTTGCCCGTGAATTCAATGCTCAGTTGGAAGTAACTGGTGTCATCCTTACTAAGATTGATGGGGATACTCGTGGTGGTGCGGCTCTATCCGTTCGTCATATCACTGGTAAACCAATCAAGTTTACTGGTACGGGTGAAAAGATTACGGATATCGAAACCTTCCACCCAGACCGTATGTCAAGTCGTATCCTTGGTATGGGGGATATGCTGACCTTGATTGAGAAAGCTTCTCAGGAATACGATGAGCAAAAAGCCCTTGAAATGGCTGAGAAGATGCGTGAAAACACCTTTGATTTCAATGATTTCATTGATCAATTGGATCAGGTGCAAAACATGGGACCAATGGAAGACTTGCTCAAGATGATCCCAGGTATGGCTAACAATCCAGCCCTTCAAAATATGAAGGTGGATGAGCGCCAGATTGCGCGCAAACGTGCCATTGTGTCTTCCATGACACCTGAGGAGCGTGAAAATCCTGATTTGTTAAATCCAAGTCGTCGCCGTCGTATCGCTGCAGGTTCTGGAAATACCTTTGTCGAAGTCAATAAATTCATCAAAGACTTTAACCAGGCCAAACAGCTCATGCAAGGTGTCATGTCTGGAGATATGAACAAGATGATGAAGCAGATGGGAATCAATCCAAATAACCTTCCAAAAAATATGCCAAATATGGGAGGGATGGATATGTCTGCCCTCGAAGGCATGATGGGACAAGGTGGAATGCCCGATATGTCGGGGCTCGGAGGCGCAGGCATGCCCGATATGAGCCAGATGTTTGGTGGAGGTCTCAAAGGTAAAATCGGTGAATTTGCCATGAAACAGTCTATGAAACGCATGGCCAACAAAATGAAAAAAGCGAAGAAAAAACGCAAATAAAAAAGGAAAGCAGAAGTGCTTTCCTTATTATTATGTGACTATTAGTCCGTCTCGCTCCGTAAGGTGCGAGACAAATAAACCACCCGTTAGACATTATAGAGTATATTATTGTTGTTTAGGTAGAATAAAACAGAGGCGGAAAATATAAATACTTATTTTCATTTTATTGAAGTATATTATCTTAGTTGCACAATATATAAGTAATTTTACATTCACTAAATTAAAATATTATTTTGGTGTCAAATAGTCATTGTTGATGGTATAATTTAAGAGAAGTTTATATAAGGGAGTTTTTATTATGGTTATTAATAATATTAATTTAGTTATACCCAACGATATTCAAAAGGGCTTAGAATCAGGTGTATACAAACAATTTGGTTCTGTTATCAAAAATAATAAGGGACAGATTATTAAACATCTCAAAGCTGTAGATTTTTCTAAAGATACCGCAAATAAATTAATCGGTAATAAGGCTATAAAAGTTGGACTAATAGGTGCAGGAGTTTTAGCTGTAGGAGGAGTTGGTTATTACGGGTATCGTAGTATTTAGATGAATAGTGTATCAAAATCTTTAATAAAGAGGTTAACTCAGTATTTAATTACCGCTCAAAAAGGTGAATTGACTGAGAAAGATATTGATAAATTTTTAAATTTCTTAAATAAAAATGAATCTCTGCTAAAGAAATTGGAGTTAGATTCTTCTCTTGATGAATTATTTGAATTAGTAAAGACTTATACAGGGCAGTTTGCTGAAGTAAACAACTATGTGTATCATAATGAAGCTAAAAGAAAAAATAATCATAATGACAAAATTATTAATCTAAAAGAGTATCTTAAAGTACAAAAGAATATATACAGTTCAGAAGTAGTTTAGTTGTTTTGTGCTACTAAATATGATAGTACTAAAAATGAGTCTTTAGAGTTTTTATTAGTAACGAATCAGCAGTAATTTTAAGTTTATTAGAAATTTAAAAAATTAATCATAGAACGATTTTTTAATTAAATAATGATTTTATTACTAAGTATAGATGAAGTTTTAAAATACGAAGTTACCTCAGAATAGGTTATAACTATCGTGTAAGTTTAGTATAGCAATAAAAAAGTATTAGGAGAATTATATGTATTTAAAAAGTTTATCAATAAAAAATTATAGAAAATATGGTGAAGAAGCTCAGACTATTAACTTTGCTCATAGCAAATGGCCAGAAATGTCAGGCGATGAATATGAAGGAAATAAGTTAAATATAACGGAAGAGTATATATCAAAAAGTTCATCATTAATCGTAGGAAAAAATAATGCTGGTAAAAGTACAATAGTCAAATTATTAAATACACTACAAAATAGTAAGTCCGGAAGCCGTGGCATTTTCAAACACTCCGATTTTAATTTAAAAATATTATCAGGTTGGTATCATGAAAATATTGAGAATAAATCTGAAGAAGAGATAGAAAATATTGATAAGTCTTGTTTCCCTAAACTAGAATTTCAGTTGATATTAGGTATCGATGATGATAATGATGTAATTTCAAGTTTCGAAGATGTATTAATATTAAGCGGTATAAAAACAGTTGGAACTAACGAAAATCAAGAGGTTGCTGAAGTAACTATTAATGTTAAGTATGAAGTGGTAGATGCTCAATATTTTCGAGATGAGCTTATTAAAATAAAAACCACTTATTCAGACACAGGAGATTCACAAGATAAAAAAAATATCTATAAAAAAGAGATTCAATATAGACAGTTTTTAAGTTTATTTAGTAGTAATTATTTTGCATTAAATTTTTATCCTATAGGAAGAGAGGATCCTGCTAAGGAGTTCTCTTTATCTTCATTACTAAAAGTAGAAACGATAGAAGCAAATACGGTAAAAAGTGACAGGACACTTTCACAAGCTTATAATAAAATAGTTTCAACTTATATAAAAAATAATGATAATGTAGAGATTAGTAGTTTAGTTGATGACATTAATTACCAAGTAAAGGATATGGTTGATGCAAATATAAAGGATATTCTTCAAAGTGCCGTATCTAGTATTGAGTCAATTAAGAATTTAGAAATGAATTTACATCCAGATGTAACTTTAGAGAAGATTTTTGCAAACAGTATTATTTATGAGTACCAAGAGCGGAATAATAATATACCTGAAAGTCAGTTTGGAATGGGATATACAAATTTGATGGTTATTATTGCAAAAATTGCTGATTATATTGAGCTATACAACGAGAAGGATATAAATGGTTCAATAAACATTCTATGTATTGAGGAACCAGAGTCATTTATGCATCCTCAGATGCAAGAATTATTTATAAAAAATATTTCAAAAGCTATTGCTACATTACTAGGTAACAAACAGCAGCTAGACACTTTTCAAATTATCATCACAACTCACTCAACACATATCCTAAACAGTAAGATTCAATCAGGAAACACTCTAAATAATATCATTTATCTAGGCCAAGTAGGTATGAATACTATTATAAAAAACATAATCGATAACGCGATAGTATCTGGTAGAGAAATTGATAAAAAATCTTATGAATACATCAAAAAATATTTAAGGCTAGAGATATCAGATATTTTTTTTGCTGATGCAGTTGTTCTAGTTGAGGGAGTTTCTGAAGAAACTTACTTGAGATACGAGATCGATAAACATCCAATATTGAAAAATCATCATATTAAAGTGTACAGAATTGATGGAGCATACGCTCACCAGTTTATTAGTTTATTGGATTTATTAGAAATTAAAACTATTATTTTTACAGATTTAGATTTAAAAAGATCTGAATCTGAAAAGAAAGTTGATATAAAAGATAATGACGATCCTGATGTGATTCCACAAAATATATCAGATTTAGAGGGTAAATATGCAACTGCGACAAGCTCCTTGAGTACGAACGGTACTCTGCAATTTTTTATAAAAAAAGAGCTAAATGATAAAGAAGCTAAATATGGTGAGATTAATAACAAGATAATCGAAAAGATTATTGACAATGAAGAACTGATTATTGACTATAATAACATCACTCTATTATCCCAAGGCAAAATTAATGGATATTATGCTACTAGTTTTGAGGAAGCAATTGTTTTAACAAATGCTATAGATGATGACGATGAAAAAAAATATAAAAAATCCTTGGTTAAACTTCTACAACATGTCCATCCGAAGATGAAATACTTTGAAGATATTAATGAAAATTCAGATATAGCTAGTAAATCATACATGTATCAAGTTAAATTGTCTGATGGAAAATCAAAATTTTCTACAGGTTTAGTATTCTTATCTGTAACTGAGGATTCCTTTAATCTCAAACTTCCTAAGTATATTGAATCAGGTTTAGAGTCGCTTTGTGATTATTTTGAGGAGTAAATTATGACATATACAATTAGTCAAGAGAATAAACAACTAGAGTTAGATATTCAGCAAAAGATTAATGATTGTTTAGATAATTTCGAGAGCTTTTGTTTCGATGCTGGTGCCGGTGCAGGGAAAACCTATGCACTTCAAAAATCAATTGAACATATTTTGAAGAGTGAGGGAGAAAATTTAAAGTTAAGAAATCAAAAAATCTTATGTATTACATATACTAATGCTGCAAAAGATGAAATTCTTGCTCGACTTGGAAAAAATTCTTCAATTGTAGTTTCTACAATTCATGAATTTCTATGGGGATTTATTTCCGTTCAACAAGAGTTACTAACTCAAGAACATGAAAAAAAAATTAAAGAGGAACTTTATGGAATTGATCAAAAGATAAGTGAAAATTCGCTATCCAGTCAAGTGAATCAGATTGAGTTTCAAAAAGTTATCTGTAATGAAGACTTCTTGAAAGTTTTCTACAATACACCTAGTACTCCTGCAGTCAATTTTAAAGCAGCAATTCTAGCTTATAATGAATATTTTGAAAAAAACAATTTATTAAAAAATATTTCTAATTTTCGTAGTCTAGTTAGTCATATTAATAATAAGTATAAATTAGAAGGAGCACTAACGGAAATCGAGAAAAAGAAGTCTGGAAAAATAATCTATAATCCAATTCGAAATAAAGATAAGCTTGATAATTATGTAATTAGTCATGATACATTATTGCTTTATTGTAAAAATATTATTACGAGTCATGATTTGTTAAAGAGACTATTTTCAGATAGATATCCTTATATCCTAGTTGATGAGTATCAAGATACGGATAAAAAGGTTGTTGCTATTATCGATAGTGTCAGGGAATATTCGAATCCAAAGAAAAACTTAGTAGTGGGATTTTTTGGTGATTCTTTACAAAATATTTATGGTTCAGGAGTAGGTATTCTGCCAAATAAAGAAGAATATAAGAGTATTGAGAAAATCTTCAATCGCCGTTCTTCTAAGCAAATCGTAGAGTTGATTGAAAAAATTAGGAATGACCGTTTTGGTCAACAATCTATATATAGTGATTTTGATAATGGAACTTACAATTTTTATATAGCTGGCGAAGATTTCAATTTAGATACTTTTTTACAAACAAATAACCTGACTAATAATACATCTTGTCTGCTAATGAAAAATGATGATATTTCAAAAGCCCGAGGATTTGATGAATTATTGTCGATTTTGAAAAAATTTCCTAGATTTAGTGGTGCTAGCTATGAAAATGTGACTAATGAATTTTTACAGCAGAACTTGCAACATATGGGATGGTTTTTAAGAGAAATATTAACTTTCATAGACTTTATTCAAAAAATAGGAGACGATAATTCAACAGTTAGGGAGATTGTCCAGTTTATAACTTCTTATAAATCAACACTCACATTTGCAGAGATGAAACAATTTATTAGTAGTTCAAGAAAAATTAACCTTGCAACACTGACATTTAATGAATGTCTTGATGGAATTGCTAATATTCGAGAACAAATCTCAGGAGAAGATATTCTAAGAAAAATATTCGCAATAGATGATGCTGTAGAAAACATTTTATTGGATATAAAAAATCGTGCCTATGATTATTTTTATTATTTCCAGGATTCAGAGGAGGAAATGGAGAGAGAAATGTCAGTTATTGATGAATTTTTTAATCTAGATATTTCTCAATTTTTCAAGTGGTATAATTATATTTTTGATGACTTAAAAAATAAGGGAATTAGCTATTATACATTACATGGTTCAAAAGGCCTTGAATTTGATAATGTAGTTGTTATGTTACAGGATAATTTTGCTGGTAAAAAGGATTATTGTAAATATTTTTTTGAAAATTATGGTAATCAAATTGATGATAAACGATTTAATACAGTACGTAATCTATTATATGTAGCATGTTCAAGGGCAAAAATTAATCTTCATGTTATTTATAGAAACAATGTTCCAGATAATTTATTAGCAAATATTAAGTATATTTTTCCAGAGATTCATCGTATATAATTTTAGCTACTTCATAGATACGATTATATGATCAAAACATTTTTTAACAATTTGTTTAAAGTTTACTTTTAATGTAAAACCCCACCAGAACATTTTATTTCTGGTGGGGTTTTTGGTGGGGAATCAATCAAATTTGACTGATTTTTAACCTTTTATAATAACTGAAAATGCTGTTAAATCAACCATTTCACTTCAAATTATGTTTATAAATCATTCCCACTCAACGGTTGCAGGTGGTTTACTTGTAATATCGTAGACGATACGGTTAACGTGGTCCACTTCGTTTACGATACGTACAGAGATTTTTTGAAGGACTTCCCAAGGAATTTTGGCAAAGTCAGCAGTCATACCATCGATAGAAGTGATCGCACGAATGGCGATTGTGTAGTCATAAGTACGACCATCACCCATAACACCAACTGAACGAACGCCTGTGTTGACAGTGAAGTATTGCCAGATATCGCGGTCAAGACCAGCTTTAGCGATTTCTTCACGCAGGATAGCATCAGATTCACGAACAGTTTCTAGTTTTTCTTCAGTGATTTCACCCATGACACGGATAGCAAGTCCTGGTCCTGGGAATGGTTGGCGCCATACGATGTGGTCTGGTATACCAAGCTCTGTACCGAGGGCACGGACTTCGTCTTTATAAAGAGTGTTCAATGGTTCAATCAATTCAAACTGCATGTCTTCTGGAAGACCACCAACATTGTGGTGTGATTTGATGGTTTGAGCAGTATCTGTACCAGACTCAATCACGTCAGTGTAAAGCGTTCCCTGAGCAAGGAATTTTACATCTTTTAGCTTGCTTGCTTCGTCATCAAAGACATAAACAAATTCGTTACCGATGATTTTACGTTTTTGTTCAGGGTCAGAAACGCCAGCAAGTTTGTCAAGGAAGCGTTTTGCAGCGTCTGCTTTGACGATATTCAAACCAAACTTACCACCAAGCATGTCCATAACTTGGTCAGCCTCTCCCTTACGGAGAAGACCGTGATCTACAAAGATACAGATTAATTGATCACCGATTGCTTTTTGAAGAAGAACTCCAACAACAGAAGAGTCAACACCACCAGATAGACCGAGAAGGACACGCTTGTCACCTACAGTTTCACGGATTTTCTTGATCTGCATGTCGATGAAGTTGTCCATTGACCAGTCGCCTTTAGCCTTACAGATGTTAAGGGCAAAGTTGCGAAGGATATCATTTCCGTATACAGAATGGCGCACTTCTGGGTGGAATTGGATACCATAGATGTGCTTGTCAGGGTTTTCAATAGCTGCATAAGGACAGTCAGCAGAAGTACCAGTACGAACAAAATCAGCTGGAATCTCTGTAACAGCATCGCCATGGCTCATCAAAACAATCTGTTCTTCAGGAGTCCCTTCAAAGAGGGCAGAAGTGGTATGAGTAAGTGGTGATTGGCCATACTCGCGGTTACCAGCATCACCTGCAGGAACAACTTTTCCTCCAAGTTTATGAGTTAAAAGTTGCATACCATAGCAGATTCCCAAAATTGGAATGCCAAGTTCAAAAATTTCTGGGTCAATATCAAATGAACCATCTTCGTATACAGAGTTTGGTCCACCAGAGAGGATGATCCCTACAGGGTTAATCGCACGAACCTCTGCAGCTGAGATTTTGTGACTTTTTAGCTCTGAAAAAACACCAATTTCACGAATACGGCGTGAAATCAGCTGGTTGTATTGGCTACCATAGTCCAGCACGATGATTTTTTCGACATCTTGCAAATCAGTTGAAATGTTGCTCATCTTTTTCCTTTCTCAAAAGAAATATCTTTTTCAATATTCTATCACAAATAGGGGCGAATTACCAACTAAACAAGGCAAAGTTTGACTTTTTCTTAGCAAATACGGTACAATGGAGAAAATAAAGAAAAGAAGTGAGAATCATGTTACCAGCTTATATGAAAATCCACGATCAGATCAAGAAGGATATAGATGAGCATCATTGGAAAATCGGAGAGAGGCTTCCAAGTGAGCGAGATTTAGCTGAACAGTTTCAAGTTAGCCGGATGACATTACGCCAAGCTATCTCTCTCTTGGTCGAGGAAGGAGTTTTGGAGCGTCGTGTAGGAAGTGGAACCTTTGTCTCTAGCACTCGTGTCCAAGAAAAAATGCGAGGAACAACCAGTTTTACGGAGATTGTCAAATCTCAGGGGAAAGTACCTTCCAGCCAACTCATTTCTTACAGAAGAACCATTCCAAATGAGCAAGAGGTCGCAAAGCTGGGGATTACTCCAACAGAGAATATTATCCGCATGGAACGGGTGCGTTATGCTGACCAAGTTCCACTAGTCTATGAAGTCGCATCCATTCCTGAGAAATTTATTAAGGATTTCAAAAAAGAAGAAATCACCAGTCACTTCTTTCAAACCTTGCAGCAGTATGGCTACCGGATTGGCAAATCTCAACAGACCATTTATGCGAGATTGGCTAAGGAAAAGATTGCTGACTATCTAGAAGTCGAAAAGGGGCATGCGATTTTAGCCTTGACTCAGGTTTCTTATCTTGAAGATGGGACAGCTTTCGAATATGTAAAGAGTCAATACGTGGGTGAACGCTTTGAATTTTATCTTGAAAATAACTAGTTTAGAAAGGCTAGTTTTTTGTTTTCTTAAAAGATTAGAATTGTCAAAACAATCTGTCTAGGCTTGATTTTATCCTTTATTTACTATAAAATGAGAAGGAAAAACGTCAAACTTTTATATTGCAAATAGGAGAAAAAATGACAAAAACATTAAAACGTCCTGAGGTTTTATCGCCTGCAGGGACTTTAGAGAAGCTAAAAGTGGCTGTTCGGTATGGAGCTGATGCTGTTTTTATAGGTGGACAAGCTTATGGTCTTCGTAGCCGTGCAGGAAACTTCACCTTTGAACAGATGGAAGAAGGCGTGCAGTTCGCTGCCAAGTATGGTGCCAAGGTATATGTAGCTGCCAACATGGTTATGCACGAAGGAAATGAAGCTGGGGCTGGTGAGTGGTTCCGTAAGTTGCGTGACATTGGGATTGCGGCAGTTATCGTGTCAGATCCGGCCTTGATTATGATTGCAGCAACAGAAGCACCAGGTCTTGAAATCCACCTCTCTACCCAAGCCAGTGCGACGAACTATGAAACTCTTGAGTTCTGGAAAGAACTGGGCTTGACTCGTGTCGTTTTGGCGCGTGAAGTCTCAATGGAAGAATTGGCAGAGATTCGCAAACGCACAGACGTAGAGATTGAATCCTTTGTCCACGGAGCGATGTGTATTTCCTACTCAGGTCGCTGTACGCTTTCAAATCATATGAGTATGCGTGATGCTAACCGTGGTGGCTGTTCTCAGTCTTGTCGTTGGAAATATGATCTTTATGACATGCCCTTTGGTAAAGAACGTAAGAGTCTTAAAGGTGAAATTCCAGAAGAATTTTCAATGTCAGCCGTTGATATGTCTATGATTGACCATATTCCAGATATGATTGAAAATGGTGTAGATAGTCTAAAAATTGAAGGTCGTATGAAGTCAATCCACTATGTTTCAACAGTAACTAACTGTTACAAGGCGGCTGTGGATGCTTACCTTGAAAGCCCAGAAAAATTTGAAGCTATTAAACAAAACCTGGTAGATGAGATGTGGAAGGTTGCCCAACGTGAATTGGCAACAGGTTTCTACTATAGCACACCTACAGAAAATGAACAGTTGTTTGGTGCACGTCGTAAAATCCCTGAATACAAGTTTGTCGCTGAGGTGGTTTCTTATGATGATGCAACCCAGACAGCAACCATTCGTCAACGGAATGTTATCAATGAAGGAGATCAAGTTGAGTTTTATGGACCAGGTTTCCGTCATTTTGAAACCTATATCGAAAATCTTCACGATTCTAAAGGCAATAAAATCGACCGTGCTCCAAATCCAATGGAACTCTTGACCATTAAGGTTCCTCAACCTGTGCAAGCTGGGGATATGGTTCGAGCTCTCAAGGAAGGTCTTATCAATCTCTATAAGGAAGATGGAACCAGCGTCACAGTTCGTGCCTAGATAAGGAAAAGGGAACGATTCAAGTGCAAGGATTGTTGGTAGATGATAAAAGCAGATGTGTTCATTATCATAGTGAAAAGGATATTGTTTCACTCCAGTGTTATGAATGCAAGAAATACTATGCATGCTATCAGTGCCACAATGCTATAGAAACGCATTTGTTTTCACCCTACCCCTTGACGCTTTCGGAGGATCGACCGATTTTATGTGGGGCTTGTAAGAGGACAATAACATTTCAAGAATATCAAAAACAAATAGCCTGCCCTTATTGCAAATCTCCATTTAATCCAGGGTGTAAACGACACTATTCCTACTATTTCAAATAAAATGAATCTATCCAAGTTCTAAACTTGGATTTTTCAATTTATTTCGGAAAATATAGAAAAAGTGGAAACACATTTCATCATAAAATGAGAAACTTATCTATACAGTGGTATAAAAATAGCAAAAATAGAAATAAATCATCTGAAACGCTTCCAATGTAAGTAAAAAGTTGACAAAAACAAATTTTAGGACTAAACTAAGTAAGTAAATTTTAAATAAAAGGAGAATTCGTCATGAATTTAACATTTTTCGGACTTTGTCTTGCCTGTATGGGTGTATCTCTTGCAGAAGGATTTTTGATGAACGGTTTGTTCAAATCTGCAGCACGCCAACCAGATATCATCCCACAATTGCGTAGTTTGATGATTATGGGGATTGCCTTTATCGAAGGAACATTCTTTGTAACCTTGGCGATGTCATTTGTCATTAAATAGACAACTCTATTTAGAAATGGAGGTGTCAAACCATGGAAGAAAGTTTGAATCCAACCGTTAATATTGGACCAATATCCTTTGATTTGACCCTGCTTGCCATGTCTCTTGTAACTGTTTTGATGGTTTTTGCCTTTGTCTACTGGGCAAGTCGTAAAATGACCATCCGTCCAAAGGGCAAACAAAATGCTCTTGAGATGATTTACGACTTTGTGATTGGTTTTACCAAACCAAACATTGGAGAATCATACATCAAGGATTATTCCTTATTTCTGTTTTCTCTATTTCTGTTTATCTTGGTTGCCAATAATATCGGCTTAATGGCAAAAGTACAAACAACAAACGGTTATAACTTGTGGACTTCCCCAACAGCCAACCTTGGATACGATTTATCCCTATCATTCTTGATCACTTTGATCGCCCATGTAGAAGGAGTTCGTCGTAGAGGCGTTAAAGAATATTTGAGAGCATTTGTTACACCTGGCTTTATGACTCCGATGAACATTTTAGAAGAGTTCACCAATTTTGCTTCCTTGGCGATTCGGATCTACGGAAATATTTTTGCCGGTGAGGTCTTAGCTGGATTGCTATTAGCCTTGTCACAAAATGCTTTGTATTGGTATCCTTTTGCCTTTATCGCAAACATGTTATGGACAGCCTTTTCAATTTTCATTTCATGTATTCAGGCTTATGTATTTACCATGTTGTCATCTATGTACATTGGTAAAAAAATAAATGAAGGGGAAGAGTAAGTAGAGGAGGATTAGAAGATGGATTTAACTATTAGTACCATTATCGGTGACTTTATTCTTATCGCTGGTTCCTTCCTTTTATTGATCTTTTTAGTGAAAAAATATGCTTGGGGAAATCTTTCCAGCATCTTGGATGAACGTGCTGAAAAGATTTCTTCAGATATTGATGGTGCCGAGGAAGCCCGTAAAAAGGCTGAGGAACTAGCTAACAAACGTGAAGCTGAGTTAGCAGGTAGCCGTACCGAAGCTAAAACGATTATCGAGAATGCAAAGGGAACTGCTGAGAAAAGTAAAGCCGATATTTTAGCCGAAGCTAAACTTGAAGCAGGGCGCTTAAAAGAAAAAGCCCACCAAGAAATTGCTCAAAATAAAGCTGAAGCTTTACAAAGTGTTAAGGGCGAGGTGGCAGATTTGACAGTTAGTCTAGCTGGGAAAATCATCTCACAAAACCTTGACAGTCATGCCCATAAGGAACTCATTGATCAGTATATCGATCAGCTAGGAGAAGCCTAATGGACAAGAAAACAGCAAAGGTCATTGAAAAGTACAGCATGCCTTTTGTCCAATTAGTGATTGAAAAAGGAGAAGAGGACCGGATTTTTTCAGACTTGGATCAAATCAAGCAAGTCGCAGAAGAAACGGGTTTACCTTCTTTTTTAGCTCAGGTGGCAGTCGATGAGTCAGATAAGGAAAAAACAGTTCGTTTCTTTCAAGACTCTGTGTCACCTTTAATGCAAAACTTTATTCAAGTTCTGGTTTACAATCACAGAGCAAATCTTTTTTATGAAGTAATTGCAGATTGTTTGAATCGCCTTGAAAAAGAGACCAATCGTTTTGTAGTCACGATTTCTTCAGCTCATCCTTTAACAGATGAACAGAAGGAACGTCTGCTCCCATTGATAGAGAAAAAAATGTCTCTGAAAGTGCGGAGCGTCAAAGAACAAATTGATGAAGGACTCATTGGTGGTTTTGTCATTTTTGCTAATCACAAGACAATTGATGTGAGTATTAAACAACAACTTCGAGTTGTTAAAGAAAATTTGAAATAGAAAGTGGTGTTCTTTTGGCAATTAACGCACAAGAAATCAGCGCTTTAATTAAGCAACAAATTGAAAATTTCAAACCCAATTTTGATGTATCTGAAACAGGTGTTGTAACCTATATCGGGGACGGAATTGCGCGTGCTCACGGCCTTGAAAATGCCATGAGTGGGGAGCTGTTGATTTTTGAAAACGGCTCTTATGGGATGGCGCAGAACTTGGAGTCAACAGACGTTGGGATTATCATCCTAGGTGACTTTACAGATATTCGTGAAGGCGATACCATTCGCCGTACAGGTAAAATCATGGAAGTTCCTGTTGGTGAGAGCCTTATTGGACGTGTTGTGGATCCACTTGGTCGTCCAGTTGACGGTCTTGGAGAAATCCATACTGATAAGTCTCGTCCAGTAGAAGCGCCGGCTCCTGGCGTTATGCAACGTAAGTCTGTATCAGAACCATTGCAAACAGGTTTGAAAGCTATTGATGCCCTTGTTCCGATTGGTCGTGGTCAACGTGAGTTGATTATCGGTGACCGTCAGACAGGGAAAACAACCATCGCTATTGATGCTATTTTGAACCAAAAAGGTCAAGATATGATCTGTATCTATGTAGCGATTGGGCAAAAAGAGTCAACTGTTCGTACGCAAGTTGAAACACTTCGTCAGTACGGTGCCTTGGACTACACAATCGTTGTGACAGCTTCTGCTTCACAACCTTCTCCATTGCTCTTCCTAGCTCCTTATGCTGGGGTTGCTATGGCAGAAGAGTTTATGTACCAAGGGAAGCATGTTTTGATCGTTTATGATGATCTTTCAAAACAAGCGGTCGCTTATCGTGAACTTTCCCTCTTGCTTCGTCGTCCACCAGGTCGTGAAGCCTTCCCTGGGGATGTTTTCTACCTTCATAGCCGTTTGCTTGAGCGTTCAGCTAAGGTTTCTGATGAACTTGGTGGTGGTTCAATCACAGCTTTACCATTTATCGAGACACAAGCAGGAGATATCTCTGCTTATATCGCAACTAACGTGATTTCAATCACAGATGGTCAAATCTTCCTTGGCGATGGTCTCTTCAATGCGGGTATTCGTCCAGCTATCGATGCGGGTTCATCTGTATCTCGTGTAGGTGGTTCTGCACAAATCAAAGCTATGAAGAAGGTTGCTGGTACACTTCGTATCGACCTTGCTTCATATCGTGAGTTGGAAGCCTTCACTAAGTTTGGTTCTGATTTGGATGCGGCTACTCAAGCTAAGTTAAATCGTGGACGTCGTACCGTTGAAGTTCTGAAACAACCAGTTCATAAACCATTACCTGTTGAGAAACAAGTAACCATTCTTTATGCTTTGACACATGGTTTCTTGGATACGATTCCTGTAGATGACATTGTTCGTTTTGAGGAAGAGTTTCATGATTTCTTTGATGCACAACATCCAGAGATTTTGGAAACTATTCGTGAAACAAAAGACTTGCCAGAAGAAGCAGTCTTGGATGCTGCGATTACAGAGTTTCTCAATCAATCCAGCTTCCAATAAGAATAGAGGTGTCAAATGGCAGTATCTCTAAATGATATTAAAACAAAAATCGCCTCAACAAAAAATACTAGTCAAATCACCAATGCCATGCAAATGGTATCGGCTGCCAAGCTAGGTCGCTCTGAAGAAGCAGCTCGCAACTTCCAAGTTTACGCTCAGAAAGTTCGTAAGCTTTTGACGGATATTCTGCATGGTAACGGATCTGGTGGTTCTACCAATCCGATGCTCATTAGTCGCCCAGTTAAGAAAACAGGATATATCGTTATTACTTCAGACCGTGGCTTGGTTGGAGGTTATAATGCTTCCATCCTTAAAGCTGTGATGGAGCTGAAAGAAGAATACCATCCAGATGGTACAGGTTTTGAGATAATCTGTATTGGTGGTATGGGAGCTGATTTCTTTAAGGCTCGTGGCATTCAACCAATCTATGAACTACGTGGCTTGGCTGACCAACCAAGTTTTGATGAAGTTCGTAAAATTATTTCAAAAACGATTGAAATGTATCAAAATGAACTTTTTGATGAACTCTATGTTTGTTACAACCATCATGTCAATACTCTCACAAGTCAAATGCGTGTGGAACAAATGCTGCCGATTGTTGACTTAGATCCAAATGAAGCAGATGAAGAGTATAGCTTGACCTTTGAGTTGGAAACGAGTCGTGATGAGATTTTAGAGCAGTTGTTACCTCAGTTTGCAGAAAGTATGATATACGGGGCTATCATCGATGCCAAGACAGCTGAGAATGCTGCAGGTATGACAGCCATGCAAACGGCGACTGATAATGCTAAGAAAGTCATCAATGATTTGACAATCCAGTATAACCGTGCCAGACAGGCGGCGATTACACAAGAAATTACAGAAATTGTAGCGGGGGCTAGTGCCTTAGAATAGGCTCTAGTCCAGCTCGTATGAAAATGAACTTAGGACCTAGTTGAACTAGGAACCGACAGTATCTTATATAGAATAGGAGAAGGAGATGAGTTCAGGTAAAATTGCTCAGGTTATTGGACCCGTTGTCGACGTCTTGTTCGCAGCAGGGGAAGCACTTCCTGAGATTAATAATGCACTTGTCGTCTACAAAAATGACGAAAGAAAAACAAAAATCGTCCTTGAAGTAGCCTTGGAGTTGGGTGATGGTATGGTTCGTACGATCGCCATGGAATCAACAGATGGTTTGACTCGTGGAATGGAAGTTTTGGACACAGGCCGTCCAATCTCTGTTCCAGTAGGTAAAGAAACTTTGGGACGTGTCTTCAACGTTTTGGGAGATACCATCGACTTGGATGCTCCTTTCGCTGAAGACGCTGAGCGTCAGCCAATTCATAAGAAAGCTCCAACTTTTGATGAATTGTCTACCTCATCTGAAATCTTGGAAACAGGGATCAAGGTTATCGACCTTCTTGCCCCTTACCTAAAAGGTGGTAAAGTTGGACTTTTCGGTGGTGCCGGAGTTGGTAAAACCGTCTTGATTCAAGAATTGATTCACAATATTGCCCAAGAACACGGTGGAATTTCCGTATTTACTGGTGTTGGGGAACGTACTCGTGAGGGGAACGACCTTTACTGGGAAATGAAAGAATCAGGTGTTATCGAGAAAACAGCCATGGTATTTGGTCAAATGAATGAACCACCTGGAGCACGTATGCGTGTTGCCCTTACTGGCTTGACAATCGCCGAATATTTCCGTGATGTAGAAGGCCAAGATGTGCTTCTCTTTATCGATAATATCTTCCGTTTCACTCAAGCTGGTTCAGAAGTATCTGCCCTTTTGGGTCGTATGCCTTCAGCCGTTGGTTACCAACCAACACTTGCTACGGAAATGGGTCAATTGCAAGAACGTATCACATCAACCAAGAAGGGGTCTGTAACCTCTATCCAGGCTATCTATGTGCCAGCAGATGACTATACTGACCCAGCGCCAGCAACAGCCTTCGCTCACTTGGATTCAACAACAAACTTGGAACGTAAGTTGGTACAGTTGGGTATCTACCCAGCCGTTGATCCGTTGGCTTCAAGCTCTCGTGCCTTGGCACCTGAGATTGTTGGTGAGGAGCACTATGCAGTTGCTGCTGAGGTCAAACGTGTCCTTCAACGTTACCATGAATTGCAAGATATCATTGCTATCCTTGGTATGGATGAACTCTCTGATGAAGAAAAGACTTTGGTTGCTCGTGCCCGTCGTATCCAGTTTTTCTTGTCTCAAAACTTCAACGTTGCCGAACAATTTACTGGTCAACCTGGTTCTTATGTACCAGTAGCGGAAACAGTTCGCGGCTTTAAGGAAATCCTTGAAGGAAAACATGACCATCTACCGGAAGATGCCTTCCGTGGTGTCGGTTCAATCGAAGACGTCATTGCTAAGGCTGAGAAAATGGGATTTTAAGAGGTGATCTATGGCTCATTTAACTGTCCAGATCGTGACACCAGATGGCCTCGTCTATGATCACCATGCCAGCTTTGTATCGGTACGAACTCTGGATGGTGAGATGGGGATCTTGCCACGACATGAAAATATGATTGCGGTTTTAGCGGTTGATGAAGTAAAGGTAAAACGAATCGATGACGATACTCATGTGAACTGGATTGCAGTGAACGGAGGAATTATCGAGATTGCCAATGACATCATTACTATTGTAGCAGACTCAGCAGAACGTGCTCGTGATATCGATATTAGCCGTGCCCAACGTGCTAAACTTCGTGCTGAACGTGAGATTGAAGAAGCACAAGATAAACACTTGATTGACCAAGAACGGCGAGCTAAGGTTGCTTTGCAACGTGCCATTAACCGTATCAATGTCGGAAATAAACTATAAAATAAAAATGAACTTGCTTAAGTAAGTTCATTTTTATTTTACATTAATGTTTAAATGTGATGCAAACGGCTTCGGGAACTCGGAAATCGTTAGAAAGTTCAGCTAATCGACCAGTGTCAGGATTACGTTTAAAGACGGTTGCATTATCTGAATCTTGGTGAACTGCAATTAGAAATTCTTGGTCAGGAGTTAGGTCGAAATCACGTGGTGTTTTACCATGACTTGGAACAATCTCTAATAATTCCAAACTACCATCAGCTAGGATGCTAAATACAGCAATGGAATCATGACCTCGGTTGGATGCATAGAGGTATTTGCCGTCTTTTGAAAGACGAATGGCGGCGGTAGCATTAAATCCCTCATATCCATCTGGCAAGGTCGAAATGACTTGCATGCGTTCAAATTCACCAACACCATCGTAAATCAAGACTTCAATGGTACTGTTGAGTTCACAGATGAGGTAGGCAATCTTATAATGATGATGGAAAACGATGTGGCGAGCACCTGCTCCAGCTTGGCTGTGATAAGTGTAGAGTTTACTTAGTTTTCCTTCTGGGCTAACATCGTAGGTCGTTACTTCATCCGTTCCTAGATCACATGTGACGAGATACTGGTCAGGTGTTAGATCCGTAAAGTGTACATGTGGGGAAGATTGGTTTTCATGAGGACCTTGTCCGCTATGCTGATCTAGATCTGTTTGGATGAGGCTACCATCCGATTGACGTTTATAAACTAGAACTTGACCTTTATGATAGTTGGCCCCATAAACGAGACTACGTTTTTCATCTACTGCCACATAACAATGAGGAGCGCCTTCTTCCACCACATGATTTAACAAAGTGCCGTCGGTCTTGTAAGCAGCGATTCCACCCAAGCCATCCTGGCTCCCTACGGTGTATAAATGTTGCTGTTGGTCAAAGGCAAGGTAGGTCGGACTTGGTTCAGCAGCAAAGAGCTCAAGATTTGCAAGCTGGCCTGTTTCTGTATTAAAATCAGCTTTGTAAATCCCTTTAGATAAGCGACGAGTGTAAGTTCCAAAATAAACAGTTTCTTTCATGTCCATACCTCTTAATAATGATAAACTTATTATACCACAAAATGAAATTCTTAACTGACTTTTATCATTTTTTGAAAATTACAGAAAACATCTTAGGGAGATTTATTTAGTTTTTACCTTGCTTTCAAAAATCAAAGTGATATAATAATCATATATTTGATTTAAAGGAGTGTTTTATGAAAAAACGTATTTTTCTAACGGCTGCAGTAGCAGTGTTGTCATCAGCACTACTAGCAGCTTGTTCGTCTGGTGGTAAAAATGCCAACCAACCTGTGACTTATACTTATGTCTTCTCATCGGATCCTGCAACTCTGGACTATACAGTTTCTGGAAATTCCAGTACTAAACAGGTGACTGGGAATGTCATCGATGGTTTGCTTGAGAATGATCAATATGGAAATCTTGTACCGTCTGTAGCAGAGGACTGGAGTGTTTCTAAAGATGGTTTGACTTACACCTATAAAATCCGGAAAGGGATTAAGTGGTACACTAATGAAGGCGAAGAATATGGTGAAGTAAAGGCTCAGGATTTCGTGACAGGTTTGAAACATGCTGTCGCTAAGAAATCACAAGCCCTCTATCTCGTACAGGATTCAATCAAAGGGTTGGATGATTATATTAACGGGAAAACAAATGATTTTTCTACTGTTGGAATTAAGGCGACAGATGATTATACACTCGTTTATACGCTTAATAATCCTGAATCTTTCTGGAATTCCAAGACAACGATGGGTGTTTTAGCACCAATCAATGAAGACTTTTTAGCCTCTAAGGGGGATGATTTTGGTAAACCTACTGATGTTACAAGTATTCTATACAATGGTCCTTACCTTCTGAAAGGTCTCACATCGAAATCTTCAATCGAGATGACAAAAAACCAAAACTATTGGGATAAAGGAAATGTCTTTATTGATGATATAAAATTGACCTTCTTTGATGGTCAAGATGCAGACTCTCTTGGTCGTGGTTTTGATGAAGGCCACTACCCAGCAGCTCCCCTCTTTAAGAATTCTGCAAACTATGAGCGATTCAAAGAAAAATACAAAGACAACATTGTGTATGGTCAACAAAGAGGAGGTAGCTACTACATTTCAACTAATATTGACCGTGTAGCCTATAACCATACTTCTAAAACAACGGACGAAGAAAAGACATCTACTAAGAAAGCTTTGTTGAACAAAGATTTCCGCCAAGCTTTGGCTTTTGGAGCAGATCGTAAGGCTGCTGTCTCTCAAGTATTTGGTGATGAAGTTGCCCCTCGTAAATTACGTACTAGCTTTACACCTCCAACGTTTGTTCAAATTGGAGATCAATCTTTTGGTCAAGTAACAAAAGCAGAACTTGACAAGTTGGATACTGTTTGGAGCGATGTTAGCCTAGATGATGCACAAGATTCACTTCATAATGTAGAGAAAGCTAAAACCAAACTTGAAGCGGCTAAGAAAACTCTTCAAGCCGACGGTGTTCAGTTCCCTATTCATTTGGACTTGCCAGTTTCCTCTACTCAAACAGATTTTGTACGTCAAGCTCAATCGTATAAACAATCAATAGAGGAAGCTCTTGGAGTTGAAAATGTGGTGGTTGATATCCAACAAGTTTCTGATGATGAATTGGGAAGTATGACCGTTCTTGCAACTTCAAAAGACAATATCGACTGGGATATCAATCCAAACAGTGGATGGAGCCCAGACTATGCAGATCCATCAACCTATCTTGATGCATTTGATCCAACATCTGGACCAACTCTTCTTGGAGCACTTGGTATTGCACCAGGATCAGATAGTTCAGCCATTAAGGCAGTAGGATTGGATAAATACAAAGAATTACTTGATGATGCTAACAGTGAGAAAACAGATCTCGAAAAACGTTATTCAAAATATGCTAAAGCTCAAGCATGGTTGACAGATAGTGCTCTAGTTATTCCTGTACACTCAGACGGTGCCCAAATGCTTGTTACAAAGAAAGTTCCAGGAACAGGAGCAGATGGTTGGGTCGGTGATAAAACAGGCGAAAACAGTTATAAATATCTGAAGATTCAAGATAAGATTGTGACAAGTAAAGAAATGGAAGAATTTCGCAAGAAATTTGCTGAAGAAAAAGCAAAATCAAACGAAGAATACCAAAAACAACTATCAAGTCATATTAAAGATTAAATAAATCTCCTCAATTGAGGAGATTTTTCTTTTTGTCTATCTATGTAAGCACTTTAAAAAAGAGTTATTTTAGTCTAAAAATGGTATAATGAGAGAATGACAGAAAGGATGTATTTATGGAACATAAAGAGAAACATTTTAGCCTATCTTGGTTCTTCAAGTGGTTTTTAGATAATAAAGCTATTACTGTATTCTTAGTGACCTTGTTACTGGGCTTGAATCTTTTCATTCTAAGTAAGATTAGTTTTATCTTTTTACCGGTTTTGGATTTTCTAGGAGTTGTCATGTTGCCAGTTATTTTATCTGGTTTACTTTATTATCTCCTCAATCCGATTGTTGACTGGATGGAGAAACACAAAATCAATCGTGTTCTTGCCATTAGTATCCTCTTTGTTATAATTGGTCTCTTTATCATTTGGGGGCTGGCAGTTGCTATTCCAAATCTGCAACATCAGGTTTTAAATTTTGCGAAGAATGTGCCGACATACCTGGAAGATGCTGATAAGGTTATCAATGACCTTGTAACCAAACGTTTGCCAGATGATTTTAGACCGCAATTGGAGCAGGTTCTTGCTAATATTTCTACTGAGGCGACGATGTGGGCGAGCAAAATCTCTTCCCAAGCCGTTAACTGGGTCAGCGCCTTTGTCAGCAGTGTATCCCAGGTTATTGTAGCGGTCATTATCGTACCTTTCATGCTCTTTTATCTTTTACGTGATGGGAAAGGTTTGCGAGATTATTTGACCAAGTTTATTCCCACGAAGTTAAAGGAACCAGTAGGACAAGTTTTGTCAGATGTTAATAAACAGTTATCAAACTACGTTAGAGGGCAGGTTACAGTTGCTATTATCGTGGCGATTATGTTTATTATCTTCTTTAAGATTATTGGTCTCAGGTATGCTGTGACTCTAGGGATCACTGCTGGTATCCTCAATCTAGTACCTTATCTGGGTAGTTTTCTAGCGATGTTGCCTGCTTTAGTTTTGGGCTTAATAGCGGGGCCTGTTATGCTTTTGAAAGTGATTATTGTCTTTATTGTTGAACAAACGATTGAAGGTCGCTTCGTTTCTCCGCTTATTTTAGGTAGTCAGCTAAATATCCATCCGATCAATGTCCTCTTTGTTCTCCTAACTTCAGGCTCTATGTTTGGTATTTGGGGAGTTTTGCTGGGAATTCCTGTCTATGCCTCTGCCAAGGTTGTTATCTCAGCTATCTTTAACTGGTATAAAGAAGTCAGCGGTCTATATGAAGAAGGGGAGGAAATCAAGAGTGAACAATAGTCAACGCATGCTCCAAGCTTTGGATGACCAAGATTTAATCAAAGCGGATCAGTATTTTCACAAAGCCCTCGAAACAGATTCAAGTGAGGTTCTCTATGAACTAGCAAGCTATCTAGAGGGAATTGGCTTTTATCCTCAAGCAAAAGAAATATACCAAAAAATCGTTACAGAATTTCCAGAAGTGAATCTGAACTTAGCAAGCATTGCTAGCGAGGATGGCAATGTTGAGGAAGCTTTTGCTTACCTTGAGGAAATCACACCCGAAAGTGACTGGTACGTATCGGCCTTGGCCTTGAAGGCAGACCTTTATCAGTTGGAAGGATTGACAGATGTAGCGCGTGAAAAGTTACTGGAAGCCTTAAATTATTCAGATGATGCCTTATTAGTTTTTGGTTTGGCTGAGTTGGATAGCGAGTTAGGAAATTATCAGGAAGCCATTCAGGGCTACGCTCAGTTGGATAATCGCTCCATCTACGAACAAACAGGTGTATCAACCTACCAACGAATTGGCTACGCTTATGCCCAGTTAGGCAAGTTTGAAGCAGCAACTGAATTCCTAGAAAAAGCCTTAGAACTAGAATACGATGACCAAACTGCCTTTGAACTGGCTAGTCTTTACTTTGATCAAGAAGAGTATCAAAAATCTGCCCTTTACTTTAAGCAGATTGATACCATTTCACCTGATTTTGAAGGATATGAATATGGCTACAGTCAAGCCTTGCATAAGGAACATCAGGTGGAAGAAGCCCTTCGTATCGTTAAAAAAGGACTGGAGAAAAATCCATTTGAAACCCGTCTCTTGCTAGCTGCTTCTCAGTTTTCGTATGAATTGCATGATCCTAGTGCTGCAGAGCAGTTTCTCCTTACTGCTAAAGAAGATGCAGAGGATACAGAAGAAATTTTTCTTCGCCTCGCAACCATTTATATGGAACAAGAGCGGTATGAAGATATCATCGCTCTCCAAAATCAAGAACCTGAAAATCTCTTGACCAAGTGGATGATTGCACGCTCTTACCAGGAAATCGAGGATTTAGATAAGGCCTATGAGCTCTATCAGGAACTATCGTCTGACCTCAAGGACAATCCAGAGTTTCTGGAGCAGTATACTTATCTTTTGCGTGAATTGGGATATTTTGAAGAGGCAAAGGTACAAGCTGAAGCCTATTTAAAACTCGTTCCAGATGATGTTCAGATGCAAGAACTCTTAGAAACACTTTAAAAGTTATCTCTCTAAAAACGTATCCGTCAATTTGGCAGATACGTTTTTTTGGAAGAAATAGAATTTTTTTACAATTACTCTTGCTAAATTGTTTATTTATGCTATAATAGGAACAATTATTTTTAGGAGGTGCAGTATGTCTTATATGTTTGAGATATTACCAAGTTTGTTAAACGGTGCAAGTATGACACTTCAGGTCTTTGCTCTGGTTTTAATTTTTTCAATTCCCTTAGGTATTGTCGTTGCCTTTGCTTTGCAAGTCCGTTGGAAACCCCTCCATTATCTCATTGACCTTTATATTTGGGTAATGCGAGGGACTCCTTTGCTCTTGCAATTAATCTTTATTTACTATGTTCTTCCTAGCATTGGGATACGTTTAGATCGTTTGCCTGCTGCTGTAATCGCTTTTGTATTGAACTATGCAGCCTACTTTGCAGAAATCTTTCGTGGTGGAATCGAAACCATTCCAAAAGGGCAGTATGAAGCTGCAAAAGTGTTAAAATTTAGCTCCTTTGATACAGTTCGCTATATCATCCTTCCTCAGGTTACAAAGATTGTCTTACCGAGTGTTTTTAATGAAATTATGAGTTTGGTCAAGGATACTTCTTTGGTCTATGCTTTGGGGATTTCAGATTTGATTTTGGCTAGTCGTACAGCAGCCAATCGAGATGCCAGTCTTGTTCCTATGTTTTTAGCTGGAGCGATTTATTTAATCATGATTGGTCTTGTAACCATTGTAGCGAAAAAACTTGAGAAGAAGTACAGTTATTACAGATAGGAGGATTGTTATGTTAGAATTACGAAACATCAATAAAGCCTTTGGTGGCAAACAAATCTTAACCAATTTTAGCCTATCAATTCCTGAAAAGCAAATCCTCGCAATCGTAGGTCCATCAGGAGGTGGAAAGACCACCCTGTTACGTATGCTAGCTGGATTGGAAACTATCGATTCTGGGGAAATTTACTATAACGGAGAATCGCTAGCTATAGACGAACTAGAAAAGCGCAATCTTCTAGGATTTGTTTTCCAAGATTTTCAACTCTTTCCGCATTTGTCAGTTCTAGATAACTTAACTCTGTCGCCCATAAAAACGATGAGTATGGAGAAGGAAGTTGCTGAGAAGAACGCGCGTGGCTTGTTAGAACAACTTGGGTTAGCTGGGCATGCAGATGCCTTTCCTTTCTCACTTTCAGGTGGGCAAAAACAACGGGTGGCCTTAGCACGCGCTATGATGATAAACCCAGAAATTATTGGATATGATGAGCCTACATCAGCCTTAGACCCAGAATTGCGATTAGAAGTAGAAAAACTTATCCTTCAAAATAAAGAGCGTGGGATGACTCAGATTGTTGTGACCCACGATCTTCAGTTTGCGGAAAACATTGCTGATCAGATCCTTAAGGTTGATCCAAAGTAGGAGTAGGAGGTGCCTATGAAGAGAAAGAAAATTGCCCTTGTACTTGCTCTGTTCTTTAGCTTCTTCCTGACGGCTTGTACTCAGAAGGTGAGTGATCCAAATCAGGATAACTGGGCCAAATATCAAAAGCAGGGTAGCATTACCATTGGCTTTGACAATACCTTTGTTCCCATGGGATTTGAGGAAAAGAATGGCCAGTACGCGGGCTTTGATATTGACCTAGCCCAAGCTGTCTCTGAAAAGCTAGGAATTCAGATTAAATTTCAACCCATCGACTGGGATATGAAAGAAACCGAACTACAAAATGGTACCATTGATGCCATCTGGAATGGCTATACAGCTACAGATGAACGGAAAGAGAAGGTTGCCTTTACTATTCCTTACATGGAAAATCAACAAGTTTTGGTCTCTAAAAAGTCTCAAAATATCCACTCAATTCAGGATATGACAGACAAAGTTTTAGGGGCCCAGGCTGGATCTTCTGGTTATTTGGATTTTGAAGCCCAGCCAGACTTATTGAAAAATCGTGTCAAAGACCAGAAAGCCAACCAATACCAAAGTTTCAATGAAGCCTTAATTGATTTGAAAAATGACCGGATTGATGCCTTGTTGATTGACCGGGTATATGCCAATTATTATCTCCAGTCTGAAGGGATATTAAATGACTACAATATCTTTTCAGCAGGGTTTGAAAGTGAAGCTTTTACAGTTGGTGTAAGACCTGCTGATAAAACTTTGTTAGCCGCTTTGAACCAAGCCTTTATCTCACTATACCAAGAAGGAAAATTCCAGGAAATCAGCCAGAAATGGTTTGGAGAAGATGTAGCCACCAGTCAAGTTAAAAATCAAGAATAAGAAAAGAGATTGAGTTTTTCCTCAATCTCTTTTTGCATCACAAAATCCTCTGGCAAGTACCAGAGGATAAGAATTTATACTCAATGAAAATCAAAGAGCAAACTAGGAAGCTAGCCGCAGGCTGCTCAAAACACTGTTTTGAGGTTGTAGATAAGACTGACAAAGTCAGGAACATATATCTACGGCAAGGCAACGCTGACGTGGTCTGAATTTGATTTTCATTGAGTATTATTTCATTGTTGGGAAGAGCAATACATCACGGATAGTAGTTGTATCAGTGAGGAGCATGCAGAGACGGTCGATACCGATACCCAAACCACCTGTTGGTGGCATACCGTATTCAAGAGCCTCGATGTAGTCGTAGTCGATACCTGTTGCCTCATCATCACCAAGTTCTTTAGCTTTGGCTTGAGCTTCGAAACGGCTAAGCTGGTCGATTGGGTCGTTCAACTCAGTAAAGGCGTTACCGTATTCCTTGGTCATAATGAAGAGCTCAAAGCGGTCAGTAAAGCGTTCGTCTTCAGGGTTTTTCTTAGCGAGTGGAGAGACAGCCACTGGATGACCGTAGACAAAGGTTGGTTGAATCAAGGTTTCTTCGACAAATTCTTCAAAGAAAGCATTGATGATGTGACCAACTTCAGTGTAGTGTTTCTCAACTGGAACTTTCTTCTCAGCAGCGATAGCTTTAGCTTCTTCGAAAGTCATGTCTTGCCAGAAATCTACACCAGTAATTTCTTTGATAGCATCCACCATGTGAACACGTTTAAATGGTTCGTTGATTTTGATTTCAGTTCCTTGGTAGTTGACTGGGCCGTCACCTTTAACAGCTTTAGCAGCATGTTGGATAATGCCTTCAGTCAAGTCCATGATGTCTTGGAAGTCTGCATAAGCTTGGTAAACTTCGATAGAAGTGAACTCAGGGTTATGTGTAGCATCCATTCCTTCGTTACGGAAGATACGGCCAATTTCATAAACACGTTCCATACCACCAACGATAAGGCGTTTCAAGTGAAGCTCAGTCGCAATACGAAGCACCATGTCAATGTTTTGTGCATTGTGGTGAGTGATAAATGGACGAGCAGCAGCACCACCGGCCTCGTTGTGAAGTACAGGTGTTTCCACTTCAAGAAAATCATGTCCATCTAGATAACGACGAATTTCAGAGATGATTTTTGAACGAGTGACAAAACGTTCAAAGCTTTCACGATTAGAAATCAAGTCAAGGTAACGTTTACGGTAAATTGTTTCAACGTCAGTCAAACCGTGGAATTTCTCAGGAAGAGGGCGAAGTGCTTTTGACAAGTGTGTGATGTGAGTTGCCTTGATAGAAAGTTCTCCCATATCTGTACGCATGACTTCACCTTCGACACCGAGGAAATCACCGAGATCAGCCTTCTTAAAGATTTCGTAGTTTTCTTCACCGACTTCGTCTTTACGAACGTAGATTTGGATTTGACCTTCTCGGTCTTGAAGATGGGCGAAGCCGACTTTTCCTTTACCACGTTTACTAACTAAACGTCCAGCGATAGTAGCAGTTTCGTTTAATTCATGTAATTGTTCTTTATCGAGTTCTGCAAATTTGTCTTTTAGTTCTTGAGAGTTAGCAGTACGTTCAAAACGTTTACCGAAAGGATCAATTCCTTGTTCACGGAGCGCAGCCATTTTTTCACGGCGAACGATCTGCTGGTCATTTAGTTCTTCCATATGTTCTGTAGACATGAAATCCTCCTAATTTTACTCAAAATTTGATACGATGAGTCTTTTTGCGATACTCCCATTTTATCATAAATAGTCAAGAAATTCACGGATATTCTTTGAAAACTAAAAAGAACTTGACCATTAAGATCAAGTTCCATTATTTTCCTTGATAGGAAGTGTCATTCCACCTTTCCAGAGTGAAAGTTTCAAAATCCTCGGTTTCTAAAATTGTTAGACTAGCATTTGCTAAACCACCATCTTTTCGAAGAAGGGGCTCTTTATAACCTAGAAGGGTACGAAGACTAGCAGTGAGATTTGCACCATGACCAACGATTAGAACTCTCTTAGCCTGACTCCCCTTCAGAGATTTGATAAATTGAATGGTACGTTGAGTTGTACTGTAGAGGGATTCCGCTTCAAACATTCTTGTATCGAACTTAGCTAAGTTTGTACGAAAAGCCTCGATTTGTTGTGGGTAGATGGCCTCTAATGTTGCAATTTTTAATCCCTCTAGTTTGCCAAGTTGCCATTCACGCAGGTCAGGAATAGTCTCTAAAGGACATTGCGTCTGGAGTTGACTTTGGATAATTTCAGCAGATTTGACCGCTCTTGGTAAATCACTTGAATAAATCTCATCGAAAGGAATGTTGCTGAGATATTGACCGAGCACCTTTAAGGTATCAATAGACTCAGGAAGAAGAGGTGAGTCCCCTCCAGCACCTTGGAAACGTCCTTCAAGATTCCAGATAGTTCGGCCGTGACGCACAAAATAGAGTTTCATCAGTTGTCTTCCTCCAAGATATCTGCAAAATCTGCTTTCACAAAGCTAGCCAAGTCTTGTGGAGCAATAATGATACTATGCCCGACTTCCCCAGCAGAGACGATCATTTTGTCTAAATCTAAAGCAGTCTGATCAATAAAAATAGGATAGTTGTGTTTTTGGCGAATGCCGACGGGGTTATTAGCTCCATGAATGTAGCCTGTCGTTTTTTCTAGGTCTTTTTGAGGAATCATACTCACTTTTTTATTACCAGAAACCTTTGCTAATTTTTTTTCAGCGAGGTGTTCCGTTATGGGAACAATTCCGATAATTGGGCCTGTCTTGTCCCCCAGCAGAGCCAAGGTTTTAAAGATATGTGTTCGATCATATTCCGAAGGAAGTTCTCCCTCAAGCGCATTGATTTGAATCCCTGTGTGCTCAATTCCTGCTTTGGTTAAGATTTGCTCGACAAGAGTTTTTTTAATTTTTACTTTTTTTGCCATTATTTATACTTATCCTCCAATTGACTCATCCAGATACCAAGCCAAATGCCAAGTGCAAAGAAGAAGGCGATGAGAACATAGCTCACGATGGAAAGTCCAGTGTATTGGATACTTTCAGCACTTCCAGCATTTGGAATCAAAATCAAGAGGGTGCTTGATAGCACAATCCCAATAATAAAGTGATAAACACGGGAGTGGTAGTTGTTTAAGGCATGGTCCATTAATTTTGAAAAGATAATAAGAGTTGCTCCTGCACCAATCCCGATAGGAAGGAAGGTACCAAATAAATCAAAGGTCTTAAAGCCAGTTAACATTGGAGCGTACAGTCCTAAAATCAAGAGTAGATTTGATGGACTTAAACCGGGCACCAAGACACCTAGAGCTAAAAGAACACCTGCCAAGATGAAACTAGCGAAACTGGCGCTGAGAGAACCAACAACAAAGTTTAGCGCGTAGAGCCCTAGACCTGAAAGGATAAAGGTAGTCCAGAACCAGACTAGATCAATCTTATCACGATCAGATTCTCGAGTAGATTCTTTAAGGAGACTGGGAACTGTACCGATGATAGCTCCAGCAAAGCTCCACAAAACATAGACTTGGTAATTTTCTAGCAAATACTCGATTGGATAAGAAAACAAACCAATGCCTAGCAACATCCCAATAGCTACTGGGATAAAGTACAGGACATTCTCTTTAAAATCCTTAAAGGGATGAGCAAGAAAGCCAATCATTCGCTCGTAGATCCCCAAAATCGCTGCCAGAACACCACCAGAAATTCCAGGTAGGATAAATCCTAAGGCGATGACGATTCCTTTAATAACTCTTGCAATCCATGAAAACATATTAGACTCCTCAATTTCATAAATTTCTTTCTCTGTCTTATCAATTATAACACAGACGGCAAAAAAATGAAAAAGCAAGTGAAAAAGTTGCGATTTTCACTTGCTTTATGGTCTTAAAAATAGCTTTCTGAAGGTTTCTTCTTTTTCCTTATCAGTAGAAATGAGATTGATGTCTAGGTGATGTTCAAATCCTGCAATTTTTCCTTTGGAAGTATACTGATGGAGGTCATAGTCTAAATCAGTATTGGGTGTGGCCTCAAAGTAGCCTGAGTCTGTCCCATAAGAAGGAATCCAGACGGCAGAGAAATTTTCCGTATTGATGCTATGTTCTTGCATGAAATAGACACCAATGTAAATCCCGATATTTTTAGCGCCCAGCGATTCAAGTTTAGCCCGAAAAGCTTCGACTCCGTCATTCATGTCGGCCATTGTTTTTTTCTCAACGTCAAGCCAGTAATAACTAGGATTGTATGGAGAAGCAGAATTGTAGAAAACTTCAGCCGCTTTTTCCATTTCTTCTTTGTTCGTACCAGCTAGATAAGCATAAACGGCTACGGGGACATTGCGCTTTTGAAATTCTGAAATGTGATTTTTATAGGATTTATCAACTCCGTTGATAAAGGCCGCATCATTTGCTTCCGTGTGTTGAGTACCACTGTGCACACGAACAATAGCTCCAGAAATATTTTGAGATAAAATATCGTAGTTTATCTCCTCCGGTCTTTGCCAACCAGAAATGTCAATAATGGGTTTATCAAGATTATGCAAGGCCTGGTTTTCAACTTGGACAGTGTTGCTTTTTGACTTGACCGAATGGTCTTCATAAGCTGGTTTATTAAAGATTAAAATAGCTATAACAATGGTGAATAGACTAAAAATAATAGCTGGATGAATCTCTTTTCTCATATCTAATTAGTTTAACGTAAATAGATAAAAAAATCAAAGAAAACGTTGAAAAGATGAATGAACTAGCATGTTTTCCCCTATTTCTCTGTTTGTTTACTCCTAAGGAAGTAAATTATGGTATAATATAAGGGAATTTTTACAGAAAAGAGAATAGTATGTCAAATTATGCCATTATCTTAGCAGCGGGTAAAGGTACTCGCATGAAATCAGATCTTCCAAAGGTACTTCATAAGGTAGCAGGAATTTCGATGTTGGAGCATGTTTTTCGTAGTGTTGGTGCTATTCAACCTGAAAAAACAGTCACTGTTGTGGGACACAAGGCGGAGCTAGTTGAGCAAGTCTTGGCTGGACAGACAGACTTTGTTACCCAATCAGAACAACTAGGAACTGGGCATGCTGTCATGATGGCAGAGCCCATTCTCCAAAACCGCTCTGGCCACACCTTGGTTATCGCTGGGGATACTCCTCTGATTACAGGTGAAAGCTTGAAAAAACTCTTGGATTTCCATATCAATCACAAAAATGTGGCGACTATTTTAACGGCTGAAGCAGCAGATCCTTTTGGGTATGGTCGTATCGTCCGTAACGATAACGCTGAAGTTCTTCGCATTGTGGAGCAGAAAGATGCCACAGACTTTGAAAAGCAAATTAAGGAAATCAATACAGGAACTTATGTATTTGACAATGAACGTCTTTTTGAGGCTCTTAAAAACATCAACACCAACAATGCCCAAGGTGAGTATTATATTACTGATGTGATTGGTATTTTCCGTAATGCGGGTGAGAAGGTTGGCGCCTATACTCTCAAGGATTTTGATGAAAGTCTTGGGGTAAACGACCGTGTGGCTCTTGCCACTGCGGAAGCAGTGATGCGCCGTCGTATCAACCAAAAGCATATGGTTAATGGTGTTAGTTTTGTCAATCCAGAAGCAACTTACATCGATGTTGATGTCGAGATTGCTCCTGAAGTCCAAATCGAAGCCAACGTTACCTTGAAAGGTCAAACGAAGATTGGGGCGGAAACTGTTTTAACAAATGGAACTTATATCGTGGATAGTGCTATCGGAGCTGGAGCTGTGATTACGAATTCCATGATTGAGGAAAGTACAGTTGCAGATGGTGTGACAGTCGGTCCGTATGCTCATATTCGTCCAGGCTCAAGTCTAGCTTCCCAAGTTCACATTGGAAACTTTGTTGAAGTAAAAGGATCTTCAATCGGTGAAAATACCAAGGCAGGTCATTTGACCTATATCGGAAACTGTGAGGTAGGTAGCCATGTTAACTTTGGCGCAGGCACGATTACAGTTAACTACGACGGGAAGAATAAGTACAAGACTGTCATTGGCAATAATGTCTTTGTTGGATCAAACTCAACCATCATTGCTCCAGTGGAACTTGGTGATAATTCACTAGTTGGAGCTGGTTCAACGATTACAAAAGATGTTCCAGCTGACGCCATTGCTATTGGACGTGGACGTCAAGTTAATAAAGATGAATATGCACTACGTTTGCCTCATCATCCTAAGAATCAGTAGGAGTCTATCATGGAATTTGAAGAAAAAACGATTAGCCGGAAGGAAATCTATCAAGGTCCTATTTTTAAGCTGGTGCAAGATCAGGTGGAACTACCAGAAGGGAAGGGAACTGCCCAACGTGATCTGATTTTTCACAATGGAGGCGTATGTGTTCTAGCTGTGACAGCTGAGGATAAAATCGTCCTTGTTAAGCAATACCGAAAAGCTATTGAAGCTATCTCTTATGAAATTCCTGCTGGTAAACTGGAAATTGGTGAAAATGCAGATCCCATGTCGGCGGCTCTTCGTGAATTGGAGGAGGAAGTTGCCTATACGGGTAAGTTAGAGCTTCTATATGATTTCTACTCTGCTATTGGTTTTTGTAATGAAAAATTAAAACTCTACCTCGCAAGAGATTTAACTAAGGTGGAAAATCCTCGTCCGCAAGATGATGATGAAACCTTGGAAGTTCTAGAGGTCAGCCTTGAGGAAGCAAAAAACTTAATTCAGTCTGGCCATATCTGTGATGCCAAGACGATTATGGCAATCCAGTACTGGGAATTGCAAAAGAAATAGAGGAGTAGCCCATGGGAAAACCTTTGTTAACAGATGAAATAATCGAACGTGCCAATCGTGGGGAGAAAATCTCTGGGCCACCTCTTCAAGATGACGAGGAAACTAAAATTTTATCAACTTCTTCACAAAACTTTGGTTATTCACGTTCTAGAGACTATAATTCTATTCAAGATACCTTAACAATTGAAGTAGAGCCAACGATTCATAAGAGCCGTCGCATTGAGAATACTAAGAGAAATGTTTTTAACTCGAAACTAAACAGAATCTTATTTACAGTCATCCTTCTCTTGATTTTACTTGTGTTGGCGATGAAACTTTTGTAATAGAAAAGGAAATAAAATGAAAATTGGAATCATTGCAGCAATGCCAGAAGAGCTCCTACACTTGACTCAGAATTTAGATAGAGCACAAGAAGTCCAAGTCCTCGGAAATACTTACTACACTGGCACTGTTGGCAAGACAGAAGTTGTTCTAGTTCAGAGTGGGATTGGAAAGGTCATGTCAGCTATGAGTGTAGCTGTTCTAGCTGACCATTTCCAAGTGGATGCCGTTATCAATACAGGATCAGCAGGTGCAGTTGCAGAAGGGATTGCCGTTGGAGATGTAGTGATTGCGGATAAACTTGTCTACCATGATGTGGATGTAACTGCTTTTGGCTACGCTTATGGTCAGATGGCTGGTCAACCTCTTTACTTTGAATCCGATAAGAACTTTATCACTAGAATTCAAACAAATTTATCTCAATTAGAACAGACCTGGCACCTAGGATTGATTGCCACAGGGGACAGTTTTATAGCTGGAGATGATAAGATTGCTAGTATCAAATCCCACTTTCCGGATGTTTTAGCAGTTGAAATGGAAGGGGCAGCGATTGCACAGGCGGCTCAGGCTCTTGGCCTACCTTTCTTGGTCATTCGTGCCATGAGCGATAATGCCAATCACGAAGCTTCTATCTCTTTTGATGAGTTTATCATTGAAGCTGGACGTCGTTCTGCCCAAGTTTTACTGGCCTTTTTAAAGGCTATGGATTAAGCGGAAATTTGACAGTTTATCTAGCTTATGATAAGATTTAAGTAAAGAAAAGCTAGAAAACGTTTCAGAGGATATTATGAGTATTGAAATGACCGTCAGTGAGATTGCAGAGGTCTTAGGACTCTCTCGTCAAGCAATCAACAATCGTGTCAAAGAACTTCCAGAAGAGGACACGAAAAAAAATGACAAAGGGGTAACTGTAGTTACTCGAAGTGGCTTGATCAAGCTAGAAGAAATCTATAAAAAAACGATTTTTGAAGATGAACCAGTCAGTGATGATGTCAAACAACGCGAACTGATGGAAATCTTAGTCGATGAGAAAAATGCTGAAATTCTTCGTTTATATGAGCAGCTCAAGGCCAAAGACCAGCAGTTAGCAGAAAAAGATGAACAGATGCGTGTTAAAGATCGACAGATTGCTGAAAAGGACAAACAATTGGACCAACAGCAACAATTAACTCTTCAAGCTATGAAGGATCAAGAAAGTTTGAAACTAGAGTTGGACCAAGCAAAAGAAGAAGTTCAAGCTACCAAAAAAGGCTTTTTTGCTCGCTTATTTGGAGGAAAATAAAGAAGCTGTTTGGGTTATTCACTAACCTGATAGCTTCTTTTATTATTTATGGTTTAAATTGAGTCGGAACCGAGGTAAAAGATGGAAAAATTAAGAGATTATATTGCCTTTGATTTGGAGTTCAATCAATACGAAGGGGTTACCCATTTGATTCAAGTATCAGCAGTTCGCTTTCAAAATGGTCAAGAAATAGGTGCCTTTGATTCTTATGTTCATACTACAGCACCTTTGAAGAGTTTTATCAATGGCTTGACTGGAATCACAGCTGAAACCTTAAAAGATGCGCCAATGGTGGAGCAAGTTTTAAGGGATTTTCAGATTTTTGTTGGTAATTTACCTATGGTTGGATACAATGCGGCCAAAAGTGATCTGCCTATTCTCTTGGAGCACGGTATTGATTATCATGACCAGTATAAGGTTGATTTATATGATGAGGCTTTTGAACGGCGTAGTTCTGATTTACACGGCATAGCCAATCTTAAATTACAAACTGTAGCGAATTTTTTAGGTTTTCATGGGAAGTCTCATAATAGTTTAGAGGATGCCCGCATGACGGCGCGTGTTTACGAAGCATTTTTGGAATCGGATGAAGGAAAGCTATTATTAGAAGACCAGAGTAGTTTTTCTATGAATCCCTTTAATAACTTAGACTTATCTCAATTTTTAGACTAGGAGTGCCTATGAAACCTGAAAAACCTAAAAAGCTAGGTTTTAGGAAGATTTACTATAACCTAGATAAGATTTTATTTCTATTTTTCTTGATTTTCATGATGGTAGAGTTTGTTTGGTTGCCATTGAATTCATGGATAGCTGGCATACTTCTAAGACAAACAGGTTACTTGTTTATCTCCTACAATAACTTTTGGGCGATTATACAAGGCTCGCCCTTTGTCAGTTTAGCCTTTCTCATTTTAATAGCAATCAATCTTTTAGTGGCTTATTTTCAAATCTGTCTTTTGTTTATCGGGGCGCGTCACCTTCTCTACCATGAAAAGAGAACCCTGATTGAATATAGTCGAAAAGTCTTTCACCAGAGCTTTCTATTTGTCAAACGATTGAGCTTTTGTAAGATGGCCTTTGTCTTCTTTTATGTAGCTCTACTTTTTCCTTTTATTAGGAAAATTTTAAAAATCTACTATCTCAATAAGATTATTATCCCTGATTTTATCGTTACATACCTAGAAGATAAGAACTGGCTGGTAGGGCTGTTGATCATAGCATCCGCTTGGATCTTTCTCTACATTTCTGTTCGTTTCATGTTTGCTCTTCCTAAGATTCTCTTTGAAAGAAAGACAGTAAGAGAAAGTGTGAAATATAGCCTCCAAAAGACGAAGAAAAACGTCCTTTTCTTCTCTTGGCATCTCCTACTCATTATCATTAAAACCTATCTCTTCTTCTTTGTCTTGTTAATTCCCTTGCTCTTTGCTCAGGCGGTAATGGATAACTTTACTCAAAAAGAATCCTTGATTCTTGGTGTGATTAATTTTATCTTGATTAAAAACCTCCATTACATGACTCTGACTTATTTCCTAGTGAAGTTTGTTTCCTTCTTGACAGGAGAAGAGTTGGAGATCATGCCAAGGCGAAAGAAAGACCATTTGATGAGGTGGGGAGTCATGGGGTGTGCAAGTATCTTCTTTGCTTTAGAAGGTTACATCTATCTGGAGTCTCCGGATACCAATACACCTTTAGTGATTTCACACAGAGGAGTAAGTAATAAAAATGGTGTTCAAAATACGGTACAGTCTTTAGAAAAGACAGCCCAACTAAAACCAGACCTCGTCGAGATGGATGTGCAAGAAACGAAAGACGGTCAGTTCGTGGTGATGCACGACGCTAACCTTAAATCGCTAGCAAGAATTAATGCTACACCGCAAGACTTAACTCTGGATGAATTAACAAATACAGATATTTACGAGAATGGCTATCAAACAAAGATTTCAAGTTTTGATGCCTATTTAGAGCGAGCAAATGCTTTAAACCAAAAATTGTTGATTGAGATTAAAACCAGTAAAAAAGATAGCCCACAAATGATGGACCATTTCCTTGAAAAGTATGGAACGACGATCAAGAAATATGGCCACCAGATGCAGTCACTAGACTATCATGTGATTGATAAGGTCTTGGCTTACGATCCTGAAATTCCAGTGTACTTCATTCTGCCATATAATAGTGTGTTTCCGAGAACCAAGGCGACTGGTTATACCATGGAATATTCAACTTTGGATGAATACTTTGTCAATAAACTTTGGACAACAGATCAGAAACTATATGTTTGGACTGTGAATAGTTCTGAGTCCTTTGATAAGGCAGTCAGACTTGGAGCAGATGGCATGATAACGGATGATCTTGAAATGGTCCAGTCACAAGTCACAATGGCTCAAGATGATCCGGAATACACGGAATTACTCTTAAAGAAAGCAATGGAATTCTTTGATTTCTAAGAAAAAAAGAGAAACAGATGTTTCTCTTTTTTTGTGGATTAGAAAGGCAATTTTCCAGCGAAAGCACCGAGTTTCTTCTTAGTCGTTTCATCAATTTGTTCAAGTGCAGCGTTAATCGCTTGAACAGTCATGTCAGAAAGGGTTTCAAGATCTTCTGGATCTACAATTGCTGGGTTAAAGTCAATGCTGACCACTTTCTTATCACCAGTTAGAGTTGCTTGGACAAGGTCTTGAGCCGATTTTCCGACAAATTCCATGGCAGCAAGTTCTGCTTGACTTTGTTCCATTTGTTTTTGAAGTTTTTGTGCTTGGCGCATCATGTTCTGCATGTTCATCATAGCGGTTTATAGTTTCCTTTTTCTATTATTTTCTTTTTTATTTTACCAATTTTAGGAGCAAAAGTCTAACAATAGTTTAAAACATCGTAGAGATTGCTTTCTTAAATTTACAAAAATGGATGCCATAATTTTCCTAGCTTTTTCTTGTATTTCTAAAAATATGTTTAAGTTTTCTTTAAGGTTTCTATTATATTCTAAAGAACTCTATATTAACCGAACGTTGAATGAGGAGTATAGAGAATAACCTAAATTTATTTCTTAATTTATTATAATTTTTCAGACTTTGTTGAATATTGTTCATTTTTCATCCTAAATAATGAGCCAATTCACATGGTGGTTCTTTATCTTTTCTTCATGATAGGCATATATTGTGATATAATAGATAGTAATGAGTTTTTTAGAATAAACTAAAGGAGAATATAAATGATCTATGCAGGAATCCTAGCCGGAGGAACTGGCACACGCATGGGAATCAGTAATTTACCAAAACAATTCTTGGAGTTGGGTGATCGACCTATTTTGATCCACACAATCGAAAAATTTGTTTTGGAACCAAGTATTGAAAAAATTGTAGTTGGAGTTCATGGAGACTGGGTGTCACACGCTGAGGACCTAGTTGATAAGTATCTTTCTCTTCACAAGGATCGCATCATCATTACCAAGGGTGGTGCTGATCGCAATACCAGTATTGAGAAGATTATAGAAGCCATTAATGCCTACCGTCCAATCACTCCAGAAGATATCGTGATTACCCATGACTCTGTTCGTCCTTTTATCACACTTCGCATGATCCAGGACAATATCAAACTCGCCCAAAATCATGATGCGGTTGACACAGTAGTAGAAGCGGTTGATACCATTGTTGAAAGTACCAATGGTCAGTTTATCACGGATATTCCAAATCGTGCTCACCTCTATCAAGGTCAAACACCTCAGACTTTCCGTTGCAAGGATTTCATGGATTTGTATGGTTCCCTATCTGATCAAGAAAAGGAAATCCTAACGGATGCATGTAAGATTTTTGTTATCAAAGGAAAGGATGTTGCCTTAGCCAAAGGTGAGTATTCAAACCTTAAAATTACAACTGTAACAGACTTGAAAATCGCGAAAAGCATGATTGAGAAAGACTAAGGCTATGATTAATCAAATTTATCAACTGACAAAACCAAAGTTTATCAATGTAAAATACCAAGAAGAGGACATTGATCAGGAAAATCATATCCTTATTCGCCCGAATTATATGGCAGTTTGCCATGCAGATCAACGTTACTATCAAGGGAAGCGCGATCCAAAGATATTGGCTAAAAAGTTTCCTATGGCTATGATACATGAGTCTTGTGGAACTGTTATTTCAGATCCGACTGGGACTTATGAAGTCGGTCAAAAGGTGGTCATGATTCCAAATCAACCGCCTATGCAGAGTGACAAGGAGTTCTACGAGAACTACATGACAGGAACCTACTTCCTATCTAGTGGTCACGATGGCTTTATGCGAGAATTTGTCTCTCTTCCAAAAGACCGAGTCGTTTCTTATAATGATATCGAAGATACAGTTGCAGCCATTAGCGAGTTTGTAAGTGTCGGTATGCATGCTATGGATCGTTTCTTGCATCTCGCTCATAGCAAGCGAGAACGCATCGCTGTTATCGGAGATGGTAGTTTGGCCTTTGTGGTTGCAAATATTATCAATTATACCTTGCCAGAAGCAGAGATTATTGTCATTGGTCGCCATTGGGAAAAATTGGAGCTTTTCTCTTTTGCAAAAGAGTGCTACATCACAGATAATATCCCAGAGGATTTGACCTTTGATCATGGATTTGAGTGTTGCGGTGGTGATGGTACAGGACCAGCTATCAATGACTTGATTCGTTATATTCGCCCACAGGGAACGATTCTCATGATGGGAGTGAGCGAATACAAGGTTAATATCAATACACGAGATGCTTTGGAAAAAGGATTGTTATTAGTGGGATCGTCTCGCTCAGGACGCGTTGATTTTGAGAAGGCCATTCAAATGATGGAAGTCAAAAAGTTTGCGAATCGACTGAAGAATATCCTTTATGTTGAAGAACCTGTGAGAGAAATCAAGGACATTCACCGTGTCTTTGCTACAGACCTGAATACTGCTTTTAAAACAGTATTCAAGTGGGAAGTGTAGAAGATGGAGGTTAATTGTGGAGAAACTCATCAAAGAAAAAATTTCTTCTTTGCTATCTGAAGAAGAGGAAGTCCTCAGTGTTGAACAACTGGGAGGCATGACCAACCAAAACTATTTGGTCAAAACAACCAACAAACAGTATATTGTGAAATTTTTTGGTAAAGGGACTGAAAAACTCATTAATCGCCAAAATGAAAAGTACAATCTTGAACTTTTAGAGGATTTAGATTTAGATGTCAAAAATTACCTCTTTGATATTGAGTCAGGGATCAAAGTAAATGAGTACATCGAATCGGCAGTAACTCTTGATTCTACATCTATCAAGTCCAAGTTTGAAAAGATTGCACCAATTTTACAAACCATCCACGCTTCAGGGAAAGAATTAAGAGGAGAGTTTGCTCCTTTTGAGGAAATCAGAAAATATGAATCCTTGATTGAGGGACCTATCCCCTATGAAAACTATGAAGCTGTAAGAAAAGACGTATTTTCACTCGAAAAGAGATTGGCTGATTTGGGTGTTGATAGAAAGTCCTGTCATATCGATTTGGTACCAGAAAACTTTATCGAGTCACCACAAGGTCGATTGTATTTGATTGACTGGGAATACTCTTCTATGAATGACCCAATGTGGGATTTGGCAGCTCTTTTCTTAGAGTCTGAATTTACAAAGCAAGAGGAAGATGATTTCCTTTCCTACTATGAAAGTGACAAAACGCCTGTATCACGTGAGAAGATTCGTATCTATAAAATCTTGCAAGATACCATCTGGAGTTTGTGGACAGTGTATAAAGAAGCTCAAGGAGCTGATTTTGGAGATTACGGTATCAACCGTTACCAAAGAGCTGTCAAAGGTTTGACTTATTATGGAGGTTAGGATGAAGAATAAAAATGGTGTTTCTTTTGGCTTGCTCTCTGGTATCTTCTGGGGATTAGGTCTAACGATTAGTGCTTATATCTTTTCAATTTTTACCAATCTTTCACCTTTTGTGGTGGCTGCCGCTCACGATTTCTTGAGTATCTTTATCTTGTTAGCTTTTCTTTTGGTAAAAGAAGGAAAAGTTCGTCTCTCGATTTTCTTAAATATTCGAAATGTGAGTGTTATAATCGGTGCTTTACTAGCAGGACCTATAGGTATGCAAGCAAATCTTTACGCAGTTAAATATATCGGTAGTTCTCTAGCTTCATCTGTATCGGCTATTTACCCAGCAATTTCAGTTTTGCTTGCCTTCTTCATTTTGAAACACAAGGTTTCAAAGAATACAGTATTTGGTGTTTTCTTGATTATTGCAGCCATCATTGCTCAAACCTACAAGGTTGAACAAGTAAACTCGTTTTACATTGGAATTCTATGCGCCCTTATCTGTGCCATTGCCTGGGGGAGTGAAAGTGTTCTCAGCTCTTATGCTATGGAAAGTGAATTAAGTGAAATTGAAGCCTTGCTAATCCGACAAGTAACTTCATTCTTGTCCTATCTTGTGATTGTACTCTTTTCTCACCATTCATTTGCAGAAGTGGCAGACGGACAATTACTAGGCCTCTTGATTGTCTTTGCAGCCTTTGATATGATTTCCTACTTAGCTTATTATATCGCTATTAATCGTTTGCAACCTGCGAAAGCAACAGGTTTGAATGTGAGCTATGTAGTTTGGACTGTCTTGTTTGCAGCTGTTTTCTTAGGTGCACCGCTAGATATGCTGACAATTATCACTTCACTTATTGTTATGGCTGGTGTTTATATTATTATTAAAGAATAAAGGAGATTCATGTGAAAGCGATTATTTTAGCAGCGGGATTAGGAACTCGTCTGCGCCCTATGACTGAAAATACCCCAAAAGCTTTGGTTAAGGTTAATCAAAAACCCTTGGTAGAATACCAAATTGAGTTTTTGAAAGAGAGAGGAATTGATGAGATTATCATCGTTGTCGGTTACCTCAAAGAACAATTTGACTACCTAAAAGAAAAATATGGTGTCCGTTTAGTCTTTAACGACAAGTATGCTGATTACAATAACTTTTACTCACTTTATCTAGTAAAAGAAGATTTGGCTAACAGCTACGTCATCGATGCAGATAACTATCTTTTCAAAAATATGTTTCGAAACGATCTTAAACGTTCTACCTATTTTAGCGTTTATCGCGAAGACTGTACGAACGAGTGGTTCCTAGTTTATGGTGATGACTATAAGGTTCAAGACATCATTGTTGACAGTAAAGCAGGCCGTATTTTGAGTGGCGTATCATTCTGGGATGCTCCAACTGCAGAGAAGATTGTTGGCTTTATTGATAAAGCTTACGAAAGTGGAGAATTTGTGGATCTCTACTGGGACAACATGGTTAAGGACAACATCAAAGAATTAGATGTTTATGTTGAAGAGTTAGAAGGCAACAGCATCTATGAAATCGATAGTGTCAAAGACTATCAAAAACTAGAAGAGATTTTATCTTCTATTAAATAACCAATCCCCAAAAAGAAGGCTCAGCTTTCTTTTTTTGTTGTTGAAATCAAGGGATGTTTGATATTGATTGTATTTACCAAATAAAACACAATTTATAAAAAAATGAACAAAATAAAACAAAAATATATTGACAACGATTTCATATAGTGTTATACTTATAGCATAAAAGTTAATTGAAAGAAGGGAAATGTTATGGGATTAGATCATTTCTTTGACAAAAACCTGGTGTTTTGCTTAGAAGCGGATAATCAAGAACAACTCTTTGATCAGGTAGCAAGCTTGTTGGAAGAACGAGAAATTGTCACTCCAACTTATCGTGAAGCCTTGATCACGCGTGAAAAGTCATTTCCAACTGGTTTAGATATGGAATTTCTAGGAAAGGACTTGCCAAATGTAGCGATACCTCATACAGATATTGTTCATAATCTAGCAGAGAAAGTGGTGGTTGTTCGATTAGAAAAACCAGTAACTTTTCACAATATGATTGCTCCTGATAGAGAGGTTGAAGTTTCACTGCTCTTCTTTATCATTAACAACTCAAGTTCAAGTCAGACGAATATTCTGGCTCAGTTGATGGATTTCTTTACAGGGAAGGATCATCTGGAAGATTTATCAAAAATTTCTGAACCAGAAAAACTTTATGCTTATATTGCTGAAGCATCAGCTTAATCTTGTCTATTAAAATATAAAATCGGAGGAAATCCAAATGATTAAAATTCTTGCTGCCTGCGGTGCAGGTGTTAACTCAAGTCACCAAATTAAAAGTGCTCTAGAAGAAGAACTTTCAAACCGTGGTTATGACGTTCACTGTGATGCAGTCATGGTGAAAGATGTAAACGAAGACCTTATCAAGGGCTACGATATCTTTACACCAATCGCTGCAACTGACCTTGGTTTTGAACCAGGAATTCCAGTAATTGAAGCTGGACCAATCTTGTTCCGTATTCCTGCAATGAGCGCTCCAGTATTTGACAATATTGAAGCAGCTATCAAAGAACACGGACTAAGCTAATTTATTCTTTATCTTGTTAACATTCATATAACTAAAAAAACGGGAGGAACTATTATGGATGTCATTATCAATCTGGCCAACGATATCTTCAAACCTATCTTGGCTATGGGTGGCCCTATCATCATGCTGATCATTTTGACAGTATTGGCCCTACTTTTTGGAGTGAAATTCTCCAAAGCGCTTGAAGGTGGTATCAAACTTGCCATCGCCCTTACTGGTATAGGTGCTATCATCGGTATGCTCAACGGAGCTTTCTCAGCATCACTTGCGAAATTCGTTGAGAACACTGGTATTCAATTGAACATCACTGACGTTGGTTGGGCACCACTTGCTACGATCACTTGGGGATCTGCTTGGACACTTTATTTCTTGCTTGTAATGTTGATTGTCAACATTGTGATGCTTGCAATGAAGAAAACAGACACACTTGACGTTGATATCTTCGATATCTGGCACTTGTCAATCACTGGTCTTTTGATCAAATGGTACGCAGACAACAATGGAGTTAGCCAAGGGGTTTCACTTTTCATCGCAACTGCAGCAGTTGTCCTTGTAGGTATTTTGAAAATCATCAACTCTGACTTGATGAAACCAACATTCGACGACCTTCTTAACGCACCAAGTTCATCTCCAATGACTTCAACTCACATGAACTACATGATGAACCCAGTTATCATGGTCTTGGATAAGATCTTTGATAAAGTATTGCCTGGTCTTGATAAATACGACTTTGACGCTGCAAAATTGAACAAAAAAATCGGTTTCTGGGGATCTAAATTCTTCATTGGTTTCATCCTTGGTATTGTTATCGGTTTGATGGGAACTCCACATCCAGTTGCTGGAGTAGAAGAAGCAGCATCTTGGGAACTTGTTATTAAAGGTTGGTTGAGCCTTGGTTTGACTGCAGGTGTAAGCTTGGAGCTCTTCTCACTTATCGGATCTTGGTTCATCGCAGCCGTAGAACCACTTTCACAAGGTATTACAAACGTTGCTACTAAACGTCTTCAAGGACGTAAATTTAACATCGGTCTTGACTGGCCTTTTATCGCTGGTCGTGCTGAAATCTGGGCTTGTGCCAACGTACTTGCTCCAATCATGCTAGTAGAAGCTGTACTTCTTTCTAAAGTCGGAAATGGTATCTTGCCACTTGCAGGTATCATCGCAATGGGTGTAACTCCAGCTCTCTTGGTTGTTACTCGTGGTAAATTGCTCCGTATGATCATCTTCGGAACACTCTTGTTGCCACTCTTCCTTCTTTCAGGGACCCTTATCGCACCATTTGCAACAGAACTTGCTAAAGGTGTAGGTGCCTTTCCAGAAGGTGTGAGCCAAACTCAATTGATCACTCACTCAACTCTTGAAGGACCAATCGAAAAACTTCTTGGTTGGGCAATTGGTAATGCCACAACAGGTGATATTAAAGCAATCCTTGGCGCAGTAGTCTTCCTTGTATTCTATGTAGGTATCTTTGCTTGGTATAGAAAACAAATGATTAAACGTAATGAAGAATACGCAGCAAATGCTAAATAATTCACTCCTATAGAATGTAAATTGTGAAAACTAGGTTGTCAGTTTCCTAATGGGGAGTGACAGCCTAGTTTTTTTATAAACTATTAAGAAATCGGAGAAAATAATGGTAATTGAAATAAAATCAGAGCAATTGACGGTCCAATTTAAAACCTTAGGTGGCGCATTGTCATCAATTAAAGACCGAGATGGCATTGAATATTTGTGGCAAGGGGATGCAACTTATTGGAGTGGACAAGCTCCAGTACTTTTTCCAATCTGTGGCTCTTTAAGAGATGATACAGCCTTATACAGTCATGCAGATGGAACGGAGACGAAAGGAAACATTCCGCGTCATGGTTTAGTCCGTAAAAAAGAATTTGAATTAGTTAATCAAACAGAAAATAGCGTAACTTTTGCTATCGAAGATAATGAGAATACCTATCAAAACTATCCTTATCATTTCCGCCTAGAAATTACTTATGTAGTGACTGGCAAGACTATTTGTACTCAATACAAAGTCCTTAATAAAGAAACGAATAAAGTAATGCCATTCTTCGTAGGAGGGCATCCAGGATTTAACTGTCCTCTACTTGATGATGAAGTCTATGAAGATTACTATTTAGAGTTTGAAAAAGAAGAGACTTGTTCTGTTCCCCGTCCTTTCCCGGAAACAGGACTCTTAGACTTCCAAGATAGGAGTCCATGGTTGGATTCTCAAAAGGAAGTTGATCTCAGTTACGATCTGTTTCGTGTTGATGCAGTGACTTTGGATGAGTTGCAATCTAGAACAATTGCCCTTCGTTCTCGTAAGAATGAGAAGGGATTAAAAGTACACTTCCAAGAGTTCTCAAATCTCATCATTTGGTCAACTTTGAATAAGGGACCTTTTATAGCGTTCGAACCCTGGTCAGGCTTGTCAACATCTCTTGAAGAAGGAGATCATTTAGAAGATAAGAAGAACGTTCGTCTCTTGGAACCCGGTCAAGTAGACCAAATTGGCTTTGATATTGAAATATTTTAGATAAAAAACCACAAAAACAAACATTTACTGTTGACTTTTTATGGAAATAGGAGTATATTATGTTTGTAAACAACAAATGATGTTTGCAACAAACAAATAATCACTTGTTATATTCTCTTTAACGGAGAAAGTTTGTTTCCAGGAGATTGATTTCCTGGACTTGGATAAGATGTTATTCATCTCATTCAATAAAATTTGTCAATAAACTGCTAGGAAGCCTTTTGTACTTATCATACTAGTAATAAAAGTCTTTACTGGCCTAGAAAAATAAAAAGGAGTATACAATATGTCTATTGTTATCGGTGCAGATGCTGCAGGTTTGAGATTGAAAGAAGTTGTGAAAGACTTCTTGAAAAAAGAAAACTTCCACGTTGTGGATGTTACAGCTGAAGGTCAAGATTTTGTTGATGTGACTCTTGCTGTTGCTGCAGAAGTAAACAAAGAAGAACAAAACCTTGGTATCGTGATTGATGCTTATGGGGCTGGTCCATTCATGGTCGCAACTAAAATCAAAGGAATGGTTGCTGCAGAAGTATCTGACGAACGTTCAGCTTATATGACTCGTGGCCACAACAACTCACGTATGATCACTATGGGTGCACAACTTGTTGGTGATGAATTGGCTAAAAACATTGCTAAAGGATTTGTTAACGGTAAATACGACGGTGGTCGTCACCAAATTCGTGTCGATATGTTGAACAAAATGTGCTAATTAGATTACAGTAAGAAAGGTAAGATAAAAATGAGAATTGCAATTGGATGTGACCACATCGTAACAGATGAAAAAATGGCGGTTTCAGAATTTTTGAAATCAAAAGGATATGAAGTCATCGACTTTGGTACATATGACCACACACGTACTCACTACCCAATCTTTGGTAAAAAAGTAGGTGAAGCCGTTACAAGCGGTCAAGCTGATCTTGGGGTATGTATCTGTGGTACTGGTGTTGGTATCAATAACGCTGTTAACAAAGTTCCAGGAGTTCGTTCTGCCTTGGTTCGTGATATGACAACAGCACTCTATGCTAAAGAAGAACTTAATGCCAACGTTATCGGTTTTGGTGGTAAGATTACTGGTGAATTACTTATGTGCGATATCATTGAAGCTTTCATCAATGCTGAATACAAGCCATCAGAAGAAAACAAAAAATTGATCGCTAAAATTGAGCACGTTGAAACTCACAATGCTCATCAAGCAGATGCAAACTTCTTTACAGAATTCCTTGAAAAATGGGATCGCGGTGAATACCACGACTAAGAGGTGACGCATGATTTTAACAGTCACAATGAATCCATCCATTGATATTTCTTATCCTTTGGATGAATTGAAAATTGATACTGTCAACCGTGTGGTGGACGTGACCAAGACAGCTGGTGGTAAAGGGCTCAATGTTACACGAGTTCTTTCAGAATTTGGTGATTCTGTTGCTGCTACTGGTCTAGTTGGTGGTAAACTTGGTGAGTTTTTAGTAGATCATATTGACGATAAAGTAACGAAACGTTTCTTCTCCATTCAAGGAGAGACTCGTAACTGTATCGCTATTCTGCACGGAGACAACCAAACAGAAATCCTTGAAAAAGGGCCTGAAGTTCTGGAGCAAGAAGGGCAAGATTTCTTGGTTCATTTCGAGAATCTTCTCGACACTGTGGAAGTAGTTGCTATCTCGGGTAGTCTGCCAGCTGGTCTTCCAGTTGACTACTATGCAAGCTTAGTAGAACTTGCTAATCGCGCAGGAAAACCAGTTGTTCTGGATTGCTCAGGTGCTGCCCTTCAGGCTGTCCTTGAATCACCACACAAACCAACAGTAATCAAACCAAATAACGAAGAATTGTCTCAGCTTCTTGGGAAAGAAGTTTCTGAGGATTTGAATGAATTAAAAGAAGTTCTTCAAGAGCCTCTATTTGCAGGGATTGAGTGGATAATCGTTTCACTTGGAGCAAATGGTGCTTTTGCAAAACATGGTGATACTTTCTACAAGGTAGATATTCCTAGAATTCAGGTAGTCAACCCTGTCGGATCTGGAGATTCTACTGTAGCAGGAATTTCTTCAGGGCTTCTTCACAAAGAATCAGATGCAGAATTACTCATCAAGGCAAATGTCCTTGGTATGCTCAATGCTCAAGAAAAAATGACTGGTCATGTCAACATGGCCAACTATCAAGCTTTATATGATCAATTAATAGTAAAAGAGGTATAAAATGGTTTTAACAGAAAATAAACGCGCATGCTTGCAAAAACTCTCTGACGAGAACGGCATTATCTCAGCTCTTGCCTTTGACCAACGTGGTGCTTTGAAACGCCTCATGGCTCAATACCAAACGGAAGAGCCGACTGTTGCTCAAATGGAAGAACTCAAAGTCTTGGTTGCAGATGAATTGACAAAATACGCATCATCTATGCTTCTTGACCCTGAGTATGGTCTTCCAGCTACAAAAGCGCTTGATGCCAACGCCGGCCTTCTTCTTGCTTATGAGAAAACTGGCTACGACACAACAAGCACCAAACGCTTACCAGACTGCTTGGATGTTTGGTCTGCAAAACGCATTAAAGAACAAGGTGCGGATGCAGTCAAATTCTTGCTTTACTACGATGTAGACAGCTCTGACGAACTCAACCAAGAAAAACAAGCCTACATCGAACGCATCGGTTCTGAGTGTGTAGCGGAAGACATTCCTTTCTTCCTTGAAATCTTGGCTTACGATGAAAAAATTGCTGACGCAGGTTCTGCAGAATACGCAAAAGTGAAACCACACAAGGTCATCGGTGCTATGAAGGTCTTCTCAGACCCACGCTTCAACATCGATGTCTTGAAAGTGGAAGTTCCAGTCAACGTTAAATACGTTGAAGGCTTTGGTGATGGTGAAATTGTGCATACACGCGAAGAAGCGGCAGCTTTCTTCAAAGCACAAGATGAAGCAACTAACTTGCCATACATCTACTTGAGTGCAGGTGTGTCAGCTAAACTCTTCCAAGAAACACTTGTCTTTGCCCACGAATCAGGCGCAAACTTCAATGGAGTTCTTTGTGGCCGTGCTACATGGGCAGGATCAGTTGAAGCCTACATCAAAGACGGTGAAGCAGCAGCTCGTGAGTGGTTGCGTACAACTGGATTTGAGAACATTGACGAACTCAACAAAGTTCTCAAAACTACAGCGACTTCATGGAAAGAACGCGTGTAAAATCTTTCTCCTAGTTTAGGAACATGAATCTAAAAAAATTTTTAAAAAAAGTTACATGTAAAGGTTTACAAAATAACTTACTTGTGCTATACTTAAATCACAAGTTAATACAAGGTGAGTGTTACTAAGTAATATTAGGCATGATCACAGGTGGATTAGAAATCAAAGGATTTTCTAGTTCATTTGTGGTCATTTTTTGTACTCATATACCTTTAAGATATAAAAGGAGGTTGACATGTATCGAATTCTAAATCCAATGAATCACAATGTTTCACTTGTCAGAAATGATAAAGGAGAAGAGGTGATTGTAATTGGTAAAGGGATTACATTTGGAAAGAAGAAGGGGGATTTGATTGCTGAAAATCAGGTTGAGAAAATTTTTCGGATGAAGACCGAAGAGTCCAGAGAAAACTTTATGGCTCTTCTCAAAGATGTTCCGCTTGATTTTATCACAGTGACCTACGAGATCATTGATAATCTTTCTAAGAAATATCACTATCCGATTCAAGAATATCTCTATGTGACCTTGACAGATCATATTTACTGTTCCTATCAAGCTCTAACACAAGGAAGGTACAAGGATAGCAATCTACCAGATATTTCTACTAAGTATCCTGTCGCTTTTCAAATCGCAAATGAAGCATTTGAAATTTATCGTCAGAAGTTGACAGATCATTTTCCTGAGGACGAAATTATTCGGATTGCTTATCATTTCATTAATGCCGAAGGGGAGAATGAAGTGGAAGTTGTTGAGTCGATTGATAAAAGGAAAGAAATTCTCAGGAATGTCAAAGGAGTGCTGAAAAGTTACGCTATTCAACGAACCAAAGAGAATAACCATTTCTATGATCGCTTTATGATTCATCTCAACTATTTTTTGGATTATTTAGACCGTTCCAGAGATGATAATCAATCGCTTCTAGATATGGAAGACCATATTAAACAATCCTATCCAAAGGCATTTGAGGTCGGTTCCAAGATCTATGATGTGATTACGAAACATACGGGTCTTGATTTGTATAAGAGTGAGCGAGTTTATCTAGTTCTACATATCCAACGTTTATTGTCATAAAAATTTAATTAAAAATACATAAGGAGAATTCTATCATGAATAGAGAAGAAGTAACATTGTTAGGTTTTGAAATCGTAGCCTATGCTGGCGATGCTCGTTCAAAACTATTGGAAGCCTTGAAAGCTGCTGAAGCTGGCGATTTTGCGAAAGCTGATACTCTCGTAGAGGAAGCTGGTGGCTGTATCGCCGAGGCTCATCACGCGCAAACAAGTCTATTGACCAAGGAGGCAGCTGGTGAGGACTTAGCTTATAGTGTAACCATGATGCATGGCCAAGACCACTTGATGACAACCATCTTGCTCAAAGATTTGATACACCATTTAATCGAACTCTACAAGAGAGGAGTTAAGTAATGAACAAACTAATTTCATTTATCGAGAAGGGAAAGCCTTTCTTTGAGAAATTATCTCGTAATATCTATCTTCGTGCTATTCGTGATGGTTTCATTGCAGGAATGCCCGTTATTCTCTTCTCAAGTATCTTTATCTTGATTGCCTTTGTACCAAACTCATGGGGCTTTAAATGGTCTGCTGATGTTGTTAATCTCCTCATGAAACCTTATAGCTATTCAATGGGGATTCTGGCTCTCTTGGTAGCTGGTACAACAGCTAAGTCATTGACCGACTCAGTAAACCGTAGCATGGAGAAAACCAATCAAATCAACTATATGTCAACACTTTTGGCAGCAATTGTCGGTTTGTTGATGTTGGCAGCTGATCCTATCGAAAATGGCCTAGCTACTGGATTCTTGGGGACAAAAGGTTTGCTTTCAGCCTTCCTTGCTGCCTTTGTTACTGTATCCATCTATAAGGTTTGTGTTAAGAACAACGTCACTATTCGTATGCCTGACGAAGTTCCACCAAATATCTCACAAGTCTTTAAAGATGTGATTCCATTCACTCTATCAGTGGTTTCTCTTTATGCTCTTGATTTACTAGCTCGTCATTTTGTTGGTGCAAGCGTAGCTGAATCAATCGGTAAATTCTTTGCACCATTATTCTCTGCTGCTGATGGTTATCTAGGTATTACCATTATCTTTGGTGCCTTTGCCTTCTTCTGGTTTGTTGGTATCCACGGTCCTTCCATCGTTGAACCAGCAATCGCAGCTATTACCTATGCAAATGCCGAAGTCAACTTGAACCTTCTCCAACAAGGGATGCATGCAGACAAGATCCTTACTTCAGGTACACAAATGTTTATTGTTACCATGGGTGGTACTGGTGCGACACTGGTTGTTCCATTCATGTTCATGTGGTTGACCAAATCGAAACGAAACCGTGCAATCGGACGTGCTTCAGTGGTTCCAACTTTCTTTGGTGTAAATGAACCAATCTTGTTTGGTGCACCACTTGTCTTGAACCCAATCTTCTTTATTCCATTTATCTTTGCGCCAATTGCCAACGTATGGATCTTTAAATTCTTCATTGAAACGCTTGGCATGAACTCATTTACAGCCAACCTTCCTTGGACAACACCAGGTCCGCTCGGTATTGTTCTCGGTACAAACTTCCAATTCTTGTCATTTGTACTTGCTGCTTTGTTAATCCTTGTTGACGTAGCCATCTACTATCCATTCCTCAAGGTTTATGATGAACAAATTCTTGAAGAAGAGCGTTCAGGTAAAGCCAATGATGAATTGAAAGAAAAAGTAGCCGCAAACTTTAATACTGCCAAAGCAGATGCTATTCTTGAAAAAGCAGGTGTAGAAGCAGCGCAAAACACAATCACAGAAGAAACAAATGTTCTCGTTCTCTGTGCAGGAGGAGGTACAAGTGGTCTCCTTGCAAATGCTCTAAACAAGGCAGCTGCAGAGTACAAAGTTCCTGTTAAAGCAGCAGCTGGTGGCTATGGTGCTCACCGTGAAATGTTGCCTGAGTTTGATCTGGTTATCCTTGCTCCTCAAGTTGCTTCAAACTTTGAAGACATGAAGGCCGAAACTGACAAACTTGGTATCAAACTTGCTAAGACAGAAGGTGGCCAATACATTAAATTGACTCGCGATGGAAAAGGCGCTCTTGCCTTTGTTCAAGCGCAGTTCGAAGAATAAAATGTAAATAGCGAAGAAGTGAGATGGAGGAACTCCTCCCAACTATACCCCCATCTCATTTCTATTTCTTGAAAGGTGAATCAAATGACAAAAACACTTCCAAAAGACTTTATTTTTGGCGGAGCAACAGCAGCCTACCAAGCAGAAGGTGCTACACATACTGATGGTAAAGGGCCAGTCGCCTGGGACAAATACCTCAAAGATAACTACTGGTACACTGCTGAACCAGCCAGTGATTTCTATCACAAATACCCAGTTGACCTCAAACTTGCAGAAGAGTATGGTGTCAATGGTATCCGTATTTCAATCGCTTGGTCACGTATCTTTCCAACTGGTTATGGGAAGGTTAATGACAAGGGGGTTGAGTTCTATCATAATCTATTTGCAGAGTGCCACAAACGGCATGTTGAGCCCTTCGTGACTCTTCATCACTTTGACACGCCAGAAGCACTTCATTCAAACGGAGATTTCCTGAATAGAGAAAACATTAATCACTTTGTGGATTATGCAGCCTTCTGTTTTGAAGAATTTCCTGAAGTTAACTTTTGGACAACCTTTAATGAAATTGGGCCGATAGGAGATGGTCAGTATTTGGTTGGGAAATTTCCTCCAGGTATTCAGTACGACCTTGCCAAAGTCTTCCAATCTCATCACAATATGATGGTGTCGCATGCGCGTGCAGTAAAACTTTTCAAGGATAAGGGATATAAGGGTGAAATTGGTGTGGTTCATGCCCTGCCTACTAAGTATCCTCTGGATCCAGATAATCCAGCAGATGTTCGTGCAGCCGAGTTAGAAGATATCATTCACAATAAATTTATTTTGGATGCGACTTATCTAGGACGATATTCCGAAGAAACGATGGAAGGTGTCAACCATATCTTAGCAGTCAATGGTGGAAGTTTAGATCTGCGTAAAGAAGACTTCGCTGTGCTAGAAGCTGCAAAAGACCTGAATGACTTCCTTGGAATTAACTACTACATGAGTGATTGGATGCAAGCCTTTGATGGCGAAACAGAAATCATTCATAACGGTAAGGGTGAAAAAGGAAGCTCTAAGTATCAGATTAAGGGAGTTGGACGTCGAGTGGCGCCTGACTATGTCCCACGTACGGACTGGGACTGGATTATCTATCCTCAAGGTTTGTATGATCAAATCATGCGCGTGAAGAAAGATTACCCAAATTACAAGAAAATCTACATCACAGAGAATGGTCTCGGATACAAAGATGAGTTTGTGGATGGGACAGTCTACGATGATGGACGGATTGATTATGTTAAGAAACATATGGAAGTGATTGCAGATGCAATCTCTGATGGAGCCAATGTCAAAGGCTACTTTATCTGGTCTCTGATGGATGTCTTTTCTTGGTCAAATGGTTACGAAAAGCGTTACGGCCTCTTCTATGTTGATTTTGAGACCCAGGAGCGTTATCCAAAGAAATCGGCTCACTGGTACAAGAAACTAGCTGAGACACAGCTTATTGATTAAAATTCAACAAAAATTCCCTGCCAAAAGGCAGGGGAATTTTTATGGTTTTGATAAAAGAATGGTTGTTTGTTTCGACAGATCTTCAAATGTCTCCTGACTCAGTTTGGCATCTGAAACGATGGTATCAATCTCTGAGATATTGTAAAAAGTGTAAAAATCAAACTTATTAAACTTACTGTGGTCTGCCAGTAAGTATTTTTTATTGGCATTATTCAGGGCGATTCGTTGTACCTCGCCCTCTTCTTCACTGAAAGTAGCAATTGCCTTATCCTTAATACCATTACAGCTTACAAAAGCTTTAGAAAACTGAAGGTTGGTCAAATCCTGCAAGGTAAGTGTCCCTACAAAAGCACCAGTGATAGAGCGATAATTTCCGCCAATCAAGATCAAATCTGTTAATTTTCGTTCGTTTAGGATGAGAAAAACTGGAAGACTGTTTGTTACAACACGAATATTATCGATAGGAAGCTCACGAGCAAAACATTCTAAGGTTGTTCCTGGTCCGATAAAAATGGTTTCACCTTCGTCAATCAAATGACCTGCAAAACGGCTAATTTCTTGTTTTTCAGCAATCTGTAAGCCTTGTTTTTCAACGTTTGAGCGTTCGTTGTTTAAGAGAGAACCTGTACGAAGTTTTTCAGCGCCACCGTGCACACGAACCAGCAAATCCTTATCTGCCAATTCTTGTAAGTAGCGACGAGCTGTCATATCTGATACATCAAGACTCTCCATAATCTCTTTTACAGTAATAGTGCCTTTTGTGTTTACTGCTTCTAGAATACTATCTAGTTTTTCTTGCTTTAGCATCCTTATCACCTCGATTTCTACTATTATTATCTTACCATAAAACGCTCAATCAATCAAATATAAAAAAACAAAATAAAACAAAAACAAAAATACCATGGTTGTTTTAAACAAACCATGATATTTTGAATGATTGGTCAAATTAGTCTAAACCGTAGTTGTAATCCTCGTCTTGCATGGCTTCAACTTCACCAAGGAGGTAACCATTTCCGACTTGAGAGAAGAAGTCGTGGTTAGAAGTTCCTGTTGAAATACCGTTCATAACGATTGGGTTGACATCATCAGCTGAATCTGGGAAGAGTGGATCTTGTCCTAGGTTCATAAGGGCCTTATTGGCATTGTAGCGAAGGAAGGTTTTAACTTCTTCGGTCCAACCAACACCGTCATAGAGACTTTCAGTATAACCTTCTTCGTTCTCGTAGAGAGTGTAGAGCAGGTCGTACATCCATTCTTTAAGTTTTTCTTGCTCTTCTTCAGGCAATTCGTTAAAACCAAGTTGGAATTTGTAACCAATGTAGGTTCCGTGAACAGACTCATCACGGATGATCAGTTTGATGATTTCCGCAACGTTGGCCAGCTTGTTATTGCCAAGATAGTAAAGGGGAGTAAAGAAACCAGAGTAGAAGAGGAAGGTTTCAAGAAAGACGCTGGCAACCTTCTTTTCAAGGGGGCTACCATTGAGGTAGATTTCATTGATAATTTCTGCTTTTCTTTGTAGGTATGGGTTTGTGTTAGTCCATTCAAAGATCTCTTCGATTTCAGCCTTGGTATTCAAGGTAGAAAAGATAGATGAATAAGATTTTGCGTGGACAGATTCCATAAATTGGATGTTGTTGAAAACAGCTTCCTCATGCGGTGTACGGATGTCTGAACGAAGAGCCTGAACCCCTGTTTCAGATTGCATGGTGTCCAGAAGGGTCAAACCACCAAAGACTTTTCCTACCAAGTCTTTTTCTTTATTTGACAGTTTTCTCCAGTCGTCTAGATCATTTGACAAGGGGATACGCGTATCGAGCCAGAATTGCTCCGTTAGCTTTTCCCAAGTTGATTTGTCGATGACATCTTCGATGGCATTCCAGTTAATGGCTTTGTAGTAAGTTTCCATTTGAAATCTCTTTCTGTATGTAATAATGCGATTGTCGAATCATCTCTATTTTATCATAGTCTGAGAAGAGTATCGCACAAAAAGTCGGAAGCCCGACTTTTTAGTTTTTCATGGTATTTAAGATACTTATCCAAGTTTATTGCGGGGCATTTAATCAGTAATCTGATGAAATTTAGTTGGCTCCGATTAAAATTAAATCACACAGCTTTCACATTGGTTAGCACCGACTTCTCCACCGTCGTCTGTAAAGGTACGAACGTAGTAAATTGACTTGATTCCCTTGTTAAAGGCATAGTTACGAAGGATTGACAAGTCACGTGTCGTTTGTTTGTTTTCTTTCTTCCATTCGTAAAGACCTTTTGGAATGTCACTACGCATGAAGAGAGTGAGTGAAAGCCCTTGATCCACGTGTTCAGTTGCAGCAGCGTAAACATCAATCACCTTACGCATATCCATGTCGTAGGCAGAAGTGTAGTAAGGGATAGTATCTGTTGACAAACCTGCGGCAGGGTAGTAGATCTTACCAATTTTCTTTTCCTGACGTTCTTCGATACGTTGTGTAATCGGGTGAATAGAAGCAGAAACGTCGTTGATGTAGCTGATAGAACCATTTGGAGCAACAGCAAGACGGTTTTGATGGTAAAGTCCATCTGCTTGAACCTTTTCGCGAAGTTCAGCCCAATCAGCAGCACTTGGGATAAAGACATCTTTGAAGAGTTCTTTAACACGGTCTGATTTTGGAACAAATTCGCCTGTCACATACTTGTCAAAGTAGCTACCATTAGCATAATCTGATTTTTCAAAGTTGTGGAAGGTGATACCACGTTCACGTGCGATATTGTTTGACTCAACCAAGGTCCAGTAGTTCATAAGCATAAAGTAGATGCTTGTAAATTCAATTGACTCAGGTGATCCGTACTCAATCAGTTGTTGGGCAAGGTAGCTATGAAGTCCCATAGCACCCAGACCAAAGGTGTGAGCCAAACTGTTTCCGTGGTCGATAGTAGGGACAGCTACGATGTGTGAACTATCTGTAACGAAAGTAAGGGCACGAACCATAGCGCGAATAGAACGACCAAAGTCAGGTGAAGTCATCATGTTGACTACGTTAGTTGAACCAAGGTTACATGAAACGTCTGTCCCCATTTGAAGGAATTCTTGAGCATCGTTGATCAAGCTTGGTTCTTGAACTTGAAGAATCTCAGAACACAAGTTACTCATGATAATCTTACCATCTACTGGATTCGCACGGTTGGCTGTATCAATGTTGACGATATAAGGGTAACCAGATTCTTGTTGCAATTTAGAGATTTCAGTTTCCAAATCACGCGCCTTGATTTTTGTCTTGCGGATATTTGGATTTGCAACTAATTCATCGTATTTTTCAGTGATGTCGATGTAGTTGAATGGTACACCGTACTCAAGCTCTACGGAGTAAGGGCTAAAGAGATACATTTCTTCATTTTTACGAGCTAATTCGTAGAATTTATCTGGTACCACAACTCCAAGTGAGAGGGTCTTAACACGAACCTTTTCATCGGCATTTTCTTTCTTAGTTGAAAGGAAAGCGATGATATCTGGGTGAAAGACGTTGAGGTAGACAACCCCGGCACCTTGACGTTGCCCGAGTTGGTTTGAGTAAGAGAAGCTGTCTTCAAAAAGCTTCATAACTGGTACGACACCAGAAGCAGCACCTTCATAACCTTTGATAGGAGCTCCAGCCTCACGAAGGTTGCTGAGGGAAATTCCCACACCACCACCGATACGCGAAAGTTGAAGGGCTGAGTTGATAGAACGTCCGATAGAGTTCATGTCATCAGTTACTTGAATCAAGAAACAAGATACCAATTCCCCACGACGAGCACGGCCTGCGTTCAAAAAGGAAGGAGTAGCTGGTTGGTAGCGTTGGTGGATGATTTCATTGGCAATATCAGTCGCAATTGTTTCATCACCGTCAGCAAAGTAAAGTGCATTAAAGAAGACACGGTCTTCCATACTTTCAAGGTAATATTCACCGTCATTAGTCTTCAAGGCGTACTGGTTGTAAAACTTATAGGCTGCCATGAATGATTTGAATTGGAAGTTTTGGTCTTTGATGAATTGATGCAGTTCTTCCAAAAATTCTGGACGGTACTTCTTGAGAAATGCAGTTTCAATATAGTTATGTTCAATAAGGTAGTTGATTTTATCAGTAATTGAATCAAAAACCATAGTGTTTGGAACTACATTTTCTTTAAAGAAGGCATCCAAGGCTTCTTTATCTTTATGAAGCATGATTTGTCCATTGACAGGACGGTTGATTTCGTTATTGAGACGGAAGTAAGTCACGTCCTCAAGATGTTTTAATCCCATAAAATTTCCCTTATCTAATTACAAAAGAAAGGCCTCTAAGTTAGCCCTAGAAGCAAGTTTCTTCTGGATGATGTACTAAGATTATGCTAATTGTTTCAGTTTTCCTGGTTGGAAACCTGAAAAGACTTCAGTTGGTGTTTGGATAACAGGAGCAGCGCTGAAACCGAGCTCTTTAACTTGATCGATGTACTCAGGTTGCTCGTCGAGATTGATCTCACGATAAGCGACATTGTTGCTGTCCAAGAAACGTTTGGTCATCTTACATTGGACACAGTTATTTTTAGAATAAACGGTTACCATTTTCGTAACTCCTCTTTCAAAATAGATTACTTTCTTAGTATATCAGAAAAAAAAACTTTGTCAAACTTTTTAAACTAAATCTTGTGCTAAAAAGTTACGGTTTTGAAATCAAAACACAAGATATAGTGTTTTTGGAAACATAAATTTTGATTTCCGTTGAACTGTCAAAGTTTCTCAAAATAAAAAAACTACATACTGTATATTGGTAAGATAAATAGAAGATTTTCAGCAAGTTATCAGAAAGGAAAACGAAGAAAATAGCAAAAATCGTAAGAACAGGAATAAGTCTAGCTGAGACAATGCTTTAATAAAACAGAAACTGTGATATTTACGAAAAAAAGAAATTTTCCACACAAGATGTCCCAATATTTTGTATTAGAATATCTAAAATATAACAAAAGTGGAAATGACAGATTATGCTGTATTCATAAAAATGGATCATTGGTTAATTTTATATAGGATACTTATGAGTTTCGTATCCTTTTATAAGGAGTATATAAATACAATGTTTGAGAAAGTTCATTTTATGTGATATACTACATGTGATTATAAGATTAAAAAATGGATATCTGGATGCTTTTGTTTGATAGAGAATGTTATCAGATTATAATTAGATTAAATAAATGAAAGAACACAGAATTAGGAGGCGCGTGGTGAAAGAAAATGATGTTATTTTAAAACGGCAATCAACTCAAATATTTTTTAAGAATGGTGATACGGATTTTTTCTTTAATTGGTTGTTAGGAATCGGTGAAATTTTTGGTTTCTCTCATGGAGAGCTTTATTATCTTGCTCAAAGATTGGGGAACTCACCAAAGCCTGATGACTGGAAAAATGTATTTTTATCGCATGTAAACTACCTTGAACAAGAAGCAAGTAATTCAGGATTGAGTGAACAAACAAAGGCGCAGTATTATCTTGCACAGACCTACTCACTTCGCTCGGCAATTCAGTTTACCGATCCATTTTCTGACGAGTATTTACCGACCGTTCGTCAAATGGAGAAGGTGTTTTCTAGTGCAATTCATTCACTAGGTGTACCGATTGAAAAACTAACTATTCCCTATCAGGGTTCTTACTTGCCTGGGTATTATCTTCATAGCGGCGATAATTGTCCAACGCTAATCATGATTGGTGGAGGTGATACTTATCGCGAAGATTTATTTTACTTTGCAGGATATCCTGGATGGATACGAAATTATAATGTTTTAATGGTTGACCTTCCTGGTCAAGGGAGCAATCCTAGTAGAGGGCTGGTCTTTGATGTGGATGCTTCTATTCCAATTTCATTATGCATAGACTGGTTGGAAAATAGAAATCCTAAACTAAATTATTTAGCTATTTATGGTGTCAGCGGAGGGGGATATTTTACCGCACAAGCTGTCGAAAAGGATCCAAGAATTCATGCTTGGATTGCTAGTACCCCTATTTACGACGTTGCAGAACTTTTCAGAAAAGAATTTGGATCAAGTTTGAAAGCACCTAGTTGGTTAATAAATGCCATTTTAAAATTAGCTGGAAATTTGAATGAATCAGCAAATTTAAATCTTAAAAAGTATGCATGGCAGTTTGGTACTTCTGATTTTAAGAGTGCTATTGATGATGTATTTAACCATGCAAAGATTGTGGATTATCAAAAAATTCAATGCCCATGCCTGTTTATTATGGGAAAGGGTGAGGGTGCTGAACTGCAGCATCAAACTAAGGTAATTTATGAAGCACTTAAATCTAAAAATCAACAAACTAAACTTCAAGTATTTGAGGCGGAAAGTGGTGCGGACGCTCATTGCCAAGTCAATAATCTAAGACTCGCCCATAATGTCGTTTTTGATTGGTTGGATACTTTATTTGAATGGAATCAATCAAAGTTTTAGTTCTACTTATACCACTTAGATATATCTACCTTTTTACTGTTAGGGGCTACAAACTTATTTTACTTTAAGTAGCAAATTGGATAAATTCTCTACTGTTGATGGTAAGAGTAGGTTTTAGAATTTCAGTATTTAGTATTTGATGAAGTCTTTTCAAATAATAGATTTACTGAGTTATATTAATTATAGTTAAATAGTATTATTTCATTATTTACTAGGATTGTCCTCTGATTGGTATTAAGGGAAAATAGCTTTGAAAATTGGAATTTTGAAGGTAATATTCTTTTAATAATTAGTGCCTAAATTTCCCATAGTACCTGTATGATAGAAAAAGAAGCAATTTCATTTTCAGTAAAAGTCCATAAAATACTTGAAAAATTATCTAGAAGGTGATATAATACAGTCTTGTAAGGGTTATCACATATAATCCAAAAAAGAAATAACTAAAGGAGAGTCAAACTATGGCTTCTAAAGATTTCCACGTAGTGGCAGAAACAGGTATTCATGCACGTCCAGCAACATTGTTGGTTCAAACAGCTAGCAAATTTGCTTCAGATATCACTCTTGAGTACAAAGGTAAATCAGTAAACCTTAAATCAATCATGGGTGTTATGAGTCTTGGTGTTGGCCAAGGTGCTGATGTTACAATTTCAGCTGAAGGTGCAGATGCTGACGATGCAATCGCTGCAATCACTGAAACTATGGAAAAAGAAGGATTGGCATAAGGAAAATGACAGAAATGCTTAAAGGAATCGCAGCATCAGACGGTGTTGCAGTTGCAAAAGCATATCTACTCGTTCAACCGGATTTGTCATTTGAGACTATTACAGTCGAAGATACAAACGCAGAAGAAGCTCGCCTTGATGCCGCTCTAAAAGCATCACAAGACGAGCTTTCTGTTATTCGTGAGAAAGCAGTAGGTACGCTCGGTGAAGAAGCTGCTCAAGTTTTTGACGCTCACTTAATGGTTCTTGCTGACCCAGAAATGATCAGTCAAATCAAGGAAACAATCCGTGCGAAGAAAGTGAATGCAGAGGCAGGTCTGAAAGAAGTGACAGACATGTTTATCACTATCTTTGAAGGCATGGAAGACAACCCATACATGCAAGAACGTGCAGCGGATATCCGCGACGTAACAAAACGTGTATTGGCAAATCTCCTTGGTAAAAAATTGCCAAACCCAGCTTCTATCAATGAAGAAGTGATCGTGATTGCGCATGACTTGACTCCTTCAGATACAGCTCAATTGGACAAAAACTTTGTAAAAGCTTTTGTAACCAACATTGGTGGACGTACAAGCCACTCAGCTATCATGGCGCGTACACTTGAAATCGCGGCAGTATTAGGTACAAACAACATCACTGAAATTGTTAAAGATGGTGATATCCTGGCTGTTAACGGTATCACTGGTGAAGTGATTATCAACCCAACTGATGAGCAAGCGGCAGAATTCAAGGCTGCTGGTGAAGCTTATGCGAAGCAAAAAGCTGAATGGGCACTTTTGAAAGATGCTCAAACAGTGACTGCTGATGGTAAACACTTTGAATTGGCTGCTAATATCGGTACTCCAAAAGACGTTGAAGGTGTCAATGCCAACGGTGCCGAAGCTGTCGGTCTTTACCGTACAGAGTTCTTGTACATGGATTCTCAAGACTTCCCAACAGAAGACGAGCAGTATGAAGCTTACAAAGCCGTACTTGAAGGAATGAACGGTAAACCTGTTGTCGTTCGTACAATGGATATCGGTGGAGATAAGGAACTTCCTTACTTCGATATGCCTCACGAAATGAACCCATTCCTTGGATTCCGTGCCCTTCGTATCTCTATTTCTGAAACTGGAGATGCTATGTTCCGCACTCAAATCCGTGCCCTTCTTCGTGCGTCTGTACACGGTCAATTGCGTATCATGTTCCCAATGGTTGCGCTCTTGAAAGAATTCCGTGCAGCCAAAGCAGTCTTTGACGAAGAAAAAGCAAACCTTCTTGCTGAAGGTGTTGCAGTTGCGGATAATATCCAAGTTGGTATCATGATCGAGATTCCTGCAGCGGCTATGCTTGCAGACCAATTTGCTAAAGAAGTTGACTTCTTCTCAATTGGTACAAACGACTTGATCCAATACACAATGGCAGCAGACCGTATGAATGAGCAAGTTTCATACCTTTATCAACCATATAACCCATCAATCCTACGTTTGATTAACAACGTTATCAAAGCAGCTCACGCTGAAGGTAAATGGGCAGGTATGTGTGGTGAGATGGCTGGTGACCAAAAAGCTGTTCCACTTCTTGTCGGAATGGGCTTGGATGAGTTCTCTATGTCAGCAACATCTGTCCTTCGTACACGTAGCTTGATGAAGAAACTCGACACAGCTAAGATGGAAGAGTACGCAAACCGTGCCCTTACAGAATGCTCAACAATGGAAGAAGTTCTTGAACTTCAAAAAGAATACGTTGACTTTGATTAATTGAAAGGTCCTTGCAACTCAGTTGCAGGGATTTTTTGTTTTAAAAATTTGGTGATTGATTTTCAATATAGGATTCTCAAATCAGACTGTTCAGGTAGAAGATAGTGTAGAAAACAAAAAAATCGTTAACTGGTTCATAAAATTCTTGACAAGTTGAAAATTTAGGAGTAAACTATTAACCAGTTAACTTTTAGAGAGGAGTTTCTGCAATTTAGAAATGAATTGCAACTAGAAATATCAAAAAGAAAGAGAGTTTCGATGAAAATTAATAAAAAATACCTAGCAGGTTCTGCGGCAGCCTTGATTTTAAGTGTTTGTTCTTATGAGTTGGGACTGTATCAAGCTAGAACGGTCAAAGAAAATAACCGTGTGTCTTACGTTGATGGTAAACAAGCAGCACAAAAAACGGAGGATCTCACTCCTGATGAGGTTAGTAAAAAAGAAGGTATCAATGCCGAACAAATCGTCATCAAGATAACAGACCAGGGCTATGTCACTTCACACGGTGACCACTATCATTATTACAATGGTAAGGTTCCTTACGACGCTATCATCAGTGAAGAGTTGCTGATGAAGGATCCAAACTATACACTAAAAGATGAGGATATTGTCAGTGAAATCAAGGGTGGTTATGTTATCAAGGTGGACGGAAAATACTATGTCTACCTTAAGGATGCGGCCCATGCAGATAATGTCCGTACGAAAGAAGAAATCAATCGACAAAAACAAGAGCACAGTCAGCATCGTGAAGGAGGGACTTCAGCAAACGATGGTGCGGTAGCCTTGGCACGTTCACAAGGACGCTACACCACAGATGATGGTTATATCTTTAATGCTTCTGATATCATTGAAGATACTGGTGATGCTTATATCGTTCCTCATGGCAACCATTACCATTACATTCCTAAGAGTGAGTTATCAGCCAGAGAATTGGCTGCTGCAGAAGCCTTCCTATCTGGTAGAAGTGGTCAATCAAATAAGCCTACTTATCGCCGTACCAATAACAACAGTACCAGTAGCGATGTAGATAGATGGATCCCATCCTATAATAATCAAGGCAGTGGCTATACGAACATGAACACATCTAACAACAGTAGCGACGATAGTCAAGCAAGTCAAAGTGATGACATTGATAGTCTTTTGAAACAGCTCTACAAACTGCCTCTGAGCCAACGACACGTAGAATCTGATGGCCTTGTCTTCGACCCAGCACAGATTACAAGTCGAACAGCTAGAGGAGTTGCTGTGCCTCATGGTAACCATTACCACTTTATCCCTTATGAACAAATGTCTGAATTGGAAGAACGAATTGCTCGTACTATTCCCCTTCGTTATCGTTCAAACCATTGGGTACCAGATTCAAGACCAGAAGAACCAAGTCCACAACCGACTCCGGAACCTAGTCCAAGCCCGCAACCTGCACCAAATCCTCAACCATCTCCAAGCAATCCAATTGACGAAAAATTAGTTAAACAGGTGATTCGAAAAGTAGCTGATGGCTATGTATTTGAGGAGAATGGAATCTCACGTTATATTCCTGCCAAGAAGCTTTCAGCAGAAACTGCTGCGGCCGTTGATAGTAAACTAGACAAGCAAGAAAGTTTGTCTCATAAGCTCGGAGCTAAGAAAACCAACCTCCCATCTGGTGATCAAGGATTTTACAATAAGGCTTATGATTTACTAGCAAGAGTTCATCAAGACTTACTTGATAATAAAGGGCGTCAAGCTGAATTTGATGCTTTGGATAAACTGTTGGAACGACTCAACGATGCCTCAAGTGATAAAGTCCAGTTGGTCGATGATATCCTGGCCTTCCTAGCACCGATTCGTCATCCGGAACGTTTAGGAAAATCAAATGCGCAAATTGCTTATACTGATGATGAGATTCAAGTAGCCAAGTTGGCAGGCAAGTATACAACGGAAGATGGCTATATCTTTGATCCTCGTGATATCACCAGTGATGAGGGGGATGCCTATGTAACTCCACATATGACCCATAGTCATTGGATTAAGAAAGATAGTTTGTCTGAAGCTGAAAGAGCGGCAGCCCAGGCTTATGCTAAAGAGAAAGGTTTAACGCCTCCTTCGACAGACCATCAGAATTCAGGAAATAGTGAGGCTAAGGGAGCAGAAGCTATCTACAACCGCGTGAAAGCAGCTAAGAAGGTGCCACTTGATCGTATGCCTTACAATCTCCAACATACTGTGGAAGTCAAAAACGGAAGCTTGATTATTCCTCATTATGACCATTACCATAACATCAAATTTGAGTGGTTTGACGAAGGTCTTTATGAGGCTCCTAAGGGGTATACTTTAGAGGATCTCTTTGCGACTGTGAAGTACTATGTAGAACATCCAAACGAACGTCCGCATTCAGATAGTGGATGGGGCAATGCAAGTGACCATGTTCAAAGAAACCAAAATGGTCAAGCTGATAATAATCATACTGAAAAACCATCAGTGGAGAAACCTCGGACAGAAAAACCTGAGGAAGAAAAACCTCGCGAAGAGAAACCGCAGAGTGAGAAACCAGAGTCTCCAAAACCAACTGAGGAACCTGAGGAAGAATCACCAGAGGAGCCAGAAGAAACTCAGGTTGAGACTGAAAAGGTTGAAGCGAAGTTGAGAGAGGCTGAAGATTTACTTGCAAAAATTCAAGACCCCATTATCAAGTCCAATGCCAAAGAAACTCTCACGGGATTAAAGAATAACTTGCTATTTGGCGCCCAGGATAACAATACCATTATGGCAGAAGCTGAAAAGTTGTTGGCTTTATTAAAGGAGAGCAAGTAAAGGTAGAAGCATTTTCTAGATCCTAAAAACAGGATAGGAGATCTAGAAAAGATAAAATCGAAAATGAGAATAGAATGTAAGTTCTAATTCTCATTTTTTTCATGAAAATATCTTGACATATAGTGTAAATAAAGATAAACTATTTACTAGTTAATTAAATGGTTAAATACTAGTTAAGGAGTAACGATGAAAAAAAGAATATTTCTATTATTAGTGGTAAGTCTCTTGGTTCTTGTCTTAGGAGCATGTAGCCAAAAAGAAAAACAAGAAGCAAAAGGGATGAAGATTGTAACAAGTTTTTACCCAATCTATGCCATGGTCAAAGAGGTATCAGGTGACTTGAATGACGTACGGATGATTCAGTCAAGTAGTGGGATTCACTCATATGAACCTTCAGCGAATGACATTGCTGCTATCTATGACGCGGATGTCTTTGTCTACCACTCTCATACGCTCGAATCTTGGGCGGGAAGTTTGGATCCAAACTTGAAAAACTCAAAAGTTAAGGTTTTAGAAGCTTCTGAAGGAATGACCTTGGAGCGTGTACCAGGTTTGGAAGATGTAGAAGCTGGTGACGGCATCGATGAAAAAACACTCTATGATCCACATACTTGGTTAGATCCAGAAAAAGCAGGTGAAGAAGCTCAGATTATCGCTGACAAACTTTCGGAGATTGATAGTGCCAATAAGGAAACGTATCAAAAAAATGCTAAAAACTTTATCGCTAAAGCCCAAGAATTGACTAAGAAGTACCAGCCTATTTTTGAAAAAGCGAGTCAAAAGACCTTTGTTACACAACACACAGCCTTTTCTTACCTTGCTAATCGGTTTGGCTTGAAACAACTTGGAATTGCAGGTATCTCTCCTGAACAAGAGCCAAGTCCCAGACAGTTGACAGAAATCCAAGAATTTGTCAAAACCTATAAGGTCAAAACTATTTTTACTGAGAGCAACGCTTCTTCTAAAGTCGCTGAGACCTTGGTTAAATCAACGGGAGTTAGTCTAAAGACACTCAATCCTTTGGAAGCAGATCCTGAAAATGACAAAACTTACTTAGAAAATCTAGAAGAAAACATGAATGTTCTTGCAGAAGAATTAAAATAAGGAGATGATGAAATGAAGAAGAAATACCTTGCAGCAGGATCGGCTCTTGTCCTTTCCCTAAGCCTTTGCATCTATGCATTGAACCAACACCAGGTAGAAGAAAACAAAGATAATAACCGTGTGTCTTATGTTGATGGGAAGCAAGACACTAAAAAAACAGAGAATCAGACACCAGATCAAGTTAGCAAAAAAGAAGACATTCAGGCTGAACAAATTGTTGTAAAAATCACCGATCAAGGTTATGTGACTTCACATGGTGATCATTTCCATTATTACAATGGTAAAGTTCCTTTTGACGCGATTTTCAGCGAAGAACTGTTGATGAAAGATGCCAATTATCAACTGAAAGACGCTGATATTGTCAACGAAATAAAAGGTGGCTACATTATCAAGGTGGATGGTAAGTATTATGTCTACCTTAAAGACGCGGCTCATGCTGATAATATTCGTACGAAGGGCGAAATTGAGCGCCAAAAACAAGGTCATACTCATGATGCACCAACCTCTAACAGTGCAGTGGCGCTTGCGCAATCGCAAGGACGATATACTACCGATGATGGTTACATCTTTAATCCATCTGATATTATAGAGGATACTGGTGATGCTTATATTGTCCCTCATGGTGGACATTACCACTACATTCCTAAGAGTTCCTTGTCTGCTAGCGAATTAGCTGCTGCCCAAGCCTACCTTTCTGGAACTAGACAACAAGCAAGTGTGACTGACTATCGTCCGAGTCCAAACACAACTAGTCAAACTAGCAATCCGAGTCAAGAAGCTGAAAGACCAAGCAATCCAGAAGAGAGCTTACAGAGTCTATTGCAGCAACTCTATGCTCTTCCAAGTAGTCAACGTTATGCTGAATCAGATGGCTTGATTTTTGACCCTGCTAAGATTTCAAGCAGAACACCAAGTGGCGTAGCGATTCCACACGGAAATCACTATCATTTCATCCCATATACAAAGCTTTCTGCCTTGGAAGAAAAGATTGCTCGTATGATTCCTCTTGCTAGCGACAGTGGGAAGCCAACACCTTTGGAAAATCCAAGCAAACCAGCAGAACATCCAGCTCAACCAGATCATCATCATGACCAAGATGGTGGCCATGGAAGTCAGGATACCAACCATGAAGACCATGACCATGATGGAGAGGAGCATGACCACCATCACGGCGAAGAACATGATCATGGTTTTGCAGCTGATCGTGTTATTAGTGAAGATGAGCAAGGTTTTGTAGTTTCTCATGGAGATCACGCTCATTATTTCTTTAAGAAGGACTTGACTGCGGCCCAAATCAAAGCTGCCCAAGATCACTTGAAAGAAAATCATCAGCCGCAGCACGTTCAACCACTTGCAAAGACTGTGGAAAGTTTCTCAAGAGATGCTAGCGATGAAGAAAAAATCAAGTATATCTCACAGACCTACGGGGTTCCGCTCGAAGCGATTCGCATTTCAAATGGATTCTTTGTCTTTGGAAATCCGGATCAAGCTTATGATCCAACCCATATCCATCCCTATGCTGTTCGAAAAGAACATGTTCGTATTCCTCTCCAAACTGGGAACCCAGAACTGGATTTTCTAAATGAACTGTATACGACTGCCCTACGTGATGGGGTATCTCCTTATAGTTTACAGGTAGAAAATGGTAGTTTTGTGATTCCTCACGGAGACCACAATCACTACATCAAGGTTCAAACTAAGGGCTATGAAGTGGCTTTGAAAAACAAGATTCCAGCCCTACAATCGACCTATCAACCTGGAGCATTTGATGAACAAACAGTTCTATCTAAAGTGGATCAACTGTTAGCAGATAGCAGAAGTCTCTACAAAGACCAGCCCATCATGCAGAGACGTGTTGAACTTGCTTTGGGGCAGTTCACCGAAAATATGAAAAAACTGGCAACAAACTCAACTGCTGGATACCTAGCAGCCTTGGAACTCTTTGATAAACAGTATATCCATGTGGATCAAAGTGTGGCACCGGTTGAAACTTCACCTTTAGATAAGAAGTACCAAGCTCTAGTAGATAAGATCAATACATTGGATACAGATACTTATGGCTTGCCTAAGAAAGATCTTTTGGTACATTTGCAGGAAGCAAAACTAGCACAGGATGAGACAGAGTTGGCTGCCATTGAAGCGAAACTGCAGGCCTTGCAAGATTTCCGAGATCGAACAGGGGTTACAACAGTAGAGTACATCAAGTATTTCTATGAACATGTGTCTGATGGTCGTTTGAGAGAAGAACTTCGGAACCGTGTTGCCAAGTTGACATGGGAACTTTACCAGTCACAATCTTTCCTCAAAGCAACCGACTTGAACAAGTTATTCCCAACTATTTACCAAACTAAGCTAGAAGTAGAAGAAGCTCTCAAAGAAGAACCCGTTTCTACAAAAGCTGGTAAGACTATTCTAGATACGGAAAAAGTAGATAGTCAAACTGCTAAGACCGCCATCTATGAATTCCTAAAAGAGCTCTACGGTGATTTTATGCCAGAAGAGCGGGTTAGCCATGTTAAGAAGGAAGAAGTGGATGCTCTCCTAACTAAAGCTGCCCAACTCCTAGCACGTGTCAAAGAAGATGGTGTCAAACAATCCCTAGCTGAAGAAGCAGCTAATATCAAAGCGGCTACTGAAAAGGAAAATGCAGACCTTGACGAAGCTAAAACACAACTTGAGGATCTCTTGAATCGTATTGCAGCGACTATCCAACGAGAGGAAAAAGAAGCAGAACAGGATCCACAAACGGTGATCATCTACCAAAAACTTTATAATGTCTTGCTCTCTCTTCACAAGTACTTAGAGGATAACAAAGGATCCGATGCTGACTTTGAACGTGTCGATGCCCTTTTTGATCAACTTGCAGCCAAAAGCAGTGATAAAGAAGGTCTCCTCACTCTAGCTAAAGAAATCATTAGCTTGAACCAGGAACTCCGTTCAAAAGCAAGTAAAACTGATAGCCAATCTAAGTCTGAGAAAGACAGTGAAACAGCTGCTTCTAAACCAACAGAAAAGCAAGCGCAAAGTGAGTCTGAGACAAGTGCTCAACCAAATGAATAAAAAGAAAGGCGAAGTAGCTGAGCTACCTCGTCTTTTTTAGTCTTTATAAGATACAATGCCAATGATGGTATCCACCGCACGCTCCATAGTCTGAAGGCTGACGTATTCAAAACGTCCATGCATGTTTTCCCCACCCGCAAAGATATTGGGAGTTGGGATCCCCATAAAGGAAATCTTAGATCCATCTGTTCCACCACGAATTGGTTCGATAATAGGCGTGATTCCTAGATCTTCCATAACAGCTTTAGCAATAGTAATAGGTGTCATATCTTTCTCGATGACTTCTTTCATATTGTAGTACTGGTCTGTCAGAGTCAAGGTCACGCGATCATTCCCAAACCTTTGATTCATCTTGTCAGCGATAGACTGCATAGCTGCTTTACGAGCTTCAAAGGAATCCTTTTCAAAGTCACGGATGATGTAGCTTGCACGCGCCTCCTCGACACTACCTGTCACATCCATAAGATGATAGAAACCTTGATAATCTTCTGTCAGCTCTGGTCGGTCCTTCTCAGGAAGTTGATTATGAAAATCAATCGCCAGCTGAAGGGCATTGACCATTTGACCTTTGGCAGTACCAGGGTGAACATTGCGTCCTTGGAAATGGAGTTCAGCAGCAGCTGCTGAGAAAGTCTCGTACTGAAGCTCACCTAGCGGACCACCATCAACAGTATAGGCAAAGTCAACGTCAAAGTCTTCTGCATCAAACTTGTTAGCTCCAACACCGATTTCTTCATCTGGACCAAAACCAACACGGATTTCACAGTGTTTGATTTCGGGATGAGCAGTCAGATATTCAATAGCAGTCATAATCTCAGCAATACCTGATTTATCATCGGCGCCCAGCAAGGTCGTGCCATCAGTTGTGATAAGCGTTTGGCCTGGATATTTCTCAAGGCTCTTGAAATCAGCAGGATCGAGTTTAAAACCAGAATCTCCTAAGTCGATAGCTCCACCATCGTAGTTTTCGATGACTTGCGGATTAACGCCCTCAGCATTAAAATCAGCTGTATCCATGTGGGAGATAAATCCAATCTTACGTGTCAGGCTGGGATCATTGGCTGGTAAGGTACCAATGGCAAAACCATTTGGAAGGTAGTAGACGTTTTGCAGACCGACACGCTTCATTTCGGGAAGAAGAACATTGGTCGCAAAATCTACCTGGCTCTGCGTACTTGGAGTAGTAGTAGAGTGTTCATCAGAACGCGTGTTGACCTTAACGTAGGTCAGAAAACGTTCCAGAAGGTTCGGATAAGACATAAAAACTCCTTTTTTATCATTTTTTTCATTGTATCATAGAATGGAGAGAAAGACAAAGAGGAGTAGATAAAAAAACAAAAAAACAAAAGAACAAAAGAAATAGTAGACGTCGGAAGCGTTTACTATTTTTTTCTTTCATGATAGAATGGATAGTGAAAATAATATCATAAGGATGATAACATGAAAAAAGCAATATTGATGATGACCTTTGGATCTCCAGAGGAGATTAGTTTTGAAGGAGTAGCAGAATTTTTTACAAACATTCGTCGTGGAGTTAGACCCCAAGACCACGAAATCCAGACTCTCTATGACAACTATGTTCGTATCGGTGGGACGCCTTTGCAGCGGATTACACGTGAGGAGGTCAATTTACTCAAAGAACGTTTAGGGGAGGAGTATGGTATCTACTTTGCCAACAAATTTTCTCGCCCCTTTATCCCAGACGTGATCAAGCAGATGGAAACTGATGGTGTTGAAGAATGTATCTGCTTGATTTTGGAACCTCATTATTCTTTTTACTCAGTCATGGGGTATGAAAAGTTTCTGGAAAGCCAGCAGATCCGATTTTTAGTTATTAAGGACTGGTATCAACAACAGCCTTTGCTGGACTTCTGGACAGATGAGATTAGAAAAATTTTACGAAACCATGTGGGAGAAGAATCCTTCAAGGTAATCTTTTCAGCCCATAGCGTCCCCATTTTTGCCTTGGACTTTGGAGATCCTTATATCGATCAGATTTTCGATAATAGCAAGCTTATTGCTGAACAACTCGGCCTAACAGCCGACCAGTATACCAATACTTGGCAGAGCGAAAGTGATATTGGAATCCCTTGGATCAAGCCAGATGTCTTAGAATATTTACGAGAACAAAAGCAACATCCAGAACATTATATTTTTGTCCCGATAAGTTTTATCAGTGAGCACATCGAAGTCTTGTTCGATAATGATGTGGAATGTTATGATTTGTGTCAAGAATTAGGTGTCACTTACCATCGTCCACCGATGCCCAATACGGATAGCCGTTTAATTGACGCTTTAGTTGCTACTGTAAGAGTCAATGAATACAAAGAATTTAAAGCTTTTCTCCCAGAAGAAGAAACCTTTGATGAGTTAGCGCCTTCGGCAACTACCAAGGACATCATGAAAGAGACAGACGACCTTCAGATGCCAGAATTTGTCAAAAAACTCATTGAGAAAAAAGGCCGTGGAAATGTGAAGATGCCTTACTTGATTAAGAAAATGCTCGAAAAGGCTGGTAAGTTACCAAAAGAGTAAAGAAAAAAGGATTTAGCTTCAAGCTAAATCCTTTATCTGTCTTATTTTTTCTCAAGAAGAGCTTTGATTTCTTGAAGAACTTCAAGTTCAGTTGGAGCAGCAGGAGCTTCCTCAACCACTTCCTCTTTTTTACGAAGATTTTGAGCTTTTTCAATACCTTTGATAACGAAGAAGAGAACTGTACCCACAACAAGGAAGTTGATAACAGCGCTCAAGAAGCTACCGTAACCAACACCATTCCATGAAAGTTCAGCGATACGTTCAACGTTCGCATCTTTCAAAGCTGGGTTCAAGATAAGTGGAGTGATGATATCGTTAACGAGTGAAGTTACAATAGCACCAAAAGCAGAGGCGATGATTACACCGACAGCAAGGTCAACGACATTACCGCGAAGCAAGAATTCTTTAAGATCCTTTAACATTTTCATAATTTCCTTCCCTAATTTTCTAAATAATTATATCCTAAATTGTGACAAAAAGCAACCTGGATGCTTAAGGAATTCGGTTACTCCTCTTAAAAATATAGATTTTACTGAAAATATAATTAAGCAGAATAATCAAGATTTGTGCTAGGATGGTTTCAACTGTATTAACCCTATCTATATTATATTCGACAAACTGACCAATAACATTAGGAAAGGTTGTAACGAAGATATAAGTTAAAAGAACGTCAAGTCCAAGTGTAGAGAGACGAGCTAAGAAAAACTTAGCCAGGCGAGTTGACCAATTCCTTCTCTCTTGTTTAAAGACGATTGTATCATTTGTGAGAAAGGCAAAGAGAATCCCGATAAGATTTGCGAGTACGGTTGCCAGGATTTCCTGGTGGCTGATGTGGTAAATAACCAAACGCGATAAGATAGAAACCAGAGTAGTAGCAGCACCGAAAAATAGGTAGGAGAGGATTTCGTTATCGAAGAATGCCTTTATTATTCTTTTCATGGTTTTAGTATAGCATAAAGTCCTATATTGTGCTATACTGGTAAGGTTGATAGTCTCAACCCTTGGTGCTTAGCTTCTTTCACCAAGCATATTTTACGCGGGAAACCGCTAAAGGAGAAAACATGAAAAAATTAACTGTTCGTGATATGGCAGATATCGCTATTGTTGCTGCTATCTACGTTGTTTTGACCATTACCCCACCGCTGAATGCCATTAGCTATGGTGCCTACCAGTTCCGTATTTCAGAGATAATGAATTTCTTAGCCTTTTACAATCCTAAATATATCATCGGTGTGACGATTGGTTGTATGATTGCAAATTTCTTTAGCTTTGGTCCAATAGATGTCTTTGTCGGCGGGGGCTCTACCCTAGTTTTCCTAAGTCTAGGTGTATGGCTCTTTAGCAAGTACAAGAAAGACTATCTGTTCAATGGTTTGATTCGAAAAGATCATTTCTTCTTTTCAATCCTCTTCTCTATTTCAATGATTACCATTGCAGCAGAACTCTATATTGTTGCAGAAGCTCCATTCTTCTTTACATGGTTCTCTACGGGAATTGGTGAGTTTGCATCACTTATCGTAGGTGCTATTTTAATCGGAAAATTAGGGCGCCGAATCGATCTAACAAGATAAGAAGTTTATAAGCTAGATTCTTGCTAAATCTAGCTTTTTTCATTCCATAAAATTAAAAGAGAGCGCTTGACAAGAACTAGGAACTATAGTATACTTTTTAGGTAAGCTGATTTAGCTCAGTTGGCAGAGCGCATCCATGGTAAGGATGAGGTCGCCGGTTCAATCCCGGCAATTAGCATTAGATAGACAGGAAAACTCTTGATTTACAAGGGTTTTTGTTATGTCTGCCCCAAATCTGCCCCAAATTTTTCAAAGATATTTCTTATGCACCTGTATAAGTGAAGCAAAGAGTTTTGTCTGTTGACAAAAGTGATTCTCTTTAGTAGAATAGTAGGTGCGATGAGTCGATAGGTAGTCTTCGGACTACTATTGAGCATAAGGAGGTCATAACGCAGGAGCGGACCTTGATGAGTTGTGTGAACCTGCTCATCACATGAAGATGCCTCTTAGTCCCTAGTCAATGGCTAGGGATTTTTAATTTTCAGAAAATATAACCCATAAATGCTTTTCAATTTCTGGAAAAAGTAGTATAATACATCTATTATAGAAATTTTTAGAAAATTCCGAAAGAGGTTATTTATGGGATATACAGTTGCTGTAGTCGGCGCGACAGGTGCTGTCGGAGCTCAGATGATAAAAATGTTGGAAGAATCAACACTTCCTATCGAAAAAATTCGTTACCTTGCTTCTGCACGTTCAGCAGGCAAGACCTTGAAGTTTAAAGACCAAGATATTACGATTGAAGAAACAACTGAAACAGCTTTTGAAGGAGTTGACATTGCTCTCTTCTCAGCAGGTGGTTCTACATCAGCTAAGTATGCACCATACGCAGTGAAAGCTGGAGCAGTAGTAGTAGATAACACATCTTATTTCCGTCAAAATCCAGATGTACCATTGGTTGTTCCAGAAGTAAACGCTCATGCACTTGATGCCCACAATGGAATTATTGCCTGCCCCAACTGTTCAACAATTCAAATGATGGTTGCCCTTGAACCTGTTCGTCAAAAATGGGGCTTGGACCGTATCATTGTTTCAACTTATCAAGCTGTTTCAGGTGCTGGTATGGGAGCGATTCTTGAAACACAACGGGAACTTCGTGAAGTCTTGAATGATGGTGTAAACCCACGTGATTTGCATGCGGAAATCTTGCCTTCAGGTGGTGACAAGAAACACTATCCTATCGCCTTTAACGCTCTTCCACAAATCGATGTCTTTACTGACAATGATTACACTTACGAAGAGATGAAGATGACTAAGGAAACTAAGAAAATCATGGAAGATGATGGCATCTCAGTATCTGCAACCTGTGTACGTATTCCAGTCTTGTCAGCTCACTCTGAGTCTGTTTATATCGAAACAAAAGAAGTGGCACCAATCGAAGAAGTCAAAGCAGCCATCGCAGCCTTTCCAGGTGCTGTTCTTGAGGATGACGTAGCGCACCAAATCTATCCTCAAGCCGTCAATGCAGTGGGTTCGCGTGATACTTTTGTTGGTCGTATCCGTAAAGACCTAGATGCAGAAAAAGGAATCCACATGTGGGTTGTTTCAGACAATCTTCTCAAAGGTGCTGCTTGGAACTCAGTTCAGATTGCAGAAACGCTTCACGAACGTGGATTGGTTCGTCCAACAGCTGAATTGAAATTTGAATTAAAATAGTCATATCGTTTAGGAGTTCAGATGAACTCCTTCTTTGAAATAGAGAGGTGTTTCTCATGTCTTATCAAGATTTAAAAGAGTGTAAAATCATCACGGCCTTTATTACCCCTTTCCATGAGGATGGTTCCATCAACTTTGATGCCATCCCAGCCCTTATAGAGCATTTATTGGCCCATCATACGGATGGAATTCTTCTAGCTGGGACGACTGCTGAGAGTCCAACTTTGACTCACGATGAAGAGTTGGAACTCTTTGCAGCTGTACAAAAGATTGTCAATGGACGCGTTCCTTTGATTGCAGGTGTAGGTACCAATGATACGCGTGACTCGATCGAGTTTGTCAAAGAAGTAGCAGAATTTGGTGGTTTTGCTGCTGGTCTTGCGATCGTACCATACTATAACAAACCTTCTCAAGAAGGCATGTACCAGCACTTTAAGGCAATTGCAGATGCTTCTGACTTACCAATTATTATCTATAACATTCCAGGGCGTGTAGTTGTCGAATTGACTCCAGAAACCATGCTTCGTTTGGCTGACCATCCAAATATCATTGGGGTCAAAGAATGTACTAGTCTGGCTAATATGGCTTACTTGATTGAACACAAGCCAGAAGAGTTCTTGGTCTATACTGGTGAGGACGGAGATGCTTTCCATGCCATGAACCTTGGTGCGGACGGGGTTATTTCTGTTGCATCTCATACAAATGGAGATGAAATGCACGAGATGTTGACTGCTATTGCAGAAAGCGATATGAAAAAGGCGGCAGCTATTCAACGTAAATTCATTCCTAAGGTTAACGCCCTCTTCTCTTATCCAAGTCCTGCTCCAGTTAAGGCAGTCCTTAATTATATGGGATTTGAAGCTGGACCAACTCGTCTACCTCTAGTTCCAGCACCAGAAGAAGATGCAAAACGCATTATCAAGGTTGTCGTAGATGGCGACTATGAAGCGACTAAGGCAACCGTAACAGGAGTCTTAAGACCAGATTACTAATAAAGATAATAAAATCCATGACCGAACGATCATGGATTTTTCTTATTTTCCTAAACAGAATTGGCTAAAGAGTTGGGTAATGAGTTCATCAGGTGCGGCATCTCCAGTGATTTCTCCGAGAATTTCCCAAGTACGGGTCAAGTCAACTTGCAACAAATCAACTGGCATCTCTAGTTCAAGACCTTCATTAACTGCTTGTAGGCTTTCAACTGCTTTTTCAATCAAGGAAATATGACGGGCATTAGATAGGTAAGTAGCATCTTGCTCGACCAAACCAGCATTTTCAAAGAAGAGATCGTTAATACGCTCTTCGATCTTATCAATGTTTTGGTTTTTAAGAACTGAAATACGGATGACATCTTCAGGGAGTTCTGAAGTTTCAATTGCTTCAGGCAGATCAGTTTTATTAAGTAGAATAATGCGGTTGGTATCTTGGCTGATTTCTAAGAGTTGGCGATCTTGGGCGGTCAGTGGTTCACTGGCATTTAGTACTAGTAGTACCAAGTCGGCTTCTTTAAGGGCTTTTTTCGAACGCTCAACACCGATTTGTTCCACGATATCATCTGTTTCTCGAATACCAGCTGTATCAATCAATTTGAGAGGAACCCCGTTAATGTTGACGTATTCTTCGATAACATCTCGTGTAGTACCAGCGATATCCGTTACAATAGCCTTGTCTTCACGAAGGAGATTGTTGAGAAGACTGGATTTCCCAACATTGGGACGACCGATGATAGCAGTTGAAATTCCCTCACGAAGGATCTTACCGCGACGAGCTGTTCGAAGCAGATCGGTTAACAATTGCTCAAACTCCATAGTCTTCTCGCGGACAACAGCAGTAGTAGCTTCCTCAACATCGTCATACTCAGGATAGTCGATATTGACCTCAACTTGGGCAAGTGTATTGAGGATTTCTTGGCGAGTATTATTAATGAGATCAGAAAGAGAACCGTCTAATTGTTTGACTGCGATATTCATGGCCTTGTCTGTCTTGGCACGGATGATGTCCATCACCGCTTCAGCCTGAGTCAAGTCCACACGACCGTTTAGAAAGGCACGCTTGGTAAATTCACCAGGTTCTGCCAACCGAGCTCCTTCACGGATAGCTAGTTGGAGAATTTCATTGGTCACTGCAATCCCACCGTGGGTGTTAATCTCGATAATATCCTCACGAGTGAAGGTTTTTGGAGACTTCATAGCCCCAACCATAACCTCGTCCATGACCTTACCAGTTTGAGGGTCAACGATGTGACCGTAGTTAAGGGTATGGCTGGCAACCTGATTCAAGTCTTTTCCTTTAAAAATCTTTTGCGCAATGGCAAAACTGTCAGTTCCGCTCAGGCGGACAATACCGATAGCCCCTTCACCTAGTGGAGTAGAGATAGCAGCGATGGTATCAAATTCACGTGTAATCATAATGTTTCCTTTAATTAATGGCTCTTTTCTTGGGAATTTCTCCAAGTCTCTTTTCAAATTGTAACAAATTTAAACTATTTCTTCAATGGATGCTACTTGGAGATTGAAAAAGCCTAAGCAATTCTGCTTAAGCTAGTTTATTTGGTGCGCATTTCCCCTTGTGGGAAGTAAGTTCCTTCTGGCATATCGTTGATGATGACATGAACGGCAGATTGAGGTGCTCCAGTGTTACGGACAACAGCTTCCGTTACTTCCTTAGCAAGAGCTTTCTTTTGCTCGAGCGTGCGTCCTTCAAATAAATCGATGCGTACAAATGGCATAATAGCTTCCTCCACTAGTTTTTGATTTCTTCTATTTTACCACATTTTGCCGTTTAAAGCTTCAGAAAATTATGATATACTAGAATGTAGCAAAAATTTAGAAATGGACGTGAAATAGAAGCATGGCACAGTTGTATTATCGTTATGGGACCATGAACTCTGGTAAGACGATTGAGATTCTCAAGGTGGCCTATAACTACGAGGAGCAAGGAAAGGGAGTTGTGATTATGACTTCGGCTCTGGATACGCGTGACGGTGTTGGTTATGTATCTAGTCGGATTGGTATGAAACGCCCAGCCATTGCGATTGAGGAAACGACGGATATCTTTGGTTATATCCGAGACTTACCTGAGAAACCATACTGTGTGCTGGTTGATGAGGCCCAGTTTCTCAAGCGTCACCACGTTTACGATCTAGCTCGTGTTGTTGATGAGCTAGATATACCTGTCATGGCTTTTGGTTTGAAGAATGACTTTCGCAATGAATTGTTCGAAGGTTCAAAATACCTCTTGCTTTTAGCAGACAAGATTGAAGAAATCAAGACCATCTGTCAGTATTGTAAGAAAAAGGCGACCATGGTGTTGCGCACGCACGATGGTGTGCCAGTCTATGATGGCGAACAGATTCAGATCGGTGGAAATGAAACCTATATCTCGGTCTGCCGAAAACATTATTTTGCACCAATGATAGCATCTAACAAGGAGCACAACTATGACAATTGAACTAAGAGATGTTACAATGGGAAATTATTTTGATGTTTTGAATTTGGATGTCAAGGAATATCAAAAACAATTCATTGCAACCAACGCAATTAGTTTAGCTGAAGCATATGTTTACACTAAAAATGGAGATTTTGTAGCTCCATTGGCAGTTTATGATAATGATGCAATTATAGGTTTTGTGATGATAGCTTATGATAAAAAGATCGGAATTAGTAGTGGAAATTATTTACTATTTCGTTTTATGATTGATAAGAATTTTCAAAATCAAGGATATTTTAAACCAATTATGGATAAAGTGCTGGACTATGTTCGGACAGCGCCAGCAGGTTTAGGCAATAAACTTTGGTTGTCTTATGAACCAGAAAATGAACATGCAAGATCTTGTTACCTCAGTTATGGATTTAAAGAAACTGGGGAAATATTTGAGAACGAAGTAGTAGCAATCTATGATTTAACAATTGAGAAATAAGGAGAAAAAATGAACATCTATGATCAACTACAAGCTGTAGAAGACCGTTATGAAGAACTAGGAGAATTGCTCAGTGACCCAGATGTAGTGTCTGACACCAAACGTTTCATGGAGCTTTCAAAAGAAGAAGCTTCAACTCGTGATACGGTAACAGCCTACCGTGAGTACAAACAAGTCCTTCAAAACATCGTTGACGCCGAAGAGATGATTAAGGAATCAGGTGGAGATGCGGACTTGGAGGAAATGGCCAAGCAAGAACTCAAAGATGCCAAGGCTGAAAAAGAAGAATACGAAGAAAAACTCAAAATCTTGCTCCTTCCAAAGGATCCAAACGATGATAAGAACATCATCCTTGAAATTCGGGGAGCAGCGGGTGGTGACGAAGCGGCGCTTTTCGCTGGAGATTTGCTAACCATGTACCAAAAGTATGCTGAAGCCCAAGGCTGGCGCTTTGAAGTCATGGAAGCTTCTATGAACGGTGTCGGTGGTTTCAAAGAAGTGGTTGCCATGGTTTCAGGTCAATCTGTATATTCTAAACTTAAGTACGAATCAGGTGCCCACCGTGTGCAACGTGTCCCTGTGACAGAAAGCCAAGGCCGTGTCCATACATCAACTGCGACAGTCCTTGTCATGCCTGAAGTGGAAGAAGTAGAATACGATATTGATCCAAAAGACCTTCGTGTTGACATCTACCACGCATCAGGTGCTGGTGGACAGAACGTCAACAAGGTTGCGACTGCTGTTCGTATCGTTCACTTGCCAACCAATATCAAGGTTGAGATGCAGGAAGAACGTACCCAGCAGAAAAACCGTGAGAAGGCTATGAAGATTATCCGTGCGCGTGTTGCTGACCATTTTGCTCAGATTGCTCAAGATGAACAAGACGCTGAGCGTAAATCAACAATCGGTACTGGTGACCGTTCAGAACGAATCCGTACTTATAACTTCCCACAAAACCGTGTTACAGACCACCGTATTGGCTTGACCCTCCAAAAACTAGATACGATTTTATCTGGTAAATTGGATGAAGTTGTGGATGCCTTGGTTCTTTATGACCAAACACAAAAATTAGAAGAATTAAACAAATAATGAAATTAGCTCAATTATTTTCAGATTTTGAAGAAGAGTTGATAAGACAAGGAGAGGAAGCAGAAAGCCTCTCTTTTGTCTATCGTAGCTTAAAAAATCTCTCTTTTACGGACTTTGTCTTTGCTCTTCAACAAGAGGTAACAGAGGAAGAAAAACAATTTGTAGAAGAAATTTACCAGCAGTTAGTGGCTCACAAACCAGCTCAGTATATCATTGGTCACGCAGATTTCTTTGGAATACAGTTAAAAGTGGATGAGCGGGTTTTGATTCCTCGTCCAGAAACAGAAGAGTTGGTGGAACTCATCCTAGCCGAAAATCTTGAGACGAACCTTTCAGTTCTTGATATCGGAACAGGTAGTGGCGCCATAGCTCTTGGATTAGCAAAAAACAGACCAGATTGGTCAGTGACAGCAGCAGATATTTCCCAAGATGCCTTAGAGGTTGCATCAGAGAATGCTAGAAATCAAAATCTTAATATATTTTTTAAAAAATCTGATTGTTTTGCAGAAATTTCTGAAAAATATGATATAATTGTATCCAATCCACCCTATATCTCTCGTGAAGATGAGTCAGAGGTTGGTTTGAATGTTTTACATTCGGAGCCTCATCTAGCTCTCTTTGCAGATGAGGATGGCCTAGCTATTTATCGCAGAATTGCGGAAGATGCAAAAGACTATCTCACAGATGGTGGTAAGATTTACCTTGAAATTGGATACAAGCAAGGTCAAAGTGTTCCTGCGCTTTTTAGGAAACATCTTCCTGAAAAACGGGTACGAACACTCAAGGACCAATTTGGTCAAGATAGGATGGTTGTAGTTGATGATGGACAGAATTAGACAAGAGTTGGAAAAGGGCGGGGCAGTCGTTTTACCTACCGAGACAGTTTATGGTCTCTTTGCTAAGGCCTTAGACGAAAAAGCTGTCGACCATGTTTACCAACTCAAACGTCGTCCCAGAGATAAGGCACTCAATCTTAATGTCGCTTCTCTAGAGGACATCTTACACTTTTCAAAGAATCAGCCAACTTATCTAGAAAAACTTGTAGAGACCTTTTTACCAGGTCCCTTGACCATTATCCTCGAAGCCAATGACCGAGTTCCCTATTGGGTCAACTCTGGTCTTGCAACGGTGGGATTTCGGATGCCGAGTCACCCCATTACACTTGATTTGATTCGAGAGACAGGACCCTTGATTGGGCCGTCTGCCAATATCTCGGGTCAGGCGAGTGGAGTGACCTTTGCTCAAATTCTAGAGGATTTTGATCAAGAGGTTCTGGGTCTGGAGGACGACGCTTTTCTAACTGGACAGGATTCGACTATTTTGGATTTGTCTGGAGACAAGGTGAAAATCTTACGCCAGGGGGCGATTAAGCGAGAAGATATTCTTGCTCGGTTGCCAGAGATTTCTTTTGAGGAGGAATGAGATGCTAAGAGATTTGCAAGAAACAGATGTGAATGCTATATGTGAGATCAACCAAGAGGCTTTGGGTTATTCTTTTAGTCCAGAGGATACAGCTAGTCAACTAACTAAATTATCTCAGGATTCCCATCATTTCCTACTTGGTTATGAGGATGTAGCCAGTCATGCCTTACTTGGTTATATCCACGCTGAGGTCTATGAATCCCTCTATTCCAAAGCAGGATTTAATATCTTAGGCTTAGCGGTTTCGCCTCAAGCACAAGGGCAAGGTATTGGTAAAAGCTTATTACAAGGGTTGGAGGAAGAAGCAAAAAGACGTGGATATGAGTTTATCCGCTTAAACTCTGCCGATCATCGTCTGGGAGCTCATGCATTTTATGAAAAAGTTGGTTATACTTGTGATAAAGTGCAGAAACGGTTTATTCGCATCTTTTAGTTTATTTTCTTACACTAAAGGACCTGTCACACTATAAAGGAGAAGACCTATGATTTTTGACAAAGATGATTTTAAAGCATACGATGCTGATCTCTGGAATGCTATTGCCAAAGAAGAAGAACGCCAACAAAACAACATCGAGTTGATTGCTTCGGAAAACGTGGTTTCCAAGGCTGTTATGGCAGCTCAAGGGTCTATCTTGACAAACAAATATGCCGAGGGTTACCCAGGACGCCGTTATTATGGTGGAACTGATGTAGTAGACGTGGTAGAAACTCTAGCTATTGAACGTGCAAAAGAAATTTTCGGTGCTAAATTCGCCAATGTTCAACCTCACTCAGGAAGCCAAGCCAACTGTGCGGCTTACATGGCCTTGATTGAGCCAGGTGATACCGTTATGGGGATGGATTTGGCAGCGGGTGGGCACTTGACTCACGGAGCTCCTGTCAGTTTCTCAGGTCAAACATACAACTTTGTGTCATATAGTGTGGATCCTGAAACGGAACTCTTGGACTTTGATGCTATCTTGAAACAAGCTCAAGAAGTAAAACCAAAATTAATTGTAGCAGGTGCTTCAGCCTATTCTCAAATTATCGACTTCTCAAAATTCCGTGAAATCGCAGATGCTGTTGGGGCTAAGCTTATGGTAGATATGGCCCATATCGCTGGTTTGGTTGCAGCTGGTCTTCACCCAAGTCCAGTGCCATACGCTCATATCACGACAACAACGACCCACAAAACTCTTCGTGGACCTCGTGGTGGCTTGATCTTGACAAATGATGAGGATCTAGCTAAGAAAATCAACTCAGCTATTTTCCCTGGTATTCAAGGTGGTCCTTTGGAGCATGTTGTGGCGGCTAAGGCGGTTTCCCTCAAAGAAGTTTTGGATCCAGCCTTCAAGGAATATGCTGCTAATGTCATCAAAAACAGCAAAGCTATGGTTGAAGTCTTCTTGCAAGACCCTGATTTCCGTATCATTTCTGGCGGTACTGAAAATCACCTCTTCCTAGTGGATGTGACTAAGGTTGTAGAAAACGGAAAAGTTGCTCAAAACTTGCTGGATGAAGTCAATATTACCCTAAATAAAAACTCAATTCCATACGAAACCTTGTCACCATTCAAGACAAGTGGGATTCGTATCGGATCTGCAGCCATTACTGCACGTGGATTTGGTGAAGAAGAAAGCCGTAAAGTGGCTGAACTCATCATTAAAACCCTTAAAAATGCAGAAAATGAAGCTGTCTTAGAAGAAGTGAGAAGTGAAGTCAAAGCGTTGACAGATGCCTTCCCACTATACGAGGACTAATACTTTTATGGACATTTATATTAAGAAAGCCATTATCCATCAGTTCAGCCCAGATGATACTGAGTTGTTTCTAGCGGATAAGTTTCTCAATATCACTCCAAAAATCGAAGAATACTTGCGCAAAAAAATCGAACGCGTATATTCAGATGAAGCTAAGACTGGGATTTTCGAAGAAGAAAATCCCTTCTTCAATCACATCACAGATGATTTAATGGAGACATCAGTAACTCTGGCGAATCTTTGGAAAGAGGAATTCAGTATTTCAGAAAATCTCAAGACCAATGACTTGGTTTTTGTTGAGTTTTCTAAAGAAGGCGTGGAACATTTCGCTTTCTTGCGAATTGCCTTGCGGGAAACCTTGATCCACCTCGGTGGAGAAGTTGATAATCCAATCAAGCTAACTCAGAATAACTTGCCTGGATTTGGAACGGGAGCTGATGAGGCTTTGGTGGTCAATCTTCAGAGTCGCAAGTACCATCTGATTGAAAAACGAATCAAGTACAATGGGACTTTTTTGAACTATTTTTCAGAAAATCTCCTAGCTGTCGCGCCTAAGATCTCTCCCAAGAAATCCATCAAGGAATTGGAAAAAACGGCTCAGAGAATTGCAGAGTCCTTTAACACAGATGACTTTCAGTTTCAATCCAAGGTTAAATCAGCTATTTTCAACAATCTTGAAGAAAGCAATGAATTGTCACCTGAAAAATTGGCTAATGACCTTTTTGACAACAATCTGACAGCTCGTCTAAGCTTTATCGACCAAGTCAAGGAAGCTGTACCAGAGCCAGTCCAGTTCGATGAAATTGATGCTAGTCGCCAGCTCAAGAAATTTGAAAACCAAAAACTTTCCTTGTCAAACGGAATCGAACTCATCGTTCCAAATAATGTATACCAAGACGCAGAGTCTGTTGAATTTATCCAAAATGACAATGGAACCTATTCTATCTTAATCAAAAATATTGAGGATATTCAAAGTAAATAATGTTTAAATTTATAAGAAGAATGCTAGTGCTAGCAGTCCTCCTTTTTACTGGATACAAAGCCTATCACATTCGTCAGGATGTAAAGCAAGTCATGACCTACCAACCTATGGTTCGGGAAATCCTCAGTGAAAGAGATACTCCAGCCAATGAAGAGTTAGTTCTCGCTATGATTTATACCGAAACGAAGGGAAAAGAAGGGGATGTTATGCAGTCTAGTGAGTCTGCAAGTGGCTCAACCAACACCATCAATGACAACGCCTCGAGTATTCGCCAAGGGATACAGACATTAACCGATAATCTCTATTTGGCACAGAGCAAAGGAGTGGATGTCTGGACCGCCGTTCAAGCCTATAATTTTGGACCTGCCTATATAGACTTTATCGCTCAGAATGGTAAGAAAAATACACTAGCATTAGCCAAGCGTTATTCCCGAGAAACAGTCGCTCCTATCCTTGGGAATACCACGGGGAAGACCTACACCTACATCAACCCAATTTCTATCTTTCATGGTGCAGAACTCTATGAAAATGGAGGAAACTATTACTACTCCAGACAGGTACGCTTTAACCTGTATATCATGAAATTCTTTAATTTCTTTTAAACATCTGGTTTTACCAGGTGTTTTTCACTATAAGTTTTCTTTAAGATTGTTTTATTACCCTAGAAAGGTAAAGGAGGGAATACCCTATGAGAAAGAAACTCTTTCTAACAAGTGCTGCAGTTTTGTGGGCCGCAACAGCTATGACGAGTGTCCACGCAGCAACCGATGTTCAAAAAGTAATCGATGAAACCTATGTACAACCTGAATATGTTTTAGGTTCTTCTCTATCTGAAGACCAGAAAAACCAAACTCTTAGCAAACTTGGCTATGACGCATCAAAAGACACCAAAGATATCAAAACTATGACACCTGATATCTATTCGAAAATTATGAATGTGGCTAATGATGCTAGTTTACAACTCTATTCATCAGCTAAGATTCAAAAGTTAGGTGATAAGTCGCCTCTAGAGGTCAAGATTGAAACGCCTGAAAATATCACCAAGGTGACGCAGGATATGTACCGTAACGCAGCAGTGACGCTGGGAGTAGAGCATGCCAAAATCACAGTTGCAGCTCCTATTCCAGTTACAGGAGAGAGCGCCCTAGCAGGGATTTACTACTCTTTAGAGGCCAATGGTGCTAAAGTACCGCAAGCCAATAAAGACTTGGCCCAAGAGGAACTAAAAGCCTTATCCGATATTAATGCTGAAAACAAGGACAAGTCAGGATACGATGCCAATAAACTCAATGTCGCCTTGGCAGATATCAAGGCAGGAATCGCAAAGGCAAAAGAAGCCAAAGGTAATCTGACAGAAGAAGATGTCCGCAAAATTGTAGAAGACACACTAAAAAACTACAAACTCGATCAGGTTATAACAGGAAACCAGGTCAATATCATCATCAATTTTGCACTTAATCTCTCAAAGAGTGATATCTTGAACAACGCTGATTTCACTAAAACCCTAAATGACCTCAAGCAAAGCATTGTCTCCCAAGCTGGAGATAGCTTCAAAAATATTAACCTCAACTTTGATGCCAATAAAGCACTAGAAGACGGGGGCAACTTTTTGAGTTCCCTTTGGCAGGCCATTGTCAACTTCTTCAAGAGTTTTGGTGCTTAGGTCATTTCATGATATAATAGATGGTAACAGAAATGTTGCCGTCTTTTTTGTCGGCCAATAGAAAGTGAAAAATATGTTACAGAAAAATGATATTGTAGAAGTTGAAATTGTTGATTTGACCCATGAAGGGGCTGGTGTTGCCAAGGTAGATGGTTTGGTTTTCTTTGTAGAGAATGCTTTACCAACTGAGAAAATCCTCATGCGTGTCCTTAAAGTCACTAAAAAGATTGGCTTTGGGAAGGTTGAAGAATACCTTATTCAGTCACCTCATCGTAATCAAGACCTCGACCTAGCTTATCTACGTTCAGGTATCGCTGACTTGGGGCATCTTGCCTACCCAGAGCAGCTCAAGTTTAAAACCAAGCAAGTCAAAGACAGTCTCTACAAAATTGCTGGCATTAGAGATGTAGAGGTCGCTGAAACGCTGGGTATGGAAAATCCAGTCAAGTATCGAAACAAGGCGCAGGTGCCTGTTCGTCGAGTGAATGGTGTCTTGGAAACTGGCTTTTTCCGTAAGAATTCGCATGATCTCATGCCTCTGGAAGACTTCTTTATCCAGGATCCTGTGATTGATGATGTAGTAGTAGCCCTACGTGATCTGCTCCGTCGTTATGATTTGAAACCTTATGATGAAAAGGAACAGTCTGGCTTGATTCGAAACCTCGTTGTGCGTCGTGGTCACTATTCAGGACAAATCATGGTTATTTTAGTGACTACACGCCCCAAAGTTTTCCGAGTAGAGCAATTGATTGAACAAATCATCAAGCAGTTCCCAGAGATTGTGTCTGTCATGCAAAATATCAACGACCAGAATACCAATGCGATTTTTGGTAAGGAATGGAAGACTCTTTATGGTCAAGACTATATTACGGACCAGATGTTGGGAAATGACTTCCAAATCGCTGGCCCGGCCTTTTACCAAGTCAATACTGAAATGGCGGAGAAACTCTATCAAACAGCCATTGACTTTGCAGAGTTAAAAGAAGATGACGTGGTTATCGATGCTTATTCGGGTATTGGAACCATTGGTTTATCCGTTGCAAAGCATGTTAAAGAAGTCTACGGCGTTGAAGTGATTCCAGAAGCAGTTGAGAATAGCCAGAAGAACGCTGCATTAAACAATATCACAAATGCCCACTATGTCTGTGATACTGCTGAAAATGCCATGAAGAATTGGCTCAAGGAAGGTATTCAACCAACCGTTATCTTGGTCGACCCACCACGCAAGGGCTTGACCGAGAGCTTTATCAAGGCAAGTGCTCAAACAGGAGCAGACCGCATTGCCTATATTTCCTGTAATGTCGCAACCATGGCGCGTGATATCAAACTCTATCAAGAGTTAGGATATGAATTGAAGAAAGTCCAGCCAGTGGATCTGTTTCCTCAAACGCACCACGTAGAGTGTGTAGCTTTGCTGGTAAAAGCCTAGAACATTTTGATAAATCGCAATAATGAAAAGCCTTGGTTTCAAGGCTTTTTGTATTGGCGTGGGGAAGTATCATAGTGAGAAAATTTTTGGAATGAATAGAAGTGATAGCTAGAAATTATCAGTTTCTATTTCCATTTACCCTGTAGGTACGTGTTTGTTTCCATTGACAAGGAGTTTATGGGAATAGAAACGTTCCCACCTTACATATCTCCAGAATGGGCGATTGAAATTGAGACAATTTAATAGAGATAAGCTCTTGTTATGTTTCTTTTAAGTCAATAAACTAACAATACTCAAAGTATGCTCAAAAATATGATATAATCTAGGACATAAGGCAATACTGTTTTAAAGTATTTTCTCTTAACCATGTCTCGTTAGACAAATCTGATTCGTCTGGTTTTCTAATAGATTTTAATGCTGACTTGGTTTTATAGCCATTATGCTCTCCATTATTTTAGTGTAGAACACTTTGGTTATTAGTTTTTTGTTACATTGTAAGCAAATCAATAGAGATAGAAAAAGGAATTATATGTTTAGTTATGAGGTTGTAGCAAGTTTTAACGACTTAGAAAACGCTATTTATACAACTATTTTAGAAAATGAAAATATATCCTCTATGACAATCAAGGAATTGGCCCAACTTGCACATGTATCAGTTGGAACCGTACAACGATTTTGCAAGCATCTAGGATTTGATGGATATAGCCATTTTAAGATTGCTTATAAAGAATATTTAAAAAATGAGCAAATTATTTTAAACAATCAAGACAATCATTCTTTGAAGCTATTCATTGATTATACTGAGCAAGATACTTTTTTGCAGCTGATTATGGAGGCTGTGGCAATCTTAAAGAACGTTGAACAGATTGTTTTTGTCGGAATTGGTTCCTCTGGAACTTTAGGTCGATATGGAGCGCGCTATTTTTCAAATATTGGCAAATTTAGTATGTGTATTGAAGATCCTTGGCAACCAGTGCTACAAAACAGTATGGAAAAAACTTGTGTCATTGCCTTATCCGAATCTGGTGAGACTTCTCAAACATTGAAAATTGTACAAAAATTAAAGGAAAAAGGTTGTCCAGTTATTGCCATCACAAATACATTGGAATCAACATTGTCAAGGCTATCTGATTGCTCCATAACCTATCATGTTCCTCAATTATTTTTAAATGGGTTTAATATTACGACGCAGGTACCTGTTATTCTCATTATTGAAATGTTAATGAAACAACTATATACTACAAAAGCATAAGGGTGTCTATGAATTTATTTGATTATCATAAAGTAAAAGGGCTAAATAATAGTGAATTAAGCGTGTATAATTTTATATTGCAACATAGAGATAAAGTTGCTACGATGACTATCAGAGAGCTATCGACATCTATAAATCTATCGACAACAACCATCATTCGTTTTGCGAAAAAGATGGGATTTGATAGCTACAATGATTTAAAATATGCCTTGTCAAGGTCGGAAGATAAGGAAAATAAACATCGTCACTACTTTCCTATTGATATTCCAGCAATACAATTTTTACAGACTAGTGTTCAAGATGAAGCTTTAAAAAAACAACTATCAGAGATAGCAGACTTGATCGTTCAAGCCAAACAAGTTATCTTTTTAGGGGTGGGTACTAGTCTAAGTTTGGCAGAATATGGCTCATATCTTTTTTCTGGAATCGGTATTTTTAGCTTTGCTATTACTAACCCATTTTATTCTCTGAAATTGCATCATTCTAATTTGGAGGATGTTTTGGTTATTGCTCTAAGTGTCAGCGGTGAGACAGAAGAAGTTCTAACTCTAGTACAGGGATTCAAAGAAAGAAATGCTAAGATTGTTAGTATGACAAATACAGATATTTCCACTTTATCACAGCTATCGGATATAAATTTATCCTACTTTATGCCAGTTGCCTACGCAGATTCCTCGCTACGTTCCACTAATTTGACCACTCAGATTCCAGTTGTCTATTTTTTAGAATCCTTACGTTACCAAGTTTATTTAAAAAAATAGGAGTGAAAACTCTTGTTTTTTTTATGTAACAAATATTGTTCGACTGTACATTTATTTTCTATCTCAATATCTATTGTCAGCAGGTACAGTATGTTATAAAATAGACTTGTTCATAGCGCTAGTACAAAATACAGAAAGGATTGGTAAAATGGCAAAAATACCAGAAGGCTTTTTATGGGGTGGGGCAGTTGCTGCTCACCAAATTGAAGGAGGATATGATAAAGGTGGAAAAGGAATTTCGATAGCCGATGTGATGACGGTTGGAAGTGCTAGCCACTCTCGACAGATTACTGATGGCGTCTTACCTGACGAATATTATCCGAATCATGATGCAATAGATTTTTACAGAACCTATAAGGACGATATACAATTATTCGCTGAGATGGGATTTAAGTGTTTTCGAACTTCGATTGCCTGGACTCGTATCTTCCCAAATGGAGATGAAGAAGAACCTAACGAAGAAGGGTTGAAATTTTATGATGATTTATTTGATCAGCTTCTAGCTCATCAAATTGAACCGGTCATCACACTCAGTCACTTTGAAATGCCCTATCATCTAGTTACTAAGTATGGTGCTTGGCGTAATCGCAAGTTGATTGATTTCTTTGTTCGTTTTGCGAAAGTCGTCATGGAACGATATAAGGACAAAGTTAAGTATTGGATGACCTTTAACGAGATCAATAATCAAGGTGCAATTAATGTTCCTTGGTGCTCATGGACTAATTCTGGTGTCATTTATCATGAAGATGAAAATCCAGTTGAGGTACTACAGCAGGTTATCCATTATCAGTCAGTGGCTTCTGCAAAAGTTGTACAATTGGGTCGGAAAATCAATAAAAATTTCAAAATTGGTTGTATGCTGGCAATGGTACCATTTTACCCGAATACATGTGATACAAAAGATATACTTGCTAGCCAGAAGGCAATGGAGCATCGTTTATTTCACTATGGAGATCTTCATGTTTTTGGAGAGCGTCCTTACTATATCGAGGCCTTTTGTCGAAAAAATAATATCAAACTGGATATTTTACCAGAAGATCTAGAAACTCTAAAAGAAGGTTGTGTAGATTATATTGGCTTGAGTTACTATATGAGTGATACAGTGACTGCTACAGCATCTGAGGAAACAGAAGAACTTTTCAAAGATGTTTATACTAAGAAAAATCCCTATATTGAATCAAGCGATTGGGGTTGGCAGATTGACCCTGAGGGATTACGCTATAGCTTAAATCTTTTATACGATCGCTATCACTGTCCGCTTTTTATAGTTGAAAATGGATTCGGTGCTTATGATAAGGTAGAGCCTGATGGAATCCATGATTCTTACCGCATTGATTACCTCAAACAACACATTGAACAAATGATGTTAGCGATTGAAGAAGATGGCGTAAATGTCATTGGTTATACCCCTTGGGGCTGTATCGATATTGTTAGTGCTGGTACAGGTGAAATGGAGAAGCGTTATGGCTTTATCTATGTCGATAAGAATAATAATGGCGAAGGAACTTTGCAACGAATGAAGAAAGATTCCTTTACATGGTATCAAAATGTGATTACATCAAATGGAAACGAATTATAAGGAGTAATTAAAATGAATATTGGATTGTTTTGTGCAGCAGGTATGTCAACAAGTATTTTGGTTGAGCGTATGAAAGAAGCGGCTCAGAAAAAAGGGAAAGATGCAACAATTGCAGCTTATTCCATCAGTGAATTGGAACAAAGAGTTGGAGATATTGATGTGGCTCTATTAGGCCCACAGGTTGGTTTCCAACTTGAAAAAGCAAAAGAAATTTGTGCTTCTCACAATGTTCCTGTAGAAGTGATTGCAATGGCTGATTATGGTACTGCAAACGGTATGGCAGTTCTTAAACAAGCTTACATGATGAAAAAATAAGGAGAAGATGATGAAGGATAAACTGATTAAAAAGTTTGTTGATAGGATGATGGCCTTTGTCAATACCAAAGGTGTAACAGCGATAAAAGATGGTATTGTTTTCTCTATGCCATTGTTGATTGTTGGCTCCATCTTTCTTATCTTGGCCAATCTTCCAGTTCCAGCTCTAGCAACGATGTTAGAAACTAGTGGTATTACCCCTGTTCTCAATCAAGCAATTGGTGCAACCTTTAATATCAGTGCGATTGTAACAGTCATTGGGATTGCGTATACCTATGCTAAGCTAGAAAAACAGGAGCCGCTTGGGGCAGGTGTCATTGCCCTAGCAGTTTTCTTGCTAATCCAGCCCTCCGGTTTGATTTCTAAAAATGGGGATGTAGTTGGTAACATTATTCTGAAGGATTGGACTTCCGGGAAAGGGATGATTGGTGCCATTATCGTTGGTTTGATTGTAGGAGCAAGCTATTCTTGGTTTTTGAAGAAAAATATCAAAATCAAAATGCCAGATGGCGTACCAACTGGTGTAGCCAACGCATTTTCAGCCTTGATTCCTGCTACTGTTATCATCACAGCGGCAACGATCTTTGTCGGACTTGTTGAACAATTGTTTAAGGTCACAACGATTGAAGTGATTTATAATCTTATTCAAACACCAATGCAAGGCTTGACTGACTCATTGTTTGGTGCGGTGCTTATGTGTTTCCTTGTACCATTCTTATGGATGTTTGGGGTGCACGGCTCAACTGTAGTTGGTGGCATCATGAGTGGCTTGCTACAGGCGAATGCTTTGGAAAACCAAGCCATTTTGGATAAGGGCCTTGAATTAAATCTAGCCAATGGTGGTCATATTGTGACGATTCAATTTTTTGATCAATTTATCAATGTTACAGGTGCCGGGATTACGATTGGTTTGGTAGTTTACATGGTTGCATTTGCAAAATCAAAACAACTAAAAATTCTTGGACGTCTTGAAATGGTTCCAGCCATCTTTAATATCAATGAGCCGGTGCTCTTTGGTTTGCCGATTGTAATGAATCCAGTTTTAGCAACTCCCTTTATATTAACGCCTATTTTATCTTGTATCATCCAGTATTCAGCGATTTATTTTGGACTGACGCCTATGTATGGTGCCGTTCAAGTTCCGTGGACTTGTCCTCCAATTATTTCAGGATTTATCATCGGTGGTTGGAAAACAGCCTTGTTGCAAACACTTATTTTGGTTATGTCTTTCTTTGTTTATTATCCGTTTATTAAACAGATGGATAAACAAGCTTTACAAGCTGTAATACAAGAAACAAGCGATTTAGAAGACGAAGATTGGTAAGAGAGGTATTAAAATGGACGAAAAAGTACTCGAAGTGTGTTTTCAAATTATCACCTATGTAGGAACAGCAAAATCTATGTACATCAATGCTATTCAATTGGCTAAGCAGGGTGAATTCGAGCAGGCTAAAGATAGAATTAAACAAGGCGAAGAAGCATTTGTACAGGGACACAATGCTCACCACTCACTTTTGACAAAAGAAATGAATGGAGAATTAAGCCAAACAGGTCTACTTCTGATGCACGCTGAGGATCAGTTAATGAGTGCAGAAGGTTTTCGAACGATTGCTGAGGAATTTATAGCAATCTATAAACGCTTTGAGGAAGGTAAATAGAGCAAGTTATGAAAGTAAAAAATCAAGCAATGTTAATTACCTATTCAGACAGTCTTGGAAAAAAACTGAAAGACTTGAAGTAGGTCTTAATCTCAGCCAAGTCGCCTTTTTCCTTGATTTCCTAGAAAAGAAAGATGAGTCTGCCTATGCGGATTTGTTTATCCGCTACAAAAACTTTTGGCCAAACAGTGGGCAGACTCAGGAAGATGTAGACCTGATTTACAAACGGAAGCCACGTGCTCCCTATCGCATTGCCAAGTTTGCTGATGGTAGTGAGGAAAAAGTTTGGTGTACCTTTGATGAGCAACAGATCGACCTCGATGTGACAACAGAAACAACTCGTCGCTTTATTCAGGAAAATCTGGAACAGCTGGCGGACCACGGAGCTTCCATTATTCGCTTGGACGCCTTTGCCTACGCCAATAAGAAAATCGGCACCAACTGTTTCTTTGTTGAGCCAGATATTTGGGAAATGCTTCATTTTCCGCGTCAGCTATTGGCACCAAAAGGAGTGAAAATTCTTCCAGAAATTCATGAACATTACACCATTCAGCAAAAAATCGCTGAGCAAGACTACTATGTCTATGACTTTGCCCTTCCGATGCTGGTTCTTCATGCTCTTTATTCAGGTAATGTCAACCGTCTTGTTCACTGGATGGAAATCTGCCCTCGCAAGCAATTTACAACCTTGGACACGCACGATAGTATCGGAGTGGTCGATGTCAAGGACTTGCTAACAGATGTTGAAACAGAGGCGACAAGAGAAGCCTTCTATACCCAAGGAGCAAATGTCAAAAAGATTTACAGCTCAGAGGCCTACAACAATTTGGATATTTACAAGATAAATTGTACCTACTATTCAACTTTAGGAAATGATGACCAAGCCTATCTCTTGGCATGTGTGCTTCAATGTTTTGCACCAGGTATTCCGCAGATTTACTACGTTGGCTTGTTGTCAGGAGAAAATGATATCGAATTGCTCGAATCAACCAAAGAAGGCCGCAACATCAACCGTCACTATTATGATTTGGAAGAAATTGAGCGAGAAGTTCAACGCCCAGTTGTGCAGTCCTTGTTCGATCTGCTCAAATTCCGTAATACCAGCGCAGCATTTGATGGAGAGTTTGCTGTTGACATGGAAGACGCTAATACTATTCGCATCAGCTGGACCAATACCGATGCCAATACAGTGGCAGAATTAAGAGCTAATCTGAAAGATAAATCATTTGAAATTACAGAGTAAATAGATAGTGAAAGAACATCGATTTATCTATAATAGAATACAAAAGAGTGGTGGAAACGTTTGATTTCCTCACTCTTTTTGCTAGCTAGTTAGTAACAAAATAGTACTTAAACGTAAACTATGAATTATATTCTGTTGTGACGATAATTGTTCGAGAATATTTGTAATAAAAAACAGGAACAGTCAATTAAACTGCTCCTATTTTTGTGATAGAATATAGGTAGTTATAATCGAGAGCAACTAAGAAGCAGTAAAAAAATATTATACATAGAATAATCAGGATTAGGAAGATAAAATGACAGAAATTGACAAAAAGAATTTAAAAAATTATCTTTGTTTTACATTTGGAATTACTTATATAGCTTGGGGGCTTCTTGCCATATTTACTCAATCTCATATTTTGGGATTAGAGACATTTATAGGAAGAATATTACATATAGTTGGTGCACTTGGTCCAGCTATTGCAAGTGGCTTTTATTTGAAAAGGAATAATATAAAATTTAAACATTTTGTATTTACTAAAAGAAAAAGTAGTAGTATTTATTTCATTATTCATTTGTTAGCAATTTTGATACTATTCTCTGTATCTTCCTTAGAATTAAACGGAGTATCCATTTATCTGATGCCACTATTCTTTATTCAATTAATTTTTTTTGGTGGCGGACATGAAGAGTTAGGATGGAGAGGTATACTACAACCTTTACTTGATAAAAAATATACTTATTGGCAATCTAATTTGATTGTAGGTTCAATCTGGGGAATTTGGCATCTGCCTTTATGGTTTATAGTTGGAGAAAGTCATCAAGGATTTCCTTTTATTTTATTTTTTATATATACATTATTTTTAAGTTTTGTTTTAGGGCTTCTTTACCGTCAAACGAAATCTGTGGGATACTGTATATTATTTCATGCGTTCGCAAATTTGTTAAATCTCTATTTTGTGTTAAAAATTAATCTTATTTTTATTATCATTTTTATTGGTTATTTGATTTATACTATATTGGCGAGTAATAGAATTAGTAAGGAAACAACATTCTAAAATTTAGATCAGGATATCCATTATTGAAAGTAACGTGTGGTCATTCTAGATAATCAATGTTAGAGACTTTTCTATTTGATGAGGCATCACTGCTTGTTCAAACTGATTTAACAAGTATTTATCTAGTGAAAGTTCTACAGTAAGGAGTTTAAACATGAAATTCCATGAATTTGGTGATAAGAATTTGCCTCCTATTTTACTGATACATGGTGGTGGCAGTTCTTGGTGGAATTATCTTCGTCAAGCACGAATCTTGTCAAAAGAATACCGTATTATTCTACCCAATTTGAATGGCCACGGCGAGGAATATCAACTTGATTATGTTTCTACTGAAGATTCTGCTTTGGAGATTCTAGACTATATCAAAGCAAACTGTGGTGGGAAATTGTTTGCAATCGGTGGTGTTTCACTTGGTGGTCAAATTGCCATGGAGCTTTTGTCTTTAGACAGTGAAATTGCTGAGAAGGCCATCATAGATGGAAGCCTCTGTATTCCTCAACCAAGGTTAGCTAAAATCAGCATCTTTCTAGTGTCTCTATTTGGTAAACTGATGTTCAATAAATTCTCTTGCAAACTTCAGTTAAGCATGATGAATAAACTCTATCCAAAACTGGCTTATCCAGAGGAAATAAAAGTTTATTATTTAGAGGATTTGCCAAGGACGCCTGTCAAAACATTGGTGACAATTTACAAAACATATATGGGGCGTTACAAGCTCAAGAACACGATTTCTGCTAGCAAGGCGCAGGTTCTGTATATCTATGGTGAAAAAGAATTGAACTATGTGAAAGAGTCAGCTAGATTGTTTCAGCAGCTTCGTCCGAATACGATTTTGTATGAAGCAAAGGGCTATAATCACGGCTATTTGTCAGCTTACCTGCCTCAAGAGTGGATTGATTTGGTGGCACCATTTTTAAAGAGTGAACCATTGGAAATGTGTAATGAATCTGATATGTCATAAGGAGGAATCTGATGCTAGGAGCAATTGTGGGAGATATTGTGGGTTCAGTTTATGAATGGAACAATATTAAAACGAAGGATTTTCCTTTATTTCGTGAGGATTGTTTTTTCACGGGTGATACGGTAAGTCCGAACCGCTGAGTGTGTGAGTTTGTTAGCGAAACGTAGCTAATCCTCAGAATAAAGAAACTAAAACTCCATTATTTAGAAATGAAAACCTAAACTGTTTTTAAGGAGGCATTATATTGATAGAGAGCAGACCTGAGTTTGATAAAATCGCATCGTTTGATGAGTTTAGCAAATACTATTGGTATCGGGATGAACTTTCACAGATATGCAAGTCATTAGGGCTTGAATATAGAGGTACAAAACAGGAACTCAATGATATTATTAAGCAGTACTTTAAGGGGAAATTGATTAAAAAATCAACAGTAAAAAGGAAAAAGAAACGAGTAGAAGTCGTTACCTTAGATACGCCCTTACTTGAATGTGGATTCTCCTTTAACGCACACTTTAGAGAATATTTCTCAACTTTAACAGATGTTTCGCCCTTTAAATTTACTGCCGATATGGCGACTGCTTGGAGAAAAGTAAAAAGCGACAATGATTTGAGTTTCACAATACAGGATATGCTAAAAGTTTATCATGGAAATTCAGATTATGCCAAGTATGATCATTCGGTTTGTCAATGGAACCAATTTCTAAAGGATTTCTGTGCAGACGAAAATAGTCACAATTACTCGAATAAACTAAAAGTAGCTTCCATCCTTTGGAAAGAAGTTAGAAATTCAAGTAATGAAAAAATTTATTCAAAAAAACTTTTGACTGAATATGCTGATAGAATAGACGAGTATGAAAAGTAGAAATGTCAGTCTCAACCAATAGTTTGTAAGGAGGAATACCACGCTAGGAGCAATTATTGGAGATATTGTAGGTTCAGTTTACGAATGGAATAATATCAAAACGAAGGGTTTTCCTTTATTTCGTGAGGATTGTTTTTTCACGGATGATACGGTTATGACCTGTGCTGTTGCAGAAGCCATTATGAATGGCGGTCAGAAGGATGACTTTATTGACGCCATGAAATAATATGGTAGGATGTATCCCGATGCAGGTTACGGTGCAAGATTTGGGAATTGGGTTGATGGCGACGATCGAGAACCTTATAATAGCTTTGGAAATGGCTCAGCAATGCGTGTTTCTCCCATGTGCCTGGACCATGGATTGTAGTTTCTGTGCACGAACGGGAGCCTGGCCGTCCAGAAAAGCGGTTGCACGACTTTCTGCAGAGGTGACTCATAACCATCCAGAGGGTGTCAAAGGAGCTATGGCGACGTCTGATACTATATTTATGTGTCGTTATTACTTTGGAGGTTACAGTGGTGACTATGGAAAACCGATCAACGATAATCCTACAGAGTGTAAGAGACTTATCAAGGAGCATATAGAACAAGAGTATGGATATAATCTTTCTCAAACACTAGATGAAATTCGTCCTACTTATCGTTTCAATGAAACTTGCCAGAATACGGTACCTCAAGCTATCATTGCCTTTCTTGAAAGTACAGACTTTGAGGATGCTATCAGAAATGCTATCTCTATTGGTGGGGATAGTGATACTCTTGCTGCCATCACAGGAAGTATTGCAGAAGCTGCTTATGGTATACCTGATTGGATTAAAGACAAAGCCTATACCTATCTAGATGAGCCTTTAAAAGATGTGCTCAGACGATGGGAGAAAGAAGTTTCGATATCATAACGGATACTAATTAGTCAGTATTAAACTCTGAAAAATAAGATTAAGGAAGTTGAGCAAATACTAGGGCAAAGAGTTATCACCTTTTGAGAAGAAAAGGCAGAAACAAACTTAACCAAGTCATGAGCTTGACCACTGAAAAACAGCAAAGCGACGAGATAACAAATAAACTCGTCACTTTTTTCTTTTAAATTAATGGTGTAATTAATCCATTTTGCTTTATTCAGCTATTTACTCAGATTTTTGTTTATTCATTAGTAAAATGCATGTTATTACTGCTATACAAGTTAGCAGAATCAAATACCATAGATTTGCAAGTCGAAGCCCTTTATCTAACATCAAGAAGAATCTCATAAAAAATATAGACTTGATGAATTGGTGAGCTTGTTTTCTATTTCAAAAGGTTATTTGGTCCAATAATAAATATCTGATATGTAAGTGGAAACGTGTTATAATTGAGGATGAGATAAGAGGAGGTAAGCTGGTGAAATTTTTAGCAATCAATCCTATTTGGTAAAAAAGAATGCTTGAATCTCTATCCTCACGTGTTAAATATATTAGTTTGCTAAAAAACTATCATCTATCCAAATATTGGAAGGATTAATGATGTATCTATTAGAATTGTACCAAAACAATTATTCAAAGGATTTAGTCTTATTTGAGACTTTAGAAGAAGGACGGGAATTTGTAACTCAAATCCCTGGGTATACATTAGAAAACGAAGATGGTTTTGAAGTGGAATATTTTAATTCAAAAAATCTACCGGATTATATGGAGATTGTCTTTAACGGAAATATTGTCCCTTTATCTAGGTTTTCGTTTAATTCTGAGGAAAATGTGGACATTATTTGGAAAGAGGTTTCGAATCTATCCTTTAAAAACGATAAAGTGATCGAAGGAGCTACAAAAGTAGACGCGTATGTCGTTAACAACGATGAAGTGAAAGCTTATGTCGAAGCCAGAGAAGCAAACTTCCGCAAGGCAAAAGCTTTCTTAGAAAGCAAAGGGTACGCAGTCGACAGAAGCTTTTTCGGAAGTGAAGACGGTGAAGCGATTGTCTACAGAAAACGCGACACCGAAGATTGGCACTTCCTATGTCACTTAGACCCGTTGTTTGTAGAGGCTGAAGATGTAGAGGGATACGTGAAAGAAGAGATGAATGCTATTCAATAGCCAACCAAAGTTCGTTTTGAGTTGCTATCACGTCTTGTGTGATCTGATTGACCATCAAATAGTAAACCTTTAGCATTGCTAGTTTCTTAAGGAGAAATATCTATCATGAAAATGGAAATCAGGAAAACCTATCTTGTAAAAAAAGATATTTTTGGTTTAACAAAAGATGAACTTTGGACCTTAGTTGACAAGGGTTATCAGGCTTATTTTGGTGAACATAATTTCGTATTTGTCAATGATGATAAAGTGAAGGTATTTGCAGTTTTGAAAGATGGTTCAGAAGAAGATATGCAAATCTACCATCATCTGGATGACTATTTTGAAGAAGTTAATCGTGAGAATTTCTAAAGAATGTGAGGTGAAAGTTGTATCTGTGAGTTTTAAATTTTGCTTAGCCCCAATCTATCACTACCAAGTACAGGGAATTAATTTTGGGATAGACGTCCTTACAGAGGTTTTTCCGATTATCAAAAAGATCTAGACTGAGACAAAGGTAAGGGCCCGCTGGTTAGGTCTTTTTTTCTGTTTATGTAGTATAATAAAAGGTGTAGGGATTCAATTTTTTAATAAGATTATTCTAAGAACGAAAACCATCTAGAAAGAGAAAAAATATGAAGCAATCACTTGAATTTTTAAGAGAAAGAATCACCGATAAGATGCCCTTAGAGGAAATGGTAGCAATCTTTGAAGACTTGTGTCGTGAGCCTATTGAGGATGAGATGATTTTATTTGAAACAGGGACATTTACAGCTATATCTGATAAGCCAATGTTTCAACTATCCTTAGTAAGACAAGCCTCAAATGAAGATGAAGAGTTTTATCAGGTTCACCTCGATATTTTCTATGAAGCATGTCAAGAGAATGAAATATTTCATGAATCGATCTGGGATGAAGATTTAGAGGAAAATATCTTTGATTACATTAGAGCTTCAGAGGTGTTTGCCTATGCTAAAGAGCAGGAATACCAAGCGATCAAAATTTATATGGACCAAACTTGAGATGGTTAGTTAAAGTAAGAAAATCTAATGACAGGAGAACAATAAATGAATAAAATTATGGTGATTATTAATCCAACATCTGGAGGTGAAAAAGCTCTGGATTATAAGGCCAAACTGGAGAATAAAGCCAAAGATTATTTTGAGCACGTGGAAACTAAAATTACCGAAAAAGCGCAAGACGCAACAAACTTTGCTGAAGAAGCTGCTCGAGAGCATTATGATGCTGTTCTTGTTTTTGGTGGAGATGGGACTGTCAATGAAGTAATTTCTGGTATCGCTGAAAAAGACTATATTCCTAAACTGGCGATTATCCCAGGAGGAACTGGAAATCTCATTACGAAACTATTAGAAATCTCTCAGGATATTGATAGTGCTATTGACGAGCTTGATTTCAGTTCTACAAACAAGATTGATATTGGAAAATCAAATGGAAATTATTTTGGTTATATCTTTAGTATTGGCTCTTTGCCAGAAGCTATCCACAACGTTGGGATAGAAGATAAAACAAAGTTTGGTATGCTCGCCTATGCGATTAATACCATGAAGTCTGTGGTTACAGATCAAGCATTTAACATTAAAGTTGAGACTGATAATGGTAATTACATTGGCCCAGCCAGTCATGTTTTAGTTCTCCTCACAAATTATTTCGCTGACAAAAAAATCTTTGATGAAGACAAGGATGGTTATGCTAATATTTTGATTCTAAAAGATGCGTCAATTCTTACTAAATTGTCAGTTATCCCTGATTTATTAAAAGGGGATGTTGTCGTAAATGACAATATCGAGTATCTGAAAGCTCGACATATAAAACTCTCTTCAGATAGTGAATTGGAAACGGATGTTGATGGTGACAAATCCGATAATCTACCTGTAGAAATCAAGGTACTAGGTCAGCATATCGAAGTATATTCTCAACCGAAAGAATAAGAATTTTTTAACAGAGGGAAACATACACGTGAGTATCTAGATAAACCATTTTCATGAATAGTTAGAATAGCTCTCATACAAAAACAAGTTGTTGAAGATAAGGAGTAGATATATGGAATTAAAAGATTTTACTGAGAAAGAACAAGAGATGATTAAGCAAGGATTGACAACATCTGAGATTAGCGATAAGGAAACCGCTGCGAAAATCCTTGCCCTAGTACCTCAGGAATGGATCAAACGCATTCCCTTTTTCGTGCGAAAACACGCAACAACTCGGACAATAAAGCGTATTTCTATCGAACATCCAGAGCTCTACGCAGTTGCCAAGAGAAGTGGTGAGATTCCTGAGAAGGAAAGAGAAGAATTGCGCCAAATTCTGACAGGTATTTTCCAAGAAAAAATGAACAAGCATAAGATTAAGTAGTTTTTAATCATTTACTTAATCTTATACTTGCTCGTATTGAAATGATACTATCTTATTCCCACATACTGTGTTGAGCTCTAACACCATAACGATCTATGGAACCATCTGAATTGAACTTGGCTTCAATCCTGTATCTTTTCCAGAGGTCGTAATCTGCCGTTTGAATGGTTAGGATGTAGTTTGAGTCCGTCTCAGCGACATTGTAATCAGCAGGATTGACTTCAAAGATATCGATTAATTTTCGTGTTTGAAAATCTTGAAGCTTGAGATTGGCTAGCTTGACATGATTGATGGAAATTTTATCTAGTTGCTTGCTATCCTTAGGTGTTCTGTAATAGGTGATGACGCAGTTTTTGATCTGATCAGTATCTTTACCTGTGGGAGTGAGGCTCATAAAGCCAAAGGACTGATTATCCCGCTTGACTTCGAGAAGTTGACCATAGTAGAAGTGGTCGTTTTTAGGATTGGTGATAGGACTATTTGCACCTTTATCTTCGAATGTGAAACCTTGCTCTAAAAGCTCGGAAGCCTTGGTCTCTCCGATAATGACTGTGGTATTTTGAATGGTGACTGGAACAGGTTGAGCTGGAAGACCACTCATCATGATGCAGAACATAAACACATAGCTTGTTAAAAAAACTGTCCCAATAAAAGCATTGGTTGATGCATAGGCATGACTGTTTTGAAAGTTTTTTCTTATAGCTAATACGATTAATTTGCCGATACTTTTTATAACCATACTAACAAGTACGATGAAAAATTGTTTTTTTTAAACATTCATAAAATGCTTGTAGAAAACTATTACTATGATAGTAGAAGCCAGCCAATACGAGTAGATTTACGATTAAATAGATCAGCAAGAACCAATGAATCTCTTTAAGGGCATTAGTATCAGTGATTTCTTCATAGTCAACGTGAATTCTACCTTGAACAGCATGACCAAGTTTATAAATCCATTTGGGAATGTCTTTGCCTTTTTTAACAGCAACTAGAAGTCTGATATAGAGATAGATAGTAAAGGACAAGGATAGAAAGAAAAGAGCATAAAAAGCCAAAACAATACTAGTGAACATGACTATCCCCCCTATTTAACATTCAATAAAACAATTTCTTAGCTCCATTATAGCACTTTCTTGGGAAACAGAGCTAGAAATATCAGCAATATTCTTAAAGATAAAAAGATGGGAATGATTGCTCTAGTGGCTTTACCCATTGTGCTGATAGAAGGCGGCCCCTTCTTCTTGCTGGTTTTATTGATTGGGAATTGGGTACTAAAGAGAAAGATAAGATTTGTGAGAGAACATAAAGGAGTAGAGAGCCATGGCTAGAACGGCGATAATAGGTACTTTAATAGTTTTTGCAATCTTTAATCTGCTACTTGGTCTGGGCTTTTATCTCTTTCTAAAAAAGAGGAAAGAGAATGGGCAGTCATTGTACGAAACGCCTGTAAACCAACAAACTCGAACTGAAAAGCTGGGTCTAGGTGAGATTTTGGTCTACCTGTCCCTGATTGCTATTGCAGGAGTCTTTGCTTTTCAGACCTTAAATAGAGGTGGTGTTGGGAATTCTATTTTAGCCAAAATGATCCTCCTCCCAGCTATAATGGCTCTTTTCAATGCAAGAAAAAGGACTGGAAAGTCTTTACTTGCCCTCCTTATAACCTTTATGGTCTTTCTGGTAGGAGTCATGTTTAATCTCACGATTGGTTTGCCACCTCAAGCACCAATTTTGCAAATTAATGAAAGTAAAATCATTTTAGCAGAAACTAAAGCCAGTGAGCTGATGGATGCCGGTTTTGACATCTATGTAAGACAGAGCGATGGTGCTAGCGACTACGAAGAGCTCCTGACAGATGGTAGTTTCCAAAAGTATCCTGGAGATAAAACAGTTACCATCGAAAAAGGCTTCAGGCTTGATAGCAATGCTGTTCCTTATGCTCCCTACCTCCTAGCAAAAGATGGCATAGTACTGGGCAGTATTTCCTTTTACGGTGCTGAGGACCATGATGTGGCTATAGAAGATTCTAAGGTTATTCAGGTTCGATTTAACAAGGACAGTATTGAGGCAGCGAAAAAACATTCTATTACTTTCAAATTAAATGAACTTGACTTGACTACACGACTGGATGTTTCTCTTGTTCAAGAAACTTTCAAGAAGCATCTATGGTCAATTCCGCCATCAAATACAAGTGATGTCACTCAACTATGGTATGGATTAAAGTGGTCCAGCAACAGCGATTCGCTATTTTGGAATGAGTACTATGGTCTCATCCGCCTAGATGAAAATTATATGATGACTGATTTTGAACTAGCTGTTCAAGTAGCACGAGATAAGTAGATAAGATTTTGAATAACTGACTATACTTACGATTCAACAAAGGAACTAATCGATTTAGTTCCTTTTTTTGTTTTTTAATTTCAATTTAAAACGATTTCTTTTTATTGTTGAGTAATATTTCACGAACAAAAAAAGAAATTGTTTAAAAAACTTTCATAAAATACTTTACAAGCTCTTGTAAACATGGTATAGTTATAAGGCTTAGAAAATGAGATGATGTTTTCTAGCAAATATAAACCCGAGTAAAAAATGCCTACGGACAGGCAGGGTTGAATGCCGAAGCGTGGTTGAAAAGCCGCATTATTGATAGGGTTAAAAGCCTACTTTTATAAGTTGATGTTAGGACGCTTGTCCTAATTCATAAATTTTAGTGTGGTGAAAGCACACGTCATCTTGTGAAACGATCAATAAAGTACGTAATATTTGCTACTAGAGAGTTAGGAAACATCAGGAACAGACATACTCAACAGAAACCAAAATACACACGTCAGAAGATTGCAGAGCAGGTGAAAACCTGCTCTTTTTTCATAAGTCAACTTTTAGTCGCCTTTATCTTCTTGAGGTGCTAAAAATACGGTAAAGGAGTATGTCTTGAAGAAGTTAGATCAAAACCAAGCCCCAATTTACGAGGCCTTGGTCAAGCTACGCAAGAAAAGGATTGTCCCCTTTGATGTGCCAGGTCACAAGCGAGGGCGGGGAAATCCAGAACTGGTCGAACTGTTAGGAGAAAAATGTGTTGGCATTGATGTTAATTCGATGAAACCCTTGGATAATCTTGGTCATCCCATTTCGATTATTCGGGATGCGGAGGAATTGGCTGCAGATGCTTTTGGAGCAGCCCATGCCTTTCTCATGATTGGTGGAACAACTTCATCGGTGCAAACTATGATTCTTTCCACCTGCAAGGCGGGAGATAAGATTATTCTGCCACGTAATGTCCACAAATCTGCTATCAATGCGCTGGTTCTATGTGGTGCTATTCCCATCTATATCGAGATGAGTGTAGATCCTAAAATAGGCATCGCTTTAGGTCTTGAAAATGACCGGGTTGCCCAGGCCATTAAGAAACATCCAGATGCTAAAGCTATCCTAATCAACAATCCTACCTACTATGGAATTTGTTCAGACCTCAAGGGTTTAACGGAAATGGCTCATGAAGCGGGCATGCTGGTTTTAGTGGATGAAGCCCATGGAGCGCATTTGCATTTTACAGATAAATTGCCATTGTCTGCTATGGACGCTGGAGCTGATATGGCGGCGGTCTCTATGCATAAGTCTGGTGGGAGTTTGACTCAAAGTTCGCTTCTTTTAGTTGGTGATCAGATGAATCCTGAGTACGTTCGTCAGATTATCAACCTGACCCAGTCTACATCTGCCTCTTACCTACTTATGGCTAGTCTAGATATTTCTCGACGGAACTTAGCCCTTCGTGGCAAAGAGTCTTTTGAGAAAGTCATTGAGCTATCCGAATACGCTCGTCGTGAAATCAATGCTATCGGTGGTTACTATGCCTACTCACAAGAGTTGATAGACGGTGTGTCTGTTTGTGATTTTGATGTAACCAAGCTGTCAGTTTACACTCAGGGTATTGGGCTAACAGGGATAGAGGTTTATGATCTCTTGCGAGACGAATACGATATTCAGATCGAGTTTGGCGACATTGGCAATATCTTGGCCTACATTTCCATTGGTGACCGCATCCAAGACATCGAGCGTTTGGTCGGTGCTTTAGCTGATATTAAGAGACTTTACTCGAGAGATGGAAAAGACTTGATAGCTGGTGAATATATTCAGCCCGAGTTGGTGCTGTCTCCACAAGAAGCCTTCTATTCAGAAAGAAAAAGTTTAACCTTGGATGAGTCGGTTGGACAAGTCTGTGGAGAATTTGTCATGTGCTATCCTCCAGGAATTCCTATCTTGGCTCCAGGTGAACACATTACACGAGAAATTGTAGACTATATCCAATTTGCCAAGGAACGTGGTTGCTCTCTCCAAGGGACGGAAGATCCAGAGGTCAATCGCATCAACGTCATTGAAAGAAAGGAGAACTAGATGGATTTATGGTTTTCTGAAGTTCATACTCCAGATGTGAAATTGTCCTTGAGAACAGCCAAACAACTTTACGCTGGTAAAAGTGAATGGCAGGATATCGAAGTCTTGGATACGCCAGCTTTTGGGAAAATACTGATTTTAAATGGGCATGTCTTATTCTCAGATGCGGATGATTTCGTATACAACGAAATGACTGTTCACGTTCCCATGGCTGTCCACCCAAATCCCAAGAAAGTCTTGGTTATTGGGGGTGGTGACGGTGGTGTTGCTCAAGTATTAACCCTCTATCCAGAATTGGAACAAATCGATATTGTGGAACCGGATGAGATGCTGGTTGAAGTCTGTCGTGAGTATTTCCCAGATTTTGCTGCGGGGCTAGATGATCCTCGTGTCACCATTTACTACCAAAATGGACTACGCTTTTTACGAAACTGTGAAGATGACTACGATATTATCATCAACGATGCAACAGATCCATTTGGACATACGGAAGGGCTCTTTACCAAGGAATTTTACGGCAATAGTTATAGGGCTCTCAAAGAGGACGGAATCATGATCTATCAGCATGGGAGTCCCTTCTTTGACGAAGACGAGTCTGCTTGCCGAAGTATGCACCGCAAGGTCAATCAAGCCTTTCCAATCAGCCGAGTCTATCAGGCGCATATCCCAACCAGTCCTGCTGGCTATTGGTTGTTTGGATTTGCATCGAAAAAATATCACCCCGTCAAAGATTTTGATAAGGAAGGCTGGAAAAAACGTCAGTTATTTACTGAATACTATACTGCAAACCTACACGTCGGTGCCTTTATGTTGCCCAAGTATGTAGAAGACATTTTAGAAGAAGAGGAAGGAAAAAAATGAGTCGTTTATTAGTTATTGGATGTGGGGGCGTTGCCCAAGTTGCTATTTCAAAGATTTGTCAAGATAGCGAAACATTTAAAGAGATTATGATTGCTAGCCGTACCAAGTCAAAATGTGATGACTTGAAGGCTAAATTAGAAGACAAAACAAGTACAAAGATTGAGACAGCTGCTCTTGATGCTGACAAGGTAGAAGAAGTCACTGCCTTGATCGAAAGCTACAAACCAGAAGCTGTTTTGAACGTAGCTTTGCCTTATCAAGACTTGACCATCATGGATGCTTGTTTGGCTACAGGTGTCCACTATATCGATACAGCCAACTATGAGGCTGAGGATACAGAAGACCCTGAATGGCGTGCTATTTATGAGAAACGTTGTAAAGAACTTGGATTTACTGCCTACTTTGACTACTCATGGCAATGGGCTTACCAAGAGAAATTCAAAGAAGCAGGTCTGACTGCCTTGCTTGGTTCTGGTTTTGACCCAGGTGTGACCAGCGTCTTTTCTGCTTACGCCCTTAAACACTATTTTGATGAAATCCACTATATCGACATTTTAGACTGTAATGGTGGTGACCACGGTTATCCGTTTGCGACAAACTTTAACCCAGAAATCAATCTCCGCGAGGTTTCTGCGCCAGGTTCTTACTGGGAAGATGGGAAATGGGTCGAAGTCGAAGCTATGTCTATCAAGCGTGAGTACGATTTCCCTCAGGTTGGACAAAAAGATATGTATCTCCTTCACCATGAAGAAATCGAATCACTTGCCAAAAACATCCCAGGAGTTAAACGGATTCGATTCTTTATGACTTTTGGTCAATCTTATCTAACTCACATGAAATGCTTGGAAAATGTCGGACTCCTTCGTACGGATACTATTAACTTTAACGGCCAAGAAATTGTGCCAATCCAATTCTTGAAAGCCTTGCTTCCAGATCCAGCCAGCCTTGGTCCACGTACTGTTGGTAAGACAAATATTGGATGTATCTTTACAGGTGTCAAAGATGGCGTTGAAAAGACCATCTACATCTACAATGTCTGCGACCATCAGGAATGTTACGCAGAAGTTGGTTCACAAGCAATTTCTTACACGACAGGTGTTCCAGCCATGATTGGGACAAAATTGGTTATGAACGGTACTTGGAAACAACCAGGAGTTTATAACCTTGAAGAATTGGATCCAGATCCATTCATGGAAGCTTTGAATGAGTATGGTTTACCATGGGTTGTGGTTGAAAATCCACAAATGGTGGACTAATGAAGCTAGAACAAGTACCAACACCAGCTTACATTATTGATTTGGCCAAGTTAGAAGCAAACTGCCGAATTCTACAATATGTACAAGAAGAAGCTGGCTGCAAGGTTTTGCTTGCCCAGAAGGCTTATTCCCTCTACAAAACCTATCCCTTGATTAGCCAGCATCTATCAGGTACGACAGCTAGTGGACTCTATGAAGCTAAGCTAGCTAGGGAAGAATTTCCAGGAGAAGTCCATGTATTTGCGCCTGCTTTCAAGGATGCTGACTTGGAGGAATTGCTAGAGATAACAGACCATATCGTCTTTAACTCAGAGAGACAGTTGCGTAAACATGGGGCCCGTTGTCGGGATGCTGGTGTAAGCGTGGGTTTGCGACTTAACCCTCAGTGTTCAACCCAAGGAGATCACGCTCTCTATGATCCTTGTGCCCCTGGATCCCGTTTCGGAGTCACTCTAGACAAGATTCCTAGTGATTTGCTGGAATTGGTAGACGGCCTTCATTTTCATACTCTTTGCGAGCAGGGAGCAGATGATTTAGAGACAACTTTGAAAGCAGTAGAAGAGCAATTTGGAGCCTATTTGCATCAGGTCAAATGGCTTAATATGGGGGGCGGACACCACATCACAAGAGAAGGTTACGATGTGGATTTGCTGATTTCAGAAATCAAGCGTATCCGAGAAACTTACAATCTTGAAATCTATATCGAGCCGGGTGAAGCCATTGCGCTCAATGCGGGTTATCTAGCGACTGAGGTATTAGATATTGTCGAAAACGGTATGGAAATCTTGGTTTTAGATGCCTCTGCGACTTGCCATATGCCTGACGTACTTGAGATGCCCTATCGTCCACCTTTGAGAAATGGCTTTGAGGCACAGGAAAAAGCCCATACCTATAGACTTTCTTCCAATACTTGTCTGACGGGCGATGTGATTGGTGATTATAGCTTTGAAAATCCAGTCCAAATCGGTGATAGACTTTATTTTGAAGACATGGCTATTTACTCATTTGTTAAAAATAACACCTTTAATGGTATTGGATTGCCAAGTCTCTATCTCATGGACGAGCAGGGTGACTGCAGCTTAGTCAAAGCCTTTGACTATCAAGATTTTAAAGGGAGATTATCATGATGGACAGTCCAAAGAAATTAGGCTATCGAATGCCTGCAGAGTATGAACCCCATCATGGAACTCTCATGATATGGCCGACTCGACCCGGATCTTGGCCTTTTCAAGGAAAGGCTGCAAAAAAAGCTTTTAGCCAGATTATCAAAACGATTGCTCAGGGGGAGACAGTCTACCTTTTGGTTGAGGAGGACTATCTATCTGAAGCACAATCCTATCTAGGAGATAAGGTTGTTTATCTAGATATTCAGACAAATGATGCCTGGGCGCGTGATACTGGTCCGACCATTCTTCTTAATGATAAAAGGGAAAAGTTGGCGGTAGATTGGTCTTTCAATGCCTGGGGTGGTGTTGTTGACGGTCTCTACCAAGATTATGAAGCAGATGACCAAGTAGCCGGTCGCTTTGCAGAAGTCTTAGATATACCTGTTTACGATGCCAAACCATTTGTACTGGAAGGTGGAGCTATTCATAGTGACGGTCAAGGAACCATTCTTGTGACTGAAAGTTGCCTTCTAAGTCCTGGTCGTAATCCTCACCTGACTAAAGAGGAGATTGAAAAGACCTTACTAGAGAGCCTTGGAGCTGAAAAAGTTATTTGGCTTCCTTATGGTATTTATCAGGACGAAACCAATGAACATGTTGACAATGTTGCAGCCTTTGTAGGTCCTGCAGAGCTTGTTTTGGCTTGGACAGATGATAAAAGCGATCCCCAGTATGCCATGTCTGTAGCTGATTTAGCTCTCTTAGAGAAGGAAACTGATGCGAAAGGCCGTCCCTTTACCGTTCATAAACTTCCAATCCCAGCTATTCGTCAGGTTGTTACTAAGGAGGATTTACCAGGTTATACCTATGAAGATGGGGAAGAGGAGCGTTATGAGGGCGAGCGTCTTGCGGCTTCCTATGTCAATTTTTATATTGCCAACAAGTCAGTCTTGGTTCCCCAGTTTCAAGATAAAAACGACCAAGTGGCTTTAGATATCCTCAGCAAGTGTTTCCCAGACCGCCAAGTTGTCGGAATACCAGCCAGAGATATTCTCTTAGGTGGTGGCAATATCCACTGTATCACCCAACAAATCCCAGAATAGGAGAAAAAGATGAGAAATGTAAGAGTTGCAGCGCTCCAGATGCAATGTGCCAAGGATGTAGCAACAAATATCCAAATAGCGGAACGTCTAGTTCGACAAGCTGCAGGTCAAGGTGCACAAATCATTCTCTTACCAGAGTTGTTTGAATGTCCCTATTTCTGTCAGGAACGCCAGTATGACTACTACCAGTATGCCCAGTCGGTGACAGAAAATATAGCCATTCAGCATTTTAAAGTGCTTGCTAAGGAACTAGAAGTTGTTCTACCAATTAGTTTCTATGAAAAAGATGGCAATGTCTTGTATAACTCTATTGCCGTTATTGATGCAGATGGGGAAGTGTTAGGAGTTTATCGGAAGACCCACATACCAGATGATCATTACTATCAAGAAAAGTTTTATTTCACGCCTGGTAACACTGGTTTCAAAGTCTGGGATACGCGCTACGCTAAGATTGGCATCGGCATCTGTTGGGATCAATGGTTCCCTGAAACAGCCCGTTGTCTTGCGTTGAATGGGGCAGAATTGCTCTTTTACCCAACCGCTATCGGTTCAGAGCCTATCTTAGATACGGATAGTTGTGGTCACTGGCAACGTACCATGCAAGGGCACGCAGCAGCAAATATTGTCCCAGTTATTGCAGCCAATCGCTATGGATTGGAAGAAGTCACTCCTAGTGAGGAAAATGGCGGACAGAGTTCTAGTCTTGACTTCTACGGTTCCTCCTTTATGACGGATGAAACAGGAGCTATTCTAGAGAGAGCTGAAAGACAAGGAGAAGCTGTTCTGTTAGCAACTTATGACCTGGATAAGGGAGCAAGTGAACGCCTCAACTGGGGACTGTTTCGTGATAGAAGACCAGAAATGTACCAACGGATTACCGACTAGAAGGTAAATTTCATAATAAATTTTTGATATTCACGCCTGTCTTACAAAAATGTAAGATAGGCCTTTTAAATGTAAGATGGGTGTACGATTATACGTGGAAATGTATGCTATACTCTATGTAGATCAAAAAGAAAGAGGTTTATTATGAAAAAATGGAATGCGACGCAGTTGAAGTATCTGATGGCGGCAGTAATGGTTCTGGACCATATCCCTCATATCACCGGAATCGTTTCTCCTTTGTGGGAAGGTATCTTTCACGCCTTGACCCGTTGTGTGGGAGTTTGGTTTGCGTATATGGCTATGGAAGGATTTATCCATACTCGAAACTTGAAAAACTACCTCATCCGTCTCTGGAGTTGGGCGCTTATCATGTTTGCTGGAAATAGCCTTCTCAATACTCTGTTTGCCTCTAAGGGTGTAATGGTTACTAATAATATTTTCTTGACTTTGGCCATCGGTGTCACCATGCTTTGGATTGGTTTTCCTAGAAAAGAGCTGGATCAAAAAGAGAAGTTGTGGCGTCGGATTGGAGTTGCGGGTATTCTGATATTTGGTAGTCTTTTTACCGAGGGTGGTATCACCATGCTACCATTTCTCTTGATTAGTTACTCTTGTCGAAATCGCAAGGGCTTGCGAAATCTCCTATATGCCTTTCTGTGGGCCTTCTTGTTAGTGACTTCCATCCAAATATACGACACATGGTACCAAACACTGGAAATGATGCTTTACAATTCTGACTGGCTCTTTATCACCGTATTTCCTTTTATGGCCTTGTATAATGGACAGCGAGGAAAAGAAACCAGCTGGAGCAAATATTTCTTTTATATTTTCTACCCAGCTCATCTATGGATTATAACTCTGATTGCTTATTTGCTTAAGTAGATTCAATATTCATTAGCTCCTTCTTGCTTAAAATGTGAGAGGAGCTTTTCTGTATCTGGAATTCCTAACAAAACATGTTATAATAGTTTTAGAAAGGACGAGGTTTATGGCGAGCATTCTTGTAATTGAAGATAATAATGACATCCAGGAAATTTTAAGAACCCTTCTTGCAGAGGAACACGAGGTGATCCAAGCCTTTTCTGGTACGGAAGGTATAATGCATTTTGACAAAGGTGGCATCGATCTCGTCTTGCTAGATATCATGCTCCCTGGGAAAAATGGCGACCAAGTCTTGCAAGCCATTCGACAAACTAGTCAGACTCCGGTCATCATGCTTACTGCTTTAGGTGATAAAAAACTCATCAGCCAATATCTCTTAGATGGTGCCAATGATTATGTAGTAAAACCTTTTGATTTAGATGAAGTCTTTGCTAGAGTCACTGTGCAATTACGCCAAAGTGGTGAACATCAGTCAGAAGATCGAAGAGAAATTGATAATCTCGTACAAAACTTTAAAAATATCCAGTTCGATGCGGATAGTTTTGAAATAAGCAATTCTACTGAAACCATTCGCCTTGCAAAGAAGGAGTGTCAGATTCTCCAAATGTTGCTCCAGCATCCTAAAAAGATCTTCACCAAAGAAGAACTCTATGAATTGATTTGGGAAGAAAGTTACCTGCCTGGAGACAATACGCTCAACACTCATCTAAGCAATCTCCGTAAGAAACTACATCAACTGGATCCAAATCACGAATACATCGAAACCATTTGGGGGGTAGGTGTTCGATTAAAAGGAGACAAATAATGAATTACATTTTGATATCAATATTGCTCCTTACTAACATCATTTTGGCGATTTCTTTGATTCGCTATCATATAGCAATTAGAGATTTAAGCAGACAAATGGAAGAAAAGATTCGCTCTGGTAGCATGAAGAGGATTGGGGTAAATTTCTTTTCAAAGACCATTTTGCGTCTACATAACCAAATTGAGAATCTATTTCAAGAAGTGGAGCAAAACCAGCTAATCATGAAGCGTGAAAAGCGTACCCTAGATATGGCAATCAGTAACATCGCTCATGATATTCGGACACCTTTGACAATCGCTTCAGGATATACTCAGCAACTAATAAAACACCCCGATAATAGTTCAGAAACCTTAAATAAAATAGCCCATCATCAGGATTTGGTTTCCAAACGGTTGGAGGCTCTCCTCGAATACCGTCATTTGATGGAAGGAGCAGTCAAACCGAAACTGGAAGAGCTTGATTTATCAACTTTTATAACGAAAAAGACTTTAGCTTATTACGACGTTTTCCAATCTTCACAGATTGTTCTTGATTTTAACGTTGAACCAGGATTGAAAACGACGACTGATGAGGACTTGCTTGATCGAATTATACAAAACCTCCTTGGAAATGTTCTCAAGCACGGCAAGGAGGAGGCTCGACTTTCTTTGAAAAAGGAAAAAAATAGGCTTGTTTTGGAAATTGATAATCTTGTAAAAAAACCTATCAAGAATATAGACAATCTCAGCAATCGTTTTTATTCTGAAAATATGTCAGATACTGAAGAATCCTCTGGTTTAGGTCTCTATATTACTGAGGAATTAGTTCATCTTCTTGGAGCGGAAATGAAGCTAGTTGCTGATGGAGAATGGTTTTCGGTCTTTATCTATTTTTAACAGAAGAAACCTCCTCTATATCCTAGAGGAGGTCTTTTTTATAAGCTTTTCTTCTTGAAAATTGTCAGGCCACTGAGAGAGAAGAAAAGTATGACTGTTACGCAAACCGAGATGGTATAGAGAATAGCTTGACTATTAGTAGTCATAGCATAGGCAAAATCTAGAATTAAATATCGTAGAATTTCAATATCTGGGAAAACAAGCATTGGCATAGAAAGTAAGATAGAGCTGACCAAATAACCAATAAATACGGCAAGATAAGAATGAGTTAGGTAGAGAATAAAGGAAACAATCGAAAGCCAAGCTAGAAGGCAGAGAAATTGAAGGGAAATCGTCAAGAGGAGATTAGTAACAAAACCATCAGGCATTGTACCAAGTCCGTTTAGAAGAGTCGCGGGAATAAAGGCAATCACAAGACTGGTAATGAGTTGTAAGAGAGCGATACTTGCTAGAACAAAGAATTTAGCAAGGAAAAATTCTGTACGAGAAACGCCGACTGTTAAATTATTTTTATAGAGTTTGCCGATTAAATCAACTCCAAGAACGAGGCATGCCAGGACGATGCAGAGAAAAACGAGGTTTGAACCATTGCTAGACGCGTTGATAAGAGCTTGGACGCCGTCCCAACCTTTGGTCGGAAATTCTGTTTCAGGTGTAGTATTTACTGACATTAGATGTCCTGTAGCTCCGATAGTAGCACCCATTAACATAAGTGCAAAGAGAATGAGTTCTGTAATCCAAAATCCTTTGGAGCGGAAAAGACGGTAAAAATCTGCTTGAATGGTATGTATCATGATTTTTCTCCTATTCTACCAATTGGGTGAAGTATTCTTCTAGGTTTTGACGGGCAAAGTAAATCTCATCAATAGCAACATCGGACAAAGTTAGTTGCTTAAGAATCTGTTTGACATCTTGTTCATTACCAAAGATATGGATTTCATTGTCAGGATTGACAACCTTAAACTGGAGCTGGATTTGTTCTTTCAATACCTGACAAGCTCTTTCTTTGTCGCTTGTTTTAAGCACAATATAATCCTCACTCAGTGTTTCAAATTCAGCTTTACTGATTTCACGGATAATCTTACCTTGATCCAGAATACCAAAGCGATTAGCTAAGAGATAGAGCTCTGACAAGATATGGCTAGAGATGAGGATAGTTATGCCTTTTTCTTGATTGAGCCGCTGGATCATGAGACGAAATTCTTTGATTCCAATTGGGTCGAGACCGTTAATAGGTTCATCAAGAATCAGGAAATCAGGTTTGGATAGGAGGGCAATGGCGATACCAAGTCTTTGTTTCATTCCTAGCGAGAAATCACGAAAGACTTTTTTACCTGTATCTGACAAACCTACATAATCCAGCATTTCTCGAATAACTATATCAGCATTTGGAATATGGCGAACCATACAATAATATTTCAGATTTTGATAGGCTGTTAGATGATTATGGGCTACAGGTGATTCGATAACAGAACCCACTCGAGATAAAGCCTTGGTCCACTCATTTTCCGATTGACTAGAAAAGAGAGAAACAGTTCCTTTATCCGCAAACAGTAGTTGCGTAATAATTTTTATCAAGGTAGTTTTCCCAGCTCCGTTCTTTCCGATAAGTCCATAAATATCTCCTTCTCTTATCGTTAGATGAAGATCCTGAAGGATAGCTTGTTTGTCAAAGTTTTTGGACAATCCATGAATGTCAAGTACTGTTTTCATGATTCTCTCCTTTTGATTTATTTTTCTAACTTTAGTATAAGGTATAGAAATCAAAGAAAGTTCAAGTATTTCTAAAGAGTTTCTAAAGTTTTCTGATTTTTAAAATGTCAAAAACCCAGTTAAGGATTTAACTGGGTTTTTTCTCTATAAAATATACTTCTCAATGGCACGCGCGACACCGTCTTCTTCGTTACTGGCTGTGACGTCATTAGCAAGAGATTTGACATGGTTGCTAGCATTTCCCATAGCAATACCAAGTCCTGCAAACTGGAGCATTTCGATATCGTTATTGGCATCACCCATGGCCATAATCTCTGAGGACTCGATCTTCAAAATCGCAGCTAGTCGAGAAAGAGCAGTAGCCTTGGTAGTTCCAAGTGGCATCGCTTCATAAATGACAGGCTGCGAACGAACACCGCTGAACCGTTGGCATAGTTCTGTCGCAAAACGCTGCTCAAAATCGTCTGTTTGCTCTTTTGTTCCTAAAAACATACCTTGGAACATACGATACTTGCCACTAGTCGCTTCCTCAAGGGAAATTTCAGTCAGATCTGAAAAGACTAGCTTGGCATCATTTTGAACAATTTCATTTGGCTTACCGCCGAGAACAAAATAATGTTCCTCATCAAAAAGAGTCAACTGGACGTCGCTTTTTTCAGCCAGGTCATAGAGGTATTCAATGTCAGCTGGACTGAGTTCTTGCCAGTCAACTAGACTCCAGTCACTGGTCTGGTGAGTTGAGCAACCGTTATTGACAATGACATACTCGTTCTGGAGGTCCAGTCCTAGTTTTTTATAGTAGGGGAGGACACCGAAAAGCGGGCGACCTGTACAGAGAACCAGTTTGACACCTTTTTCAATGGCTTGGTGAATGGCAGTGATGTGGGCTTGCGGGATTTCCTTGGCTTCATTAAGGAGGGTTCCGTCCATATCCAAGGCTAGTAGTTTAATCATAAGACTTCCTTTTCTAGGTGTTTTGCTTTTATTATAGCATATTTTGGAAAAAATCAGGCTAAAAGTTTAGGGGGTGATTGATTATACAGTTTAGGACGTTTCGATGACAATTCAAGATTTGAAGAGGATATTTTGCAAAGATGTGCTATACTAAACTTGTCAACGTTGCAACTAGATAAGCATAAAAAAACTAGCTTAAAATATAATAGTTTTTTTGTAAGTAGTTATGAGTAGCAGATTACTCAACTAATCTGAACAATAATGGAGGAATACATCATGGTTTTAATGAAAAAAAATATAAATCTAACAAATGAAGAATTAGAGCTGATACAAGGTGGAGCAGATCCCTATGGTAAAAATCTTAATGGTAGATATGATTGGGAAATAGAACCAGTATTAACTCTGCCGGTTCATGGATTTTGTCCCAGAGGCACCTATGATTTAGGATATATTGGAGGAGGCAATCATCTTTGCAAAGGAAGTGCTGCGAGATTTTAAGTAAAATTTATTAGTAATATGAAGAGACGAGGGGAGAAAAGCTGAGGTACAATATGAAAAAACGAAGTATTCAAATTTTACTAGCATTGTCCTTAATTTTTTACAAATCAACTTGGTTTTGGAGGCTTTTCAATCACCTCGCAAATTCTTATTTACCAGCAAGTCGGGAATTCTTTCAGATTCTGCTTTTGATGGAGAGTGGAGTTCTTTTCTTAGCAGTCCTCCATTTAAAAGTTTTTGAAGGTAGAAAAATTATGCAATTCAAGTGGCAGCCGAGGTACTTTATCTACCTTTTACTGGGCTACGTCATTTTATATATGTCTGACTTCCTCTTGTCTTATTTCATACCCTCGTCTTCAAATCAAATTTCTTTGAATGAAACGATAGAAATGATAGGGCGACAGGAATTACCCTATTTCTTGCTCATAGTTTGCTTCATCGGCCCTATTGCTGAGGAATTGATTTATCGCGGTGTGCTTATGACAACCTTTTTCAAAAACTCACCTTGGTACGGAGATATCTTGCTTTCTGCTACTATTTTCGGTTGTATTCATATCAATTTCGCTTTAACACCTCTTGCTTTTTTCATTTATGCTAGTGGGGGTCTTATTTTAGCCCTATTGTATCGCATGACTAAAAATCTCTACTATCCAATAGTACTTCATATCCTTATCAATATCACTGCCTTCTGGGACTTGTGGTTACTCCTATTTTCAGGAAGTTAGCTTACTAAAACAATGTCGGAATTTTCCGGCATTTTTCTTTTCAATAGATGAGCAAGAACCGATTATTTACAGGATTGCTTAATTAAAAAATGGTATAATAAAAGATAATGAAAAATTCAAACGAGGCTGAGATGAAATTACTTTATACTGATATTCGGACTTCTTTGACAGAAATCTTGACTAGAGAGGCGGAGGAGCTAGTTGCTGCTGGCAAGCGGGTTTTCTACATCGCCCCCAACTCTCTTTCATTTGAAAAGGAACGTGCTGTGCTGGAATGCTTGTCCCAGCAGGCTTCTTTTGCGATTACTGTCACGCGCTTTGCTCAGATGGCTCGTTACTTGGTTTTAAATGATTTACCAGCTAAGACCAGTCTTGATGACATCGGTCTTGGGATGGCCTTTTATAAATGTCTTGCAGAACTAGATCCCAAGGACTTACGTGTTTATGGTGCGATTAAGCAGGATTCACAGTTTATCCAGCAGTTGATTGAACTTTATCATGAGATGACGACTGCTCAGATGAATTTTTTAGACTTGAAAAGTTTGACGGATGAGGACAAGCGAGCAGATTTACTCTTGATTTTTGAGAAAGTAACAGCCTATCTCAATCAAGGTCAGTTGGCTCAGGGAAGTCAATTGTCCCATTTGATTGAGGCTATTGAGAATGATAAGGTAAGTAGTGATTTTAGTCAGATTGCCTTGGTCATTGACGGATTTACCCGTTTTTCTGCCGAGGAAGAGCATGTGGTGGATCTGCTCCAGCGTAAAGGTGTTGAGATTGTCATTGGTGCTTATGCAAGCAAGAAAGCCTATACCAGTCCGTTCACTGAAGGCAATCTCTATCAAGCCAGTGTGGAATTTCTTCATCATTTGGGGGCAAAATACCAAACACCTGCTCAGGATCGTTCTCAGACTCATGTGAAAATAGATAGTTTTGACAAGGCTTCTCGTTTGCTAGAGTCTTCTTATGACTTCTCAGAACTCGCTTTAGATATCAATGAGAAGGATAGTGAAAATCTGCAAATCTGGTCTTGTTTGACGCAAAAAGAGGAGTTGGAGTTAGTAGCGCGTAGCATTCGTCAGAAATTACATGACCATCCAGAACTGAGTTACAAGAATTTCCGTATTTTGCTGGGTGATGTGGCTTCTTACCAGTTATCGTTGAAAACTATTTTTGACCAGTACCAGATTCCTTTCTATCTTGGTAGAAGTGAATCCATGGCTCATCATCCTTTGACTCAGTATGTCGAATCTATTTTGCGTTTGAAACGCTACCGTTTTCGTCAGGAGGATTTGATTAATCTCCTCAGAACTGGTCTGTATACTGACCTTAGTCAGGCTGATATTGATGCTTTTGAGCAATATCTCCGCTACCTTGGCATCAATGGCTTGCCTGCTTTTCAGCAGACCTTTACCAAATCCCACCATGGAAAATTTGATTTAGAGCGTTTAAATTCTCTTCGTCTGCGAGTTTTGGCTCCACTTGAAACCTTGTTTGCCAGTCGGAAGCAAAAGACTGAAAATCTCTTGCAAAAGTGGAGTACATTTCTAAAAAACGCTACTTTAAGCAAGCAGATGCAAGACTTGACAGCTACTATGGAAGCTCTAGAGCAGGAAAGACAAGCTGAGGTTTGGAAAGCCTTCTGTCATGTTTTAGAACAATTTGCGACGGTTTTTGCTGGTTCACAAGTTAGTCTGGAGGACTTCCTGGCCTTGCTTCATTCTGGGATGAGCCTTTCTCAGTACCGTACTATTCCAGCAACAGTGGACACAGTTCTGGTGCAGAGTTATGATTTGATTGCCCCTCTGACCGCTGACTTTGTCTATGCTATCGGACTGACTCAGGATCATTTACCAAAAATCGCGCAGAATACCAGCCTTTTGACAGATGAAGAAAGGCAAAGGCTAAACCAAGCGACTGAAGAGGGAGCGCAATTACAGATTGCAAGCAGTGAAAACCTCAAGAAAAATCGCTATACCATGCTTTCCTTAGTTAATGCTGCCCGTAAGCAGTTGGTGTTATCCGCCCCAAGTCTCCTCAATGAAAATGAGAGCAAGGAATCGGCCTATCTTCAGGAACTGGTGAGTTTTGGATTTAGCCGGATAGAGAAGAAGATTCATCACAAAGGTCTGTCTAAGGATGATATGGGGTCATATCATAGTCTCTTATCTAGCCTTGTTGCCTATCATCAGCAGGGCGATACGAGTGATAGGGAGCAAGATTTGACCTTTGTCAAGGTTTTGGCGCGTGTGATGGGTAAAAAACTAGATCAAAAAGGCCTTACAAATCCAGCTATCCCAAATAGTCCAAGTAGCAAACCATTAGAGAAAGAGACCTTGCAGGCTCTCTATCCAGTTGACAAGGAGTTTTACCTGTCTACCTCTGGTCTGACGGAGTTTTACCGCAATGAATACAGTTATTTCCTCCGTTATGTCTTAGGTTTGCAGGAAGAAGTGCGCCTGCGTCCAGATGCTCGTAGCCATGGTAATTTCTTGCACCGTATCTTTGAACGTGCCTTAAAACTGCCTGATGAAGATTCCTTTGATCAGCGTTTGGAACAAGCCATCAAGGAAACCAGCCAGGAACGCGAATTTGAAGCTATTTATCAAGAAAGTTTGGAAGCCCAATTTACCAAGGAAGTTCTGCTTGATGTGGCTCGAACAACTGGTCACATCCTTCGTCATAATCCAGCCATTGAAACCATCCAAGAGGAAGCAACATTTGGTGGTAAAGATCAAGCCTTTATTCAATTGGATAATGGTCGCAGTGTCCATGTGCGAGGCAAGGTTGACCGAATCGACCGTTTGAAAGCTGATGGAGCGCTAGGAGTGGTGGACTACAAGTCTAGTTTGACCCAGTTCCAGTTTCCTCATTTCTTTAATGGGATCAATTCCCAACTGCCGACTTATCTTGCTGCCCTAAAAAGAGAAGGGGAGCAGAACTTTTTTGGCGCTATGTACTTGGAAATGGCTGAACCCGTCCAATCTCTGCTGACCGTTAAGAGTTTGGCTGGAGCAGTAGCAGAAGCCAGTAAGTCTATGAAATACCAGGGACTCTTTTTAGAAAAAGAAAGCAGTCATTTGGGCGAATTTTATAACAAAAACAAGGCCAATCAGCTGACAGACGAGGAATTCCAACTCTTACTGGACTATAATGCCCACCTGTACAAGAAAGCAGCTGAGAAGATTTTAGAAGGCCAGTTCGCTATCAATCCATACACAGAAAATGGCAGAAGCATTGCCCCGTATGTTCAGCAACACCAAGCCATCACTGGATTTGAAGCTAATTACCATTTGGGACAAGCCCGTTTCCTAGAGAAGTTAGACTTAGCTGACGGCAAGCGTCTGGTCGGAGCAAAGCTTAAGCAAGCTTGGTTTGAGAAAATAAGAGAGGAGTTGAATCGATGAAGCCCATTTCCTTTTTAACTGAGGAAGAGATTCAAAAATTGCAAGAAGCAGAAGCGAATTCGAACAAGGAACAGAAGAAAACGGCCGAGCAAATCGAAGCCATTTATACTGCAGGTCAGAATATCCTGGTTTCAGCGTCTGCTGGTTCTGGAAAAACCTTTGTCATGGCAGAGCGCATTCTGGATCAGTTAGCGCGTGGTGTCGAAATTTCTCAACTCTTTATCTCGACCTTTACTGTCAAGGCTGCTACTGAACTCAAGGAACGTTTGGAGAAAAAAATCAGCCAACAAATCCAAGAAACCGATGATGTTGATCTCAAACAACACTTGGGACGTCAGTTGGCAGATCTGCCAAACGCGGCTATCGGAACCATGGACTCCTTCACACAAAAATTCCTAGGAAAACATGGCTATTTGATTGATATTGCACCGAACTTCCGTATTCTACAAAATGAAAGTGAACAGTTACTCTTAAAAAACGAAGTTTTTCATCAAGTTTTTAAAGACCATTACCAAGGTGAGAATAAAGAGAAATTTGCTCATTTGGTGAAGAACTTTGCTGGGCGTGGCAAGGATGAAAGAGGTCTGCGCCAGCAAGTCTACAAAATCTATGATTTCCTCCAATCCACCAGTAGCCCCCAAAAATGGCTGAACGAGTCTTTTCTCAAAGGGTTTGAAAAAGCTGACTTTGCAAATGAGAAAGACAAACAAACCGAGCAAATCAAACAGGCGCTCTGGGATTTGGAAAGTTTCCTCCGTTATCATCTGGATAACGATGCAAAGGAGTTTCCAAAAGCTACCTATTTAGAAGCTGTTCAACAGGTTCTGGATCAAATTGGCTCCTTAAATCAAAAGTCCGATAGCCAGGCTTATCAAGCCGTGCTTGCTCGTGTTGTCGCCATCTCTAAGGAGAAAAATGGTCGGGCTCTGGCTAATTCTAGTCGTAAGGCCGATTTGAAACCACTGGCTGATGCCTATAACGATGAGAGAAAGGCCCAGTTTGCTAAACTAGGACAACTAGCAGACCAGATAACCATTCTCGACTATCAAGAGCGTTATCATGGAGACACCTGGGATCTAGCTAAAACCTTCCAAACCTTTATGAGCGATTTTGTGGTAGCTTATCGTGAACGTAAACGCCAGGAAAACGTCTTTGAATTCGCTGATATCAGCCATTATACCATTGAGATCTTAGAGAATTTCCCACAAGTTCGCGATGCATATCAGGAGAGATTCCATGAAGTCATGGTCGATGAGTATCAGGATACCAACCACATTCAAGAACGCATGCTGGAATTGCTGTCGAATGGTCATAATCGCTTTATGGTGGGGGATATCAAGCAGTCCATCTACCGTTTTCGCCAGGCAGATCCGCGGATTTTCAATGAAAAATTCCACCGCTATGCGCAAAATCCTCAAGAAGGAAAGCTGATTTTGCTCAAGGAAAATTTCCGTAGTAGTTCAGAAGTGCTGTCAGCAACCAATGATGTTTTTGGACGCCTTATGGACCAAGAGGTCGGTGAAATCAACTATGACAGCATGCACCAGCTTGTTTTTGCCAATACCAAACTGACTCCTAATCCAGACAACAAGGCAGAATTTCTCCTCTACGATAAGGACGACAGCGGACAAGAGGAAGAAGGGAGTCAGGCAGAAACGAGACTCACTGGGGAAATGCGGCTGGTCATCAAGGAAATCCTGAAGCTTCATCAGGAAAAAGGTGTTGCCTTCAAAGAAATTGCCCTTTTGATCTCCAGTCGCAGTCGAAATGACCAGATTCTACTTGCCTTATCTGAGTACGGAATTCCAGTTAAAACCGACGGTGAGCAAAACAATTATCTCCAATCACTAGAAGTACAAGTCATGTTGGACACCTTGCGTGTCATTCACAATCCTCTGCAAGACTATGCTTTAGTTGCTCTGATGAAGTCTCCTATGTTTGGTTTTGATGAGGACGAGTTGGCACGCTTGTCCCTTCAGAAAGCAGAAGATAAAATCCAAGAAAATCTCTATGAGAAACTGGTCAATGCTCAAAAACAAGAAGCTAGCCAAAAAAACTTGATTCATACAGAACTAGCTGAGAAACTAAATCAGTTCATGGATATCTTGGATTCTTGGCGCTTATATGCCAAAACCCATTCTCTCTATGACTTGATTTGGAAGATTTATAATGACCGTTTTTATTATGACTATGTTGGAGCCTTGACTAACGGTCCTGCCAGACAGGCTAATCTCTATGCTTTAGCTTTGAGAGCTGACCAGTTTGAAAAGAGTAATTTCAAGGGCTTGTCGCGTTTTATTCGAATGATTGATCAGGTTTTGGAAGCTCAGCATGATCTTGCAAGCGTAGCCGTCGCACCGCCTAAGGATGCGGTAGAACTTATGACCATTCATAAGAGTAAAGGACTGGAGTTTCCTTATGTCTTTATCCTCAACCTGGATCAGGATTTCAATAAGCAGGACTCGATGTCAGACGTTATTCTCAGTCGTCAAAATGGGCTTGGTGTCAAATACATAGCCAAGGTGGAAACAGGAACAGTAGAAGCCCACTATCCTAAAACCATCAAACTTTCCATTCCCAGCCTTACCTATACCCAGAATGAGAAAGAACTGCAATTGGCTAGCTATTCAGAGCAGATGCGTCTGCTGTATGTTGCCATGACGCGGGCTGAGAGAAAGCTTCATCTTGTCGGTAAGGGTTCTCGTGAAAAGCTGGAAGCAAAGGAATACCCAGCAGCAAATAACGGAAAATTAGATAGCAATACCAGACTGCAAACAAGAAATTTCCAAGATTGGATCTGGGCTATCAGTAAAATATTTGCCAAGGACAATCTCAACTTTAGCTATCGTTTTGTTGGTGAAGACCAGTTGACCAGAGAAGCTATCGGTCAGTTGGAAAACAAGAGTCCTCTACAAGATAGATCTCAAGCAGACAATCGCCAGTCTGAAATGATTAAAGAAGCTTTGGAAATGCTGAAAGAGGTGGAAGTTTATAATACTCTTCACCGCGCAGCCATTGAACTACCAAGTGTTCAAACCCCAAGCCAAATCAAGAAATTCTACGAACCCGTTATGGATATGGAAGGGGTAGAAATAACTAACCAAACTCAATCAACAGAGAAGAAAATCAGCTTCGATTTACCTGATTTTTCAACTAAAGAAAAGGTAACTGGAGCTGAGATTGGTAGTGCCACTCACGAACTCATGCAGAGAATTGACTTCAGTCAGCAACCAACACTTGCCACTCTGGAAGAAACTCTCAAACAAGTTCAGACTGGTCCAGCTGTAAGAGACAAGATCAATCTTTCTAAAATTCTCGCCTTCTTTGAAACACCACTTGGTCAGGAGATTCTTGCTAATACCAGCCATCTTTATCGCGAGCAACCTTTCTCCATGCTCAAACGCGACCAAAAGAGTCAGGAGGATTTCGTTGTCCGTGGAATCTTGGATGGCTATCTTCTTTATAAGGATCGTATCGTTCTTTTCGACTACAAAACAGACCGTTACGATGAACCAAGTCAACTCATAGACCGCTATCGTGGTCAGTTAGCCCTCTACGGAGAAGCTTTATCACGAGCTTATTCGATTGAAAATATAGAGAAATACTTGATTTTGCTCGGTAAAGATGAGGTTCAAGTTGTAAAAGTATAATTTATACTCTTCGAAAATCAAATTCAAACCACGTCAGCTTCACCTTGCCGTAGATATGCTCACTGACTTCGTCAGTCTTATCTACAACCTCAAAACTGTGTTTTGAGCAACCTGCGGCTAGCTTCCTAGTTTGCTCTTTGATTTTCATTGAGTATTAGAAAGGAGACCTCATGACACTTCCAGCTAGAAAATCCTTGCACGATGCGGTTTTACAGGCTTCAAAAGCCGATACTTGGGATCAAGCTACCAAGGAATGGAATGAAGTTTCCTTGATTTTTAACGGTATCGGTCGTAGCAATTGTGTCTGCGGTAATGCTATCAGATACGCCTACGAACTCTTTAACGGAGTTACAGGACAACGTCTGTTTCCTATCGGAAGCGACTGTGTTCGCCATTTTCATCGTATTAGCCTCGATCAGCAACTAGAAGAGGAAGAAAAACTGCTCAGAAAGCTAGAAAATCTGACTAGAAAGGTCAAGAAAAAGGAAAAAATTAAGGTCAATAAAAGTGACTTTGACGAACGACTTCTAAAATGGTTTTTGGAAAAAGGTGTTTTCAAAGCCAATCGTGGCAATCAATTTGCACCTGAGAGAGACTATCAGCTCTTCCTAGAAGTCTTTCAAGGAGGAAGTTGGACCAAGGCAGAGCCAAAGAAAAAGGCTCGTATGGAAGAAGTGCTAGAAAAGTGTATCAAACCTTTTCTACTTGGTAAGACCGATGATCAACTCTACCTTGTTAAGCTAGGTAAGGAGAAAATAGACTACGAGCAGCATTTACGGATTCAGGCAGAGAAAGAACGTAAGAAAAGAGATAAAATCGCCAAGCAATACGCAGATAATCTCATCCTAGCCATGGGGCCAGCTGAACGCGCCTATCAAGATTACTTTGGTTTTACAGAAACCCTAACCCAAGAAGAACGAAAATGGGAGAAAATCCTCTTTGGAAAAAATAGAGACGAACGGGCTCTCAAGGCAAAGCAAAATCAAAAGGAGCTGGAAAAGGATCAGCGTATTGCAAATCAAGATCCTATTGAACGAAAGCAGAAGCAGACTTGGCTTCTCAATTCTTATTTTCGTGATTTGCCAGATGAAAAAGCAAGATCCTCCCGACTCTTACTAGAATATCGAAAAAGTGGTGAAGTACCCTTTTCAACCGAGTATCTGTCAGTTCATCTCATCGACTTTTTCTACAAGATGAAAGCCTTTGAGTTTGAAATTGCACCAGAACAAGTCCGCGATTTTCTAAAAGAATGTCTTCAGGCAGAACATCTATCATCAGCCCAAGAAAGCTGGATTAGAGGAATTCTCCTCAATTGCCTTCACCCATTTTTAGATAGGTTACTCATATAGAAAAAATCCTACCTTGTCATGCATGGTAGGATTTATGTATCTCCAAAGATGTACTGGTAAAGTTGGACGACTTTCTGAAAACATTGTGTGTCCATTCTTGTTATTTTTTGAGCATTACGCATCCGAAAATCAAAAGTATACAGTTGAAATGGATTGACAGCGCCATCTACCTTGTCCGACGAGACAGGAACGAGCAAGCCTTTTTCTGCCAACCGTTGTTGGCCGTGAGTGATAGGACAGACGGCCACAAAACCTGTTTGCAAGGCATATTCTCTCCTAGAAACAACCAAGGCAGGTCGGCGTTTCTGTATCTCCCGACCGACTGATGGATCAAAGTCGAGCCAAATGATATCTTGCTTTTCAGGAATATACTCAGATTTCGCTATCAATGATTTTCACCCCTTCAAAATCATTTGTCATTCTCAAATCAGCAATCCCATCAAAAGGATCTTTTAGCTTGGGAGCCAAGACAATGACACCGTCAATCCCTTTATAGACAACCATTTCTTGACCTTCTGTCATACCCAAATTTTTAGGAATGGTCACTGTGAGAGAATTCCCCACCTTCCGAGTCTTTACCGTATTCATCACTCTACCTCCACGAAACTGTATATACAAAGTATATACCAAACAGCGGATTAAGTCAAGTAAACACTATAATACATAAATTAAATTATGTATTATAGTATGATTTTATTTCAGTCAAAGCCTGTGCAAAAGCACCTAATTTATGATAGAATAGGTGGTAAGAAAGAAAACGTTTTATTACGTTTTTTTAGTCGGAAGGGGAAAATATTATGGCTACTATTCAATGGTTTCCGGGCCACATGTCTAAGGCTCGGCGACAAGTTCAGGAGAATTTAAAATTTGTTGATTTTGTGACGATTTTGGTAGATGCACGTCTACCTTTATCTAGTCAAAACCCCATGTTGAACAAGATTGTGGGTGATAAACCCAAACTATTGATTTTAAACAAGGCAGACCTAGCTGATCCAGCAATGACAAAAGAATGGCGTCAGTATTTTGAATCACAGGGAATTCAAACACTGGCCATCAATTCCAAAGAGCAAGTTACTGTGAAAGTTGTGACTGATGCAGCCAAAAAGCTCATGGCTGATAAGATTGCACGCCAGAAAGAACGCGGTATCAAGATTGAAACCTTGCGGACCATGATTATTGGAATTCCAAACGCTGGTAAATCAACCCTGATGAATCGTTTGGCTGGAAAAAAAATTGCGGTAGTCGGTAATAAACCAGGTGTTACCAAGGGACAACAATGGCTTAAAACCAATAAAGACCTTGAAATCTTAGACACACCAGGGATTCTCTGGCCTAAGTTTGAAGATGATACTGTCGCACTTAAACTAGCCCTAACTGGAGCTATTAAGGACCAGTTGCTTCCAATGGATGAAGTGACCATTTTTGGTCTCAATTATTTCAAAAAACATTATCCAGAAAAACTCGCTGAACGCTTCAAACAAATGAAAATTGAAGAAGAAGCTCCTGTAATCATCATGGATATGACGCGTGCTCTTGGTTTCCGAGACGACTACGACCGTTTTTACAGTCTCTTCGTGAAAGAAGTCCGCGATGGAAAGCTCGGTAACTATACCTTAGATACATTGGACGACATCGATGACGACGATTAAAGAAATCAGAGAACTACTTGCTACGGTCAAAGACTTAGACAATCCCCTTTTTCTTGAGCTGGAAAAAGATAACCGAACTGGAGTTCAAAAAGAAATCAGCAAACGTAAAAAAGCCATTCAGGCTGAATTGGCTGAAGACCTTCGATTGGAATCTATGCTTTCCTATGAAAAAGAGCTTTATAAACAAGGATTAACCTTAATAGCAGGCGTTGACGAGGTCGGCCGTGGTCCTCTTGCTGGACCTGTAGTCGCTGCAGCGGTAATCTTGCCTAAAAATTGTAAAATCAGAGGTCTGAACGATAGTAAGAAAATCCCCAAAAAGAAACATTTGGAAATCTTTCAAGCCGTTCAAGACCAAGCCTTGGCAATCGGTATTGGTATCATGGATAATCACATCATTGACCAAGTCAATATCTATGAAGCGACCAAACTGGCTATGAAGGAAGCAATCTCCCAGCTCAGTCCCCAACCCGAGCACCTCTTGATTGATGCCATGCAACTTGATTTACCAATTTCCCAAACAGCAATTATCAAGGGAGATGCTAAGTCGCTCTCTATCGCGGCTGCATCTATAGTTGCCAAAGTGACACGGGATAGTTTAATGAAGGATTATGACAACCAGTTTCCTGGATATGATTTCGCTGCAAATGCTGGATATGGAACAGCAAAACACTTAGAAGGTCTTGATAAACTAGGAGTTACTCCCATTCATCGGACCAGTTTTGAACCGATAAAATCACTGGTTTCAGCAAATAAAGAAAGTTAAGTTGGAGGAAATGATTATGGAGGAACAGTCAGAAATACTCCGGTCCAAGAAAGAATTTGCCTTTGCCTCAAGTACCATATTATCCCAAGTTGGGCGAGGAATTATCGTCGGGCTCGTTGTCGGGCTCGTTGTCGGATCTTTTCGTTTCTTAATTGAAAAGGGCTTCCACCTAATACAAGGCCTCTATCAAGATCAAGCGCACCTAGTGCGCAATCTTTTTGTCCTTGTTCTATTTTACATACTCATCTGCTGGCTCAGTGCTAAATTAACTCGCTCGGAGAAAGATATCAAAGGCTCAGGAATCCCACAGGTTGAGGCCGAATTAAAAGGGCTCATGTCGCTTAATTGGTGGAGTGTTCTCTGGAAGAAATATATTCTAGGTATTCTAGCTATTGCCAGCGGACTCATGCTGGGTCGAGAAGGTCCGAGTATTCAACTTGGAGCAGTTGGTGGTAAGGGAATTGCTAAATGGCTCAAATCCAGTCCAGTAGAGGAACGCTCCTTGATTGCTAGTGGTGCTGCAGCAGGATTAGCAGCTGCCTTTAACGCCCCAATAGCAGGCCTCCTCTTTGTTATAGAAGAAGTCTATCATCACTTTTCACGATTTTTCTGGGTTTCCACTCTAGCAGCCAGCATTGTAGCAAACTTTGTCTCTCTACTCATATTTGGTCTAACTCCCGTACTGGATATGCCTGACAATATCCCTCTCATGACTCTAGATCAGTATTGGATATATCTTTTCATGGGTATTTTTCTCGGATTATCAGGTTTTCTTTATGAGAAGGCTGTACTAAATGTCAGCAAAGTATATGACTGGCTTGGTCAAAAGATCCATTTAGATAGAGCTTATTATCCAATCTTGGCCTTTATCCTTATCATACCAGTCGGGATTTTCTTGCCACAAATCCTTGGTGGTGGAAATCAGGTCGTTCTTTCTTTGACTGAGCAAGATTTTAGTTTCCAAATTCTATTAGCTTACTTTTTGATTCGCTTTGTTTGGAGCATGATTAGTTATGGAAGTGGTCTCCCAGGAGGAATTTTCCTTCCCATTCTGGCGCTTGGTTCCTTACTTGGTGCCCTAGTCGGTGTCATTTGTGTGAATTTTGGACTTGTCAGTCAGGAGCAATTCCCTATATTTGTCATTCTAGGAATGAGTGGATATTTTGGAGCGATTTCCAAGGCTCCCTTAACCGCTATGATACTTGTTACTGAGATGGTAGGGGACATTCGCAACCTCATGCCACTTGGCTTAGTGACCTTGGTGGCTTACATCGTCATGGATCTACTCAAGGGTGCTCCAGTCTATGAAGCCATGCTGGAAAAAATGCTGCCAGAAGAAGCGACAGATGAAGGAGAAGTCACCCTCATTGAAATTCCTGTATCAGATAAGATCGCTGGAAAACAGGTTCACGAGCTCAATTTGCCACATAACGTACTCATCACCACCCAAGTCCATAATGGCAAAAGCCAAACAGTTCACGGTTCAACCAGAATGTATCTGGGTGATATGATTCACCTGGTGATTCCAAAAAGTGAAATTGGAAAAGTCAAAGATTTGTTGTTGTAGAGTTAATTTACATAATTTATATTATGTAAGGATTTTGATTAAACACATTAGAAAGCCGATTCTCAGTAATGAGATCGGTTTTTACTTCTTGTTTCGTTAAAATTAATTAAAATATTGTATAATAAGAAAAAGGAGAAAAACTCAAATGAACAATTCTGGAATTAAAATAAGCCATAAAAGTTTACTAATCTTTTTGTTAGTTGCAATCATCACAACAGGAGGTATTTTTATGTTTAGTATGTTAGGAAAATCTCAAGAAGAGCGTCGGAATAGAGAGTATGAAGTTAGTTTGGTAAATGCCTTAAAGAATTCATATGAAGGGATAGAAGAAATCAAAATTTCCAATCCAGAATATACAACCCCTCCTGGCGACTGGTCTTGTGATGTAGATATTCTATTCTCAGATAAAGTAAAAATAGAATATCGTGTAGGCCACTCTTTAAACGACGTTGAAAATTATAATGGTTTTGTTAATGGAAAAACAAATAAAGAAATAAACGACCAGTGGGAAATATTGAATTCTCATAAAGGGAAAACAAAATCTTTAGTTACTATATATTATTCGGATAAAGAAAAAGGAGTACAGTAGTGGTTTTCACTTATACAGATAAACAACTTAATGAATTAAATCAAGGGAAAAATGTTTATAGTTCCAATCCAGAATACGCTGAGCGTAAGGGTTACAAAATTGTTACTCCTTCACCTAAAAATAAAGGTGAAACAAACACCATAATATCCGATGGTCAAGAATTCCGTGTCGTTGCCACTAAGTCTGACACTGAAACGGGATTTGATGGACTGGCAGTTGCGCCGATTGTCAATGGCAAACCAGATTATAAAAACGTAGCTGTGATTGCTGCTGGAACGGACCCTGATAGTCCTGTGAATAAAAGTATGTTTGTTTCACGTGATGTCAATAGTGCGATAATTGCAAAAAAAATGTATTTATCACCACAATATAAGGTTGCAGATCAATTTGTAAAAGAAATTATGGATGACCCTAGATATGAAGTCAGTCAACTATCTGGCTATTCACAAGGTTCTTATATGCTGAAAGTAGGAGCTAAATATCATATTCCAACTACAACTTATAATGCTTGGTTCACTTATCTATCACTTTCTAATGAGGAAAAAGCATTTATTGATAAAAATCCAGCTATGTTTATAGATTACCGTAAAAAGTCTGATAATGTTGTAGCTATCAATGATTTCAATCACCCCGAATGGTTTAATAAGTCCTTCTTAAAAATGCCTGATACAATATACTGGCTGGATGGATCTAGCCATAAAATTGAGGACTGGGAGTTTGATCCTGTAACAGGTCAAGTTGTTGATGATAAAGGTGGGAAACCCTTAATTAGCGGTGTTTATAGAGCTTATGCCAACAGTCTCCGAGGAATGGCTCATTACAAGGACTTGAAATCAAAATGGTCATCAGGTGGCATTAGTAGCTCTGAGGAAATATACTTAGATGCGGCTCAAGGTTCGATCTTATCATCATCTATGGCTACAGCAGCAAGAACTGGAGCTGATGAAGTGAGCGCTTTAGCCAAAAAAGCCAATCAAGAATTAGAAGAAATTTGGTCAAAAATCGACTTTACGAGCTACACAGCATTAGCTCCCTATGAGGTTGAGGCCCTTTTTGCTAGCCAAGGTATCACTCAAGCACAGTTTATTGATACGTTTCAGACAGAGACAACACAAACAGTCACTAAGATGAATGCTTCAGCCCAAGCATTTGAACAGTTAGACAAACAATTACAGAAAGTCATCGAAAAAACAGTAGCAACAGACACACAATTGGCCAAGGAGTTTCGACAATGGAAAGAAAAGATGTAAAACAACTTTTTCTTATTATAGTGTAATATAGACTAATCTTATAGTATAATAAGAAAAAGGAGAAAATCTTAAATGAATAATTCCAGCAATAAAAAAAGTCATAAATGGATAATAATCATTTTATCAATCTCAATTATTACAGCAGGAGGTATATTTATGTTTAATATGTTAGGGAAATCTCAAGAAGAACGTCGAAATAGAGAGTATGAAGTGAGTTTAGTTGAAACCTTAAAAGATAATTATGAGGGTATTGAAAAAATTAAATTTTCTAATGCAAACTACACAAACCCACCAGGAAGTTGGACTTGCGTAGTTGAACTATTTTTTAATGAGAAAAGTATAAAATATAAAATTAATTATTCGAAAAAAGATAAACGTATTTCTGACATATCTTTAGAGAGAGAGAATAGAAAAGAGGATCGAGATTTTTTGAATAGTCATTTGGGAAAGACAAATAAACTCACAAATGTTATTCATTCAGACGGTTCAGAAGGAGAATATTAATGGTGTACAGTTATACTGATAAACAACTTAATGAATTAAATCAAGGGAAAAATGTTTATAGTGTAAATTCTGAGTATGCTGAAAGGGAAGTTGAAAAAAAGGTTGTATCCAAAACAGATGATAAGTTATTTTCGGATGAAACCAACACTATAACCACCTCAGATGGTCAAGAATTCCGTGTTGTCGCCACTAAGTCTGACACTGAAACTGGTTTTGATGGACTGGCGGTAGCTCCTATAGTCAATGGCAAACCAGATTATAAAAATGTAGCCGTGATTGCTGCTGGAACGGATCCTGATAGTCCGGTGAATAAAGGTATGTTTGGTTCACGCGACGTCAATAGTGCCATAATTGCAAGGCAAACTTATTTATCTCCACAATATAAGGTTGCTGATCAATTTGTAAAAGAGATTATGGACGATCCCAGATATGAAGTCAGTCAACTATCAGGCTATTCACAAGGGTCTTATATGCTGAAAGTAGGGGCTAAATATCACATACCTACAACTACCTTTAATGCTTGGTTCAAATATGGAGCTCTCTCATTAAAAGAAAAAGCATTTATTGAAAGTAACCCTTCCATGTTTATAGATTACCGTAGAAAAAATGATGACGTAGTAGTCTGGAATGATTTCAACCACCCAGAATGGTATAATACTACCACTACAAATTCTATGCCTAATACGATTCACTGGCTTGATGGATCTAGTCACAAAATTGCTGATTGGGAGTTTGATCCTGTAACTGGTCAACTTGTAGATGGCAAAGGTGGAAAACCCTTAATTAGCGGTGTTTATAGAGCTTATGCCAACAGTCTCCGAGGGATGGCTAGTTACAAGGACTTGAAATCAAAATGGTCAAAAAATGGCATTAGTAGCTCTGAGGAAATATACTTAGATGCAGCTCAAGGTTCTATCTTATCATCATCAATGGCTACAGCAGCAAGAACTGGAGCTGATGAAGTGAGCGCCTTAGCCAAAAAAGCAAATCAAGAATTACAAGAAATTTGGTCAAAAATCGACTTTTCAAGCTACACAGCATTAACTCCCTATGAGGTTGAGGCCATTTTTGCTAGTCAAGGTATTACTCAAGCACAGTTTATCGATACGTTTCAGACAGAGACAAATCAAACAGTGACAAAGATGAATGCTTCCGCCCAAGCATTTGAAAATATGGATAAACAATTACAGGAAGTCATCGAAAAAACAGTAGCAACAGACAAACAATTAGCCAAGGAGTTCAGACAATGGAAAGAAAAGATGTAAAACAACTTTTTCTTATTATAGTGTAATATAGACTAATCTTATAGTACTTTATAGTATAATAAGAAAAAGGAGAAAATCTTAAATGAACAATTCCAGCATTAAAAAAAGTCATAAAAAGCTACTAATCGTTTTATCAATCGCAATCATCACAGCAGGAGGTGTCTTTATGTTTAGCATGTTAGGAAAATCCCAAGAAGAACGTCGAAACAGAGAATATGAAGTTAGTCTGGTCAATGCCTTAAAGAATTCCTATGAAGGGATTGAGGAGATTAAGATTACGAATCCTGATTATACAACCCCACCGGGATCATGGTCTTGTGATGTCGAAATTAAGTTTATTGATGAAAAAAATCTTAAATATGGGATTAATCACCATTTAAGTTATAAAACCAATTATGGTGGTCGTCAAGAAACAAACGAAGATTGGCAGTATTTAGAAACTCATAAAGGAAAAACTTTAAAATCAGTAAAAATTACTTATTCTGATTATGAGCAAGGAGAACAGTGATGAAGTTCCAATATACTGATGAACAATTGAATAATTTAAACCAAGATTATGCTGTTTATAGTGTAAATGAAGAGTTTTCAAGTAGAAAAAAGACAAAACAGGTTGTAGTTAAGACCAATATAGATCCTAAAAACGAGACCAACACTATAACCACCTCCGATGGTCAAGAATTCCGTGTCGTTGCAACTAAGTCTCACAAAGGAACTGGTTTTGATGGTTTGGCGGTTGCACCTATAGTCAATGGTGAACCAGATTATAAAAGTATAGCTGTGATTGCTGCAGGAACTGATCCAGGGAGTCCTACTAAGATTGATGTTTCCACTGCCGTTATTGAAAGAGAGACATCCTTATCTCCTCAATATTTTGTAGCAGATCGATTTGTAAAAGAAATTATGGATGATCCCCGATATGAAGTCAGTCAACTATCTGGCTATTCACAAGGTTCCTACATGCTGAAAGTAGGAGCTAAATATCATATTCCAACTACAACTTTTAACGCTTGGTTCACTTATCTATCACTTTCTAACGAAGAAAAAGCATTTATTGAAAACAATCCTTCTATGTTTATAGATTACCGTAGAAAACATGATGATGTAGTACGTTGGAATGATTTCAATCACCCTGAATGGTTTAATAAGTCTTTCTTAAAAATGCCTGATACCATATATTGGCTTGATGGAACTAGCCACAATATAGGTGATTGGGAGTTTGATCCTGTAACTGGCCAACTTGTTGATGGCAAAGGAGGAAAACCTTTAATTAGTGGTGTTTATCGTGCTTATGCTAATAGTCTCCGAGGAATGGCTCATTACAAGGACTTGAAGTCAAAATGGTCAAAAAACGGCATTAGTAGCTCTGAAGAAATATACTTAGATGCAGCTCAAGGTTCTATCCTATCATCATCAATGGCTACAGCAGCAAGAACTGGAGCTGATGAAGTGAGCGCTTTAGCCAAAAAAGCCAATCAAGAATTAGAAGAAATTTGGTCAAAAATCGACTTTACGAGCTACACAGCATTAGCTCCCTATGAGGTTGAGGCCCTTTTTGCTAGCCAAGGTATCACTCAAGCACAGTTTATTGATACGTTTCAGACAGAGACAACACAAACAGTCACTAAGATGAATGCTTCAGCCCAAGCATTTGAACAGTTAGACAAACAATTACAGAAAGTCATCGAAAAAACAGTAGCAACAGATAAGCAATTAGCCAAGGAGTTTCGACAATGGAAAGAAAAGATGTAAAACAACTTTTTCTTATTATAGTGTAATATAGACAAATCTTATAGTATAATAAGAAAAAGGAGAAAAACTCAAATGAACAATTCTGGAATTAAAAAAAGTCATAAAAGGCTACTAATCGTTTTGTCAATTGCAATTATCACAGCAGGAGGTGTTTTTATGTTTAGTATGTTAGGGAAGTCTCAAGAAGAGCGTCGAAATAGAGAATATGAAGTAAGTCTAGTTAATGCTTTAAAAAATTCCTATGAAGGGATTGAGGAGGTAACGATTACGAATCCATCGTACAGCTCAATTCCTTCAGACGCTTGGGGGGCGGATGTGAAACTAAAATTTTTTGATGGAACATCTAAAGAACATGTTTTAGCTTTTGATATAAACTCGAATAAAATTAGGATTGGAGTATATAATAAGGATGATGAAGAATTTCAACATTTTTTAAATTCTAGGCGAGGTTCTACTAAGTCAAAAGTTAAAGTTAAATATTCGAATGGTTCAGAAGGGGAGCTATGATGAATAAATACGTGTATACAGACAAACAACTTAATGAATTGAATCAAGGTCCGAATGTTTACAGTGTTAATACTGAGTTCGCACAGCGTAAAGAAAACCGAACAAATATTGTTACTGCTAAATCAGATAACGAGTTAAAAAAAGGTGAAATCAACACTATAACCACCTCTGATGGTCAAGAATTCCGTGTCGTTGCAACTAAGTCTCACAAAGGAACTGGTTTTGATGGTTTGGCGGTTGCACCTATAGTCAATGGTGAACCAGATTATAAAAGTATAGCTGTGATTGCTGCAGGAACTGATCCAGGGAGTCCTACTAAGATTGATGTTTCCACTGCCGTTATTGAAAGAGAGACATCCTTATCTCCTCAATATTTTGTAGCAGATCGATTTGTAAAAGAAATTATGGATGATCCCCGATATGAAGTCAGTCAACTATCTGGCTATTCACAAGGTTCCTACATGCTGAAAGTAGGAGCTAAATATCATATTCCAACTACAACTTTTAACGCTTGGTTCACTTATCTATCACTTTCTAACGAAGAAAAAGCATTTATTGAAAACAATCCTTCTATGTTTATAGATTACCGTAGAAAACATGATGATGTAGTACGTTGGAATGATTTCAATCACCCTGAATGGTTTAATAAGTCTTTCTTAAAAATGCCTGATACCATATATTGGCTTGATGGAACTAGCCACAATATAGGTGATTGGGAGTTTGATCCTGTAACTGGCCAACTTGTTGATGGCAAAGGAGGAAAACCTTTAATTAGTGGTGTTTATCGTGCTTATGCTAATAGTCTCCGAGGAATGGCTCATTACAAGGACTTGAAGTCAAAATGGTCAAAAAACGGCATTAGTAGCTCTGAAGAAATATACTTAGATGCAGCTCAAGGTTCTATCCTATCATCATCAATGGCTACAGCAGCAAGAACTGGAGCTGATGAAGTGAGCGCCTTAGCCAAAAAAGCAAATCAAGAATTACAAGAAATTTGGTCAAAAATCGACTTTTCAAGCTACACAGCATTAACTCCCTATGAGGTTGAGGCCATTTTTGCTAGTCAAGGTATTACTCAAGCACAGTTTATCGATATGTTTCAGACAGAGACAAATCAAACAGTGACAAAGATGAATGCTTCCGCCCAAGCATTTGAAAATTTGGATAAACAATTACAGGAAATCATCGAAAAAACAGTAGCAACAGACACACAATTTGCCAAGGAGTTCAGACAATGGAAAGCAGAAATGTAAAATGGGATGCCATTAGGCAAAAAGAGAGGGAAATTCTTAACCTCGAAGAACAATACTATCAGCAAAAGAAAAAGTTAGAGAAAAAGACACTAGAACTAGAGGAACGTTCTGCAAGATTAGAAAAAATCATGGACGAAGAAGCTGATAAAATGTACCAAGTATTAAGAAAGTTTTCATCAACAGCTGATTGTGTTAGAGACTACTTTACAGAAATAGAAAATTTGAGATATCATTCTAACCAAGTTTATAGAACTAATGAAATAAAACTGGAAGAAGAAAAAGAAAAAATAGATAAAGAATTTCAACAAAGAAAAAATATCTTAGATGAAGAATATCAAAAACTAAGGAGAAATTATGCAAGCACCAATGAATGAGTACTATACTGATGAAGAATACCAATACGCTCTAAAACAAATGTATCGCATGATGGAAAGAAATCGTATCCTGGCTCAATGCCAATTAGCAAAGGTCGCTAAAAATCAAATAAAAGAAAGTTTTGACCAAAAATCGAAAACAATTGCAAGAGATACTAAAGCAACAATAACAAGTATTAACAGCCAAATGGACACTGCAATACAAGGAAAAGTCCGCAAGAGTCTTGAAGAAAAGATTCCGAATATGTTACTCAAGTATGATGAAATTTAATAAAGTGTTCAGGATAACTGGGGGTAAGTTGGACTTCTGTTTTAAGTTTCTTATTACATCTTTCTGAAAAACTATAATTTTCTTGAAAAATAAATAAGTCTATGCTATACTACTAGTAGACTTATTTATGGAGAAAATACATGAAACGTGAGATTTTACTGGAACGAATCGACAAACTAAAACAAATCATGCCCTGGTATGTTCTGGAATACTACCAATCAAAGCTTGCTGTTCCCTACAGTTTTACAACCTTGTACGAATACCTCAAGGAATACGATCGATTTTTCAGCTGGGTTTTGGAGTCTGGTATTTCAAATGTTGATAAAATGTCTGACATTCCTTTATCAGTCTTGGAAAATATGTCTAAAAAAGATATGGAATCCTTTATCCTGTATCTACGTGAACGACCTTTGCTGAATGCTAATACAACCAAGCAAGGTGTCTCTCAGACGACTATCAATCGGACCTTGTCAGCACTTTCCAGTCTTTACAAATATATGACCGAGGAGGTTGAAAACGACCAAGGGGAACCTTATTTCTACCGCAATGTAATGAAGAAAGTTTCAACCAAGAAAAAGAAAGAAACACTTGCTGCTAGAGCTGAAAATATCAAGCAAAAACTCTTTCTAGGTGATGAGACAGAAGGTTTTCTGACTTATGTCGACCAAGAGTACCCACAACAGCTCTCAAATCGGGCTCTATCGTCATTCAACAAAAATAAAGAACGTGATTTGGCCATCATTGCCCTTCTCTTGGCGTCTGGTGTCCGCTTATCTGAAGCTGTTAATCTGGATCTAAGAGACCTTAATCTCAAAATGATGGTTATCGATGTCACTCGAAAAGGGGGTAAACGTGACTCGGTCAATGTCGCTGCCTTTGCAAAACCTTATCTAGAGAATTATCTAGCCATTCGAAATCAACGTTATAAGACGGAAAAGACGGATACAGCTCTTTTTCTGACCTTATATCGTGGCGTTCCCAATCGTATCGATGCTTCTAGTGTTGAAAAGATGGTTGCTAAGTACTCTGAGAACTTTAAAGTCCGTGTAACTCCCCACAAACTGCGTCATACCCTAGCAACTAGGCTCTATGATGCGACTAAATCGCAAGTTTTGGTCAGCCATCAGCTAGGACACGCCAGTACACAAGTCACTGACCTCTATACCCATATCGTCGATGATGAACAAAAGAATGCTTTAGATAGTTTGTGAAGTACATAAAATAAATTATGTAAACAATGGTTCAAAAAAGAAGCTGGTCATACAACCAACTTCTTTTATTTTTACCCCACTACTGCTTCAGCGATTTCTTCACGGCTGATACCAGCGAAATAGCGTGTAATGTCAATAGTTTCAAGAGCTTTAAGGACATCTTCGCGTTCGTATTTCACTCCACGAAGGACATCCTCTACAGCTGCAACGTCTTCGATACCAAAGAAGTCACCATAGATCTTGATGTCTTGGATTTTTGATTCAAGGACGTTGGCAAAGACTTCTACCTTACCACTAGTGAATTTTGTTCCACGACGGACGTTAAATTCAGGTGATTTACCATAATTCCAGTCCCATGTACCAAACTTGGTATCCTTGATGCGATTGATTTCAGCCAATTCTTCCTCAGAAAAAACGTATTCTGTCATCTCTGGGTACTCTTTTTTCATGTATTCCAATAGCAAATCACGGAATTCTTCAACTGTGATTTTTTCTGGTAATTCATTGACAATATTGGTCACACGAGCACGGACGGATTTCACACCTTTTGACTCAAATTTGTCCTTTGAAACCTTGAGGGCGTTAGCAAGGACTGACAGATCAACGTCAAAGAGCAAGCAACCGTGGTGCATGATACGTCCATTGATATAGGCTTGGGCATTTCCACAGAATTTCTTACCGTCAATCTCAAGGTCATTACGGCCTGTGAATTCAGCCTTAACACCTAGTTGAGCCAAGGTATTGATAACTGGAGTTGAGAAGCTCTTGAAGTCAAAGGCCTTGTTTTCATCTTCTTTTGAGATAATCGTGTAGTTGAGGTTGTTCAGATCGTGATAAACAGCTCCACCACCACTGATACGGCGGACTACCTCAATACCATTTTCTCGAACATAATCACGATTGATTTCTTCGATAGTGTTTTGGTGACGTCCAACAATGATAGAAGGTTTGTTAATCCAAAGTAGGAAGATTTGATCCTCATCCAAAAGGTGTTTAAAGGCGTATTCTTCCAAGGCGATATTAAATGCAGTGTCATTTGAATGATTGATAATATATTTCATAGTATTTCCAAAAATTTAGTTTTTAAATTCTGTTCATAGCAATCAAATTTTCTAAAGTGGTAAAAAGAAATGTAACGTGTTATCGTTACATTTCTCGGAAAAATTGAGACAAGAGAATCAATTTTTAGGCATGGAACTCTAATAGAGGTCGCTGCCGTCCGTACTACTTTAAGAAAATTTAGTTGAAAATCTTATTTATTTTTCTTAGGTGAATGGATAGCCATTCCTAGAACATCCGCAAATGCTTCGTACATCACTTCAGAGTAGGTTGGATGTCCATGGATGGTCTTCAGCATTTCTTCAACAGTGATTTCCATTTCGATGATGCTTGATGCCTCGTTGATCAATTCTGCAGCTGCAGGACCGATGATGTGAACACCAAGGATTTCTCCGTATTTCTTATCAGCGATGACTTTAACGAAACCTTGAGCAGCATCCGATGCAATAGCACGTCCGTTGGCAGCAAAGTTGAATTTACCGATGGCTACATCGTATTTCTCACGAGCTTGTTCTTCAGTCAAACCTACTGCTGCTACTTCAGGAAGAGTATAGATAGCTGCAGGAGTCAAGTTCAATTTGGCAACAGCATGATTTCCTTTGAGGGCATTTTCAGCGGCAACTTCCCCCATACGGAAGGCTGCGTGCGCCAACATTTTAGTACCGTTGATATCACCTGGTGCGTAGATTCCAGGAACAGAAGTTTCCATGTATTCGTTGACCTTGATGCGTCCACGATCCAATTCAAACTCAACATCGCCAATTCCTTCAAGGTCTGGTACACGACCGATTGAAAGAAGGGCTTTGCTTGCGATGATATCGTCTTTTCCTTCAACCTTGATACGAAGTTGACCATTTTCTTCGATGATTTCTTGCAATTTTGTACCTGTTAAGATAGTCATACCTTTACGCTCAAGAATCAAGCGAAGATTCTTAGAAACTTCTGCATCCATAGCTGGCACGATACGGTCCATCATTTCGATAACAGTCACTTTTGAACCAAATGTCATGAAGGCCTGACCGAGTTCGATACCGACAACCCCACCACCGATGATCACAAGGCTTTCTGGAACTTCGTTCATTTCAAGGATGTCGTCGCTGGTCATGACAAGTTGAGATTCCATACCAGGGACGTTGATCTTGCTGACTTTTGAACCACCAGCAAGGATGATTTTCTTGGTTTCAAGTAATTCAGAACCATTTACCAAGACATTCTTGTCCTTAGTGATCGTACCAATACCTTTATGTACAGTAACTCCGTAGCTACGAAGAAGACCTGCAACACCACCCACCAAGGTATTAACAACCTTAGACTTGGTTTCAAGGAGTTTATCCATATCTACAGTGAAGTTTGGATTTTCGATGACGATACCACGGTTTGCTGCATGACCGATGTTTTCGATGATTTCAGCGTTGTGAAGGTAGGTCTTAGTTGGGATACAGCCACGGTTCAAGCACGTTCCACCGAGTTCAGATTTCTCAACAAGGGCAACTTTACCACCAAGTTGGGCTGCTTTAATCGCTGCAACATAACCAGCAGGACCCCCACCAATCACAACGATATCAAAGGCATCATCGCTCTTACCATCGTCGTTTGAAGCACTAGCTGCAGGTGCAGGTTTTGATTCTGGCGCAGCCGCTCCAGTTGTTGGGATATTTTCCCCTTCTTCCCCAAGGTAACCAATAACTTCTGTAACCGGAACAGTTTCACCATCTCCTTTGAGGATGGCAATCAAGTATCCATCTTCTTCGGCTTCCAATTCCATGCTAACTTTGTCAGTCATGATTTCCAAAAGGATTTCTCCTTCTTTTACAAATTCTCCGACTTTCTTATTCCATTGGACGATTTGTCCTTCTGTCATATCCACGCCGGCTTTTGGCATAATTACTTCTAAGGCCATGTCTTACTTCCTTTATCTATATCTCTAAAAATAAATACTGTATTATTAAACCAACATTGAGATTGGGTTCTCAATTAAGGCTTTCAAGTCTTTCATAAACTTAGCACCAGCCATACCATCTACGACACGGTGGTCAATAGTTAACCCTAGGCTCATGATAGGGCGAATGACAATCTCACCATTGACAACTACAGGTTTCTCAACTGTTGAGCTAACCCCTAGGATAGCTGAGTTTGGTTGGTTAATAATCGGACCGAAGGACTGAACACCAAACATTCCCAAGTTACTGATTGTGAAGGTTGAATTTTGCAGTTCGCTTGGAGCCAATTTACCATCCAAGGTACGACCAATCACATCCTTAAAGGCTACGACCAACTCTGACAAGCTCATTTTTTCAGCATTATAGACAACAGGTGTCATCAATCCATTATCCATACCAACTGCCATCGCAAGGTTGACATAGTTATGAGTGATAATGGTCTTGCCATCTTCTGTCAATGAAGCGTTGATGTAAGGGTGTTTCATCAATGTTTTTACAACAGCGAGTGAAAGAAGGTCTGTTACAGTAGTCTTCTTACCAGTTGCTTCCATAATCGGCTCAAGAACCTTCTTACGAAGAGCCAACATTTCTGACATATCGACATCGTAGTTGAGCGTGAAGGTTGGCGCAGTTAGGTAGGATTCAACCATACGTTGAGCTATAACCTTACGCATTGGTGTCATTGGAATACGCTCAATCTCACCATAAGGAGTGATATTGTCTGGAACTTCTTCCACTTTTTCAATCTGAGCAGGAGACTTGATAGTATCGTTTTCGATATTTTCAGGAAGTAAGGCCAAAACGTCCTTCTTCATGATCTTACCACGATGACCCGTTCCTTGGATTTCCTGCCAAGCAATGTTATGTTCAAGGGCAATTCGTTTTGCAAGTGGCGAAATGCGAACCACGTTTGTGTCTTTATAAGTTTCCACGTCTTCTTTGTGGACACGACCGTTTGCACCTGAGCCAGAAATGTCGTAGAGATTGATCCCTAGATCATCCGCTAACTTTCTAGCCGCAGGAGTCGCTCTTAGCTTGTCATCAGCCATGACCTCTCCAATTCTATACTAAGATATTAAGGACGAAGAGGGCAATGAAAAAATAGGAGATTGACGATGTGTTCGATGAACACAAGGAAATCTATCTTTTTTTCACAGACCTCCGTCCGAATTCAATTACATGATATAAAGGGCGTCAAAAGCGACTGAAAAATAGGAAATCGACGCTGGCTTCGATGAAGCCAAGGAGATTTATCTTTTTTCCGAGCTTTTAGCCCGTGTTCAACTCTACAAGTAACTTGGACACGAAATATGTCTCAAGTTACTACAGTTGTCGCTATTAGGCGACCAACCTAGTAGACTTACTAAGTTTTTTATCGAATATTATTGATTCGTCAAAAAACTGTCACAACTTTACAAATAAGTTAGATACAAAACATATCTTAAGTTACTAAAGTTAAAAATCTCTAAAATCTTACATAATTTAATTTATGCAAGATTATTCTTTGTTATAAGTCTTACGGATGGCATCTTTGATGCTTTCAACTGTTGGAATCATGGCATTTTCTAGGTTTTGTGCGTAAGGCATTGGCACATCTTCTCCTGCACAACGGCGGATTGGTGCATCTAGATAGTCAAATGCTTCTGATTCTGAGATGATAGCTGAAATCTCTCCGATATAGCCACTTGTTTTGTGGGCGTCATTGACCAGAACAACCTTACCAGTCTTCTTAACTGAGTTAATGATGATATCCTTATCAAGCGGTACAAGAGTACGCGGGTCAACAATTTCAACTGAAATTCCTTCTTCTGCCAATTCCTCAGCAGCTTGAACCACACGGCGAAGCATTTTTCCATAAGTAACAACTGTTACATCCGTTCCTTCGCGTTTAATTTCCCCAACCCCAAGTGGAATTGTGTAGTCCGGATCAACTGGCACTTCCCCTTTTTGGTTAAATTCTGACTTATACTCAAGAATGATAACTGGGTTGTTATCACGGATAGAAGACTTGAGCAGTCCTTTCATGTCAGCAGGTGTACCTGGAGCTACAACCTTGAGCCCAGGGATGTGTGTGAACCACGATTCCAAAGATTGCGAGTGCTGGGCTGCAGATCCAACTCCGTTACCTGCTGCGCATCGAACAGTCATTGGAACTTGACCTTTCCCACCAAACATATAACGTGTTTTAGCAGCTTGGTTGACGATATTGTCCATGGCAATGACTGAGAAGTCCATGAAGGTCATATCAACGATTGGGCGAAGTCCTGTCATAGCCGCTCCTGCTGCTGCTCCAGAGATGGCAGCTTCAGAAATCGGACAGTCACGGATACGTTCTGGACCAAATTCTTCGAGCATTCCGACAGAAGTTCCGAAGTCTCCTCCGAAGACACCGACGTCTTCTCCCATCAAGAATACATTTTCATCGCGACGCATTTCCTCAGACATAGCAAGGATAATGGTGTCACGGAAGGACATTGTTTTTGTTTCCATTTTATCTCTTTCTCCTTAGTCTGCGTAAATATCTTCAAATGCGGATTCTAGTGGTGGGAATGGACTTTCCTCTGCAAATTTAACAGAAGCTTCTACTGCTTCCTTGACCTGCGCTTGGATTTCTTCCAATTCTTTGGCACTTGCAATGTTGTTCTCAACAAGATAGTTACGGAGGTTTTCGATTGGGTCTTTTTGTTTCCACAATTCCACTTCTTCACGCGTACGATATTTACCAGGGTCAGATGATGAGTGACCAAGCCAACGATAAGTGACACTTTCAATCAAGACTGGTCCATTGCCACCACGAACATGGTCTACAGCTTTCTTAAATCCTTCATAGACGTCGATGACATTGTTTCCATCTTCGATAAACATTCCAGGAATTCCATATGCCGCACTACGTTGATGGATATGCTCCACATTGGTCATTTTCTTGATATCCGCAGAGATTCCATAACCGTTGTTAATGCAGTAGAAAATAACAGGAAGTTTCCAAATAGAAGCCATGTTCACTGCTTCGTGGAAAACACCTTCGTTGGTTGCACCATCTCCAAAGAAGCAGACAACGATTTTACCAGTATGTTGCATTTGCTGACTGAGGGCTGCACCGACAGCGATTCCCATACCACCACCTACGATACCATTGGCACCGAGGTTACCCGCATCCAGGTCAGCGATATGCATAGAACCACCTTTTCCTTTACAGGTCCCAGTGTATTTCCCGAGGATTTCAGCCATCATTCCATTGAGGTCAATCCCTTTGGCAATAGCCTGTCCATGACCACGGTGATTTGATGTGATCAAATCATCTGGATTAAGAGCCAACATAGCTCCGACGTTAGCAGCTTCCTCTCCGACAGAAAAGTGAGTCATACCGGGAACTTTCCCCTTTTTCACTAACTGAGCAATTTTTAAGTCCATGCGACGGATTTCTTCCATCTTACGGAACATTTCTAGCAAAAGATTTTTATCTAAAGTTGACATCTTCTTGCCTTTCTAACTTTGTTCTTACCTTACTATTTTACCGTTTTTAGAAAGCACTGTCAAAGTATATGACCGATAAAATTTCACAAGGTGAAAAAATAAATCCCCGTTTTAACAGGGATTTTCTTTAGTTAGAGTGTTTTTTCACAAAGTTATTTTTCAGGATATTTTCTAAAAATTAGCTCAATCTTTTCATTATGGATTTCAAACGCCATTGATACAAACAACCAGAAACGATCAAGCTGGCAATCAACCCAATCCAGTAGGCAAATGCCCCTAAGTCAGTTGCTTGATCTAGTAGATATCCTAGAGGTATCGCTACTCCCCAATATCCGATTAGGCCAAGATAGAAAGGAACGATAGTGTCCTTATACCCTCTTAAAATCCCCTGAAGCGGAGCCGCAAAGGTATCAGCTAACTGGAAAAAGAGACTGTAGGTTAGAAATACAGCAGTTGTTTCAATGAAGTGAGGGTCATTCCCATATAGGCTTGCTACACGATCTCTAAAAATGTAGAGAAAGGACAGGGTAAGACCTGCAAAAATAAGGGCGGTTACCCTCCCCAGACGAGCATAGGTTTTTGCATCCTCAAAACGTTTAGCCCCCACCTCGTAAGACACAACAATTGCCATAGCAGAGGAAATACTCATGGGAAAAGCGTACATGAGACTCGAAAAATTCATAGCTGACTGGTGACTGGCGATGATGAGCGATGAAAACTTAGCCATGATTAGTCCCACCACGGAGAAAATAGCCACTTCCGCAAATACGGTTCCTCCGATTGGTAGACCTAATCGAACACCTTCCTTGATTTTATCTATATTGAGTGGAATAGGTTTTTCAAGATGTAACGCTTTTAATCTTTCCTGTTTGAACAAAACAAGCAGGGAAATTCCCAATAAAACCCAATAGGCTAGAGAAGTTCCTAGACCTGCTCCTGCACCACCAAGCTCTGGAAAACCAAGAGCTCCATATATCAAAAGATAGTTAAAACCACTATTGAGCGGAAGTAACAAAAGCATGAGGTACATAGATAGCTTGGTCAAACCAAGAGAATCCAACAAAGACCGAATGACACTAAAAAGCAACAAGGGAATAATCCCGATAGAAAGATACCAAAGATAGGAAACTGCAACTGCCGCTACTTGAGCTTCTAGTCCGATATGATTTAAGACAGGAGGTGCCAAGAAAAGTACCAGTCCCAGTAAGACCACAGATAGACCCAAGGCCAAATAGATGAACTGGTAAAAATCTGACGCAACTTCTTCCTTTTTACCTCGACCAAGATGGTGACCAATGATGGGCACCAGGGCTGATACAATCCCTGTTAGGAATGTAAAGAAGGGATTCCAGATACTGGTTGCCATAGACACACCAGCCAAGTCCATGGTATTGTACCGCCCAGTCATTGTTGTATCGACAAAAGAGGCAGAATAATTGGCAAATTGATAAATCAGGATAGGGAAAAATATCTTAAGAAATAAAACAAACTTGTCTTTAAATTGATGGGTTGGGTACATATACGCTCTCTATTCTTATAGTTTATAGAGCAGAGTCCCATCTAGTTTTGATAGACGATTTGTCCCTTACAGATAGTATATTTGACCTGCCCTTTTAAAGTTTCCCCGATAAATGGAGAATTGGCTGATTTTGAAGCGAAGTTTGGACCAACAGTACGATCAGCCTTGTCATCAAAGATAGTGATGTCCGCTGGACCATTTTCAGCCAAGTAGCCTGCTTCAAAGTTGTAAAGTTTGGCTGGATTAACAGTCATTTTTTCAAGCAATTCCATCAAGCTTAGCTCACCAGCTTCCACCAAATAAGTTAAACCAAGAGAAAGAGAGGTTTCCAAACCGGTCATACCAGATGGCGCTTTGGTGATATCTTCTACATTTTTCTCATCTGCATGGTGAGGCGCGTGGTCCGTTGCGATAACTGTGATAACACCTGACTTGAGACCTTCGATAACGGCACGGCGGTCTGACTCCAAACGAAGCGGAGGATTCATTTTGGCATTGCTCCCTTGAGTTAAAAGAAGAGCTTCTGTCTTAGAAAAATGTTGTGGTGCCACTTCTGCTGTGACTTGCGCTCCCAAACCTTGAGCGAATTCCACTACCTTGACACTTTCTTCCTTAGACAAATGCTGGATGTGAACATGGGCCTTAGTTGCATAGGCAATCATGACATCACGCGCAATCATAGCGTATTCTGCTACCCCTGTCGCACCACAGATCTTGAAGTGGTCTTTAGCGATGTTTTCATTAAAGCCAAGAATACCGTTCAAGCCGGGATCTTCCTCGTGTAGACAAACAAAGGTGCCAAGTTTTTTAGCAGTTTCCAAGGCTTCTTTGAGAACCCTGCTGCTTTCGAGTGGAATACCATCATCTGAGAAACCAACCGCACCAGCTTCTAAGAGTGCCTTAAAGTCAGTCAAGTCTTGGCCATTAAAGTTCTTAGTAATGGTCGCAACTGTCTTGATATTAATCTTTTCCTTGGCAGCAGACTGGAGAACTTCTTGCAAAGTCTCTACGTCTGAGATGGTTGGATTGGTATTAGCCATCGTGACAACCGTTGTAAAACCACCTGCAGCAGCCGCTAGTGCCCCAGTATGGATGTCCTCCTTGTGGGTCTGACCAGGTTCACGGAAATGAACATGAATATCAACTAGTCCAGGCGCAACTACAAGACCAGTAGCATCAATTAGCTCTGCTCCTTCTTCCTTGATTTCAGGGGCAATTTTGATAATCTTTCCATCTTCAACCAAAACATCACAGACTTGATCCAGACCAGACTTGGGATCCATTACACGACCATTTTTGATTAGTAGCATCTGCTTTCTCCTTTATTCATAAAAATCAACTTGGGTATCCAACAATTTATCCCCATCATAAACAAACTTGGCTGAAAAGAAGGGTTTGTCCTCTAAAAGCCACTCAACAAAGGTGTGATCGCCTTCCCAAGTCGGCTTGCTCAAGACTTCATCATAGGGAACCCATTCCAGCGTCCCCTCATTGCAGTCAATCAAGTCACCCTCAAACTCTGTCACCTTAAAAACATAGGTGTACCAGTCTAAATCTGGCGTGAACTCTGGAAAAGTGATAACACCTTTTAGAACTGGCTTGGCTTTGAGGCCTGTTTCTTCGAGGATTTCACGCGCTGCGCATTCCTGAGGGGTCTCCCCTCGCTCTAACTTACCACCCACACCAATCCATTTGCCTTCATGGACATCATTCGGCTTCTTATTGCGATGCAGCATAAGCAGTTCTTTTCCGTTATCAATGTAGCAAATCGTCGCTAATTGAGGCATATTCTCTCCTTATCTAAGCCAATCGATTGGCTCTTGTCCTGTCTCTTTTAAAAATGTATTGGCCTTGGAAAAAGGCTTAGAACCCCAAAATCCTCTGAAAACAGATAAAGGACTAGGATGGGCTGATTCGATAATCAAGTGGTGAGGATTGGTAACCAAGACCTTCTTCTTGCGTGCATAAGCGCCCCAGAGTACAAAGACTACAGGTCTGTCTAGATTATTGACAACCCGAATCACAGCATCTGTAAAGGGCTCCCATATCTGTCCAGCATGACCATTGGCCTGCCCAGCAGGAACGGTCAAACAAGCATTGAGAAGTAAGACACCTTGCTCAGCCCAAGCCGTCAAATCATGGGATTTCTTAACCCCGATATCATCTGACAATTCTTTCAAGATATTTTGCAAGGATGGCGGAGCTGGGATAGAGTCAGGAACAGAAAAACTCAAGCCCTGAGCCTGACCTGGCCCGTGATAGGGGTCTTGCCCTAGAATCACCACCTTAACTTCTTCAAGCGGTGTAGTCAATAGAGCCTGAAAAATCTTTTCCTTAGGTGGATAAACAGTTCCCTGAGCATAGACCTGATCCATAAACTGATTGATTTTCCCGAAATAACCCTCAGGTAATTGCTCCTTAATCAAAGCATGCCAAGATGAGTGTTGCATCGCCAACTCCTTCGTTTTTACTGCTTCTATTATAGCAAAAAGTGGCTATCTAAACCACTTTTTACAGTTTATCCAAACAATCCAGCAAGTCTTGGTAAGAATGAACTTCATAGGTCGGCTGGGCTTGTGTGTAATTTTCGAGATGATGGGGATTGTACCAGATAGTATCGATACCAGCATTATTGCCACCTTGAATATCAGCCGTTAAGGAATCTCCAATCATCAGCGTCTTTTCTTTACTAAATCCAGCAATCTGCTGACCGATTTTTTCATAGAATAGTGCATCAGGCTTTTGCGTTTGCAATTGCTCGGAGATAAAGACTTGGTTGAAATAGGGAGCCAGACCAGATTGAGCCAAACGACCTGTCTGGATGGTAGTAATTCCATTTGTCGCAGCATACAAATCATAATCACGCTCGATGAGACTGTCCAAGAGTTCATGAGCACCTGAAAGAGTTTGTCCCTGCTGAGCGAGATAAAATTGGTAACGCTGAGCAAGTAACCTACCGTCTTTCTCCAGTCCAAAATGAGCAAATAAACGAGAAAAGCGCGTGTTAACCAGTTCTTGTTTACTGATTTTCTTTTGCTCCAAGTCCTTCCAGAGAGCCTTGTTCATCGGAACGTAATAGTCTTTATAGGCTTGAATATCCGCAACTCCTTCTTCTTTTAGAAGTTGTGTCAAAGCCACATCCTCAGCAGCATCAAAATCAAGTAAGGTGTGGTCGAGGTCGAAGAGTAGAAATTTGTAGGACAATTTGAGAGTTTTCCTTTCTATGTGAGAACAAGTTACTAGCATTTATTAGGGAAATATTCTTTTCCCAACTGCCATAAATACTGATCAATCTCTTTAAGATTAAATTCTTCTAATCCGTAGTATTCTCTAAAAGTAATAATTATATTTTTAAATTTTTGATAATCTTTTAGGTCTGAATTCTTAAATTTAGAAAATTTATCTGTTTTTCTAAAGTATTTCAATACCTTTTCTACATAGCTATCATAAATAGGGTATTCTTTAGGATTATGATGGGAACAGTATTTAGTAGAAAAAGAATAGAACTTTCTAGTTACCCCATTGATCGTAACATTTTGAATTTCATTGACTAAAGTTACATCACCTTGTCTCAACCTCTCGTCAATTTTAAGACTCAGAATATGCTCTGCAACTGGATAAACTGAAAAAATATTTGTGCTATAAAAATCATTCAATGTAGCAACCTTTAATAAGATATCAGAAATCTCTTCGTTACTTGGTAGTAGCTCAAAAAATAATTTATCTAAAGCATCTTCTTGCAACTGATAATTTTTAAGATTTTTCCACGTTTTCAAGTATTTTCCTACTTCAATGGCTGACGGTTTAGATATAACAATATCTGATTTCTGTCTTCTTATAGTTAATTTGCATACTTACCTCACTTAAAGTAGTTGTTAAAATAATTGATAGATTTATTATAGCATATTACAAAACGAATGGGTAAGCTCTTTATTCGTCTCTACCCCAACTCCTTGGCTATTCTACTCTTTTCAAGATTTCCCTTGGTAATTCGTTTCCATAAAACAAGTGGATTCAGACTATAGGATAAACGTAGGAAGTAATAATTGATCCATTCGATAAGGGCAAAAAGCTGTATTAGTGTGGCTAAGATAGTCACTTGGAAACTCTGGGTATTCCAAACTATAAAAGGAAAGCCTGAAATAAGTAAAACAAGGTCTAGTATTCTGAAACCACCATATATTCTAGGGACATTTCCACTTCCGAACTGGGGTTTCGAGAGTCTTCTAATCAAAATCGCCCAATAGATTGAACCTTGAAGCAAAATAAATGTCAGTAAAGACAGAGGATAGAGAATGGTTACTAGACTATTCACATCACCAAGTCGATTTTTCAAAAGGAAAAAACAAAACCAAATAGATAGGACGGCTGTAAGTTCTCCCAAACAGAGGGACAGCAACTCTTTTCTAACTTTCTCTTTTTGTATCTTCATTATATCCCCTATTTATCTATCAACCTATATCAGAAAAAAGCCATTCGAACCAGTTTATAGTCAAAATTTCTCAGAATAAAGGCATTCTAAGCTTCGAACAGTTCGATTACATCAATATCAATGCAATTCTAACTTTAGAATTACATTAAAATAAATGTTTTAGGGCTATTCTAAGTCCATGATAGCCTTAAATTTTAATTTTAGAAGGATTCTAAAGCTAGAATTGTTCATAAATCACAAGAATGAAGCTATTCGAAACTTATAAGAACCTTTGGTGAATTTCAATAGCACTTCAACTAGCTACTCTTACAATTCTTCCGGTGAGCTTTGAGTTTTTTCAGAGCCCAATCATAGTGACTGGAAGTGCTACTGACAAAGTAGGAGCCTAGACTTGTTCCTCCCGTCCACTTATAGACACCTTTTGTGAACAATTCGTCATTGCTGAAGTCTTCCATCAACTCTAAAACCTCTTTATGCGATTGATTGAGAAGTTTGGTCGCTTCTTCTAAGGACGTTCTCTGGTGCTTCTTCCAAATAGCAACATTCATTTCCCCATAAGTTTTCCAATTATAAGGCTCAGGGAGAAAAGGTCTCTCATGACCCTTTTGATTAGAATGTACCCAGGTTAAAAGTAACTGATGCCATTCGTAGAGATGGATTAGAACATCTCTTAGATTTTCATCTCTTTTCCAGTGAGCTTCTTTTTTCTTTTGGTCTTTTGAAAAATCAAAAGGAGTCTGTAGCTCCTCTTCACTTAACTGAGAAATTAAGAGATTAAGTTTTTCATAGTTTCCCTTAGAGGCTAACACTAGCTCCTCTTTTGTTTTTGGTCTAGGCATAGGCGTTCTCCCTTCATTTTTAAGTAGAATAAGCTATTTTCTTACTTCATTATACCATAATCAAAAAGCAGTTCTTCATTTTACGAAAAACTGCTTTCACTTGCCATTTTATAAAAGTTAGGAGCGCCCCTAGACTTACTTATTTACATATAAATCTCTAAAGCGACCATCCACTTCAGCTATCTGATAGAGCAAGTGGGCTAGTTCTTGGTAATCTTCTTTTAAACATGAAAGATGGGCTTGACCAAATAAAGTAGCCAATTCTTCTTTTAATCTTGCCCCTTCGGGATCATGGTCCTTTAAGAATTTACTGAGATAGAGATTTCGAACAGCAGCAAGTTTAAAGCTAAAATACTGATGCAATTGCTTTTGCTCCGTATTTAAGCCGTTTTCAGCAACTGCTTTTGCATAACATTCCAAGACATTATTTTGTCCATCCAGATATCTGGCCCTTATAAGCCTTGCTGTTTCTTGATAGATTTCAGTCTGACTAGGGCTCTTGACCTTCTTAAAATTTCCCCACATAGAGTAGGCTCCACGCTTATAGTCAATAGCCTCCGCCTTCCAAGCTTCTAAAATGTCATTAAAAGCAACCTTCATACAGGCAAAACCAGCTGGATCATGCAAATAGAGATACTGACCATCAACAGCATACACAGTTACAAAGTGATCCACACCATAAAGGATTGTGTGATTGGGATTGTAAGTCAGATGCCCCATATCAAGAGGTCCCAGTACGACAGGCCCATTGGACAGAAAGGTTTCCAACTTTCTTTTAACCTCTTCCAAATCTACTTCCGATCCATCTTTTAGATAGAAGTCCTCATAGTCAAACCCTAGTATTTTTAAAGAATGTGAGATGGAAAGATCTGGCATTCCATTATCAAAGAATACTAGAGGGTGCTGCTCATCTTCCTTTACGATACTAGCGCCATTGCCCATCGCCATGATTGCCTCTAAAAAATCTGCTTTAAAGTCATAACCATAGGCATCCAGTGCCATTGCCAATGAATAACTATAGCAAAGTGACACATCTCCAAAATACATCTGCATATTCCTGCCTCCTTATCTTCTATGGGACTATTATACCGAGAAAACTATTCGTATGCCCCATAAAATCCAAACAAAAATTATGGTATGTTTGATTTATAGACATGAATTTCTTTATACTTAAATTTAAATTAAATTGTAATTCTTTTTTGCATAAGTTATTTCTCAAACAAAGAAAAACTCTGTAAAAGATACCTTCTACAGAGTCAGCTTTCCATCTTTATAAAAAATAGAAAATTATCTAGTCCTTGCTTACTGGTATCCAGAGTTCCATTTGATAGTCTGGTGACGACATATCTCCTTCGAAATAAACTTCAAAGTCTGGGGCTCCTGAATGGCGATAACCAGTTTCCGGGAAAAAAATCTCCAGAACATATTTCCAAGCATTGTGAATACTAGCTGGTATAGGGCCTTTGAAAGGAACGATAGCATATTCAGCCGCTAGTATATCTTTGATTGACAGATCTAGTTCTTCTGCTTTAGCTTTATCCGTCACATCATAAGCAGCCATATAGTTGATGATTTCGCCTTCTTTGACATCCGAGCAGACGCCAAAGGATTGGCCACTACCCAAACCTTCTAGCATTTCAAAACTGTGATGGGCATAGAGTTGCTCCCAAGCAGACGGGCATTTGCTATTGTCAATAGCTTCCAATAGAACGCCTGCCACGGTAAATGCAGGCTTCTTTTGAATCTTGATATCCATGTTCTTTCCTCCTGTGATTTTTAAGGATAACTGAAGCTTAGGAAAGACCCGATAAGGTTTTCCATTTCGAACTTCTGAGGGAGTTGCACCATGGAATTTCTTGAAAGCTGCGCTAAAGGCATCCGCAGACTCATAGCCGTATTTCATTGCTATATCAATAACTTTCTCAGAGCTTTCCCGCAAGTCTGTCACAGCTTCTGACAGCCTGCGATTGCGCAAGTATTCTGCTAATGTCATATCTGCCAGGATAGAAAATAGCCTACTAAAGAGAGGGTAAGAATAGCCCGATAGCTGCTGAAATCTTTTCATATCCACTTCTCCAGTCAGCTGCTGTTCCAAATAATCCATGGTTTGATTGAATTGATGCATCATATTCTTTTTACCTCACAAAAGATACTAAAGCCTTTAAAAGCAAGGTGAAAATTTATTTTTTTCGCATAGCTTTTAGTCCGTGTTCAATCTATCTATATTCTAGCAAATACAAGATACTTCCGCACTAGAATATTTGTACAAGATTTAAAGGTTCAAATCCTTATAACTTATCTTTTAATTTCTCAACAAAGAGATAAGCTGCTGGGCAGGTCAAGGTGTTCTTAATCGTCAAATGGTTAATTTGATGGATCTTTTTACGATCTGTATGGGGAAATTCTCGGCAGGCCTTGGGACGAACATCATAGATGGAGCAGAGATTATCTCCTCCTAGAAAGGGGCAAGGCATGGATTTGAAAACCTTATCTCCATCCTCATCAACTTGTAAAAACTCTGCTTCAAAGGCTGGTAATTTCATCTTAAAGTACTTAGCAATACGGGTAATATCGGCTTCCTTAAAGTCAGGCCCCAATGTCTTGCAACAATTCGCGCAGGCGGTACAATCAATCTCAGCAAAAACTTCTTGGTGAATCTGCTGGGCTATCTTATCTAGATTCTTTGGTGGCTTTTTCTTTAAATTGGCTAAAATTTTACGATGCTCCTTTTGCTTTTGCAAGGCTAGCTGATGGTAATACTCAATATCAATTTCTTTAGACATAATTTCTTTCTAATACAAGTGTTTTTGTCTATTATACCATAAACTATTTTCTATTTTTTGCCTTTATATACAAAAAGCCCTTCGGATAAAATCCGAGGGGCTTAAAACGTTGTTAGATCAACGACCGAACTTTTGAATTTCAAGGTTCGGGATAAAATAGTTCACTGAACTATTTTATTTTTTCAAGTTGTAGAATGATTTCAATCCACGGTATTCAGCTACTTCACCAAGTTGGTCTTCGATACGAAGCAATTGATTGTATTTAGCGATACGGTCTGTACGTGAAAGTGAACCTGTCTTGATTTGTCCTGCGTTTGTTGCAACTGCGATGTCAGCGATTGTTGAATCTTCAGTTTCACCTGAACGGTGTGATACAACAGCAGTGTAACCAGCTTCTTTCGCCATTTCAATAGCGTCGAATGTTTCAGTAAGAGTACCGATTTGGTTAACTTTGATAAGGATTGAGTTAGCAGCGCCTTCAGCGATACCTTTTGCAAGGTAAGAAGTGTTTGTTACGAAGAAGTCGTCACCAACCAATTGAACTTTACCACCAAGACGTTCAGTAAGAGCTTTCCAACCGTCCCAGTCGTTTTCATCCATACCATCTTCGATAGTGATGATTGGGTATTTGTTTACCAATTCTTCAAGGTAGTCGATTTGTTCTGCAGCAGTACGTACAGCAGCGCCTTCACCTTCAAATTTAGTGTAGTCGTAAACTTTACGTTCTTCATCATAGAATTCTGATGAAGCACAGTCAAATCCGATAAATACGTCTTTACCAGGAACATATCCAGCAGCTTCGATTGCAGCAAGGATAGTTTCAACACCGTCTTCAGTTCCTTCGAAACGAGGAGCGAATCCACCTTCGTCACCTACGGCTGTTTCCAAACCACGTGATTTAAGGATTTTCTTAAGAGCGTGGAAGATTTCAGCACCCCAACGAAGAGCTTCTTTGAATGTTGGTGCACCAGCAGGTACGATCATGAATTCTTGGAAAGCGATTGGAGCGTCAGAGTGAGAACCACCGTTGATGATGTTCATCATTGGAGTTGGAAGAACTTTAGTGTTGAATCCACCAAGGTAGCTGTAAAGTGGGATTTCAAGGTAGTCAGCAGCAGCACGAGCTACAGCGATAGACACACCAAGAATTGCGTTTGCACCCAATTTACCTTTGTTAGGAGTACCGTCAAGTGCGATCATAGCACGGTCGATAGCTTGTTGGTCACGTACATCGTAGCCGATGATAGCTTCAGCGATGATGTTGTTTACGTTGTCAACAGCTTTTTGTGTACCAAGACCACCGTAACGAGATTTGTCACCGTCGCGAAGTTCAACTGCTTCGTGTTCACCAGTAGAAGCTCCTGATGGAACCATACCACGTCCGAAAGCACCTGATTCAGTATAAACTTCTACTTCAAGTGTTGGGTTACCGCGTGAGTCTAGGACTTCGCGAGCGTAAACATCAGTAATAATTGACATTTTTTACTCTCCTTTGAGTTAAATTTTTTACACCTCTATGATACCTTAAAAATAAGCGTTTTTCAAGGAAAAACGTTATCTTTGTGCAAATTTTCCTTAACTTTATAAAGTAATCGCTTTCTTTTCGTCTGTTTTCTCGCGATTTTTGTGATATACTATTTTTATGACAGATTTATCAAAACAACTACTAGAAAAAGCTCATGGTGGGTCGAAATTAAACCCTGACGAACAACGCCGCTATCTCGGCACTTTCGAGGAAAGGGTTCTTGGCTATGCGGATATTAATACTGCCAATAGTCCTGAATTAGAACATGGATTTTTCTTTATTTTAGAAAGTTTCCAAGAAAAGGTAGAGATACTTTTTGTGAAGATCTCACCAAATATCGAGTTTGACAAACAGGTCTTTTACTTAAGACAAGCAAAGGAAAGTAATTGCCAGGCGACTATTGTTTCAGACGATCATATCACCTCTCCTTTCGGTCTCGTCATTCACACGAACGAACCTGTTCAAGTAGATGAAAAAGACCTTAGACTTGCATTCCCGAATCTCTGGGAGGAGAAAAAGACAGAAACGCCTAAAAAATCCATCTGGAAAAAATGGTTAGGTTAATCCTTCCTCATATTTAATAAACGGCCAATATTAGTAGCTGTGTGCTCCAAATAGAGACTTGCATTTTTCAAACTATCTTTCAAAGGTTCACTTTTCTCTAAAATGGAAAAGGCTGCTTGTATATTTTCGAATGGTAGGGGAGGTAAATCCTCGGAAAGACTACCACAAATAGCGATAACTGGAACTCCTTCAGGAGTTCTTTTTGCTACACCGATAGGAGCTTTTCCAGCAAGGCTTTGACTGTCCAGTCTCCCTTCTCCAACGATAACCAAGTCAGCACCTGCTACCCTCTTGTCAAAGTCTATCAAATCCAAGCAAGTATCAATCCCAGATACGATACAGGCCTCAGCAAAGGCACAGAGTCCAGCAGCAATCCCACCGCCGGCTCCTGCTCCTTTAAGAGATAGGGTTGAAGGCGAGAATTTTTCATAAAACTCCTGTATGGCAAAATCTACAGTTTCAAATAAACTGGGATCCAAGCCCTTTTGTTTTCCAAATGTATAGGTTGCCCCTTGATGACCACATAAAGGGCTCGCAACATCTGCTAAAATGCGGATTTTCATATCTCCAGGAATCCTATACAACTTGCTATTTGAAACTGACTCGAACTCAAGCAAAGTCTGACCGCAAGCTGGCAATTCTTTTCCATTCTTATCATAAAAACGATAACCTAAACCAGCAGCAATGCCTATTCCACCGTCATTACTAGCCGTACCGCCAACTCCAATATAGATTTCTTTCATCCCTTGATCAACGAGATGGCGAATCAACTCTCCGATACCTCGAGTTTGGATGTGAAGAGGGTTTCGTTTCTCCTGCGGAATCTTTCCTAAACCAACCAAGTCAGCAACTTCGAAGAGCGCTATTTGATCTTTTTGAAAGTAGCGCATGGATTCTTTTAGGCCAAAAGGTCCCGTCACCTCTTGCCATTTTTCTTCGAGTTCAAGAGAATGGCGAATAGCATCTACAGTTCCTTCCCCACCATCACCAACAGGACAGAGCAAACATTCTACATCCGCTATTGACTGTTCAAAGCCTCTTTTTATAGCTTTGGCAACACCTTCAGCCGTCAAACTTTCTTTAAAAGAATCGGGTGCAATTACAATTTTCATAGTTCCCTCTCATTCTAAGAAATCAATCAAAGGTAGAACTTCTAAAAGATCCCTCGTATCTACATGACAAGCTATCTCAGATTTTACGACTTCTTTAGCACAAAAGGCAATACCACGTCCTGCTGACTTTAACATCAAGAGGTCATTGGCACCATCACCGATGGCAATCGTCCTTTCTTTGGAAAGTTTCAGTTCTTTTTTCCATTTCTCAAGAGTAGCATTTTTTACTTGACCTGTCACAATTTCACCAACTAATTTTCCTGTTAAAAAACCGTCTTTGACTTTCAACTGGTTGGCAGAGGAATAGGAAATCCCAAGGGATTTAGCTAATCTCTCAACTATTGGACTAAATCCACCAGACACCAGACCGACTAGAATGCCATTCTTTTGAAGTATGGAGATAAATTCTTGAGCATTCTTGGACAGATGAATGGATTTGAAGACAGTATTAAAGACCGAAACCGGAAGACCTTCTAACAAAGCCACCCTCGCTCGTAAACTTGTTTCAAAGTCCAGTTCACCTCGCATTGCCTGGCTTGTAATCTGCGATATTTCTTCTTCGCAACCTGCTTCTCTTCCTAAAAGATCAATCACTTCTTCTGCTATCAGGGTGCCATCAACATCCATAACACAAAGTCCCTTTACTTGAGTCATCCCTTCTCCTCTTTTCTAAACAGCCCAAAAATCGTATGAAAGAATCATACGATTTTATCTATTAGTTGACTAAACTATGGTACAAGTCCAGGTAAGATTTGCAGGCTGTATCCCATGAGAAATCGCATTCCATAGCTTGTTTTTGTAGATTTCTCCAAACGTCCGGCTGGTACTTATAAACATCCAAGGCTGTTTGGAAACTCCAGTTAAGCCAGTATGGTGTTAAATTATCAAAGCTAAATCCAGTACCAGTTCCTTCGATTGGATTGAAAGCTTGAACAGTATCACGCAAGCCACCCACTTCATGAACCAATGGTAGAGTTCCATAGCGCATCGCCATCATTTGAGACAAACCACATGGTTCAAAACGACTTGGCATGAGGAAGAGATCACAAGCTGCGTAGATTTCTTGAGCAAGTTTGACGTCGAAAGTGATATTTGCTGATAACTTGTCAGGATAGACTTGAGCAAACCAAGAGAAGGAATGTTCAAAAGCTGGGTCACCTGTTCCTAAAAGGACTATTTGAACATCCTCCTGTAAGAAACGATGCAAACTTTCTACAACAACATCAAAGCCTTTTTGGCGTGTCAATCGAGAGACAATACCAACTAGTGGAACATCTGCTCGTACTGGTAGACCAACTCTCTCTTGCAATTTTGCTTTGTTTTGCGCTTTTCCAGACAAATCATCCTTGTTAAAATGATAGTCTAAAAGTGGGTCTGTTTGAGGATTATAAAGATCGGCATCAATACCATTGACAATACCTGAAACCTTACCTGACTCCATACGAAGAATCTGGTCCAAACCGCAACCAAACTGACTGGTCATAATCTCATGTGCATAGCTAGGAGAAACGGTTGAGACACGATCCGCGTATAGGATACCAGCCTTCATCCAGTTAAGGCAATCATTCCAGCGAAGGGTTCCATCAGCATAGCGTTCAAATCCAACACCAAACAAATCCCACAACATTCCTTCAGAAAATTGACCTTGAAATTCCAAATTATGAATAGTTAAAACTGTTCTGATTCCTTGATATGCTTGAATCCAATGATACTTTTCTTTCAACAAGAAGGGAATCATGGCTGTGTGGTAATCATGAACATGGAGAAGGTCAGGAATAAAGCCGATGCGTTCCATGGCTTCAAGAGCAGCCAGTTGGAAAAAGGCAAAGCGTTCACCGTCGTCAAAATCACCGTACACATGGCCACGGAAGAAATAATACTGATTATCAATGAAGTAGAAAGTTACGCCATTCAAGACAGTTTTTTTAATACCACAGTACTGTCTACGCCATCCCACACTAACTTCAAAGTGGAGAACATCCTCAATCTGGTGGCCAAACTTAGCTTCTACCATATCATAATAAGGCAAGAAAACTGCAACTTCGTGCCCCGCTTTTACAAGTGATTTGGGAAGTGCGCCAATGACATCGCCCAAACCACCTGTTTTTGAAAAGGGTGCTCCTTCTGCTGCTACAAATAAAATTTTCATGAATAAATGTCCTCTGTTACTGTTTCACCCTTCTTCACTACAACTGGATTTTCTGCCGTTCCTCGAATGACAACACCGTCCGCAACTTCAACACCCTTGTCCAAGATAGCATATTCAACTTGGGCACCCTCACCAATCACAACTCGAGGAAATAGAATGCTGTCCTTCACCACACTATCCTTGTGAACATAAATGTTACGAGATAGGACTGACTGAACTACCTCACCCTCAATGATACTACCAGAAGCAAACTGGGAAGTACTTACTTTTGAAGTATTCGCATAGTAGGTTGGTTCTTCATTCTTAACTTTTGTATAAATTTTTTGATTTGGTGAGAAGAGTGAGTAGAATTTTTTGGATTCAAGCATATCAATGTTTGCTTGATAATAAGACTGAACAGAATGAATATTTGCTAAGTATCCTGTATATTCGTAAGCAAAAGCACCTTCTTTTACAGCCAAATCGCGGAGAACATAGCGCAACTTTTCAGGATATTCTTTCTGAGCCTCTTCTTCAAGTCGTTCAATCAACCAAGGAGTATCCACAACAAAGATATCTGTAGACATGTTGAAGAGTTCATCCGTAGATTTGTTATCAAAGAGTTTGTGCGAACGGACATGGTCAGTTTCATCAATTTCCAAGATAGCATTCACATCTGAAATGTCTTTCTTCGGAAGTTTCTTATATACAACTGTGATCGGACCATTCGTTGTATTGTGTAGGTGGAAGACTTGATTCAAATCAATATTCACCAGCACATCGCAGTTAATCGAAACGGTTTGGTTTGAACCCGAACATCTCAAGTAGGTAAGAAGCTGTTGGTAATACTCTTTTCCAACTGTACTGCTTTCAACACGAGTGTTGTAAATTCCTAGATAGTAGTGGCTTAGAAGGGTTGACAAGCCCCACTCACGACCTGAACGGATATGGTCGAATACTGAGCTGATATTATCTTGTTGGAAAATACCAAAGATACTACGAACACCTGCATTTGCAAGACTGGAAAGGGGGAAGTCAATCAAACGGTATTTCCCACCGAAAGGCAAGCTAGCTACCGGACGGTGTTCTGTTAACGTTGACATATCATGAAAACCAACTGTGTTTCCTAAAATGGCTGAATATTTATCAATCTTCATCTGTTGCTACCCCCACTACTTCATTGTATCCTACTACTTGTACTTCGTCCGTTCCGTCAATCTCTACGTCGTCTGCAATAATGGCACCCTCACCAATAATAGCACGAGTAATCTTTGCGCCATGGCCAATAATAGCTCCACTCATGATGACAGAATCAACGACCTCAGCACCTTCACGTACTTGTGCTTCTGTTGAAAGAATCGAACGTTTAACAGTTCCATCTACAAAACAGCCATCCACGACCAATGAATCTTCAACGTGTGCATGCGCACCAAAGTAGTTTGGTGGTGAAATCAAGTTTCTAGAGTAAATTTTCCACTGACGATTGCGACTATCCAAGGCGTTTTCTGGTGAAATGTACTCCATATTAGCTTCCCAAAGTGACTCAATCGTACCAACGTCTTTCCAGTAGCCATTAAATTCATAAGCATAGACACTTTCACCAGACTCGAGATAGTTAGGGATAACGTTCTTACCAAAGTCTGACATATCCACATTACTCTTTTCAGCAGCAACAAGCATATTGCGAAGTCGTTTCCAGTCAAAAATATAAATCCCCATAGAAGCCTTTGTAGACTTAGGTTGCGCAGGTTTTTCTTCGAATTCAACGATACGGTTATTGGCATCTGTATTCATGATACCGAAACGGCTAGCTTCTTTGAGCGGTACGTCTAGGACAGCTACTGTCAAACTGGCATTATTATCCTTGTGGGACTGAAGCATATCATCGTAGTCCATCTTGTAGATGTGGTCACCAGAAAGAATCAAAACATATTCTGGGTTGATACTGTCGATGTAGTCAATGTTTTGGTAGATAGCGTGACTAGTCCCTTCAAACCAACGGTTTCCTTCGCTAGCTGAATAAGGTTGTAAAATAGAGACACCTGAATTGATACCATCCAATCCCCAGCTCGAACCATTTCCGATATGGTTGTTCAAAGCGAGAGGTTGGTACTGCGTAATCACACCAACATTTTGGATTCCAGAGTTTGCACAGTTGGAAAGAGCAAAGTCAATGATACGGTAGCGCCCACCGAATTGCACTGCCGGTTTGGCAATGCTTTGAGTGAGTTTTCCGAGACGTGTTCCTTGCCCACCCGCAAGGATCAAAGCTAGCATTTCATTCTTCATTTTCTACTCCTTTATAAAGACATGTGAACGTTAAAATCGAAAGAAGGTCGGAAGTCAAACTTTTTATAAAAATAATAGGAAATCCATTTCTCTTGTGTTTCAAGTCCGATACAAGTATATCCGTTTTTAAAATCTAAAAAATATCATCAACAGCCCATTATTCTTTTTTCTTAGCTGGTTTCAAACGACGCTTGATCTTCCAGATGCTTGCTCCCATGGCAGGCAAGGTAAAGGTCAAAGTCTGCTCATAATCTTTCCATAAGCCTTCTTGAGTCTGAACTGTTTGATTGTGCTCTTTCCACACACCTCCCCATTCTTCTAATTCTGTATTCCAAACTTCTTCGTAAATACCTGCAACAGGTAAACCAATCGTAAAGTCTTTACGTTCAACCGGTGCCATATTAAAGACACAAACTAACATTTCGTCCTTCTTGTCCTTACGAATAAAGGAAAGGACACTCTGATCTCTATTATCAGCATCGATAATCTCAATACCATCATAACTAGTATCAATTTCCCAAAGGCAACGATGGTCTTTATAGAATTGATTTAGTTGAGAAGTGAAATGCTTCATCTTGGCATTCATCGGATCTTCTAGATTGGACCATTCCAACTGCTCCTCAGACTTCCACTCTAGGAATTGCCCGTACTCACTACCCATGAACAAGAGTTTCTTACCTGGATGACAAATTTGATAGGTGTAGAGATTGCGCAGACCAGCGAACTGATTGTAGCGATCTCCCCACATCTTATGCATCATACTCTTCTTACCATGAACTACCTCATCATGTGAGAAAGGTAGGAGATAGTTTTCGTTGAAAACATACATAAAGCTGAAAGTTACCAGATTAAAGTCATACTTGCGATAAATCGGATCTTCCTCGTAGAAACGGAGAATGTCGTTCATCCAGCCCATATTCCATTTATAGTCAAATCCAAGGCCACCCATTTCTTTCATACCAGTAATCTTTGTCGCTGATGAACTTTCTTCTGCAATCATCATGATGTCTGGATGAGCTAACTTAATCACTGTGTTTAACCGTTGAAGGAAATAATAACCCTCATAGTTAAGGTTTCCACCGTCTTTGTTTGGAGTCCAAGGAGCATTATCATAATCTAGATACAGCATATTGCTCACTGCATCAACCCGAATACCATCTAAGTGGTAAAAATCAATCCAGAATTTAATACTTGAAATCAAGAAAGACTGGACCTCATTTTTTCCGAGGTCAAAATTCAGAGCACCCCAACCATAGTTATGAGCCTTGTTGTGATCTTGGTATTCAAAAGTTGGTGTACCGTCATAATATGCCAAGGCATCATCATTAATAGTAAAATGACCTGGAACCCAGTCTACGATAACACCGATATTATTTATATGACACTCTTCAACGAAATCCTGGAATTCCTCAGGTCTACCATAGGAATGTTCAAAAGCAAAGTAACCCATAAGCTGATAGCCCCAGCTCAATCCAAGTGGGTGAGCCATTAAAGGCATGAACTCAATATGTGTATAGTTCATCTCAACTAAGTATGGAATCAACTCTTCCTTCAGCTGTGAAAAACTATAGGGACTACCATCTAGATTTCTCTTCCAAGATCCTGCATGGACCTCATATATATTAACCGGTCGATCGAAAAATCCCAGACGTTTGCGACGCGCTAGCCAAAGTCCATCTTTCCATTTCTTTTCACGGATATTGGTCAGAACTGCTCCTGTACCCGGTCTAGCTTCAAAATAAACTGCCAACGGATCAATCTTCATAATCTGGTGACCATTTGCACGCGTAATATGATATTTATAAATCTGACCTTCCTGAGCTTGAGTCGTAAAGACTTCCCAAACACCTGCTTCATTACGAACCATGGGAATCTGATTCTCAACCCAATCAGTAAAATCTCCAACTAGATGAACTGCTTGTGCATTTGGGGCCCAAACCCTAAAAGTATAACCAATTTCTCCGTTTTTCTCCTCTCTATGTGCTCCTAAATAATGCTGGAGGTGAAAGTTTTCACCTGTAGTAAAGGTTCTTAATGCTTCTTGATTATTCATCCAATCCCCCTTTCTCTTTGTAAGCGTTTTCTATATTTTTATTATACACTCTTTTAAGATAACTTTCAAGTAATTTACGAAGAAAATCATATTTTTTTATGAAAGTCTTCAAAAAATTACCGAGCATTTTAAAAATGATATATCCTGAAATAGAACACGAAACAATTTCCATATATTTTTTTATTATAATACCAAAACATTCGTTTTTTATCAATTTTCTACTGTATTTTTTTGAAAAAATAAAACCAGGAAGTTATTTTCCTGATTTTATAGATTATTTCACATCAAAAACAATGGATTTAACATTTGTCATCGCTTCGATACTATATTTAATTCCTTGTACTCCTGCACCAGAACCTTTTATACCAAGGAATGGGAAATTATCTGGTCCACGTTGTGTTTTATTATTAATATGAACGGTTCCCACTTCAAGTTTTTCAGCAATTTCAAACGCCTTCTTGAAGTCATTTGTAAAGACAGAGGATTGAAGACCAAACTCAGATTCATTGGCAATTGCTACTGCTTCATTCGCATCTGCGACACGGATAATTGGGAGAACAGGTCCAAACGGTTCTTCCCAGGCTACTTTCATATCTCTTGTAACTTGGTCAAAAAGCACTGGCCAGAGAAGATTGCCTTCACGCTTGATTGGTGTAAGAGCCTTAGCACCTTTTTCTTGTGCATCTTCGATCAATCCCCAGATGAAATCAGCTGAAGCATTGTCAATAACAGGTGTGATATCAGCATTGTCAAATGGATCACCGACTGTTAGCTTAGCGACTTTAGCCTGGAGCAATTCGGCTAACTTGTCTGCTACGCTTTCTACAACTAAGACACGTTTAATAGCGGTACAACGCTGACCAGAGTAGCTAAATGCACCACTCACGATTTGATTGGCTGCATTCTCTAAATCTGCATCTTCTAAAACGATTGCTGCATCTTTCCCACCAAGTTCAAGCATAATCGGGCGCATACCAGCTAAACGACCAATACGCTCACCAATCGGTGTTGAACCCGTAAAGTTAATGAAGTTGACTTCCTTGTGTTCAATGATATAATCCCCAATTTCAGAACCTCGTCCAGTGATGGTATTGAAGACACCTGCTGGGATTCCGGCTTCGTCAAATGCTTTAGCCAGCAAGAGACCAGAAATAGATCCTTGCGTTGGTGGCTTAAACATAACGACATTTCCTGCAATCAGAGCCGGAGCAATCTTAGATCCAGAAAGATTGACTGGGTAGTTAAATGGCGCGATAGCTAAGACAACTCCAACTGGCTCACGACGAACAACGGCTAGTTTGTTCTTACTTGCAGCTTCAAAACCGCCACCTTCCATTGCTTGTCCAGTAATACGGAGACCTTCTTCAGCAGCAAAACGAATCAAATCTGCTGTACGTACTACTTCTCCAATGGCTGCTTTAATCCCTTTTGCAACCTCTTTGGCAAGAATTGTACCAATTTTTTCTTTATCACGTTCTAAAATATCTGCTGTCTTATGCAAATAGGCTGCACGCTCAACTGGTGCTAAATCACGCCATGCTGGGAGAGCTGCACGCGCAGCTTTCATAGCCTCATCTACTTCAGACTGGCTCATAGCGGGTACTGTACCTAATTTTTCTTGATTGATTGGTGAATAAATCGTAATTTCCTTTTCAGATGATTTCCATTCTCCATTTACTAAATTCTGATATCTTGTCAAATTCTCGTCCTCCTGAAAATGATTAAAACTTATTTTATCAAATTTTCAGAAAATTACAACCCTTTTTGTGAAAATATTGATATTTTTTTCACAAACTTGATTCTTCAAATTATTTGAATTTTATTCCTATTAGATATTGGTTTTTCAATAAAAATCAAAAAAGGTCTAGTGAATCTAAACCTTTTCAGAACATTAATTTACGAGAGTACTTTTAAGACTACGACACTGGTATCATCAATCACATTTGATTCTTTAGAACGACTATTAGACACCAGCATTTCAAGATTTCCTGCATTTTCAAAGTAGAAGGAAGTTCCCTTCGCATTAAAGACTACCAATAAGTGCTCTGGTCCACCGTGAATTTCGTAAACGATCCATCCGCTATTTTCAGCAGCTGTATGGACGAAGACATGGCGATAGACTTCTTCATATGTAGGATAGGAGAAGGCACTGGTCTGTGTTTTCAGGCGAATAATCTGACGGATAAAGTCAATGCTCTCTTGTCTCTCATTGATTAAATCCCAGTTGACTTGGTTGACACTATCTGGAGCATTGTAACTATTCATGGCACGTTCTCTATCTGCCGCAGTCAGCTCGCCATTTTCTCCAGTAGCAAGGAGTTTAGTGCGGCCAAATTCTTGCCCCAACTCTATAAAGGACATCCCTTGCATAAGAATGCTCATCGCTGTTGCTGTCTCAACTTGGCGCATAATCTTATCTAAACTGTGATCTGGATGAAGGGTCACCAACAAATCATGCAAGTTGTAATTATCATGGGCCTCCACATAGTTAAGGACTTGGTTTGGGCTAAGATATGAGCCCAACTCTCGACTACCAAGAATAGCTTTGGCTACAATCGGTTCTGTAGCAGCACCACTAACAAATCCTGCCTTGATTGAGCCATAAACTTCTCCTCCTTTGATAGCATCTCGCTGATCATCATTAAAGAATCCAATATTTGGCATCTGGTAGGCATTGTCCTTCTTGGCCTTGTCATAAGGTGCAAGACCGGTCCCCATATCCCAACCTTCTCCATAGGTGATAATGCGGGGATCAACTTCATCAAGTGCCCAACGAATTGCCTGCATGGTTTTGACATCGTGAATTCCCATCAAGTCAAAACGGAAACCGTCAATATTGTATTCTTTCACCCAATAAAGGAGTGAGTCAATCATATACTTGCGGTACATTTCGTGTTCGCTTGCGGTTTCATTTCCAACACCTGTTCCGTTTTGAAAGGTTCCATCTGGATTCATACGATAGTAATAATCAGGAACAGTTGTCTGGAAAGGCGCATCAACCGTTGAGAAGGTATGGTTGTAAACGACATCCATAATGACACCGATTCCCGCATCATGATATGCCTGAATCATGGTCTTGAGGTCTCGAATAACCTGTCCAGGATCATCTGGGTTACTAGAGAAACTTGGTTCTGGCGCATTGTAGTTTTGAGGGTCATAACCCCAGTTATAGGTTACATTTCCGTCCTCATCATATTCCTTATGGCGATCAAAGATTGGTTGGAGTTGAACATAATTACAGCCGAGTTCTTTGATATAGTCAAAGGCTGTTGCTTGACCATACTGGTTAACTGTTCCAGTCTGGGCAGCACCAAGGAAGGTCCCTCGAAGGTTTTCTGGAACTCCAGATGTCGGTGATTTTGTAAAATCACGAATGTGCATCTCACAGATAACGGCTTTACATGGATTTTCCAAACGCCAAGGAGCGTCTGTCCCATGTTTAACTTCGAATCCTTCTACCTGTCTATCTTGCTGAGAGAGGATGACAGAACGTTTTCCGTCAGGGCTTGTAGCAATGGTGTAAGGATCTCGTGTCAAAGTCTGGTGGTGTGGAAACTCAATCTGATACTGATAGGCTTTACCTGCAAGATTTTCATCCAAGTCTACACTCCAAACACCAATGGTATTGTACTTATGACTATATGAATAGCTATTCCCACGCTCAAGATTAAAGGTTTTCCAAATCGGCGCGTCGTTACTTGTATTTTCATAAACGACCACTTGGACTGCTGTAGCGGTTGGAGCCCAGAGTTTAAAGCTTGTCTGGTAGTCTGAGATACTGTAACCTAACTCTCCTTGGTATCCCCAATGATGATCAAAACTTTCACTGTGAAAGGCTTTATCAAAAGCAAACGGGTTTTGATCTTTATAGTAAGAACTTGTAATGGCTGGATTTTCAGAATAATAAACTGTCTCATCACCATCCAAAATCCAAACCTCAGTCAACAGTGGATAATGGTTAAACCATAGGAGATAGTCCTTTGTCTTTCCATCTATTTCGACAGAAAAGGTCAGAGTATCGAGCCTTTCTGCACTTGTAACTGTAAAGGAGAATTTTGCTCCAAAATAGTCATTTTCATAATACAAATTTTCTTTAACATCTGCTTGTTTTCTACTGAATGAACAAACGGCATAATCCCCATTTTTTCGGTGAAAATGGATGACTACTGGGTATCTATACATTTCTTTTCCTAATTCCTAATTTTAATTTTTAAGTTATGCTGAAGAATTTAACGGGAATTTCAGCACAATAGAGAATAGTTTAATAGATATAAAAACACATCAGGAGAGATAGTTTCAGACTATCTGACATCTATTTTCAACTATTCTTTACAAACTTTCTAGCCAAGCTTCATCTCGAACCTCGATACCAAGTTCTTGCGCTTTTTGAAGCTTGCTTCCTGCATCTGCTCCTGCTACGACAAGATTTGTTTTCTTGGAAACACTGCCTGTGACTTTGGCACCAAGGCTTTCGAGTTTACTTTTGGCTTCAGAGCGTGTGAGACGTTCCAATTTACCCGTGAGTACAACGGTCAAACCTGACAAGGCCGCATCTGCCACTAGTGTCTGTCCTTTGTAGTCCAGATTGACTCCAGCTTCTTTCAACTCGTCTAAGAGAATCTTCGATCCTTCTGTTGCAAAATAAGTCTGAAGGCTTTGTGCAATTACACTACCCAAGCTCTCGATACTTGCTACTTCCTCTGGGTCTGCTTGGGCTAGATTTTCAATAGAGTGAAAGTGTTGGAGCAAGAGTTGGCTAGCCTTGCTTCCGACATGGCGAATTCCCAGACCAAACAAGAGCTTTTCAGCAGAGTTTTCCTTGGATGCTTGAATGGCCTGATACAGTTTAGAAGCAGACTTTTCCTTGACACCTTCTAAAAGGAGAAAGTCTTCTTCTTTCAAACGGTAAATATCCGCCACATCCTTTACTAGATTGGCAGCAAAAAGCTTTTCAACGATAGATGGACCAAGTCCTGTAATATTCATGGCATCACGAGAAGCAAAGTGAATCAGACCTTCCATGATTTGAGCAGGACAGCGAGGATTGATACAACGAAGAGCCACTTCATCTTCAAAATGAAGCAATTTACTGTCACAACTTGGACAATTAGTCGGAATATCTAGTTTTTCTTCAGAAACACGCTTGGACTCTACCACACGCAAAACAGCAGGAATGATGTCCCCCGCCTTATAAACGATAACTGTATCATCTTTGCGGATATCCTTTTCAGCAATATAATCTACATTGTGCAGTGTTGCACGGCTAACAGTTGTCCCAGCAAGCTGAACAGGTGTTAGATTGGCAGTTGGAGTCACAACACCCGTACGACCTACTGTCCAGTCAACTGAAAGGAGCTGGGCTTCTTTTTCTTCAGCAGGAAATTTATAGGCGACTGCCCACTTAGGCGCTTTAACAGTAAAACCGAGCTCTTCTTGACCTGCTAGGTCATTGACCTTGATCACCACTCCATCAATGTCATAAGGTAAATTATCCCGTTCTTGTCCAACTTCTTGGATGAAATCCCATATCTCATCTATGCTTTCAGCCAGAATTCGTTTAGGATTAACTACAAATCCAAGCTGTTCAAGATGCTCCAAGACTTTTTCTTGGCTATCACGAGTAGAAAGGCTAGCTTCTTGATAGAGGAAAGTGGCAAGATTGCGCTTGGCTACTACTGCTGTATCCAGCTGACGCAGGGTTCCTGCAGCCGCATTACGAGGATTGGCAAATTCAGGCTCCCCATTTTCTTGGCGAGCTTGGTTGACCTGATCAAACGAAGCGCGTGGCATATAACACTCCCCACGAACGGTGATATCTAGTTCTTCTGGCAAGGTCAAAGGAATGTCCTTGACACGCTTGAGGTTCTCTGTGATATTTTCACCAACAGAACCATCCCCACGTGTCGCACCGACTACCAAAATTCCCTTTTCATAAGTTAGCGAGATAGACAAACCATCGATTTTCAGCTCGCAAATATAGGTCGGTTGGGGCAATTCCTTTCGAACACGCGCATCAAAGGCTTCTAACTCTTCACGTGAAAAAGCATCCTGCAAACTATAAAGAGGATACTGATGACTGTATTTTTCAAAACCATCTAAAACCTTACCACCAACACGATGGGTCGGACTGTCCGCTAAAACTTGATCTGGATAGGCAGCTTCCAATTCAACCAACTCTCGGTAGAGGCGATCATACTCGCTATCTGACACCGAGGGATTGTCACTCGTATAGTACTCGGTCGCATAGCGATTGAGCAAGGCAACTAACTCATTCATTCTTTCATTCATAAAACTATTCTACCATAAATCAAGCCCTCCTCACAATAGAGAAGGGCTGAAAAATGGATTGTAGTGAAATATTTTCTAAAAAAGAGAAATTATAACTCTTTTTTAAAATGACTTCGCACATAAACGAGGGAGAAACAAGACAGGACAATAACCCCGCTTCCAATTATCAGAAAAGAAGAAAGATGTACACTTGGCAGCACCGTCATAAAGCCTTTTGCAATCGGCATAAATAGGATGGCTAAGGTAAAAATTGTGCTTAGCACTCTCCCCAAGTATTCCCCCTCAACCTTGGTTTGCACCTGAGTAAAAAAGTGAATATTAAATATCGTCATAAACAGTTCACATACTAAATTTCCAGAAAAGGAAAGAAAAGTTGGCAGTGGTAATCCCATCATAGAAACTCCAACTCCAGTCAAAGCCAATAGAATCAAAAGATTATAAACACTTGCCTTTATTTTACTAGCTAGAAGAGCTCCGATAATCGAACCAATAGCGCCCATAGTCAAAATACTCGCATAAGCTCCTTCTACCCCGTATAGTCGATTTGAAAAAGGGAGGAGAAATTCAAAAGCTGCAAAAAAGAAATTAACACTGGAAGCTACTAACAAAAGAAAACAGATCTCTTGCTGGCGCCAAATATAGCGAATTCCTTCTTTCATATCAGAAAAAATATTTTTCCAACTGAAAGTCCTTTTCACTTGTTCCTTAGCCTCTTTTTTGGGGAGGAAAGCTACTAAGGTAAATGCAATGAAAAAACTAATGGCATCTAAAACAAGCGTCATATGGAGACTAGCAAATTGTAAAACGATGAAAGAAAGTACAGGGGAGCTAACGCCTACAACCTGCAAAACGAGCTCTAAGCGAGCATTATAGGTCACAATCTCGTCTTTCTCTACAACCTCAGTTATAATGGCTTTATTGGCTGTACGAGAAAATGCAAAGGCAACCGCCTGAACAATATTGGCAAAAATCAAGGCAGCAATCATCAAGCTATCATTTCTGATGAAAGAAATAGCTAAACAGAGAATACCGCAAATTAAGTCTGTCGTCATCAAAATTTTGCGACGCGAAAAGCGGTCTGAAATCACTCCGCCAAAGGGATTGACCAGAATCGATGTGACGAGTTCAGAAATCTGATAAATCCCAAGAACAGTCTGTCCTATCGTCCCCATTGATGCCAACCAAACACTATTTCCATAGTCATAGAGCATATTCCCTATCTTATTAATAGCCCCACGACTAATCAACTGGATTGCATGTCGATTCATATAAAAAGCTCCTCTCAAATTTTGAAACTATTGTATCAAAACTGAAAGGAGTCTCTTTATTTTTCCCTTATTTGGGAAATTTAAGCATTTACAAATCTTTCATAATGTTCCTGATAGTAAGCCACTTGCTCTGGAAGTCCAAGCACATCAAAAATATGCATAGCCTCCTGCATCTGACAACAACCCTCTTCTTTCAGGTCTCTCTGGTAGAGAGCAAAACCTTTGAGATAATGAAAGATATTGCGCTCATAAAGTTTGATGCCATTTCCAATCAACTTCTCAACATAGCCTTCAAAATAGTCCGCATCCGTAAAGGAACGGTTTTCCAAACAATGCTGGTAACAGTTAAGAGCTAAAATCAAAACGAGTTTTCGATGGCGACCAATTTCTTTATAGTACTCCTCTCGCTCCATGACTTCTCTGCCAATTCGAGCTACATAGTCCACATTGTAGAAAGTATAGAGGTTACCGAAAAGAATCAACTCATACATGGTCCATTCTTCTGTTTGAAAAAGATAATCTGCTACCTTTTCCAAATCACTCTGCCTCATCCTGTAACGAGCATCTCTTTGACAAATCAGCCCTTGTAGCAGAATCCAATTCAGCTCAAAATAGAGGGGATTGGTCGAACTCTTAGCTTTCTTGAGCTGTTCTTTTTGAAGCTTTTGAAAACCTGCAATATCATTTGAGTAGTAAAGCGGAATAATCTGTGCCATCAAGGCAACATGTTCATGATTTTGAAAATCTCTAGCCTTGTCCATAAAATTTTCAATAGTCACATGAATATTGTCCAAAATCTCAAAGAAACGAGAAACTGCTAGATCAGACTCCCCAAGCTCGAAGCGAGATAATTGAGAGGTTGAACACGATTCACCTGCCGCCTCTTTTAAGGAGTACTTCCCACTTGTTCGAAATTCACGAAATACCTTTCCAAGATGTTCCATTTCTTACACCTGCTCTGATAATTCTTCCCACTCAAGCATAGCCTCTTCTTGACGATGGCTGATTTTGTCCAGTTCAGCCTGCAATTCCATGAGCTTTTCAGCATCGTTGGTTTCCAGCATTTGTTCAGAAATGGCTTGGCTTTGAGTTTCTAACTCTTCGATTTCAACTTCCAAACTCTCGATTTGACGCATGAGCTTGCGGGCTTCTTTTTGACTTTCTTTTTGTGCCTGGTAGTCATTAGCTGGGCTTGCTTCTTTTGCTTGATTACTCATTGAAGCTTCCTCTGTCTGGCTCGCTTCTACTTCTGCTTTCTTATCAACATAGTAGTCGTAATCTCCAAGGTAGAGGGTTGAGCCATTCTCAGACAATTCCAAAATATGAGTTGCTACGCGGTTGATAAAGTAACGGTCATGACTGACAAACAGAAGGGTTCCATCAAAGTCTATCAAGGCATTTTCTAGCACTTCCTTGCTATCAATATCCAAGTGGTTGGTCGGCTCGTCAAGTATCAAGAAGTTATTGTTTTCCATTGAAAGTTTTGCAAGAAGCAAACGAGCTTTCTCGCCACCTGACAACATTCCGACTGACTTTTTAACATCATCTCCTGAGAAAAGGAAGGCACCAAGGCGGTTTCGGATTTCAACTTCCGGAGTTAATTTAAAGTCATTCCAAAGTTCATCGAGAACACTATTACTTGGTGTCAGCTTGCTTTGAGTTTGATCATAGTAACCAAGCTCAACATTGACACCAAAACGCTTCTCTCCTTTGATAAAAGGAATCTGACCCACGATAGATTTGATAAAGGTTGATTTGCCAATACCATTTGGACCAACAATCGCAACAGCATTCATCTTACGAAGGTCTAGATTGATAGGCTCTGACAATATTTCCCCATCATAACCAATGGCTGCATTTTCAACTGTCAAAACGACATTTCCCGACGTTTTTTCAGACCGGAAGGTCATGTTGGCTGATTTCTTACCAGCTTCTGGCTTGTCCAAACGCTCCATTTTTTCCAATTGTTTCCGGCGAGATTGGGCACGTTTGGTCGTTGAAGCTCGTACTAGATTGCGATTGACAAAGTCTTCCAGAGCAGCGATTTCCTTCTGTTGCTTTTCATAGTTTTTTGCCTCAGTAGCTAGTTTTTGCTCTTTCAGCTCGACAAAATGAGAGTAATTGCCCACATAACGATCCAAGGAATGCTTGGTCAAATCAAGTGTAACCGTCGTAACCTTGTCCAAAAAGTAACGGTCGTGACTGACGATAATGAGAGCACCGCTATAGTTTACCAAGTAATTCTCCAGCCAGGCAATGGTTTCGATATCCAAGTGGTTGGTTGGCTCGTCCAATATTAAGAGATTGGGCTTTTCAAGGAGCATTTTGGCAAGTGCTAGACGAGTATTTTGACCACCAGAAAGCTCGTCAATTTTCATCTGCCACATAGTCTCATCAAACTTGAATCCATTCAAAATCGCTCGAATGTCTGCCTCGTAGGTAAAGCCACCAGCCTGACGGAAATTCTCTGATAAACGATCATAATCCGCCATCAGTTTATCCAGATCTTCACCAGACTTTTCACCCATCTCCAGTTCCATCTGACGAAGTTGCTTCTCAGTCCGACGCAAGTCATCAAAGACGTGAAGCATTTCATCATAAATGGTATTTTCAGACTCAAAACGGCTATCTTGGGCTAGGTAAGACAGAGAAACATCTTTTTTCTTATTGATTTCTCCACTGGTCGGCTCCTCTTCCCCAACCAAAATCTTCAAAAGAGTAGACTTACCTGCCCCATTTTTCCCAACGAGGGCAATCCGGTCTCGTTCATCTACTTGCAGGTTTATATTATCAAACAAAAGCTCGCCTGCAAAAGAACGTTCAATTTTATTGGCTTGTAAAATAATCATACCTCTATTTTACTATCTTTTTCTCTTTTGCACAATTGCAATGAAAAAAGTTCGAGTCATAAACCCGAACTATTCATCTTCTTTTTCATTAGAAAGCGTATAGGGCTGTTCTTCTACAATGAAATAAAAGTAAATTTCCTACATTTTAAGTTATGCTAACGTTTTACTAAAATATCAAATCGTGATATAATGAAAGCGATTAAAGCAATAGATAAAGGAGATACTCTATGACTTACCAAGAAAATTATCAAAAATGGATCGATTTTGCCGACCTTCCCGACTATCTTCGTCAAGATTTAGAAAACATGGACGAAAAAACAAAAGAAGATGCTTTCTACACCAATCTTGAATTTGGTACTGCAGGTATGCGTGGCTTGATCGGTGCAGGTACAAACCGCATCAACATCTATGTTGTTCGTCAAGCAACTGAAGGATTGGCTCGTTTGATTGAGTCAAAAGGTGGAAATGAAAAAAATCGTGGTGTTGCGATTGCCTATGATAGTCGTCACTTCTCACCTGAGTTTGCCTTCGAATCTGCGGCAGTTCTTGCAAAACATGGTATCAAATCTTACGTATTTGAAAGCCTTCGTCCAACTCCAGAACTCTCATTTGCAGTTCGTCACCTCAACTGTTTTGCAGGTATCATGATTACTGCCAGCCATAACCCTGCTCCATTTAACGGTTACAAGGTTTACGGTGAAGACGGTGGGCAAATGCCTCCACATGATGCGGACGCTTTGACGACTTACATTCGTGCAATCGAAAACCCATTCGCTGTCGAAGTTGCTGATGTAGAAGCTGAAAAAGCTTCTGGCTTGATTGAAGTTATCGGCGAAGCTGTTGATGCAGAATACCTCAAAGAAGTAAAAGATGTAAATATCAACCCAGCCTTGATTGAAGAGTTTGGTAAAGACATGAAGATTGTCTACACACCACTTCATGGTACTGGTGAAATGTTGGCTCGCCGTGCTCTTGCACAAGCTGGATTTGACTCAGTTCAAGTCGTTGAAGCTCAAGCAACTCCAGATCCAGATTTCTCAACTGTTAAATCTCCAAACCCAGAAAACCAAGCAGCCTTTGCACTTGCTGAAGAACTCGGCCGTCAAGTTGGTGCTGATGTTCTTGTTGCGACTGACCCAGACGCTGACCGTGTTGGTGTTGAAGTGCTTCAAAAAGATGGGAGCTACCTCAACCTTTCAGGTAACCAAATCGGTGCGATCATGGCTAAATACATCTTGGAAGCTCATAAGAGTGCTGGAACTCTTCCTGAAAATGCTGCTCTCTGCAAATCCATCGTATCAACTGACTTGGTAACGAAGATTGCTGAAAGCTACGGCGCAACTATGTTCAATGTCTTGACTGGTTTCAAATTCATCGCTGAAAAAATCCAAGAATTCGAAGAAAAACACAATCACACTTACATGATGGGATTTGAAGAAAGCTTCGGTTACTTGATTAAACCATTTGTGCGTGATAAAGACGCTATCCAAGCTGTTCTTGTCGTTGCTGAGCTTGCTGCTTACTACCGTTCACGTGGCTTGACTCTTGCTGACGGTATCGAAGAAATCTACAAAGAGTACGGTTACTACGCTGAAAAGACTATTTCTGTTACCCTTTCTGGTGTTGATGGTGCCGAACAAATCAAAGCGATTATGGCTAAATTCCGTAACGATGCTCCAAAAGAATGGAACTCAACAGCTATCACTGTCGTAGAAGACTTCAAGGCTCAAACTGCTACTGCTGCAGATGGCACTGTTACAAACTTGACAACTCCTCCAAGTGATGTGTTGAAATACACGCTTGCTGACGGTTCATGGATTGCTGTTCGCCCTTCAGGTACTGAACCAAAAATCAAGTTCTACATTGCCGTTGTGGGTGAAAGCAACGAAGACTCACAAGCTAAGATTGCTAACATCGAAGCGGAAATCAATGCGTTTGTGAAATAACACTCTATAAAGATGAGATAAACTAGTCTCATCTTTTTTTCGTATCAAATCTAAGCAATTTTAGGAACTTTGTGGCATACTAGACATATCAATGAAAGCGAGGTAAACTCATGGAACAATTTTTAGAAAATATTAAAGATCTTGAAGTCACAACAGTAGCGCGTGCGCAAGAAGCTCTTGATAAAAAAGAAACTGCAACCTTCTTTATTGGTCGTAAAACTTGCCCTTACTGCCGTAAATTTGCTGGCACTTTGGCTGGTGTCGTTGCTGAGACAAAAGCGCACATCTACTTCATCAACAGTGAAGAACCAAGCCAACTTAATGAATTGCAAGAATTCCGCTCACGTTATGGAATCCCAACTGTGCCAGGTTTTGTCCACGTTGCAGATGGACAAATCAAGGTCCGTTGTGACTCTTCAATGTCAGCACAAGAAATCAAGGAATTTGCTGGATTGTAAAAAACATATAAAAAGAAGGCACTCGCCTTCTTTTTATATATCTGTCAATGGTGTTGCGGTATCTGGTGAGGTATCATAAACCTTAAAGTCTACTCCGACTCCCAGATCAGCCTGGGCTAACTGATTGACCATAGTCATATGAGCTAGTTCTTTGATATTGTTCTCTTTAGACAAATGCCCAAGATAGATTTTCTTTGTTCGATTTCCCATTGCACGAATCATGGCCTCAGCACCGTCTTCGTTAGAAAGGTGACCGAGATCCGATAGAATTCGCTGTTTGAGACGCCAAGCGTAAGATCCTGCTCGCAAAATCTCTACGTCGTGGTTGGACTCGATGAGATAACCGTCTGCATTTTCGACAATTCCTGCCATTCTATCACTAACATAACCTGTATCGGTCAACATGACGAAGCTCTTGTCGTCTTTCATAAAGCGGTAAAACTGTGGTGCTGCTGCATCATGGCTAACCCCAAAACTCTCAATGTCGATATCACCAAAGGTTTTGGTTTTACCCATTTCAAAAATATGCTTCTGCGATGAATCCACCTTGCCAAGATGCTTGCTATTTTCCATAGCCTGCCAAGTCTTTTCATTGGCGTAAAGGTCCATACCATATTTGCGAGCCAATACACCAACTCCATGAATATGATCTGAATGTTCATGCGTAATCAAAATCGCATCCAAATCTTCTGGCTTACGATTGATTTCGCTCAAAAGACTGGTGATTTTCTTACCAGACAAGCCCGCATCCACTAAGATTTTCTTTTTGGGGGTTTCCAGATAAAAGGAATTTCCACTGGAACCTGATGCTAAAATACTGTATTTAAAGCCTTTTTCACTCATTCTAGTCTTCTATTTCGTCCTCCCATATTTCTTCTTTTACGGCATCCTTATCATAAGGGAGCACTATGGTAAAGGTTGAGCCCTTACCGTATTCGCTTTTTGCCCAAATAAAACCATTGTGTTGTTTGATGATTTCTTTCGCGATAGCCAGACCCAGACCAGTTCCACCTTGAGCACGACTTCTTGCGCGATCCACACGGTAAAAGCGGTCAAAAATCCTAGGCAAATCTTGTTTTGGAATCCCAAGACCTTGGTCAGAAATTGATAAGATCATCTGGTCATCCGTGGTTTTCATGCTGACCGTAATTTTCCCACCATCTGGGGAATACTTGATGGCATTGTTAAGAATATTATCAATCACCTGGGTCATCTTATCCGTATCAATCTCAATCCAAACTGAAGTTATTGGATAATCTCTCACTAGCTCATATTTTTTCTCTTCATCCTGATTTCTCATCTTATCAAAACGGTTGAGGATAAAGGTGATAAAGGCTGTAAAGTTAATCAACTCTACATCCAGTTTAGTAGTCGCATTGTCAATACGAGATAGATGCAAGAGATCTGTCACCATACGCATCATACGGTTGGTTTCATCGAGTGAAACCTTAATAAAATCAGGGGCGACAGGATCATACAGAGCTCCCTCATCCAAGGCTTCGAGATAAGATTTAACACTGGTCAAAGGAGTACGCAACTCATGACTGACGTTCGAAACAAAGAGTCTTCGCTCACGCTCTTCCTTCTCTTGCTCGGTCGTATCATGTAAAACGGCAACCAAACCAGAGATGAAACCTGACTCACGGCGGACAAGGGCAAAACGTACACGAAGGCTCAAATATTCTCCATTAGCATCCTGAGAATCAATCGTCAACTCAGGTATCTGTGTAATCAGGTCACGCAGCTCATACTCATCTTCTATCTTAAGCAATTCGAGGATGCTTTTATTCAGAACATCTTCTTTCTGCACACCGAGCTGTTTTTTTGCCATATCGTTGATCATAGTAATCTGGCCACGGCGATTGGTCGCAAGGACACCATCTGTCATATAGGAAAGAATGCTATGCAGCCTTTTACTCTCTTGTTCCAAATTTTCTTGAGTCAAACGAATAACTTCTGACAAATCATTCAGATTATTGGTGATGTTGGTGATCTCTGTACTACCCTGCAAGTCCAAAACTTGAGAATAATCACCTGCAATTAAGTCCTTAACCTTCTGATTTATCTCTTTTAACCGGATGTTATCCCGACGATTTTCCAGTAACAGCAAGGTCACCACCAGGATAAAGCCAAGTAAAATCAGGATAAAGATAAAATCACTGGTCAGAATAGTTTGTCTAATATCTTCAATCATTATTTTTCATATAGTAGCCAACACCACGACGTGTGAGGATATACTCTGGACGGCTTGGTGTGTCTTCAATTTTCTCACGCAAACGTCGGATAGTCACGTCCACCGTACGAACATCACCAAAATAGTCATACCCCCAGACAGTCTCAAGCAAGTGTTCACGCGTAATCACTTGTCCAATATGAGAGGCCAAGTGATACAAGAGTTCAAACTCACGGTGGGTCAAATCTAATTCCTCACCATATTTCTTAGCCACGTAAGCATCTGGAACAATTTCCAAATCACCAATTTGTAAGGGCTGCGTCTTCTTCTCATCAGACTCTTGGCTATCCACAGAAACTAGGTCTGTACGACGAAGCAGAGCCTTGACACGTGCTTGCAACTCACGGTTTGAGAAAGGTTTTGTAACATAATCATCTGCACCTAACTCTAAACCAATAACCTTGTCAAACTCGCTATCCTTAGCTGATAGCATGATAATCGGCACGCTACTAGTCTTACGAATAGCTTTAGCAACTTCTAAACCATCAATTTCAGGGAGCATCAAGTCTAGAATAATAATATCTGGTTGCTCTGCTTCAAATAGCTCAATTGCTTCACGACCATTGAAGGCTGTAACAACTTCATAACCTTCCTTGGTCATATTAAACTTAATAATATCCGAGATTGGTTTCTCATCATCTACAATTAATATTTTTTTCATTTTATCACCTTTTCTCTATCTATTATAACAAAAAAATACAAAGAAGGCACAAATGGCTACTGTAAGTCTTCATCTTCAAGAGCTGTTTTATAAGCCTGCCAAATCTTTTGTTGAGGTTTAGCAAGTGGATAATCAGAAAACTCCTGAGGAGAAACCCAACGAACTTCCCTGTCAGAAAAATGTTTCAAATCTGTCACTTGACCTGCTAGGATTTGAATATGCCATTTCCGATGACTAAATACATGCTTGACCTGGTCAAATACTTGCTGGGACCAATTCACTTCTAAATCATAATCCTGCTCAAAGTTTTCTTGGGGACTTGGTCCAAAAGCTCTGCTTTCCTCTTTGACTTGTGAAAAGAGATTTAGCTGATCGTCATCACTTGAGAAATCGTCCACTTCAATCAGTGGGAAATGCCAAAAACCGGCTAACAGTTTCTCACTTTCATTTTTCTCTAGTAAATATTGACCACGGTCATTGCACACAACCAAAGCCTTGAGATAGATTGGGAGGGGCTTTTTCTTGGGTTCTTTAATCGGATATACATCCATAGTTCCATTCTGATACGCCGCACTAAAGTCCTTAACAGGGCTTTCTTCTGGTCTAGGATTAACTGGCGCCTCTATGTCAGAACCTAAATCCATCAGAGCTTGGTTAAAGTCACCTGGTCGTTTCGGGTCAATCAATATTTCCATCATGGCTTGGAAAATCTTTCGATTGCTGGGAACTCCGATATCATGATTAACCTCAAATAAGCGTGCCAAAACTCGCATGACATTACCATCGACCGCTGGCTCGGGTAAGTTAAAAGCAATACTGGATATGGCTCCTGCCGTGTAAGGGCCAATCCCTTTTAAACTAGAAATTCCTTCATAGGTGTTTGGGAATTGACCACCAAAATCAGATATAATCTGCTGAGCTGCAGTCTGCATATTGCGTACTCGAGAATAATAGCCCAGTCCCTCCCAAGCCTTCAGCAAATGCTCTTCAGGTGCATTCGCCAGACTTTCAACAGTTGGAAACCAGTCCAAGAATCGTTCATAATAGGGAATAACTGTATCCACTCTGGTTTGCTGGAGCATGATTTCAGATACCCAGATGTGATAAGGATTTTTACTTCTCCGCCAAGGCAAATCTCGCTTGTTTTCATCATACCAGTTGAGGAGTTTCTCACGGAAAGAAATGATCTTCTCCTCCGGCCACATGACGATACCATATTTTTTCAAATCTAACATATATCTAGTATAACATAGAAGCTTCTAACTGTCCTTTTCTCAGTACTAAAAAGCCTCTTCCCATGGGAAAGAGGACTAAATCTTATTGATGAACCGCTTGTGCCGCTGTGATAAGGGTCAACTTGTACACATCGTCTGCATTACATCCACGAGAAAGGTCGTTAACAGGTTTGTTCAAACCTTGCAATACAGGACCTACAGCCGCAAAACCACCGAGACGTTCTGCAATCTTATAGCCAATATTCCCCGCTTCGATACCAGGGAAGATAAAGACAGTTGCTTGCCCAGCAACGTTACTTCCTGGAGCTTTCAATGCTGCAGTTTCAGGGTGGAAGGCCGCATCAAATTGCAATTCTCCATCGATTTCAAGGTCAGGACGCAAATCGTGTGCAATTTTTGTTGCTTCAACAACTTTATCAACACTATCACCAAAACCTGAGCCTTTAGTAGAGTAGCTCAACATTGCAATTTTAGGTTCGATGCCAAACATTTTAGCTGTAATAGCTGAGTTGATAGCAATCTCAGCCAAGGCTTCCGCATCTGGATTGATATTAATGGCACAGTCACCAAATAGGTAACGTTCCGTACCACGAACCATGAGGAAGGCACCTGACGTACGAGTAACGTTTGGACGAGTTTTAATGATTTGTAGGGCTGGGCGAACTGTTGAGGCAGTTGAGTGAATAGCTCCTGACACCATACCGTCAACCAATCCCAAGTATACTAGCATCACACCAAAGTAGTTGACATCTTCAACCAAAACTTTACGCGCTTCTTCTTCAGTCATTTTGCCCTTACGACGCTCTACTAAGGCAGCAACCATTTCTTCGAATTGAGGATAGTGTTGGGGATCAATTACTTCATAACCATCCATGATCCCTTCGATTTCAAGATAAATTTTGATTTTTTCTGGGTTCCCAAGCAAAACAGGAACAACTTCTGTTTCTTTTACCAAGCGTTTTGTTGCCTGAAGAATACGAGGTTCTTCCCCTTCAGGGAGAACAATACGAGCATTTTTGCCAACTAGGTTGGCTTTGAGATTTTCAAAAACTTCCATGAGTTTTCTCCTTTAAGAAAATAAATTATACTCCAAATAGATTTTAAAGAGTATTAGTTGATAACTGAGTAATAAGATTGCTGAAATCATCCGGTAAGGGGCTTTCTAGTTGCAAATCTTGCTCTAGAAAGGGATGATAAAAAGATAAATAATGACAATGCAAGGCCTGACGCTGAATGCCGTCGTCTAAGCTTCCTCCATAGAGATCGTCTCCTAAAAGAGGAAAACCGATGTGAGAAAAATGCACTCGGATCTGATGAGTTCGTCCAGTATGCAGTTGAATATCGACCAAGTGAATATTTCCGTAAGAAGCTACAACTTTATATGATGTATGGGCGTATTTCCCACCCTTGGCAACTCGTCTCGTGATAATGGAATCTTCATCACGCGCAATCGGGGCGATAATCTCCCCTTCAGGCTCCAAGACACCAGCTCCTTTAACCAAAGCAAAGTAGCGTTTCTCGATAGACTTTCGTTGCAGTTGCTTGTCTAAACGTGCATGAGCGTAGCCGTGCTTGGCAAAAAGCATCAAACCAGATGTATCTCTATCAAGCCTAGTCACGATGTGAACTTGCTGGTTTTCATAGTTTTGCTTGACATAGTAGCCCTTGATAAAATTAGCAACGGTATTGGAGTGATTGACACTGGGGATGGAAGCTACTCCACAAGGCTTATTCAAAACCAGAAAATGGTCATCCTCATAGAGAATATCCAATGGACGCTCGATAGCTTCTAAAGTTTCAAAGCCTTCCTCTGCTGGAATGTCAATAGTTACCCTGTCTCCAATATCTAAGAGATGGATTGCATTTTGAGGTTGGTCATTGACCAGAATAGCCCCGCCTCGAAACTTAATCTTAGCCAGAAGTCCCTTAGAAACCTCGTGTTTCTTGAGGAAGGTCTTGACTTTGACATGCTCATCTGCGATAAATTCGAACCTCATTCATCCACCTCTCCGATGAAGGCATCTTTGACACGATTCCAGAAACTAGTGTGGCTTGGAGTCGCTACGAAGTGAATCTTGTGATGGTCGATTTGATACTCAATCCGTTCGATATTACGGAATGAATAGACGCTGTTATCGACAGATATCGTGTGGTAATCATTGCGTGTCGGTAAGAGTTCAATCTTATCTTTTTTGGGAATAATGATTGATGATCCCAAAGTGCGATAGACTCGATTATTGAGGCTCGCTATTTCCGTCAACTGCAAGGCTTCAATAGTAGGATGCAAGACAGCTCCACCCAAGGACTTGTTGTAGGCAGTACTTCCCGTCGGCGTTGAAACAGTCACACCATCTCCTCGGAATCGCTCAAACGGAACATGGTTAATGATGATATCCGCAACCATGGTGCGATCTGATCGACGAATGCTGGCTTCATTTAAGGCGCGAAAAGTTTTCACTTCTCCATTTTCAAGCGTTACCTTGACATTCAAAACAGGATAGGAAACTTTGGCACCAGTATCTAGTAGGAGATTGGTCACCAACTGATCCAACTCAAAATCACGATAATCTGTGTAAAATCCCAAATGCCCAGTATGAACACCTACAAACCGAACCTTGTCTAACTGATTCTCATACTTGTGGAAAGCAGACAAAAGCATCCCATCTCCACCAATCGAAATCACGATGTCGGGATTGGTATCGTTCAGTATAAAGTGTTGTTTCTTTAGTTTTTCCCTCAGTTCATGCAAAACCTTCTGACTCTGTGGCTTTCTATTTGCTATGAGGTCAACTCGTTTACCTGTATTCTTCATCTGTATCGTCACTATTTCCTACACCATCGTTTAGTTTTCTGCTCAATGGATCAAAGAGAGCCTGCGCTTCCTGTATATCGTCACGAATCTTACCCATTTCTTCATCCAGCTGATAGGCTATTTTGGCCGTGATTTCCAGTCTTTTCCTGATTTCTTCTGGGAAATCGCCCTGGTATTTATAATTGAGCGAGTGCTCAATCGTAGCCCAGAAATTCATGGCTAAAGTACGTATTTGAATTTCCGCCAAAATCGTCTTAGCCCCGTTGATCGTATCAACCGTGTATTCGACAACCACGTGATAAGAACGATAACCTGAAGCCTTACGATGAGTGATATAGTCTCGTTCCTGAACGATTCTCATATCTTGGCGTTTACGTAGAATCTCAACTACTTCTTTAACGTCATCAACAAACTGAACCATGACACGTAAACCAGCAATGTCTTGCAGATCATGTTCTAGATTTGCATAAGTAATTCCTCGACGAGCCATCTTTTCTTTGATACTTTCAATCGGTTTTACCCGACCCGTTACAAACTCAATCGGAGAATGCTTGTTTTGCTTACGATACTGTTTGCGAATCCCCCGAAGTTTAATCTTCAATTCACCAACAGCCTGAATGTAAGGATCTAAAAATTCTTCCCATTCTATGGTCATACTTTCTCCCTTGTAATGTTTGATTGCTCTGTCGAAAATCTTTGATTTTTTCAGTACATTCGTATACAATAAATACATTGTCCATTATACCATAAATCGCTTTCAAAGATATAGAAAAGGTTGAAAAAATGAAACATTTAGAAATAGAATTGAAAACACTTCTGAAAAAAGAGGAATATGATCATCTAAAAAAACAGTTTTCCCATATCCAACCCGTCCTTCAGAAGAACTACTACATTGACACACCAGATTTCCAATTGCGTGAAAAGAAGGTTGCCATGCGCATTCGCATCTTTTCAGATTGGGCGGAATTGACCTTGAAAGTGCCTCAAACTGTAGGAAATATGGAATACAACCAGAAACTAACTCTTCCAGAAGCTGAATCATACCTAGAAAAACAAAAACTACCTCAAGGGCTCGTTCTAGAAAAGCTTGCTAAAATTGGTATTGAAAGTCATGACTGGCTTGTTTTAGGCTGCCTTTCAACCCTTCGTTATGAAATGAAAACTGATATTGGCTTAATGGCCTTAGATGAAAGTCACTACTTTGATCAGACGGACTATGAACTCGAGCTTGAAGTCACCGACCATGAAAAAGGGAAAGCTGATTTTAAGAGATTTTTAGATGAAAATCAGATTACTTATCAGAAAGCTCCATCAAAATTAATTCGTTTTATTAAAAGCATGAAAAAAAGCTGAAATAATCTCCTTTTTTTGGTAAAATAGAAAAGATAAAAATAAAAGAATCTGGCTTTGAAAAACAAAGGTTTCTCAAAGAAGATTCGCAAAGTTTACAGAGGACGGTCTATAATGTCAGATAGAAACAACATGAAACTTTTCACCCTAAACTCTAATCATGAAATCGCTCAAAAGATTGCGGATACAGTTGGTGTACCTCTCGGGAAATTATCCTCTCGACAATTTTCTGACGGCGAAATCCAGGTCAACATTGAAGAAAGTGTCCGTGGTTACGATGTCTACATCATCCAGTCAACCAGCTACCCTGTTAGCAACCACTTGATGGAGTTGTTGATCATGGTTGACGCTTGTGTACGCGCAAGTGCACATAGTATCAACGTTGTCCTTCCTTACTTTGGTTATGCGCGTCAGGATCGTATCGCTTCTTCTCGCGAACCCCTCACTGCGAAACTGGTTGCCAATATGCTTGTCAAAGCTGGTGTAAGCCGTGTTCTAACGCTGGACCTCCACGCTGTTCAGGTCCAAGGTTTCTTTGATATTCCTGTAGATAATCTTTATACTGTTCCTCTATTTGCTAAGCACTACTGTGATAAAGGGCTTCTTGGTTCTGATGTTGTTGTTGTCAGTCCAAAGAACTCTGGTGTTAAACGTGCACGTAGTTTGGCTGAATATCTTGATGCTCCTATCGCTATCATTGACTACGCCCAAGACGATTCTGATCGTAACGAAGGCTATATCATTGGGGATGTTGAAGGCAAAAAGGCTATCTTGATTGACGATATCCTAAATACTGGTCGTACTTTCTCTGAAGCAGCCAAAATCGTTGAACGTGAAGGCGCAACTGAGATTTATGCAGTATCTAGTCACGGTTTATTTGTTGAAGGGGCAGCAGATCTTCTTGATGCTACAAACATCAAGGAAATCCTTGTGACAGACTCAGTAGCAACTAAAGAAAGAACTCCAGAAAATGTATGTTACATTACTGCTAGCGAGTTAATCGGAGATGCTATCGTCCGCATCCATGAAAGAAAGCCCGTCAGCCCACTCTTTGCTTACAACAAAAAGAAATAAGGTGATTCTTTGATTTATTTGGACAATGCTGCTACTACTCCTATGTCAGCAGTTGCTATTTCAGAAATGACCAGGGTCATGCAAGAAACCCACGGTAATCCTTCTAGTATTCATAGTCATGGTCGACAGGCTGGCAAACTCTTGCGAGAAGCCCGTCAGGAACTAGCCCAGTTATTGGGGACAAAATCTCAACATATCTTTTTTACGTCTGGCGGTACAGAAAGCAACAATACAGCTATTATTGGCTATTGTCTCCGTCATCAAAATCGTGGAAAACATATCATCACGACAGCTATTGAACATCATTCTGTGCTTGAGACTATCGATTATCTGGTGCAACATTTTGGCTTTGAAGCGACCATCATCCAACCAGTAAATCAAGAAATTACTCCCCAGCAAATTCAAGAGGCATTACGTGACGATACCATTCTCGTTTCCACCATGTATGCTAATAATGAAACGGGCAGTCTCTTACCTATCGCTGAGATTGGACGTGTTTTAAAAGAGCATCCTGCGGCTTATCATGTAGATGCTGTTCAAGCTATCGGAAAAGTTCCTATCCATCCTGAGGAATTGGGAATTGATTTCCTCAGTGCTTCTGCCCACAAATTCCATGGACCAAAGGGAATCGGCTTTCTTTATGCTTCTTCCGCGGACTTTGATTCCTATCTTCACGGTGGAGACCAAGAACAAAAGAAACGGGCTGGAACAGAAAACCTCGCTGCCATTGTAGGCATGGTCGCTGCTCTCAAAGAGGACTTAGAGCAGCAAGCTGAACATTACCAAAAACTAGAGGGATTAAAATCTGCTTTTCTAAATGAGATTGCAGATCTAGAATACTATCTCAACGAAAGCCAACACCAGCTTCCTTATGTTATCAACATTGGCTTTCCTGTTCAAAAAAATGATTTGCTCTTGCTACGGTTAGACCTTGAAGGAATTTCAATTTCTACCGGTTCGGCTTGTACTGCTGGTATTGTGCAAACCAGTCATGTGCTTGAAGCATTTTATGGACCAGATTCGCATCGTTTATCAGAATCTGTCCGTATCAGTCTCTCTCCTCTTAATACCGAAGAAGAACTGAAACAACTCGCACAAACCTTAAAAAATATTATTGGAGATTAATCTAATGGCATTCGAAAAAACCATTAAACTACAAAACTGCCGCTACAACTACACACTTAGCCCAACTGTCAAAAAGTTCACACTGAAAGACAATACTTTCTTTGAAACAAAAGTTGGAAACTTCGAACTGACTCGTCTACTTGAAAAAGTACCTAACAGCGGTGAAGGATTCAAGCTAAAAATCATCATCAACAAAGACCTTACAGGTGCTAAACTCAACATCACTGACAAATCTGGTCTTCGTTTGGTGAATATCTTTAAATCAGAAGATCACCATATTCACCAAGAAAAATTCTACTTCCTCATGGACAGCCTTGTAGAACGCGGAATTTTCACAAAAGAAGAAAGATAATTGGCTATGTATCGACTTACTTATCAAGATAGTTATCAAGTAGAGCGTACCCTTGAATTTGAGAGTTACGAAGAGCTTATGTTATCTCTATCAGGTTGTGTAACTCTACCTGATACATTCCTAGTTACCTCATTAACCTTTGATGATAAAGTTATCTATCAAGGATTGGTCGGGGATCTCTACCGTTTTCTATCACAAGCTAATTTTTAAGACTAAAACTAAGATTTTCTTAGTTTTTTCTTATTTTTGTTGATTTTTTCACAATGTTTCTATAAAATAGAAGAATAGAAAGGTTGTGGTTTTGTGAAAGATAAACAGTCTGCTATTCCAAAAGCAACAGCAAAAAGACTCTCTCTCTACTATCGAATTTTCAAGAGATTTCATGCCGAGAAAATCGAACGTGCCAACTCCAAGCAAATTGCAGAGGCTATCGGTATCGATTCTGCGACTGTTCGTCGTGATTTTTCCTATTTTGGTGAGCTAGGTCGTCGTGGTTTTGGTTACGATGTCAAAAAATTGATGACTTTTTTTGCTGACCTCCTAAATGACAACTCCATTACCAATGTTATGTTGGTTGGGATTGGGAATATGGGGCATGCCCTTCTCCACTATCGCTTCCATGAGCGTAACAAGATGAAAATCATCATGGCATTTGACCTAGATGACCATCCAGAAGTCGGAACCCAGACACCTGATGGAATTCCAATCTATGGTATCTCACAGATTAAAGAAAAAATCAAAGAAGCAGATGTTAAAACTGCTATCCTAACTGTTCCAAGTGTTAAATCACAAGAAGTCGCCAATCTTTTGGTTGATGCAGGTATAAAAGGTATTCTCAGCTTTTCCCCTGTTCATCTCCACCTCCCAAAAGATGTGGTCGTTCAATATGTCGATTTGACAAGCGAACTCCAAACCCTCCTCTATTTTATGCGTAAAGAGGATTAGAAAGCGAAAGCATTTATGAAAAAACCAGTTATTGGGATTACAGGAAATGAAAAAGCTCATCCAGATGATGACATCATGATGAGCTATGCAGCAAAGGGCTTTGTTGAAGGAGTCAAGGACGCTGGCGGAATTCCAATCATCCTACCGATTGGTGATCAAGAAATGGCTACCCATTACATCAGTATCATTGATAAGCTTATCCTAACGGGTGGGCAAAATGTTGATCCAAAATTCTACGGTGAGCCTAAAACCATTGACAGTGATGACTACCATCTTCAAAGAGACCAGTTTGAATTAGCCCTTATCAGAGAAGCGATTAAACAGAAGAAACCAATTTTCTCTGTTTGCCGGGGTACTCAGCTTTTCAATGTCGCTATGGGAGGTACGCTTCACCAAGATATCGAGGATCATTGGCAGGACTGTTCAGCCGAATACACGACCCAACGCCTCGTAACGGAACCTGATACAATTCTCCGAGAGATCTATGGAGAAATATCTCATATCAACTCCTTCCACCACCAGAGTATTAAAGATTTAGCTCCTAATCTTAAGGTTGTAGCACATGATCCTAAAGATGGAATAATTGAAGCTGTGACAACTACGGATGGCTTTCCTTATCTTGGTGTTCAATGGCATCCTGAATTTCTCTTTGAAAATCGCCCCAAAGATAAAACATTGTTTGACTATGTTGTTAATGAACTCTAAATCAGATCCGTCTTTTCACGGTAACTAAAGTAATCCGAGTGCGAGACAATCAGATGGTCCAAGAAAACGATTCCCATCAGCTCGCAAGCTTCCTTGACTAACTTAGTGACATGGTCGTCATTTCGACTAGGAGATACGGCACCGGATGGATGATTGTGAACGAGAATCACAGAGGTAGCCATATGCTTGAGGGCATAGTGAAGGATTTCTCTCGGTTCAGCAATACTGCGTGTCGCAGATCCGATAAAAATAGTTTGCTGATGAATGATTTGATTTTGAGTATTGAGATAGAGCGCCACTAGGTGCTCTTGTTTTTTATCGCCGAGTTCCTGTTGCATTTTCTTAGCTAGCTTTTGACTGCTGAGAATACTTTCCATCTCAAGGGTTTCATGTTTGTGAATGCGATGCCCCAGTTCAATCACTGCTTGTAGTTCAATGGCTTTAATCCGTCCAATACCAGACAGACTCTGCAATTCCTGCAGGGTCATTTTTTTCAAATCAGTTAGACTGTTGAGACTATTCAAGACTTTTTGAGCAACTTCAAAAACGTTGGCATGACGTGTTCCAGTTCTGAGTAGTATAGCTAGCAATTCTTGATTGCTCAGTGCCTCTACTCCTTCTTTAACCAGTCTTTCTCTAGGCAAAAGTGAATCTTCTTGGAATGAAATACTGTACATAAAAATCCTCCTCACTTTATTATTCGTGAGAAGGATGGAAAATTAGATTTTTTTCTCAATTGGGGCAACACTAGCTAGGAGTTTTTTCAGACCCACTTCTGGGAAATTGATTTTCAATTCCTGAGTAGCGCCACTACCCGACACTTCAAGGACTGTTCCTTCACCCCACTTTTTGTGAAGGGCAATATCCCCAATAGACCAGTTGGTATCGCTCGTATCATTTTTATTTTCAGCTGCAAATTGTCCAAATGGGAGACCACTTGACTGGATAGAGCTTGATGCGGCATTGCGTTTCCGTTCTTGAAGGGCCTGAGCTAAGCTCATACCTTGACCGAAAGCAATCCCACCACTGCTATAAGAAGCCTTAAAACTAGTATTCGCTGGTCGAGCCAAGCCTTGATAGTCAAGCAAGTCCGAACTAATTTCATTGATAAAACGAGTCGGACGATTGTAGTTGGTACGACCGAAAAGCAAGCGTGAGTTGGCGTTGGTCAGATAGAGAATTTTTTCAGCGCGTGTGATACCGACATAGGCCAAACGGCGTTCTTCTTCCAGCTCATCAGGATCTTCAGCCGCACGGCTAAGCGGAAAGACATTCTCCTCCATCCCAATGATAAAGACAACCGGAAACTCGAGTCCCTTAGCAGCGTGCAAGGTCATCAAGGTCACTTCTGATGTCTCCTGACTGCCTGAATCTGTGTCTGCGATTAAAGCTAAGTCATTCAAGAAACGACTGAGTTTGTCCAAACCAGTTTCTTCTTCCTGGCTATCAGGATTGTCGTCAAAGTTTTTGGTAACAGAAAGAAATTCCTCGATATTTTCAACCCGAGCCTTGCTCTCTAAGGTTGCCTGAGCATTAAGATTATCGACATAACCTGTTTTTTCTAGAACAGCTTCCACTAACTCGGTGATAGTTAATTGATCCAGTTTTTCCCGCAAATCCAAAATCATATTGGCGAACTCCCAGATAGACTGAGCTGCCTTACCCTTGATACCAGATAACATGATATTGGCTGAAGCGTCTAGCATGGACATCTCTTGTAGGTTAGCGAAGTCGCGGATTTTCTCAACGGTTCCTGGGCCAATTCCGCGTTTAGGTTCGTTAATAATGCGCTCAAAACTGATATTATCACTCAAATTAGCAATAAGATTAAGGTAGGCAATAATATCGCGAATTTCCTTACGGCTGTAGAACTTGGTCCCTCCAACCATAGTATAAGGAATATTGGACTTTAGGAGGGCCTCCTCAATAGTACGAGATTGCGCATTGGTTCGATAAAGAACTGCAAAGTCTTTGTGAAGGAAGTTTTGACTACGACCAAGTTCGTCGATAGTTTTTGCTACAAAAACAGCCTCATCTTGTTCGTCATTTGCGCGATAATAAACGATTTTCTCTCCATCCGCATTCTGGGTCCAGAGATTCTTGGGACGGCGGTTTTTATTGTTTTTGATGACGTCGTTGGCCGCTTGGAGAATGGTTTTAGTTGAACGGTAATTTTCTTCCAACAAAACTACCTTGGCGTTAGGGTAATCTTTCTCAAAATCCAAGATATTCTGCATATCAGCCCCACGCCAACCATAGATAGACTGGTCCGCATCACCGACTACGCAGATGTTTTTAAAGCGTGAAGCTAAGAGTTTGACCAGTTGGTACTGGGCATGGTTGGTATCTTGGTATTCATCAACATGGATGTACTGGAACTTCTGCTGATAGTAAGTCAAGACGTCAGGATTTTGATCAAAGAGACGCAGGGTCAGCATAATCAAATCATCAAAGTCAACGGACTCAGACTGACGAAGCTCCTTTTGATAGGCCGTATAACACTGAGCAACGATTTGCGTATACATATCACCAGCTTGAGCAGCATAAGCCACATCATCAATCAAGTCATTCTTAGCATTGGAAATAGTCCCTAAAATGCTCCGTTCATTCCATTTTTTCGGATCTAAGTTTAATTGCTTGAGAATGCGCTTCATAAGAGTTCGTTGCTCTCCCGGATCTACAATGGTGAAGTTCCGATTGTAGCCAATATGATCCGCATCGCGACGTAGGATACGAACACACATAGAGTGGAAAGTCGCAATCAGACAGTCCTGGGTTGCTGGATTAAGGCTATAGGCACGCTCCTTCATCTCACGCGCAGCCTTATTGGTAAAGGTAATGGCCAAGATATTCCAAGGATTGACCATCTTTTCATCAATCAAGTAGGCGATTCTGTGAGTTAAAACACGAGTCTTTCCAGAACCAGCACCCGCCATGATTAACAAGGGCCCTTCTGTCGTTTGCACCGCCTCGGCTTGACGGTCATTCATTCCATTCAATAATGCGTTCATTTTCTCTTCCTTACTCTTGAAGTCAATGTTTCTATTATATCAGAAATTAGGGAAAATATCTTTACCTAGACTGGTTGCGTGTGGAATTCTACTCTTTCATATCATCAGGAGGAGTCAATGACTTTTGCATCCAAACTATATCATACCATTTTTCAAACTTATAGCCTATCTTAGGGAAATGAGCCACTTGTTCATAGCCCCTCTTTCGGTGAAGAGAAATGCTCCTATCATTTGGCAAAGCGATACAAGCTAAGAAGCGTAAGTAACCCCTAGACACTAGTTCTTCCTCCAGACAGTCGTAGAGTAGACTCCCTAACCCTCGACCTTTGGCTTCTTGATGCAAGTAAATTGACACTTCGACTGACCAATCATAGGCTCTCCTATCATAATAGGTGGAAGCATAGGCATATCCCAAAATTTTTCCTTCTTCCTCTAGCACTAGATAAGGATATTTAAGCAAGGTCTTTTGGATTCTTCTTTGAAATTCTTCAACACTTGGCACCTCATATTCAAATGTAATGGCTGTATTAAGGACATAAGGAGCATAAATAGCAAGCAGGTCTGGAATATCAGACTCCCTTACTGTTCGAATCTTTGGCATATATTCCTCTCTCTAAAATCGAAAATGAGCTCGGATAGCTTTTCCAAACTCATTTGAATTCAATTAAACTATTAGAACAATCCTAGAACGGTTCCGTCACTTTCAACATCCATATTGAGAGCGGCTGGACGTTTTGGAAGTCCTGGCATGGTCATGACATCACCAGTTAAGGCAACGATGAAGCCTGCACCTAATTTTGGTACCAATTCACGAATGGTAATTTCAAAGTTTTCTGGCGCTCCAAGTGCATTTGGATTGTCTGAGAAACTGTATTGAGTTTTCGCCATACAGATTGGCAATTTGTCCCAACCATTCTGAACGATTTGGGCAATTTGCGTTTGAGCTTTCTTCTCAAAGTTCACTTTGCTACCACGGTAGATTTCAGTAACAATCTTTTCAATCTTTTCTTGGACAGAAAGGTCGTTGTCATAAAGACGAGTATAGTTGGATGGATTTTCAGCAATAGTCTGAACAACTGTTTCGGCAAGCGCTACTCCACCTTCCGCACCATTGGCCCAAACACTTGCTAATTCAACTGGCACATCAATTGAGGCGCATAGTTCCTTCAAGGCTGAGATTTCAGCTTCTGTATCAGAAACAAATTCATTAATCGCGACGACTGCAGGCACTCCAAATTTACGGATGTTCTCAACGTGGCGTTTCAAGTTAGCAAAACCTGAACGAACTGCTTCTACATTTTCCTCTGTCAAAGCATCCTTAGCCACACCACCATTCATCTTAAGTGCACGAAGGGTTGCGACGATGACAACAGCATCTGGAGATGTTGGCAAGTTTGGTGTCTTGATATCAAGGAATTTCTCAGCACCAAGGTCTGCACCAAAACCAGCTTCAGTAACTGTGTAGTCCGCTAAGTGAAGAGCTGTGCTTGTTGCCAAGACAGAGTTACATCCATGAGCAATGTTGGCAAATGGACCACCATGTACAAAGGCTGGTGTACCATAAATTGTCTGAACGAGATTAGGTTTAATAGCATCCTTCAAGATTAGAGCCAAGGCACCTTCAACCTTCAAATCACCTACAGAAACAGGTGTACGGTCATAGCGATAACCGATAACGATATTAGCCAAACGGCGTTTCAAGTCCTCGATGTCCGTCGCCAAGCACAAAATCGCCATGATTTCAGAAGCAACTGTAATATCAAAACCATCCTCACGTGGAATACCATTTAGAGGACCACCAAGACCAACGGTCACATGGCGCAGAGCACGGTCGTTCAAGTCCACAACACGCTTCCAAATAATACGACGTTGGTCAATTCCAAGATCATTACCTTGGTGCAAGTGATTGTCAATTAAAGCAGAAAGAGCATTGTTGGCAGTTGTAATGGCATGCATGTCTCCAGTAAAGTGAAGGTTGATGTCCTCCATTGGCAACACTTGGGCATAACCACCACCAGCAGCACCACCCTTAATCCCCATTACTGGTCCAAGAGACGGTTCGCGAATGGCAATCATGGTTTTCTTACCAATCTTGTTCAAGGCATCTGCAAGACCAATGGTAATAGTTGATTTTCCCTCACCAGCAGGTGTTGGATTAATGGCAGTAACCAAGATCAATTTTCCAACTGGATTGCTCTCAACTGCACGAATTTTATCAAAGCTGAGTTTAGCCTTATACTTCCCGTACAATTCCAAATCGTCGTAAGAAATTCCAAGTTTCTCAACAACATCAACGATTGGTTTCAACTCAATACTCTGTGCGATTTCAATATCTGTTTTCATAGCAAACTCCTCTAACATCTAATATGATAACTCATTATAACACAAAAAAAGTTTTTTCACAGACAAAAAGCTTGCTAAAGTTTATAAACATCAAGTTTTAAGGCCGATTTTAGTCATCTTTTTTACTTTTTATAAGTTTTTATACCCAAAAACTATAATCTTGCTGGAAAATTAGATAAAATAACAAACGCTTTCTTTGACTTGCATTTCTTTTTTTTGTACAATAATCCTATGAAAATTTTAGTTACGTCAGGCGGTACAAGTGAAGCAATCGATAGCGTCCGCTCTATCACTAACCATTCAACGGGTCGCTTGGGGAAAATCATCACTGAAATCTTACTTGCTGCAGGGCACGAGGTTTGTTTGATAACGACAAAACGAGCTGTGAAACCAGAAACTCATCCCAACCTAAGCATTCGAGAAATTAAGAACAGCAATGATCTCCTTTTTGAGATGAAAGGGTGTGTTCAAGATTATCAGGTCTTGATTCATTCGATGGCAGTTTCTGACTACACTCCTGTTTATATGACGGGACTAGATGAAGTTAAGACGAGTTCTAATTTGGAAGAATTTTTAGACAAGCAAAACAGAGAAGCTAAGATTTCTTCAAATGATGAAGTGCAGATTTTATTTTTGAAAAAAACACCCAAGATTATCTCTCTAGTCAAAGAGTGGAATCCTTCTATTCATCTGATTGGTTTCAAACTGCTGGTTGATGTCTCTGAGGACTATCTCATAGAAATTGCTAAACAGAGTCTTATCAAAAATCAAGCAGACTTGATCATTGCTAATGACCTGACTCAAATCTCAACATATCAGCATCGGGCAATCTTTGTTGAGAAAGATCATCTTCAAACCGTTCAAACCAAAGAGGAAATTGCGAACCTCCTCCTTGAGAAAATTCATGCTTACGATTCATAGAAAGGAAAGCCATGGCAAACATTCTGATCGCAGTGACAGGTTCCATAGCCTCCTATAAAGCAGCTGATTTAGTCAGTTCTTTGAAAAAACAAGGCCATGATGTCACTGTCTTAATGACCGAGGCGGCGAGAGAGTTTATCCAACCTTTGACACTACAGGTACTCTCACAGAATCCAGTTCACCTTGATGTCATGCAGGAACCTTACCCTGATCAAGTCAATCATATCGAAAGAGGAAAAGAAACAGACCTTTTTATCGTTGTCCCTGCTACCGCTAATACCATTGCTAAACTTGCGCACGGTTTTGCGGATAACATGGTGACAAGCACAGCGCTTGCCCTACCAAGTCACATCCCTAAACTCTTAGCGCCAGCCATGAATACAAAAATGTATGACCATCCGGCAACCCAGGCTAATCTAAAAACATTAGAGACCTATGGTTATCAGATTATCTCTCCAAAGGAATCTCTACTAGCCTGTGGCGATCACGGCAAAGGCGCCCTAGCTGACCTGAATACTATTTTAGAAAGAATAAAGGAAACCCTCAATGAACAAACGCTCTAACATTGCTCCAATTGCTATCTTTTTTGCAGTTATGCTCGTTATCCACTTTTTAACTTCTCTCCTATTTAACCTTTTCCCATTTCCAATCAAACCAACTATCGTTCATATTCCAGTCATTATTGCTAGTATCATCTATGGTCCTCGGGTTGGGGTTACACTTGGTTTTCTTATGGGACTATTGAGCTTAACGGTAAACACAATTACCATCCTTCCAACTAGCTACCTCTTCTCACCATTCGTACCGAACGGAAACATTTATTCTGCGATTATCGCTATTGTCCCTCGCGTTTTGATCGGTCTGACACCTTACTTAGTTTATAAATTATTAAAAAACAGAACGGGTCTCATCTTTGCTGGTGCTCTCGGTTCCCTTACCAACACCGTCTTTGTCCTCGGGGGAATCTTCTTTCTTTTTGGAAATGTCTTCGACGGCAATATCCAAAAACTCCTAGCAACTGTCATCTCTACAAACTCAATCGCTGAATTGATTATCTCAGCTATTCTAACTGTAGCAATTGTCCCACGTCTCGAAACCTTGAAGAAATAAAAAAACAACTCCACTTTCGTCCTGAAGGTGGAGTTTAGCATTTAAAACATAAGAATTAAGTTCCTATTATTCTTTACCACATTTTAACCAAATTTTCCTGAAAAATCAATAATGCTTCTTGACTTGATTGGTGATTTATTGTACTATACTTGTGTATATACAGATAAATGGAGGTTCTTATGGATATACGGAAAAAAACGCAGTTTATGACTATGACTGCCCTACTCACTGCAATAGCGATTTTGATTCCAATCATTATGCCTTTTAAAATCGTCATCCCACCAGCTTCTTACACTTTAGGAAGCCATATCGCCATCTTTATCGCCATGTTCCTATCACCCTTGATGGCTGCTTTTGTGATTATTGCTTCTAGTCTTGGTTTCCTGATGGCAGGTTATCCGCCTGTTATTGTACTTCGTGCCTTCTCTCACATTGTTTTTGGTACTTTGGGGGCTTTGTACTTAAAAAAATTCCCTGAAACCTTGGATAAACCAAAGGCGTCTTGGATTTTTAACTTTGTTTTGGGTGTTGTTCATGCTATCGCTGAAGTAATAGCTTGTATCATCTTTTATGCTACTTCAGGGACAAATGTTGAAAATATGTTTTATGTTCTCTTTGTCCTAGTTGGTTTTGGCACAATCGTCCATAGTATGGTAGACTATACATTAGCACTAGCTGTCTATAAAGTACTTCGAAAACGTCGCTAAAAGGAAAAACTATGACAAAGGATCGCAAACAAGCTCTTCTCAAACTGTTAAAAGAGGCACCAAAAGCTCTCAATGGTCAAACCTTGGCTGAACACTTCCATGTTACGCGCCAGGTCATTGTACAGGACATCGCTATTCTCCGAGCAGATGGAGCTCCTATCCTATCCACCAATCGTGGCTATATCTACAAAGAAAATGATGCCAGCCCCTACGTGCACAAACTCTTTAAAGTGAAACATGAACTGGAAGAAATCGGTCAGGAACTACTAGCTATTGTAGATAATGGCGGACGCGTTCAAAATATCTTAATCGATCATCCCGTTTATGGCGAAATTGAAACCCTACTCAAACTCACCTGCCGCCGAGATGTTCAGCACTTTCTGGAACAAGTTGAGAATTCAGACTTTAGACCCCTTTCTGAATTGACAGACGGCATCCATTACCACCTTGTTGAAGCAGAAACACAACAAGACCTCCACTATATCGAGGAGGCCTTGGATCAGTTAGGTTATTTAGTAAAAGACTAGAAAATTTCTTTCTCCCAGCCGTCTTCTGTACGGTGGCGATAGAAGAACTCAGACTTGTCAGGTGCTTCCATCATTTCCATCAAAGGCAACATATCATAGGCCAGATCCAAATTTGGAATCTGGTCTTTTTGCACCCAAGATACTTCTCCTTCTTCTGAGGATTGGAGACTTCCAGTAAACTCTGTCGCCTTATAACAAACGACGATGTAGCGCTCACCTGTATCTAAGGGCCAATTTTTAATACCGACTAGTTGAGGATTCTGAATGGTTAGACCTGTTTCTTCATAAATCTCACGTATGACAGACTCTGCGAAAGACTCTCCATTTTCTACATGGCCTCCAGGAAAGGCATAACCAGACCAGCGATTCTCTTCAGGAGACCGATATTGCATGACTACTCGCTTATTTTCTAGATCTTCGATTAGACAGATATTGGTTAAAATAGTTGATTGGTAACGGGACATAAATTTACTCACTTTCTAATTTATTAAATTTTCAGACTTGGTACCAGAGCCATTAGCTTTTACTTTTTAAAATTATTTAGAATAGAATACCATCCGTTTTTCCTTTATAGGTTTTCCAAGGTCAAGCATCTTTTCTTGTCCATCAAAAGTAAAACCCATTTTTTGATAGAAAGCAATGGCACGCTTATTATCTTTCAATACCCATAAGAAAATTTCAGAAAAATGATCAAGAGCATTCAAAGCTGCTTTCACTAACTTTTGTGCGATACCTTTTCCATAATAGTCTTTTAAAATATATAAAGCCATAATTTCACCAGCTTGAATAGTCTCATCACGAAAGTTTCCATAACTGATAAAACCAACTACCTTCATGCCATCTATCGCAATCAATGTATTTTCTGGATACTTTTGACTAAAGAATCGACATCTTTCTAATGTTATTGTCTCCTGAAATTCTGCAGGCAAAAGGTCGTCATAAGCCTCTCTCCACGTTTGCCAGTGAACGAGAGATTTTCCTTCTATCTCTTCAGGAGTTTCCATCTGTTTGATAGCAATATCCATTTATTTTTCTCCTTCACTAGCCCAACTCCTTGACTTCCTCAGCTACTTTTTGTAGATACTTTTGTCTTGTAGAATTTGTATTCACCTCACGCCCTAACTCACCCAAAATTGAAACTTTCTTTGTTTTGATACCGCAATGATTCAGGACAGCATTCTTTAATACTGATATTCCATAACTGTCTGGGATATTGATAGGACCTGAGAATACTTTGTACCACCATGTTGGTGCCATGGATGTTGCGTAAATACTGGCTGATTTTCCTTTTAGTAACTTTTTAAACTGCTGACCTCTTAAGTAATTCCAAATAAAACTTCCTTGATTATTGGCAGAGTACGCAATTCCTGGCGTGAAAACACGATCAATCCAACCCTTCAATAAGCTAGGCATACTACTCCACCAAATTGGATAAACAAAAATGAAATGATCTGCCCACTGGATTAATTCCTGAGAGCGAAGTATGAAAGAGTCCTCTTCCATACGTTTTCGATAACCATAACGTAATACAGGATCAAAATCTATCTCATTTAGGTTAATAGATTCAAGCTCATGATGATTTGAGTCAATATTTTCTACAATCGTTCGAAAAATTTCTTGACAGAAACTTTCCTTGTCAGGATGTCCATTGATGACTAAAATTTTCATTCATTCTCTCCTATCTAATCCAACGCCTTGACTTCCAACATCATATCGCGTATCTGAGCAGCCAACTCGAAATCAAGCACTTCGACGGCTTCTTGTATTTGTTTTTCGAGTTTTTTGACGAGTTCTTTGCGTTCTTGTTTGTTGAGGCTATTGATATCGACTTCCTTGTCCTCTTCCTTAGCTACTGATTTAGTCACGGCAATTAAGTCACGGATTTCTTTCTTGATTGTCTGAGGGACGATACCATGCTCTTCATTATAAGCCATCTGGATTTTTCGACGACGAGCCGTTTCATCGATAGCACGTTGCATAGATTGAGTCATCGTGTCCGCATACATGATGACATGCCCTTCGCTATTACGGGCAGCACGTCCAATGGTCTGGATGAGACCGCGTTCGTTACGAAGGAAACCTTCCTTATCAGCATCTAGAATGGCAACCAAACTTACCTCAGGAACGTCAATCCCTTCGCGGAGCAGGTTAATTCCGACCAAGACATCAAAGACTCCTAAACGCAAGTCACGGATAATCTCAGTACGCTCCAAGGTCTTGATATCTGAGTGCATGTACTTGACCTTGATGCCCATTTCTTTGAAGTAGTTCGTCAAATCTTCGGCCATTTTCTTGGTCAAGGTGGTGATAAAGGTACGCTCATTCTTTTCAACACGGGCATTGATTTCACCTAAAAGGTCATCAATCTGTCCCATAGTCGGACGAACTTCCACCTCTGGATCTAGAAGACCAGTCGGACGGATGATTTGCTCGATCACTGTCTCGGTCTGTTCATTCTCATAGTCACCAGGTGTCGCTGAAACGTAAACAATCTGATGCACATGACTCTCAAACTCCTCCCGACGGAGAGGACGATTATCTAAGGCAGACGGCAAACGGAAACCATAATTGACCAACATTTCCTTACGCGAACGGTCTCCATTGTACATGCCCTTGATCTGCCCCATGGTCATGTGACTTTCATCAATCATGATCAAGAAATCATCTGGGAAGAAGTCGAGAAGCGTATAAGGAGGCTCTCCTTCACTACGACCATCCATGTGGCGTGAGTAGTTCTCAACCCCATTTGTATAACCCATCTCACGTAACATCTCAATATCATACTCTGTCCGCTGTTTCAAACGCTGGGCCTCAAGAAGTTTGCCTTCCTTCTCAAAGACAGCTAACTGCTCTTCTAATTCTGCTTGAATTTTCGCAATCGCAACTTCCATGTGGTCGTCATTGGTCACAAAGTGAGTGGCAGGGAAAATCGCCACATGATCCACTTCTCCCAATACCTGACCTGTCAAGGCCTCAACTTCACGGATACGGTCGATTTCGTCTCCGAAAAATTCTACTCGAAAAGCGTGTTCATCTCGGGAAGCTGGGAAAATCTCCACCACATCCCCACGAACGCGAAATCTTCCCCGTTGGAAATCAATATCATTACGTTCAAACTGTATATCTACCAAGTCATTCAAGAGTTTGTCACGAGAAATCTCAAGACCTGGACGAAGACTAACAACACTATCAGAATATTCCTTGGGCGAACCCAGACCATAGATACAAGAGACAGAAGCCACGACGATGACATCGTTACGCTCCAGAAGTGCTGATGTCGCAGAGTGTCGAAGCTTGTCAATCTCATCATTTACCGAGCTATCCTTTTCAATATAAGTATCACTCGAAGGGACATATGCCTCAGGTTGGTAATAATCATAGTACGATACGAAGTACTCAACAGCATTTTCAGGGAAAAATTCCTTGAACTCCCCATAGAGCTGACCAGCTAGGGTTTTATTGTGAGCAATGACCAAAGTTGGTTTATTGACTTTGGAAATGACCTGACTCATGGTATAGGTCTTCCCTGTACCCGTCGCACCCATCAGAATTTGAGCCTTCTCTCCACCCTCGATATTATCGACCAACTGCTCAATCGCTTGTGGTTGATCTCCTGAAGGTTGGTATTTTGATACTAGTTTAAATTTATTATCTGTAATTCGATTTATCATGATTGCCTCATCTGCTTTTTTCTATCCTTCTATTTTACCATAAATTTACTTTTCAGACTCCTCTCTAAGTTGATAAGAGTGAGTATTTCATGTTACATTTCCTTACATAAAATCCATAAAATTTGCCTTTTCATTCATTTTCTGATATAATGGGAAAATATTCGGAAAAGGAGACTAAAAATGAAGAAAAAAATACTAGCATGTTTGCTCATTTTATTTCCCATTTTCTCACTAGGTATGGCAAAAGCTGATACTGTTAAGATTGTGTCTGATACAGCTTACGCACCTTTTGAGTTTAAAGATTCAGATCAAACCTATAAAGGGATTGATGTTGATATTATCAATAAAGTCGCAGAAATCAAAGGATGGAACATCCAAATGTCTTATCCTGGCTTTGATGCAGCTGTAAATGCAGTGCAATCAGGTCAAGCAGATGCCATTATGGCAGGTATGACAAAAACAAAAGAACGTGAAAATGTCTTTACCATGTCTGATACTTATTATGATACAAAAGTTGTCATTGCTACGACAAAGGCAAATAAAATCACCAAATATGAGGAACTTAGTGGGAAAACAGTTGGAGTTAAGAACGGAACTGCCGCTCAACGTTTCCTCGAAAGTATCAAAGATAAATACGGTTTCTCTATTAAAACCTTTGATACAGGTGATTTGATGAATAACAGTCTAAGTGCTGGTGCTGTGAACGCCATCATGGATGATAAACCTGTTATTGAGTATGCGATTAACCAAGGACAAGATCTCAGCATCAATATGGATGGTGAGGCTGTTGGAAGCTTTGCTTTTGGCGTCAAGAAGGGGAGCAAGTATGAACACTTGGTTACCGAGTTTAACGAAGCCCTAGCACAAATGAAGAAGGATGGTAGCTTAGAGCAAATCATCCAAAAATGGACTGCTTCTACAACTACGGCAAGCCCAACGACAACTACTGCTGCTGGACAAAAAGCTACTCCAGTGAAAAGCAAGTACATTATTGCCAGCGATTCATCTTTTGCCCCATTCGTCTTTCAAAATTCAAGCAATCAATACACCGGTATTGATATGGACCTTATCAAGGCCATTGCCAAAGATCAAGGTTTTGAAATTGAAATTACCAACCCAGGATTTGACGCAGCTATCAGTGCTGTTCAAGCAGGACAAGCAGATGGTATCATTGCTGGTATGTCTGTAACAGATGCTCGTAAGGAAACCTTTGACTTCTCAGAATCATACTACACAGCAAATACGATTCTCGGTGTGAAAGAATCAAGCACAATTGCTTCTTATGAAGACCTCAAGGATAAAACTGTCGGTGTTAAAAACGGGACTGCTTCTCAAACGTTCCTTACTGAAAATCAAAGCAAATACGGCTATAAGATTAAAACCTTTGCAGATGGCGCTTCTATGTATGACAGTCTGAATACTGGCTCTATCGATGCCGTGATGGATGATGAGCCAGTTCTCAAATATTCTATCAGCCAAGGTCAAAAATTGAAAACTCCAATCGCTGGAACTCCAATCGGAGAAACAGCCTTTGCTGTTAAAAAAGGCACAAATCCTGAATTAATCCAGATGTTCAATAACGGACTTGCTAACCTCAAAGCTAACGGAGAATTCCAAAAAATTCTTGACAAGTATCTAGCTAGCGAAACTTCAACTGACTCTACAAGTATGGTTGACGAAACAACTATCTGGGGCTTGCTTCAAAACAACTACAAACAACTTCTTAGTGGACTTGGAATCACTCTTGCTCTAGCTCTTATCTCATTTGCAATTGCCATTGTCATCGGGATTATCTTCGGTATGTTTAGCGTTAGCCCATACAAATCTCTTCGTCTGATCTCTGAGATTTTTGTTGATGTGATTCGTGGTATTCCTTTGATGATTCTTGCAGCCTTCATCTTCTGGGGTATTCCAAACTTCATCGAGTCGATTACAGGCCAACAAAGTCCAATCAATGACTTTGTAGCTGGTACTATTGCCCTCTCACTTAATGCGGCAGCTTATATCGCTGAAATCGTTCGTGGTGGGATTCAAGCTGTTCCAGTTGGGCAAATGGAAGCCAGCCGCAGTCTTGGTATCTCTTATGGAAAAACCATGCGAAAGATTATCTTGCCACAAGCGACTAAATTGATGTTGCCAAACTTCGTAAACCAATTCGTTATCGCTCTTAAAGATACAACCATCGTGTCTGCTATCGGTCTGGTTGAACTTTTCCAAACTGGTAAGATTATCATCGCCCGTAACTACCAAAGTTTCAAGATGTATGCAATCCTTGCTATCTTCTATCTTGTAATTATCACGCTTTTGACTAGACTAGCGAAACGCTTAGAAAAGAGGATTCGTTAATGGCAAAACTAAAAATTGATGTAAATGATTTGCATAAGTATTATGGAAAAAACGAAGTTTTAAAAGGCATTACTACTAAATTCTATGAAGGAGATGTTGTTTGTATCATCGGTCCTTCTGGTTCTGGTAAATCCACTTTCCTCCGTAGCCTTAACCTTCTCGAGGAGGTAACGAGTGGTCACATTACTGTGAATGGTTATGATTTGACTGACAAATCAACCAATGTCGACCATGTTCGCGAAAACGTTGGAATGGTCTTCCAACATTTCAATCTCTTCCCTCACATGTCCGTTCTAGAGAATATCACTTTTGCTCCTATTGAACACAAACGGATGACCAAAGAAGAAGCTGAGAAATTGGGGATGGAGTTGCTTGAAAAGGTTGGACTAGCAGATAAAGCTAATGCCAATCCAGATAGCCTTTCAGGTGGTCAGAAACAGCGTGTAGCCATCGCTCGTGGACTTGCCATGAATCCTGATATTATGCTCTTTGATGAACCAACTTCCGCTCTTGACCCTGAAATGGTTGGAGATGTACTAAACGTTATGAAGGAATTAGCAGAGCAAGGCATGACCATGATCATCGTAACCCACGAGATGGGATTTGCTCGTCAGGTGGCCAATCGTGTTATCTTTACGGCTGATGGTGAGTTCCTGGAAGATGGAACTCCAGATCAAATCTTCGACAACCCGCAACACCCTCGTCTAAAAGAGTTCTTGGACAAGGTCTTAAATGTATAAAACAAAAGTGTAAGGTTCTCCTTACACTTTTTTAATTGCGTATTGGATTTTTGATTTTTTTGAAAATTATGATAAAATAAAATCTATGACAATGAGAAAATCTCATCCCTAGTCCAACTAGGAAAAAATATAGAAATTAGGTAGCTAGATGTCATCAAAGGTTATTGTTACAATTTTCGGTGCGAGTGGAGATTTAGCTAAACGCAAACTCTACCCTTCCCTTTTCAGGCTCTATAAATCAGGCAATCTCTCTGAGCATTTTGCTGTTATCGGAACAGCTCGTAGACCTTGGAGTAAGGAATATTTTGAATCTGTAGTTGTCGAGTCCATCCTTGACTTGGCAGATAGTACCGAGCAAGCCCAAGAATTTGCTAGCCACTTCTACTATCAAAGCCATGATGTGAATGATACGGAACATTACATTGCTTTGCGTCAATTACAAGCTGAGCTGAATGAAAAATACCAAGCTGAACACAACAAGCTCTTCTTCTTGTCTATGGCACCTCAGTTCTTTGGAACCATTGCCAAGCACCTCAAATCTGAAAACATTGTCGATGGCAAAGGTTTTGAGCGCTTGATCGTTGAGAAACCATTTGGTACAGACTACGAAACAGCGAGCAAGCTCAATGAAGATCTCCTTGCGGCCTTTGATGAGGAGCAGATCTACCGTATCGACCATTACCTAGGTAAAGAGATGATTCAGAGTATCTTTGCTGTTCGTTTTGCCAACATGATTTTTGAGAATGTTTGGAATCGCGAACACATCGATAATGTTCAGATTACCTTTGCAGAGCGCTTGGGTGTAGAAGAACGTGGTGGCTACTATGATCAATCTGGCGCCCTTCGTGATATGGTGCAAAACCATACACTCCAACTCCTCTCTCTTCTAGCCATGGACAAACCAGCTAGCTTTACAAAGGATGAGATTCGTGCTGAAAAGATAAAGGTCTTTAAAAACCTCTATCATCCAACTGAGGAAGAATTGAAAGAACAGTTTATCCGTGGTCAGTACCGCTCTGGTAAAATCGATGGTATGAAATACATTTCCTATCGAAGCGAGCCAAATGTCGATCCTGAATCTACAACAGAAACCTTTGCATCTGGCGCCTTCTTTGTAGATAGCGATCGTTTCCGTGGTGTTCCCTTCTTCTTCCGTACTGGTAAACGCCTGACAGAAAAAGGCACTCATGTCAATATCGTCTTTAAGCAAATGGACTCTATCTTTGGAGAGCCTCTTGCTCCAAACATTTTGACAATCTATATCCAACCAACTGAAGGCTTCTCACTCAGCCTCAATGGGAAGCAAGTCGGTGAAGAATTTAACCTGGCACCAAGTTCTCTGGATTACCGTACAGATGCTACTGCTACTGGAGCCTCACCAGATCCATACGAGAAATTAATCTACGATGTCTTGAACAACAACTCAACCAATTTTAGCCACTGGGATGAGGTAAGTGCTTCTTGGAAATTGATTGACCGTATTGAAAAACTCTGGGCTGAAAACGGAGCTCCACTCTACGATTATAAATCTGGGAGCATGGGACCACAAGCTAGCTTTGACTTACTTGAGAAGTATGGAGCCAAATGGACCTGGCAACCAGATATCGCCTATCGTGAAGATGGACGTTTAGAATAGCAAAAATATCCTGCAAGATTAACTTGCAGGATATTTATTTTGTATTAAATCAAGCCCTCTAAAAGACCCTTCATAAAGTTTTCTGAGTTAAATTCCCCTATATCATCGATTTTTTCACCGAAACCAATCAATTTTACAGGGATATTGAGTTCTTCTCGAATGGCTAGTACAACACCACCTCGGGCAGTTCCATCAATTTTTGTCAAAACAATTCCTGTCAATGGTGTTATCTTAGAAAATTCCTTAGCTTGTACCAAGGCATTCTGTCCAGTTGACGCATCAAGGGCCAGGAAGGTTTCATGAGGTGCTTCAGGAACGACACGTTTGATAATACGACCAATCTTTTCCAACTCGGCCATAAGGTTGTCCTTGTTTTGCAGACGACCTGCTGTATCAATCATAAGGATATCAATCCCTTCTGCTACAGCACGTTCCATCCCATCAAAGACTACACTAGCTGGATCAGCCTTTTCAGGCCCCGTCACAACAGGAACATCAACACGACGGCCCCATTCAGCTAGCTGAGCAACAGCTCCAGCACGGAATGTATCTGCCGCAACCAACATGACCTTCTTGCCAGCTTGTTTGTAGCGATGAGCCAATTTCCCGATAGAAGTTGTTTTCCCAACACCATTAACACCAACAAAGAGCATGACTGTCAAACCATCTTGAAAATGGATTTGCTCATCGTAGTTGCCATCCTTCTCATAGAGTTCAACCAATTTCTCGATAATGACACGACGGAGTGCGTCTGGCTTCTTAGCGTTTTCTAATTTGGCTTCATAACGTAGTTCTTCTGTTAAGTTTGAAGCGACCTGCACACCGACGTCACTCATGATGAGCAGTTCTTCCAATTCCTCGAAGAATTCTTCATCGACTGAACGGAAGTTGGCAAAGAAGGCATTCAAACGAGCACCGAATCCCGTACGAGTTTTCTTGAGACTGCGGTCATATTTTTCCTGAACGGTTTCTTCAACCTGAGGAAGTTCTTCTTCTACAACTTCAGACGTTAGTTCTTCTTCAGTTTCTAGAGATTCTTGGCTCTCTACTCCTAGAACTTCTTCTGTCTCTTGGATTTGCTCCAATTCATCAGCTTCTAGCTCAGGCTCCTCTTGGTATGTTTCCTCAACCAGTTCTGGTTCAATAACTTCTTCTGTCGAGAACTGAGGAATTTCTTCTTGAGCAGGTGTTTCTTCCACTTTTTCTCTTGTTGTCTCTTCCTGACTTGTTTCTTCGACTGACGTCTGGTTTTCTTCAACCTCTTCTGACAAATCAAGATTTTCCAGAGCTTCTTTTACAACATCTTCAATTTTCGGCTCTTCTTTTTTTCCGAATAGACGGTCAAATAATCCCATATTCTAGTTCTCCTTTAACACGTATTCTTCGATAGCCCAAGCAACGGCTTCCTCGTCGTTGGTCATCGGGGTAATCACATTGGCAACTGCCTTAACTGCTGGAACTGCATTTTGCATGGCAACTCCCAAACCTGCCCACTCAATCATGGAAAGGTCATTGGCCTCGTCCCCACAAGCCATGACTTGACTTTGGTCGATACCTAGGTGTTTAATTAATTCCGCTAAACCTGTTGCCTTGTGGACGTTTTTCGGTGACCATTCCAATAAGAGTTCACGCGATTTGAAGATTTCATATTGGTCAAACAAGTCTGGAGAAATCTTTTGAATGGCCGCATCCAAGGGTTCTTGGGGGAAGGCAGTCACACATTTATTATAAGTTATCTGACTAGATAGCTCTTCAAAAGCGACAGGTACGAAAGTCAGGGCTGGGTTGAACTTAGCATAGAGACTTTCTTGGTCTGACTGGATTTGGTAGACTGTACCTTCTGAAATAGCATCTAACGGAAGTCCGAGTTTTTCAGTTTCCTCGTATAATCGCGCCACATCGTCGATTGAAAAGACGGTTTTATCTAGAATCTCTCCCGTGTTTTTCTGCACCAGACCACCATTAAAGGTGATGGTATACTCATCCTCCTGACCGTCAGTCCCTAGCTCATGGAGAAAGAAATCCATAGCCTTTAGAGGACGACCTGTTGTCAGAACGACCTTGATGCCACGGTCACGCGTAGCTTTGAGGACCGCCTTGGTACGATCTGTCAGCTTTTTATCCGTTGTCAGCAAAGTGCCATCCAAGTCCAGTGCAATCAATTTAATATCCGCCATTACAAGCCCTCCATATAAGCCATCACTGATTGGTCCTTATGGTGGCCAATCACTGCTTCTGCTAATTCTAAAATCTCTGGTCGCGCATTTTCAGGAGCGATTGGGTGCCCAACAACCTGCATCATATGAAGGTCATTGAGATTATCGCCAAACGCCATAACCTGATCCATGGTTAGACCCAGTTTTTTTGCTAGCTCAACAATAGCCACACCCTTATCAACGTAGTCCAAGACAATATCGATGGATTCATAACCTGTTGTCATGGCTTTCACACCAGAAACATTTTCGTTGACCCAGGCCTCTCCAGCTTCTATCGTTTCTTCTGTGAAGTTGGTGGTGAATTTAAAAATCTCATCCGTGATATCTTCTAAACTCGCTACTTTTTGAATATTTTCATTGTAGTGACGACTGAACATCAGATAGGTCTCATCCACTGTATCCAAAACATAACAAGCTTTTTTCCCAGTCAGTAGCATTTTTCTTTCATCAAAATAGGGTGATTTCTTTAAAGCTTCAAAAGTGCTCAAGTAAAAATCCCGAGACATAGTAGCCTCATACATATCCTCACCATGAAACTCAACATAGCTCCCGTTTTCAGCTATAAAAATCACTTCATCACGCACATCCGGAAACAACTTTTTCAGGGACAGAATGCCACGACCTGAAGCCACTGCAAAATAAATCCCCTTTTCCTTGTAAGAAACAAGTACGTTTTTGAGGCGTTCCATATCAAACCGCCCCTTTCCGTCAAGAAAGGTTCCGTCCATATCCGTTGCTACAAGTTTAATCATAAAATCCTTTATTCTCCAATTGATAAATCTATCTTCTATTATACCATAGATAAGTTTAAAAAGGTCCAGTACAGTAGGATAGCACTACTTTTTCGGAGAAACTTCAAAGGACCTAAAAATTAGAATCGTAGAACTTTTTTCAGATAGTTTAAAAAGTTTGTATTCCCCTACTCTTTTCTCTATAATGGAGAGAAAGGAGATGACTATGACAGAAATAAAACATGAAATTGATGCTAACTTTGCAGGACGACTCAATATCCTACGCGCAGGTGTTCTGGGCGCCAATGATGGAATTATTTCCATCGCTGGAGTCGTTATCGGCGTTGCCAGTGCGACAAGCAATATCTGGATTATCTTTTTATCAGGTTTAGCGGCTATCCTCGCTGGTGCTTTCTCTATGGCCGGTGGCGAATATGTCTCTGTATCCACTCAGAAAGACACGGAAGAAGCCGCTGTTGCTAGAGAACAGTTGCTCTTGGATAAGGATATCGAATCTGCAAAACAATCCCTCTATGCTGCCTATCTTCAAAACGGTGAGTGTGAAACGTCCGCTCAACTTTTGACCAACAAGGCCTTTTTAAAAAATCCACTCAAAGCCTTGGTTGAGGAAAAATACGGTATCGAGTACGAAGAATTTACCAATCCTTGGCATGCTGCTATCTCTAGCTTTATTGCCTTTGTACTGGGAAGTCTTCCTCCTATGCTTTCAATCACCGTCTTTCCAAGTGACTATCGTATTCCTTCTACTGTTTTTATCGTGGCCCTTTCCCTTCTCGTCACTGGCTATACCAGTGCTAAACTAGGCAAGGCTCCTACGAAAACAGCTATGATCCGCAACCTCTGTATCGGACTTCTGACCATGGGCGTAACCTTCCTCTTGGGACAACTCTTTAGCATTTAAAATAAAAGAAATACCTCGACAATCATCGAGGTATCTTTTTTACATTTGCACAATCTTGCGATAGCTTCTTGAGGTAATCATAAAAATCAAAACGTAGACGATGAGGAAGATCGCACAGATGGACAGAGTGACAGTCAGCATCATGGTTGCATCTAGCACCCCAATGACTTTTAGGATGAGACTAAGCATATGATAGGCAAAGGCAAGATGTAGGAAGGCAAAGAGCAAAGGGAGGAAGAAAACAGTTAGCACCTGTTTATTGATGGTTTGCTTGATTTGCTTTTGATCGAGACCGACTTTTTGCAAAATGATAAAGCGTTCACGGTCTTCATAGCCTTCAGAGATTTGTTTGTAGTAGATGACAAGAACTGTTCCCACCATAAAGATGATAGAGAGGAAGATACCGATGAAGAAGACTCCACCAAAGAGAGCACTCATCTGCGCACTGCTATCAGCTAGATTGCTTCCGTAAACATAGCTTCCTTCTTTGCTTAATTCTCTATTAAAATCACCAAGGAATTTTGAATAGTCGTTGGCAAGTTTGAGTTGCTCTTCCTCACTAGCTGTTACATTCATACCACCGTAGTATTGATTAAAGATGGAAGAATTAGGATGCTGGTCAAGAAAGACTTGTAGGTCAGGAACAACCAGATAGTTATAGTCCGAAGTTAGAATATTGTACTGATTTGGGACATGTTCAAGAATAAAATCTTTTTTGATTTCTTCTTTGATCGTGTAGGTCTGGTTATTTAGAGTCAGTTCTTTCTGTCCTTGAAGTTCTTTGTTTTTAGTAAACAATCCAACTTCCTTTCCTGAAAGTGCGAGTTTTTGCCCCGTCATATTCTCATAGTCTTTTTGGTCAAAGACCATAAAAACAGTTTTCGGTTGAACACGGTTTTGACCTTTGTCAAAGATTGTTAATTTCGTACCTTCTTGATTTGCTACACCAAAGCTACTGTATGTAAGAACTTCTTTCTTTGTAACAGTCAATCCCTTATCACTAGCATACTGGTCTAGGAGTTTATTTATGTCTTCTTTTTCAATATTCTGTCCTGTAATTCCAAAATCATGTGGATTCATGACTTTCTTGAAAGTTTCAGAGCCTTTAAAGATACTCGTTGCAGCAGACATTGTCACCAAGACCATGGTTGAAAGAATAGCAATCGTTGCCAGACCAACCGCATTTTTCTTCATACGAAAAATGAGATTGGATACGGAAATCATGTTGTTAGGTTGGTAATAATAACGCTTGTTTTTCTTTAAGATTTGTAGGAAAACTGTGATTCCTGCATTGAAGAGAAGATAAGTTCCCAAAATTACCAACAAGACTGCTACGAAGAAAATCAGAACAGCAGAAAGTGGATTTTCAACTGTTACTGCTAGGTAATAACCAGCTCCCAAACTGATTAGACCTAGAATAGTTTGAAGGCCTAAGAAACGTCCTTTTTTCTCACCACTGGCCTTTTCACGAGAGAGTTGAAGGGCATTCATGCGTGCAATACGAAAGGCATTGATAAAAATCAGACCTAGGAAGATAGCTCCAAAGACGATGAGAACTAGGATAAAGACAATTGGTTGGAAAGTCGAAACGAGCTCCACTTTCATTTTCATCAGCTTCAGAAGAAGGGCAAAGATTAGCTTATCAAAGAGAGCTCCTAGACCGAGACCAGCTGTCAAGGTTAAGGAACCAAAAATAACAAGCTCCTTAAAAACCATACTGATCAAATGGCGCTTTTCAAGACCCAGCATACCATATACACCCAGCTCCTTGGAGCGGTTCTTCATGACAAAACTATTGGCATACAGGACAATAATTCCAGAAGCGATGGTAACAACCACCATACCAAGAGCGAGGGTCATAGAGATAGTTTCTCCCCCTCGGATCTTGCCAATATTAGGGTTAAGTGTCAATGAGTAAAAGAGATAAGTGATGGTCACAGCTAAGAGAACAGCTAAAGCAAAGGGATAGTAGAGTTTGCGGTTTTTAATTAAGTTCGAAACCGCTAACTTATTGGTCAATCGAAACATACTAATTCACCTCACTTGCCATAACAGTCAAGGTATCAGAGATTTCTTGGAACATCTGACGTTCTGTTTTCTCTCCACGGTAGATTTGGTTGTAAAGAATTCCGTCCTTGATAAAGAGAACGCGCTTGGCCCTGCTGGCTGCTGCCGTTGAGTGAGTTACCATAAGAATAGTTTGGCCACGCTCATTGATTTCATCAAATACATCGAGTAAGGCTGCAGATGACTTGGAGTCAAGGGCTCCTGTTGGCTCATCAGCAAGGAGAATTTCAGGTTCTGTGATGATGGCGCGTGCTACTGCCACCCGCTGCTTTTGACCGCCTGAGATCTCGTAAGGGTACTTCTCTTGCAATTGGTTGATGCCCAAATTTTCAGCTGTCACTACCAATTTCTTCATCATCTCCGTAATGGGTTTTCGAGATAAAACTAGAGGAAGTAAGATATTGTCCTTAACAGACAGGGTATCTAGCAGATTAAAGTCTTGGAAAACAAATCCCAACTTCTCACGACGGAAGCTAGAAGCCTGTGAATTTTTAATAGTGGCTGTGTCTGTTCCGTTTAGGTAAACCTGGCCTCGAGTTGGTTTATCCAGCATAGCTAGGATGTTGAGCAGGGTTGATTTCCCCGAACCAGATTCACCCATGATGGCAACATAGTCACCCTTTTCTACGGTAAAGTGAATATCTTTGAGTGCTTCGACTTGGTTTCCTTGGAAACGTGTTTTATAGATTTTTTGAACGTGTTTTACATCTAAAAGTGTCATGATTTTCTCCTTCTTAATATCCCATCAATTGAAACTGTGCTTGCATCATAGCGCATCCTAGTTGAACGCGCTCGATATCTTTTTGACTTGGTTTTCTTGTTTTCTTTTGTGAAATTCTTTTCATGGTTTTGCTCCTTTGTTCTTTATGAGTCTAGTTTATCGCAAAAAAAGGTAGCCTGCCATAACCTAACCTTACAAAAGAGACTTTAATCTTACATTTTTGTAAGATAGAAAAAAATTTAGAAATTTCACTAAAAGTATTGTACCATAAATGGGGAAACAAGAAGAAAACCCTTACAGATACAAGGGTTAAAATTCACTATTCAGTCTACATCAATCAGTAAGAAATGTAGCTACAATTTGATGATGTATTCTTTCAATTAATTATATTTCTATATAAGCAGAACAGTTTTCTTCTAAAGAAAATCGTCTTTTATCAACATAGTTAAATCTTTTGAAGTCAAATTTTCACTTTGATCAATTCGAACAGCTTGATTCATTATTAAATCTTCATAAAGATTTCGAACAAAACGACCGTTAGAAAAATTGGTAAGATTGCTTTCTAACTTATCATTAAAATAATTTAATAATATTTCTTTCAGCTTATCGTCTATCTGGTAGTCGTCTTTTCTTGCTAAAGTTTCAAGAATATCTAACAATTCCATAGAAGAATAATTTTCAAAATTAATAAAATAATTAAAGCGAGATTTCAAACCAGGATTTGATTCAAAAAAATGATTCATTGGATCAGTATATCCTGCAACAATAACAATTAAATCATCTCTTGAATCCTCTAAAGCCTTTGTCAATTCTGTTAAACATTCTCGCCCATATGAATCAGTATTGTCATTTTCTGTAATACTATAAGCTTCATCTATGAATAAAACGCCACCTTTTGCTTTTTCGATAACATTTTTTACTTTCAAAGCGGTTTGACCTTGGTAACCAGCAATTAAATCCGTTCTAGAGACTTCAGTAAAATGCCCCTTTGAAAGAAGGCCTAACTGATAATACATTCGACCTACAATTCTAGCTACTGTCGTCTTTCCAGTACCAGGATTCCCCATAAACGCCATATGTAAAGTTCTCTTTGGTACTTTTAGCCCAGACTCTTTTCTTTTGGACTGAACCTTTTGATATATAACTAACCTTGAAACTTCCTCTTTAACTTTTTGTAAACCAACTAATTGATTTAATTCCTTCATCAATTCATCCAAAGAAGAGTTGTTACGTTTTCCTAACTCCTTCCCTAGTATTTCAAAAAGATAAGAGTAACCTAAATAACAAGCTAAATTATCAGACAATTCTTTTAGCGTTTGACTTATCTTGCTTATTTTATTCTCTTTTTGAAATAAATACATAGATTTATATAAATCTGCTACTTTATTTGTGTCTGAATAATCAATTATAATCTCATTCACTTTTGTGAGAAAAGTCGACTCATTACCCAGTTGTCGATCCAATTTTTTGGCGCTCTCAATTAGCTTGTCACGAGATACAGTCATAATTTACCTCAAAAACATAAAAAGTAAAGTTATTAACAACATTCCAATAGATACTCCTGATACAATAAAGAGTGTAAGAAGACGATTTGAAATAAATTGAATTTGTTGTTTACTTTCTTTCAACTCTTTTCTGAGTTCTTCAATCTCAGCAGTGTGAGAGACTGTTTCCAAAGGAAGCTGACTAACAGTGCCCTCTAAGTTGACAATTCTATCATCTAGTGCAGAAAGTCGTTCCTCATTTTCGACGATAGAATTTTTACTTTTTTCTTCGTTAAATTTCTCTTTAAACTGCTTAAGAGCTTCTAAAGTTAATTTTTGTTTCTCTATGGTTTTATCAATACGAGCTTGTTCTTTCAGAATTTTTTTGTTGGTATGTTCAATGGCAGCTACAGAAGAAAGAATAGCTTGAATATAATCTTTATCCAGCGCTTCTAAAGCTTTATAAACTTGACCAAATTCTTCAATAAATGTTTGTTGATTATCATAAAATTTTGAAATGTAATTTTGAATTTGTTCAACTAACGTATTAAACTCGTTTCCTGTCACTCCATGTTCAGCAAACTCAAAACCGAAGAAATCATCGTGAGTTCTAACTTTATCAAAATACAGTTCATCTTGACTTTGTTCAGCAAACTCTTTCAGATGCTCTTTTGCTTCATCGAAATCATGTTTGCTAATGTTTATTTCAATTGTTTCTTGTTCTTGCTCAACTACTTCTTGTTCCATATTTATCTCCCTAATCTAATAATTCTTGTAATAAACTATCAATCTCATCAAAGTCACTTTTATCGTCTCTTGTAGATTCTTCAAAAATATCTGATAGCTTTTCTTTCATCATGGACGCAGCCATATCATGTCTTTCCTTAATAGTATTGATAACAGAATCTTTTTCTACTTGAAGCTTTATACTCTTTACATCTAGTAATTGATCTTTGATTACTAACATTTCATTATTTTGATCAATTTTCTTAGAACTTAATTCAGTAATCTGTTTATTGACAATTTGCTGATCAATCATTCTTAATACAAAAGCGCCAATTATTCCAGATAAAGTTGCTCCCATAAAAGTTCCAATCAGGCCACCGATAGTTCCCAAAAGTGGTATTGAAATAGCTAGGACTGGAAAACTAGCTGTGAGAGAAGCTCCTAAAGTTTCTCCTAGTACAATTGCTCCAGTAGCCGATAAACCCGCAACAACAATTTTTCCAACTTCTAAAATCATAATCTGAACACTTTTTTCTTTATTGTCCGGATTATTTAGATAATCAATAGCTTCTTTTAACGATTTCCAACCTTGGTGTATAAATGTCCAAGCTTTAAGAAAAGTGTTAATTACAGGTCCAACTATCGCAGAAGCAATCATCGTAATTACAGATTTACCAATGTTTAATAAGTGATTGGATAAGTTGTTTACAAATGAAATGATAGCCTCTTTTATCTTTTCAATAAAAGTCGATAAGTTTCTCTCTGTATCTTTAAGCCAAGAAATAAATTTTTTAATTAACTCTCGCAAAAATTCTGAAAGCAACTGTAAAAGTGCTGCTTTTAAAGCTTTTCCGGAAACTTTTAACGCCTCATCACGTCGTGATTTTTTACCAGATTGAATAGCTCGCTTTTCAGCTTCATCTTTTTTCTTGTCCAAATCATCCTTAGCCAGTTTATATTTTTCCCTCATTTGCTTTTCTTCTAATTCAGTCAAGTTTTGATTATCTTTTGGATACTGACCTTTAGAATTTGGATAATCGAGGTATTCCGGCACTGATTTAGACCCTTTTGCTCGATTTACACTGGCTCTCATCTCATTTAAATTTATATCGCTATTAGCAAAAGCATATTGTTGATCTTCTTCCATAAAAGCATTAACTTTACTGTCACGAATGATTTCACCAGCAGAAATAGTATGATCCATATCAGTCCCTTTTTCTTTTGAACCTTTTGGCCTATTTTTATCTAAAAACTCTCTGGCATCTTTTTTTATTGTATTTACTGTTTTCCCTGATCGAGTTGTATGAGTTCGAATATTTCCAAATTCATCTCTTTCAAATTTTTCTTGCCAATCTTTATATCTGTCCTCATATATACTTCTATCTGCGTTATGAGTAATAAATTTCCCTTTTTCAAAATTTTCAGCAGTTTGGATGTGTGCTTCTTTTCGTAAATCTAGAGTTTGGTCATGGTTGTCTATAATAAACTCTTCACCAATTTGAGCAGCTACTTGAAGCTGTACTTGTTCCCAAACTATATTCTCAATAGATTCTTGAAGATATTCGTTATTTTGTAATTTTTCTCTATCTATATCAAGTTGATCAATATGCTCAATAACATCCTTAAGATTACTCTCTAAAGAACTTTCTAATTGAAGTAATTCTTCATAATCAAAATCAAGGTCATTTACTTGCAATTCTAACAAATCGTTTTCGTTGGCCATTATAAAATCCTAACTATTCATTTTTAATATATTATAACATTTTATCTATTGATTTTACAATCACAAAAAAAGCTAATTCGCTATAGAATTAGCTTTTTATATACTCATGTTACCAAAACCAGCCATCATTGTCTTCAATGGCTTGGGCTTCCTTACGTTTGCGTGGTCCTGTTCCGTACATTTCGGCTTCGATTTCTTCCTTAGTTGGCAGGATAGAGGCAAGGATGATGTAGATTATCACACCAATTCCAAAATTTGCTACGGTAAAAATGGCGAAGAGAAAGCGGACTAGGGTTACATCAAAATTCCACTTGTCTGATAGCCCAGCTAAAACTCCTGACACCATACGATTTCGTCTCATTTTATAAAATTTTGTATTCATGATTGTTTCCTCTTTCGGTATTCTTACAAGTAGTATAGCATGAAACAGGTTCACAAACATCAGTCCTTAGGCCGATTTAAGATGACGAGTTTGCCACGGCAGACGCCACAGCGATAGCGTTTTGTATCAACCTTCCTCTTGCGTTGATAGCGTTGCTGGCAGTATTGGCACTGATAGACCAGGAAATTACTTTGGTCTTTCAAATGGGGAACAAAGCGCAGTCCATCCACTTCTTTCAAAAGTTCTTTAAAATCTCGGTCCTTATGTCGATAACCCTTTTTCTGAAAATAAAGGTGATAGTGACAGAGTTCATGGCGCACGATTTTGCGAAAGACTTCCAAACCTAGTTCATTATAAACCTTGGGATTAAAGTCCAAATGCCCATCCTTGGGGAAAAATCGTCCACCTGTCGTTCGCAGACGAGAATTCCACTGGGCTTGGTGGGTAAAAGGTCTACCAAAGTCTTCGAGGGAAACAGACTGAACGTACTCAGTCAGTTTCATCTGGAGCTAAGAGCGACAGATTGACTTTTTCACGTTCGGTATCGATTTTCTTGACCCAAACCGTTACCAAATCTCCGACTGATACCACTTGGCTGGGATGTTTGATAAATTTACGACTCATATGGGAAATATGAATCAAGCCGTCCTCGTGAATCCCGATATCAACGAAGGCACCGAAGTCAACGACATTCCGCACCACACCTTCCAGTTTCTGGCCGACTTTTAAGTCCTTGATATCCAGTACATCTTGACGGAGAACAGGTGCATCAAAAGAATCACGGAAATCTCGACCTGGTTTGAGAAGGTCAGCAATGATATCTTTAAGGGTTTCTGGACCAAGTTCTAGTTCTTGCGCCATTTCTTTGACTGAAAGGGACTTGAGTTTACTTTGAGCTTCTTCATTCAAGTCCTTGATATCCAAGCGTTTGAAGAGCTCCTTAACCGCAGCATAGTTTTCTGGGTGAACTCCTGTATTATCAAGGATATTGCTACTTTCCGGGATACGGAGGAAACCAGCGGCTTGCTCAAAGGCTTTGGCACCCAGACGAGGAACCTTCTTAATCTGATCGCGTGAAGTGATTTTTCCTTCTTCCTCACGGTATTTGACGATATTTTCAGAAATGGTTTTATTGAGTCCAGCTACATGGGAGAGAAGTGCTGGGCTGGCTGTATTGACATTGACACCGACCTGGTTAACCACCGTATCAACGACAAAGTCCAGACTTTCAGACAGTTTCTTCTGACTGACATCGTGCTGGTATTGCCCGACACCGATTGACTTGGGATCGATTTTTACCAATTCAGCAAGGGGATCTTGCAAACGACGGGCGATAGAGATAGCAGAGCGTTTTTCAACAGTTAATTCTGGAAACTCCTGACGAGCAAGTTCACTAGCAGAGTAGACAGAAGCGCCACTTTCATTGACAATAACATAGCTGACTTCTGGAAAATCTTTCAGAACTTCCGCCACAAAGGCTTCACTTTCACGACTGGCAGTTCCATTTCCGATAGCAATAATTTCTACACTGTATTGACCAATCAAGTCCGACAAATCTTTCTTGGCTTCTTCAATTTGACGAGCTGATGCTGGTTTTACTGGATAAATGACTTGAGTCGTCAGCATTTTCCCTGTTGCATCAACAACAGCCAGCTTGGCACCTGTACGAAAGGCAGGGTCAAATCCTAGAACCACGCGCCCTTTCAGCGGAGCAACCAATAGGAGATTACGCAGGTTGTCAGAAAAGAGTTGGATAGCCCCTTCTTCCGCCTTCTCAGTCAACTCTGTTCGAATGCGTCGTTCGATAGCAGGCAAGACCTTTTTCTTAACTGACTGTTGAACAACTTCATCTATATAGGCATTTTTCACCTTGAAACGGGCAGCAAAGAAAGATAAGATACGGTCCGTCGCATGTTCAAAGCCGACCTTCAAAATCCCTAGTTTCTCCCCACGATTGAGTGCCAAGGTACGATAACCTTGCATGTTGCCAACTGTCTCTGAAAAATCATAATAAATCTGAAAAACTTGTTTTTCATCAAGACTTTCATCTTTAACTTGCGAAGTGATTTTAGAGTGTCTCAGCACTTCCTGATAGGTCAGTGAACGCAAGGTCACATCTTCAGATAAGGCTTCGACCAAAATATCAACCGCACCAGCCAAGGCTTCTTGACCAGTCGCAAATCCTTCACAGACAAACTTCTCAGCTTCTTTCTCTAAACCATTTACATTCTGCAAGATCAAGCGAGCAAGAGGAAAGAGTCCAGCTTCACGAGCAATGGTTGCCTTGGTCCGACGTTTTTCCTTATAAGGAAGATAGAGTTCTTCTACGTCTGCTAATTTTTCAGCTGCCAAAATAGCTTCTTCCAATTCCTTTGTTAGCTTGCCTTGTTCTTGAATCTTAGCTAAGACAGCTTGCTTGCGGTCGTTGAGATTTGTCAGACTTTTATCCAGGTCAATAATAGCCTTAATCGCCACCTCATCTAGACTACCAGTCATGTCCTTCCGATAACGCGCGATGAAGGGAATAGTCGCCCCTTCAGCTGTTAAACTCAGAACGGTATCGATTTGCTTTAACGTTACACCCAAATCTTGGGAGATTTTTTCATATTTTTTATCCATAAACCTATTATACCATAAGGAACAAAGCTTGTTTCACCTTACCTGTTTTTACCTCTTTGATTATCAAAATAAAAATAATCCCTTTTCCGCAAAATAATAGTATAATAGAGGTAACATTTAGAAACGAGGTAGGCCCATGGCTGTAAAATTTACAAAAACAGATGACTTAGACAAGATGTTTGAAGAATTCGCCAAACTTCCTGACTTAACACAAGTCACTTTCCCAGATGACAAAAACAAAAAAGAAAAAGTTGAGAAGAAAAAATAGATGACGATTTTCCAATCTCTTCCTCCTAGTGTATTACAAGCGGGGGCAATCTTTCTCTCCATCATGATTGAAGCCCTCCCTTTTGTCTTGATTGGGAGTCTCATTTCGGGATTGATTGAGGTCTATATCACGCCTGATAAAGTTTATGAGTTTCTTCCTCGCAATCGTTGGGGGAGGATCTTTTTTGGTACCTTCATTGGCTTTCTCTTTCCTTCTTGCGAGTGTGGAATCGTTCCCATCATCAATCGTTTTCTGGAAAAGAAAGTGCCCAGCTACACAGCGGTTCCTTTTCTGGTGACTGCTCCCATTATCAATCCTATCGTTCTTTTCGCCACATATTCTGCCTTTGGCAATTCAATAAAATTTGCCTTTTTGCGAGCTCTGGGAGCCATTGTGATTGCTTTGGTTCTGGGGTTTTTCTTAGGATTTTTCTGGAAGGAACCCATTCAAAAAGAGAATCATATCTATTGTCATGAACATGACTTTTCACACTTGGCTCCTGCTAGAAAAGTCTTTCAGGTTTTTATACAAGCTATTGACGAGTTTTTCGATATGGGGCGCTATTTGGTCTTTGGCTGTCTCTTTGCGGCTATCGTTCAGGTCTATGTTCCGACTCGGATCCTGACCTCTATCAGTGCTAGTCCAATCCTTGCGATTCTCCTGCTTATGTTACTAGCCTTTCTCCTTTCCCTCTGTAGTGAGGCGGATGCCTTTATCGGTGCTTCTCTCCTCTCTAGCTTTGGTCTTGCTCCTGTTCTTGCCTTTCTGGTCATCGGCCCCATGCTTGATATCAAAAATCTCCTCATGATGAAACACTATCTCAAAGCGCGCTTCATCTGGCAATTCATGGGCATCGTGACTCTGCTTGTCTTGCTTTATTCTTACATGATGGGGGTGATGTTATGATTCGATTTATCATTCTACTGGGTTATTTTGCCCTAACTCTGTATCTGCAGCTATCTGGTAAGCTCAGCCACTACATTAACCTCCACTATTCCTATCTAATCTATATTTCTATGGTCCTTTCTCTTCTGTTGGCTCTGGTCCAATTCTACATCTGGATTAAGAAAATCAACTCTCACAGCCATATGGAAAGTCGTCGTGCTAGACAAATCAGCATCCTTTTACTGTCTCTACCTCTCTTGATTGGAGTTGCCTTTCCGACAGTAAGTTTGGACTCGAGAACCGTAACTGCCAAAGGCTATCATTTCCCACTCGCTGAGGGAATCGACACAGCTATTCAGGCAAGCGAGGGGACATCCAGTCAATACCTCAAACCCGATACCAGTACCTATTTTTCCAAATCTGCTTATGAAAAGGAAATGAGGACAACAGCTGACAAATACCTCTCCCAGCCAACCATTCAAATTACAGACGATAACTATATGGAGGTCATGGAAGTTCTCTATGACTACCCTCAAGAGTTTGAAGGAAAGAAAATCGAGTTTACAGGCTTCGTCTATAACGATCCTAGCCATGAAGATAGCCAGTTCCTCTTTCGCTTTGGAATCATCCACTGTATCGCAGACTCTGGAGTATATGGACTCCTGACCAAGGGGAACTCACGCCAGTATCCTGACAATACTTGGATTAGCGCTAGAGGAACCCTGACCCTCCACTACCATAAAGAACTCAAACAAAAACTCCCAACACTGGAAGTTGAGAGTTTCACAAAAGTAGACAAACCAGAAAATCCCTATGTGTATCGCGTGTTTTAAAAAACGAAATAAAAACATAAAAAACAAAACGAACAAGTTCTCTTCTGAATAACAGAAAAAGAGCCTGTTCGTTTTTTGTTATCTGAGTATTAATGATTTTTAGATTTAAATCTTATAACATTTTAAGTAATACAAGTAGCCCATTGAGAATAAGAGAGCCACTCATTAATCAGACTAGCGATTTCTCTAGGTGCTTCAGTATAAAGCTCATGGCCAAAGTTTTTTAGAAAAATAGTATCAAAATAGTCTGGCAATTCTTTCAGGGGTTCCTCTCTCCATGTAGCTTCATTAGGATAGCGAGGACTGATAAACAAAGTATCTTCCACTTCTCTCTTAAAAGCTTGGATTTTTCTTCGTAGGCGGAGAATCGTTTCTATATTTTCATAATTTATAGCTAACTCATATCTATTATACTCCGCATTCCAGTGATAAGACTGTCTTACAGCTTCCTCCATATTTTCTGACCAATACTTTGCTTCAGATTTCTCTTTAGAAATAAGAAGAGCTAAGTCTGAAACGACTTGAGATTCGATATAGTTTTTAGCTTCCTCTAACTCTGTATCTAAAGGTAAAATCTTATCTAAATCTAGATAGCTACCATCCAAAAGAATCAGTTTTGTCACTTCATAAAATTCCGATGCAAGATAACGCGCCAAATCTCCTCCAAGAGAATGACCTATCAGACATATAGATTCTTCCTCTACAATCTCATTTTTAAACCATGATTTCAATTCTGTTTCATCTCGAAGATGCTTTTCATATGGATTTAAAAAATAAACCTGCGAATCTAGTTCTTGAAGAAAATCCTTGCTATGATAGACATTGCTTCCCAGACCGCCAATAAAATATTTTTTCATTCTCTACTTAATACTATGCTTATTCATCTTTTGTTCAAAGATAGTTGTGATAATCTGACGCAATTCTTCGCGTTCTTTTTCTAAAATTTCACCACTTGTTTGAGCTGCAGCGTAAAGTTCAGGGTGTTCAATTGAAATACGTTTAATCGTACGTGTCGTCTCTTTGACATCGAACATACATTAGCTAGAGGGCTAGCCGGACTACAGTTACGAATTGAACAAATTATTCTGGCTCATAATTTACACTATTTTGAAATGAACTAGCACCATGGATAGATATCATATTTATCACCTATTTTTTATAAAACTTAAGAGGCAACTCTCTCCCTATTCGCACATTGAAATTACTCATTATTTTCTAAAATATAAGTATTCCAATAGTTTTCAATATCTTTATTAAGCTTCGGAGTTTTTCCTTGACTTAATTCCACTTTGTCAGGAAATTCAATGTTATCAAATAATGGTACTTCCTCAGCAGCTTTCATTTTTCGTCCAATATTAATATGCTCAATTAACTTATTCAGTGTATTTATCAACTGATTATAAAAATCTCCTTTAGACAAATCAGAATTTTGAGTAAGGTTTAATAGAAATTCACCTTTTTGATTAAGATAATCAGGAATCAGACCAAATTCATCAAAATTGATTAGATAATCTTCTGAACCTCGCGTTGCCCAAGCAGCACCCCCTTCAAACATACAATAATCTGAGTCTTTAAAATCCTTCGTAACATAAAAGAATAATAATGTATTTTTATTGACAATATTTTCTTTAGAAATTTCACCTAAGTTTTGCTTAATATCAATTTGAGGTGCATCCTCTTTACTTGTATAGAAAATCTCGTCTGAAGTAACACCAATCTTTTTTAATAAATAATAGAAAAAGTCTAATACATTCTTATTTCTTCGTGAATGGGAAAAGAAAATAGTATACTCGTTTTTAAAATTTTCTCCTTTGAGTTGTTGTACAACCCTATTTTTTATATTAAGATTTAGCTGATCCATTTCATCGGTACTAAAATTTTGAGACTTAAAATCATCAAATATTTTATCAATATTTTTAAAAGTCGATTCTTTAGCAATTTTTTCAGATTTTGTTCGTAAAGATTGAATCTCATTATTCATTTTATTTCTAACTTCTAATCTTGTACGAATTAAACTTGATACTTCTTGTTTTATTTTTTCTGCTAAATCCACTACTCGAGGATCATTTTCATCCATATTTTGTCTACTAGTCGTTGCAATATCTTTAAAGTTGTTGTCATCAAGAATGTCATAACCGATTTCACCTTCAATATAGTTTACAAAAGCTTGCGTATTATTAATTACTGGCAAAAAATTAGAGATAGCTAATTTATTTCTAACATAAATTCTAAGACTCAAAGGATTATATAACTTATTTTTCTTGAAATTAGTATCATTTAACTCCGTTGCTTCAGACGAATTTATAGTAGAGTGTATACCAATCCATCCAGTTATCTTACCAACCTTTGTTTTTTCTTGACCATCTTTGCTATATGTAAATTCTGTCCCTGTAGATTCTTTATAAACGACTTGAATATTATCCGAAAATTTTTTATCAAAGCCTTTTAAATTCAACTGATAGTTCTTATTTGAATATTTTTCTGATAACTCATCGTATGTTTCTTTATCAAAGCAAGTAATCTGTACCATGTTTTTAAATGGGATAGTTTTAATTACTTCAGTGTATTCTTTTTTTAAATCATTATCATTTTTTACAACTTTTAAAAATATCTTTTGTGAGTTTAGGTTAGACACAGTAAAATAATCAGATAGTGTAGAATTTAGCGTTTCTATAGATGCATCTCCATATCCTGTTAAATTTACCTTCTCCATTCTTATCATGGTTCCGGACTCATACTGTAAAAATTCACTATTATTGAAAGCATTAAAAGAAGAACTTGACATTTGAGGATTTTTAGTATCATTTTCTAATTCTGAATTTGGGAATTCCATTTCATATACTAATAATTCAGTATCTTTTTGTTTTGTAGCAACATAATAGTGATTGCTTAGATACAAAGCTGCAAGCTTACCTATTCCCTTTCTCCCCATAACACTTTCTGAATTTTTCTGATTTAAGCGCCTGTTTCTTCCAATTTTTATATAATTTTCTTTTAAATTATCATAAGACATCCCTTCACCGTTATCATAAACTTCAATCACAGAGTTACCTTTTTTTCTCATATCTATAGCTATATAAACTTCTGTAGAACCTGCATCTAAACTATTTGCAACTAGCTCAGAAAGTGCGGCCCATGCATTAGAATAAAGATTTTTCCCCAATAAACCTAATGCCATGTATGAAAAACTAAACTGTAAATCATTTTTATTATGCCCCATAACTATCTACCTCTATCTTCATCAAAATTATTTAGAAAAAATCTTTTAACACTATCAGCTAGCGCAATACTTAACAGAGGAGGAACAGCATTGCCTATTTGAATATTTACTTGAGTTTTTGAACCATAAAATTGAAAGCTATCTGGAAATGATTGGAGTCTTGCTCCTTCTCTCGAAGTTAAAGCTCTATTTTGCTTAGGATGAATACATCTTAAAGAAGAAGGAGTTGATAAATTATTTGTAATTGTTGATGATGGTTTATCCCACCATAATCTTCCATAAGAGTTTCTATAACCTGACGTTAGGTATAGTTCTTTTGAAGCTTTCCCTTCATCAACAAGTTTATTGATTTGATTTTTTCCTTCACCTTGCTTCACTAACTTCATAATTTCTAACATTCTTAATCCGTAAGTTCCATTTTTATGATTAGTAAGTCTCCTCTCTCCATCCCTCATTAGATATTGATATTTAGTATTGGGTTTTGAATCGTAAAATGATTTTTCCTCACCATTATTTAACTTAGGCAAGTCACTAATTGCATCAGAAACAGATAGTGGCTTACTTACTTTTTTTGGGGGGAATTCCCAACCTTCTTTAATCAATAAATCATTTCTGATACCAACTAAAAATACCCGCTCTCTGCTCTGTGGCACACCATAATCTTTAGCATTAAGTAACTCCGTATGAATATCATAACCAAGATTGTCTTCAAAATCTCGGAAATTCTCAAAACTTTCAATGACATTTTCTATTACAGGTCTATTTTGGTCATCTTTCATTGTTAATAACCCGTAAACATTTTCAAATATAAACATTTTAGGTCGTATAATAGATAATAAACGTCTATATTCTTTATACATTTTTGCACGTTCATCATATTGACGCTTCCCTACTGTACTGAAAGATTGACATGGGGGACCTCCTATAATTAAATCTACGTCATGGATATCCACCTGTTTATCGTTTAAAAATTCTTCATCAATAGTTTGAATGTCGTCATTAAACATTTTAATATTAGGAAAATTAGCTTTAAAAGATTGTGAAGCCTCAAAATTTAATTCATTTGCAAAAATAATCTGAAAACTATCGTCATCTCTAAATCTATTTCGATATATTGCTTTCTGAAATCCAAATGTCAATCCACCGGCTCCAGAAAATAAATCTACAACTTTTATAGGCATATTTTTCCTTCCTTAATGTTGATATATAGTGTTTTACAACATTACAAATAAGTATCCATGGTGCTAGTTCATTTCAAAATAGTGTAAATTATGAGCCAGAATAATTCGTTCAATTCGTAACTGTAGTCCGGCTAGCCCTCTAGCTAATGTATGTTCGATGTCAAAGAGACGACACAGTTCAGAAAAACGAGTTTCAATAGTTCGTCTCATGGCCATTACTTTCCAATTGTTATGTTCTTCGGATCCTGTCATGTTTTGTCGAAATGGTATCCATAGATGGTCACCTTCCTGTTTTAAGTCCTTTTTGAGTTCACCGCTTAAGTAGTCAAGATCACCTAGAATAACCGATTGCTTACATCCCTCTAATAGCTCATAAACCGCCTTGAGTTCGTAGATAGAGGCTGATGTGACAACACAGTTCAGAATACAACCCGATAAGGTCACTAGCATATGAACCTTGAAACCGTAGAACCAAAGATGTTTAGAGATGTTATAGCCAATATCGGCTAATCCTTTAAAACTGGCAACTCTTTGATTGCGAACTGGTTGGCAAAGTGGTAAGGAAAAACTATCTATAATCGCTATTTCATCAGGTGAAATCAAGTCGCTCATAGCTTTTCGGATTAATTGGACTAGCCAAATCATTCGTCTAGACCGACGATTGAAACGACTTCTTTCTAGTAACTGACCACAAGGAAAGAGATGTCAGATGGTGTAGAAATGGCGTTGTGACGTTATGCCTAGTTCAGCTTGTAACAAAAGCAAGACAAGAAGCGCTTCATCTGAAACTTTTCCTAAGCCAACATTACGCCGATGTTTAAAGGAATCTGGGCAATAAGTTTTATAAAAGTAATGACAAATTTGTGATAATTGGCGAACATTCCATTGCAAATGATAAGTTTTAGCAGTATACTGTAAGTAGCTCATTTAGACTAACCTCCTGTATATTTCGTCACTTACAGTATAGTCCTTTTGGACTTTTTATTGTATTTTGAAATTAACTAGCACCACGGGTAAGTTCTATCTCTTTGATAAATCTGAATCTGGTCAAAGAGTTGCTCTCTTTTTAACTCCCTAAGATTATCAACCAAGTGCTCTACAATATAATCATGATGTTCTTTAGGTGTTGCTCTGGACTGAGCTGGATTGATAGCATAAAGTTCCTCGTAACGAAGAATTAAGGTACTGAGATAGGACAGTTTTGGTTTAGTACCAATAATAGCTAAAGAAACTTGGTAACCTTGCGTGCTGAGTTCGTCGACCAGATACTCTACCACTTTTCCTGCAAATCCCTTGGTATAGTCTACGCTGTCCTTGCCATACTTTTCTTGCAGTGCTAAGTAATTGGGATGTTGAGAACGGTAGCTATCACCATCGATGATAATGATATTACCTTGAAATTCTTTTTGCTTGATACCATGAATAGTCGTATTACCTGCTCCGCTTTGTCCACCAAGTAAAATGGCTTTCGGTTGATCTGGAATCGCCTTTCCGCAAGTTAGAACCCAAATTGTTCGTTATAAAGCTTTCTGAAACTCAGCCTCACTAAATTCTTCCAATATCATTAAGCCACCACCCGATGATGCACCATGTCTAGCATCCGTTCGATACCCTCTAAGTAGCCACTGTAACGCTCGATTTTATCGAAAGTATCGACAAGCTATATTTTCGTATTGATTAATTCAGCCAAATCATCACTCATCAAAATCCAAGGATTTGTTTCATCATCAAAAGCAATATCTTGACTATCCTGGTATCTATAAAGCTGTGATAAAATGGCTGCTCCACATTCTTTTATCACTTCTATTTTTAAAATCAGTTGGTAATCTTCAACAGGTGATAACATATTGTCCTCCCCTACAATATCAACATAAGAGACATTAAATTTTTGATAAATACGGTCGATAAGTTCTGTTAAAACTTTACTAGTTCCATTCTCATAACGACTTAAGCTATTGCATGAAATACTGACCGTTTTCGCAAATTCTGGCTGTGTTAAATCGTGTGTTCGGCGTAGTGATTTGATATTGTCTCCAATAATAGATAAAGACCTCCTCATATTTGCTTTCATTATACCATAAAAAACGTATAACGGACCAAATATGGTGCATTATCCGTTTTTAGGTTATGCGACTATTAGTCCGTCTCGCTCCGTGAGGTGCGAGACAAATCATAACCACCCGTTAGACGGGTGGTCATGATTTAGAAATAAGAATCTAAAGTATAGATAATTTTATATAAAACTCCGATTTCCTACTCAGCATCCTTCCAGTTTCGAGCAATCTCTTCGTCTTTCTGGAGTTGGTCTACAAGCTCTTCGATGGAGTCAAATTTGACCATATCACGGACACGGTCCAGCCAGTAGACCATGACTGTCTCACCATAAATATCATCTGAAAAGTCAAAAATATTGACTTCAAAACGTGGCTCTTCTCCATCGAAAGTAACATTTTTCCCAACACTTGCCATGCCACGATATCTCTGACGTTGTACTTCTACATCGACTACGTAAACACCGTCTGCTGGCATATAAGTTCGATCTCTTAGGACCAGATTTGCTGTTGGATAACCGATAGTACGCCCACGAGCATTTCCATGAACGACCATCCCACGAGATGGGAGCGGTGTGCCTAGTAGATGATTGACTTCCTTGACATCTCCATCAAGAATAGCTTGGCGAATCCGTGTGGAACTGATCTTTCCCTTTTCGTCCTCGATCGGAGGAACAATGATAATCTCTCCATCAAAATAATCCTTCAGGTCATCCGCAGTTTTCTTATCTGAACCAAATGTGTAATCAAATCCTGCTACGATAATAGCTGGTTTTAAAGCTCTAACATAGGTATCAAAGAATTCTTGACCCGTTAAACTAGCAAATTTACTACTAAAGTCAAGTAAGAAAAGAGCTTCTACCCCGTGCCACTTCATCTTGTGCTCCCGTTCCTCATGGTTGACGATGTGAAGCATGAGCTCAGGTTGGTAAGGTTGTAAAGCAAGTTTTGGCGACTCCGTAAAGGTCATCACGACAACTGGCAGATAATCCTTCATCGAAGCCTTGCTGGCCACTTCAAAAAGTTTCTGATGCCCCTTGTGGATGCCATCAAAATAACCAAGTACAAGGACTGTTTTTCCCGGTACTGCAATATCTTTTTCGTTCTTAATAGGTACTGTTGTAATCATGAAACTATTATATCATAGAGCAAGTCTTTTCGCTAAGAGGAAATCCCAAATGTCGTTTTTTACGCCTGAACTGACCTTGATAGACAATTCAAACTATGAGTTTTAAAAAATAGCACCTCCTAAGAGATGCTATCGTTTGGTAACTAGTCTACTGTCTCTTCCAAGTCTTTTAACTTAACTGAAACAATCTTAGACACACCTGATTCTTGCATGGTGACTCCATAGATAGAGTCTGCTGCCGCCATCGTTCCCTTACGGTGGGTCACGACGATAAACTGACTATCCTTATCAAAGCGATTGAGATAATCCCCAAAACGTTTAACATTGGCTTCGTCTAGCGCCGCCTCTACCTCATCCAAGATAACAAAAGGAATAGTTTTGACTCGGATAATTGAGAAGAGCAAAGCCAGAGCCGATAGGGCTTTTTCACCACCACTCATGAGGTTGAGAGACTGGATTTTCTTACCTGGTGGTTGAACAGAAATCTCCACACCAGCAGTTAAAAGATCGCCCTCAGTCAATATCAAGTCTGCCTGACCTCCGCCAAACATCTGTCTAAAGGTCACTTTAAAGGACTCACGAATAGCCTCAAAGGTTGATTTGAATCGTTCCTTAACCTCATCATTCATCTCAGTGATGGTCTCAAGGAGCAGGTTTTTAGCAGACAAAATATCATCCCGTTGGCTATTGAGGAAATCCAAACGGTTGTGGACTTCTTCGTACTGTTCAATAGCATCCAAATTGACTGGACCGAGTGAGCGAATAGCCTTCTCAAGATCTTTAACCTCTTGCTCTGCCAGAGTTAGCTCTTCCAGTTCATGAGCCTTTTCTAGAGCCTCTGTGTAGCTGATTTGGTACTGGTCTGTTAATTGAGCTTGTAGATAGCGCAAGTGTTCGCTGACCTTTTCTTTCTTGGCTTCAGCACGTGTTTGTTTGCGAATCCACTCTTCATTCTGCTGACGAGCTTGATCCAAATGGCTGGAAATATCATCCAGCTGACCTTCGATATCATCCAACTCAAACTGCTTGCGTATCAAACCTTGTTGGAGGTTTGTTTTCTGAGTTTTGGCCTCTTCCGCTTGTTGACTTAGCAAATCCGTATCAACTTTCTCAAGATTATCAACCTTTTCTTGGAGAAGACGCTGGATTTCCTCTTGCTCGATATCCAGATTATCCAGTTCCTTGCCTAAGCGTTCAATATCAGTAACTTCGTACCGCTTTTGTCCTTGCAGTTCGGACTTAAACAAGCGCGCTTGAGAAATCTGTTCCTGCAAGTTTTGATAACGTTCTTGAATAGCGTTTTTGTTAGACTTAATCTCTTCAATCTCAGCTTCTAGATTTTGCTTTTCACTTGCGATAGTAGCAAGGCGCTCTTGGCATTTTTCCTTGTCCGCTTGCCAATCTCCTTCAGATAGGCGATTTAATTCCTCTTCTTGAAGTTTCCAAAGCGTTTCTAACTCTTCCACTTGCTGATTGGTTTGTTGATAGGCGAGGTACAAACCTTGCTCCTGAATACGAGCTTGCTCACCTTGTGATTTAATGGCTTCTAATCTTTCTGTCAATACCGCCATCTCGTCTTGCAGGGTCTTCAAACTCGCTTCTTCTGACCGCAAGTCAGCTTCTTCTTCAGCAATTTCTTTTTGTAATTGCTCCAGTTCTGGCTTGATGAAAATACTGTTGTTTTGCCGATTGGCACCACCTGCATAGGAACCACCTGTGCGCAACTCAGTCCCATCCAGTGTTACCATACGAACCTGGTAACGAACTTGACGAGCAGCTGCACGGGCATGTTCTACGGTATCAAAGATAGCCGTCGTTGCGAGTAAATTCTTGAAAATGGTTTCTAGTCTAGTATCAAAAGTAACCAACTCATCAGCCATACCAAGGAAGCCTGGACTTGATGCAATAGCATCTTGATTCTGACTAGAAATCGTACGCGCTTTGATCGTTGTCAATGGAAGAAAGGTCGCACGACCAGCTCTGTTACGTTTTAGGAAATCAATCGCCTTGGTTGCCGCATTTTCATCTTCTACGATGATATGCTGACTACTAGCTCCAAGTGCAATCTCCAAAGCAGTTTGATAATGCACATCAAAGGTCAAATGTTCACTAACTGCACCAATAATCCCACCTAAGCGGTCTTTTTCTTGGAGAACACTCTTAACACCCGCATAAAAATTACTATGATTTCTTAGGATGTTTTCCAAACTCTGTGCTCTAGCCTGTTTGTTTTTGAGACTATCCAGACGATCAAAGAGCTGGCTCTGCTGGGCTTGGTAAGAAACTTTCTGATCCTCTTGTTCCTTGGCACTAGCTTGGTAGTCTGCCAATAGTTTTTGAACCTGCTCCTTGGCAGTTTCAAGCTCGGCCTGCTGTTGACTAGCCTTCTCTTTAGCTGTAGCCAGTTGTTCTCTCAGTTTCTCAAGTTGATCTGCTTGTTTTTGAGATAGTTGACGGCTGTTCTCCAGTTCATTCTCGATGCGGGTCAGTTGGTTTGAGACATCCGCTTCTTCTTGTAAAAGAGCGACAAAGCGTTCGCGCAAGAGCTCGATCATCTGGTCAGGATCGTCTGAAAAAGCTAGCAATTCTGCCTCTAAACGATTGAGTTCCTTATTATTTTCAGCTAGATTTTCCTCTAACTGTGCCAAATTCGCTTCTTTTTCAGATTTCTCTTTACTTAGAGTCTTTCTCTTATCTTCCAAAGCAGTCAAACGGGCTTGTGCTTCTTGTTGATTGAGGGCTACTTGCTTGGATTCCAGTTTAGACAAGGCTAGTTTTCGCTCTAAGTCACTAATCAAACTAGTCAAATCCATTAAGCTCTCTTGGTCTTTAGCCATTTCAGCTTGGAGATCTTGGCGTTTCTTTTTAAGAGTTTGATTTTCTTCTTCTAACTCTTCACGCTTTTGATAATAACTAGTCAGAAGTTCCTGAACCTGCTTTAGTTCTTCTTCAGTCAGTTCTAATTCAGCCTTGTTTTCCTTGATTTGGGCAACCAGTACATCCAAGTAAATTGCCTTACGTTGACCATCCAAGTCGAGAAACTTACGAGCATTCTCGGCTTGTTTGGCAAGAGGCTTGATTTGATTGTCCAACTCATAGATAATATCCTCTAAGCGGTCTAGATTGTCCTGGGTTTGTTGCAGTTTGCTCTCTGTTTCTTTTCTACGAGTCTTGTATTTTAAAACTCCAGCTGCTTCTTCAAAAATAGCACGGCGTTCTTCGGGCTTGGAGTTAAAAATCTCCTCAACCTTCCCTTGTGAGATGATGGAGAAGGAATCTCGTCCCAATCCCGTATCCAAAAAGAGATCGTGAACATCACGCAAGCGGACTTTCTTGCCATCAATTCGATACTCGCTATCACCACTACGATAGATATGACGTTCTACCTTAATGACTTGCCCCGCATCCTTGATAAAACCATCTTCATTATCCAAGATCACGACAACTGAAGCATAATTGAGTGGTTTGCGGCTTTCAGTTCCAGCAAAGATAACGTCTGGCATCTTTCCACCACGAAGGCTCTTAACACTGGACTCTCCCAAGGCCCATCGCAGACTTTCTGTGATATTTGACTTCCCAGATCCATTTGGCCCAACGACAGCTGTCACACCTTGATCAAAAACAACCTTGGTCTTGTCAGCAAAAGACTTGAATCCCTGGATCTCAATCTCCTTTAAATACATGAACCCAGCCCTTTCTCAACGGCATTTTTTGCGGCCTCTTGCTCTGCTAATTTTTTAGAACGGCCTTGGCCTTTTCCTATACTCTTGCCCTCAACCAGAACTTCTACATCAAAAACCTTATCATGGGCAGGCCCCGTCTCAGAGGTCACCTGGTAGCGAATATCCACATCTCCATTGACTTGGAGCAGTTCTTGCAAGTGTGTCTTGTAATCCTTAATCATTTCAAAGTCACCTGCTTCAACCTTGGGAATCATGACCTGATAGATAAACTCTTTTACCCTAGCAACATCCTTGTCTAAAAGCAACGCTCCCAAAAAGGCTTCAAAGGCATCTCCAAGAATGGTGTCACGATTGCGACCACCAGACTTTTCTTCCCCTTTTCCTAGCTTGATAAACTGATCAAACTGGCAATCACGCGCAAAACCAGCCAAACTCTCCTCACGGACAATCATAGCACGGAGTTTAGACAAATCTCCCTCTGGTTTCTTAGGATATTTTTTATACAGATATTCTGAAATCAATAATTGCAGAACAGCGTCTCCTAAAAATTCCAAGCGCTCATTGTGTGAAATTTTTAAGAGGCGGTGCTCATTGGCATAACTCGTATGAGTAAAAGCCGTTTCCAATAAATTCTTGTCCGCAAATTCGATTGCAAAACGCTTCTTTAGTACAGTTTCTAATTCTTTCATACCAACCTCTTTCTAACTGATAACAGTCTCTTTTATTATATCAAAAAAAGCCCCCTGAGTCACTTTAAAACGGGACTAGAGGGGATTTGAGCACTTTTTAGAATAAAATTTTCAATTTTAAGGGCAAATTTGGCGCGAAATAAAGAAAAAAGCCTTATTTAAGGCTTTCATAGGCTTTTTACATCCACCCTGAGGGAATCGAACCCCCATCTCAAGAACCGGAATCTTACGTGATATCCATTACACTAAGGGTGGAGACTTGTCTTATTATAACAAAAATTTGGTCTAATAACAAGTTTTTTATGGGTGGACTAAGCGTCCATTAGTGGGAAGCATCCCCGTTCCAGATAGAGTTTTTCACGATTACATAATCAACGTGCTTGAGGTCAGCAACCTTGCGTCCACCTGCGTAGGAAATGGCACTTTGCAGATCCTGCTCCATCTCAGTAAGGGTGTCTTGCAAATGCCCTTTGGCAGGCAGTAAGATGCGTTTACCTTCTACATTTTTATAAGCGCCTTTTTGATACTGTGAAGCTGAACCATAGTATTCTTTGAACTGTTCGCCATCGACTTCAATCGTCTTTCCTGGGCTTTCGATATGTCCTGCAAATAGGGAACCAATCATGACCATGCTGGCACCGAAACGGATAGACTTAGCAATATCGCCATGAGTACGAATCCCACCATCAGCGATGATTGGTTTACGCGCAGCCTTGGCACACCAGCGTAGGGCAGCCAATTGCCAACCGCCAGTACCAAAACCTGTTTTCACCTTGGTGATACAAACCTTACCAGGACCAATTCCAACCTTAGTGGCATCCGCTCCAGCATTTTCCAATTCACGCACAGCTTCTGGTGTTCCAATGTTGCCAGCGATGACAAAAGTATCCGGCAATTCTTTCTTGATGTGTTGAATCATAGAAATCACGCTATCCGAATGACCGTGAGCGATGTCAATCGTGATGTACTCAGGAGCATCAGCCTTGAGCTGGCTAACGAAATCATACTCATAGTCCTTGACACCAACAGAAATGGAAGCAATGAGCCCTTGACCGTGCATACGTTTGATAAAAGGAATGCGCCCCGCTTCATCAAAACGGTGCATAATGTAAAAGTAACCGCCTTTAGCAAGTTGCTCTGCTACGTTCTCATCCAAAATCGTCTGCATATTTGCTGGCACAACAGGTAGTTTAAAAGTGTGTTTTCCAAACGTAATACTTGTATCCGCTTCTGAACGGCTTTTAATGACACATTTATTTGGGATCAACTGAATATCTTCGTAATCAAAAATTGGAAATTCATTTAACATATCGATGTCTCGTTTCTTTTATAATGACCTACCTATGCTTACGCACCCCTACGTCTTTTCTGACGTTTCCTTGATTTATTATAAACCAAGGTACAGTTTTTGTCAAATATTTCCAATAATCAAATTATATCGTTCGGGAATTACTTATATAAATAGCAAAAAAGCGAAGAGATTACTTTCTCCCCACTTCTTCATCAATAATCGCTTTAAAATTTTCTTCTGAATTTTCCATCATTTTACAAAATTCATTGTAAGATGAAGTATTCTGAGGGATTTGGATAGACCACTTCTTCAATTGAGCTCCATAGCCAGCTAGTTTTCCTATTTCACTATTTACTGACTGCTCCATACTAGGAAAAATCAGTCCAGCTTTCTCAGCTTCTAAAATATAAGAATAGGAAATCAGCTGGAACAAGTCCTCGCGGTTAATTCCTCTTTCAGTGAACTCCAGTTTTTTATATTTTGCATCTAGAACAATCTTTCGTTCTCTGTCATAAAAATCTGGATATACTTTTCGTTTCCCAACAGAAAATACTGAAATTCCGTTCGTCTTATCTTTATTTCGTGGATGGATGAAACCTTTTGGCAACAAGGTATGAACATACTCTTCCCAAAGCCAGGCAACATCAAAGAGAATACCATGTACCATCTGGGCTTGAGGTCCAAGACCATGCTTTTCTCTACTCAGAATCATCAAGCAGAGTTCCTGTAATTTTCTATACTCTCTGAAATAGGCGTGTCGGATGGGTTTGATTTTATTCATTCTGATAATCTTGGCACGATTAGCCAGTTTATAAGCTGGAGTTACACGAGTAATTTCTGTCATATTTTCACGATTACTATCGAGCAGAACTCCGAAACTTTTCTGATTCTTTATGTACTCAATCGTATGCCGAATCAACTGCATGAGTGGATTATCATAGGTAAATTCCCTAGTAGTATAGGCAATATTTCCCATAAAAGGGAGATTTTTTTTCAGATGATTTCCAACATCTAGTACACCCTTTACATGACTATCGTTATGGAAAAATCGCTGGTATTCCTTATAAAGACCTTTTCGGAGAGCAGCTTGCAGATATTTGGGAAAGAGGTAAACCAAGAGTTGATAGAGCTTATCTTCAGGAGACAGACCGACATCTAAACTAGTCAGATTGATATTGAGAACCTTTTGTAAGAGATAATGCAAAAAATGGTCGTTACTTTCATCGGAAAAACGAGAGGAAATCGTTAACCTTTCCTGACCACACCCCAGAAAGCCAATCACATTTCCTGTCTTGATTTTCTGATTAACTGTTTCAAAAATCTTTTGGTCCTTTTCTAAGTCAAGAGAATATTGCAGGTCATTTGGAAATATAAAGATACGGTCCTCTCGAGAAAGGTTATCTAGTGTTCTATCAAGAAGTGCTTGACTAAGGTTGGGATAATCTGTAACAAAGTCTTCTTTAGCAATTCTATGCTGATTATCAGTTATCCGCATTATCATCACCAGTATCTTGCTGAACTGTTTGCTCTTTATTTGTCAGATTAAATGCTTTTTTCAATGTTGCCAGAGTTTCAGATTCTTCATAAGAACCTCGTAAGTAATCTTCCAAAAGAGGTTTGAGGTAATCTGACCAGAGTATTTCATAGTCAAAGTCTACATCCTTCAACTTAAGGAAATAACTTGGACCGATATGATAATGACTGTTTAATTCCTGAACGTTTTCGATAGCAGCGTTCAAATTTCTAAGACGAAGTTTTGCTTCTTCTGCATGGATACCCAATTCTTTATCCAACATGCCAACTTGACTCTCGGCAGTAACTTCAACAAAACGAAAACGACGACGCATAGCAAAATCAAAGGTGTCCACCGAGCGGTCAATATCATTCATTGTTCCGATGATGTAAACATTTTCGGGGATATAAAACTTCTCATCAGTTTCGTGTAGATTGGCATACTGGGTAGAAACACTCCCCTTTTCACCACGATAACCAGGGTCGATAGAGAAAAAGAGTTCACCAAAAATCTTAGAAATCTCACCACGATTGATTTCATCAATGATGAAAACGAATTTCTTATCAGTATCAATTTCTGTTGGGGAAACATAGTCTTTCAAACCAAATCTCTTTCTCAATGTTTCTAGGACAGTTTTTCCACCACTTTTGTAGTATTCTTGCTTATTATAATTTTTATCTTTATACAACTCGTAAACATATTTGCGAGGTAGTGACCATCCTGGAACACCACTATCATAATTTACTGACAAATTTTGTCTACTATTAACAGATAAGTAAGATGTTTTTGTTATATATTCTTTTTCTTCAGCAACATTTATATATTCTAAGTAAGAATCCCAAGCCTCATCAAAATTATCTTGTCCTCCAATCAATTGGGCTTCTTTTGCTTTCTGACAAAAATCTTTAAAAATACCATCCTGTAGCTTAAACTCAATAGCTCCATCCCCATTTGATACTGGTCTCAACCCCTCTACAAAATCCGTATAATCATAGGAAGGGTGAAACTGTACAAAGCCGATTTGGTCTTCGTTGCCATCCGTTAATTCTTTAGCTATTTCTTTAGCAAGATAAGTTTTTCCTGTACCAGGTGCACCACGGAGAATGAGGTTTTTGGATTGTAATAAGATATTACTCAAGGTATGATGAAAATTATTTTGTTCAGACATTTCTTTCTCTCCTTGCTTATCATCACTGTCTATAATATCTTTTGAATACTCAAATAAAATACTACCCAACATTGAAGATTCTAGTTCAGGATATGTTTTAGAAAACAGTTTAAAAATCTCATGATTCTGACGATAGGGTCCGCCTTGATTGCTTTGGGGAATCAACCTATTCCAAAATTCATTTTGACTATTCATATTTACTCCTAAAAAAGAAGGATTCTCAGAATAAATACAAAGTAGTTTTGTCACCACAGCAGAACGACTAATAAATTCATTTGTTGACTTTTTCATATCAAATATAGGATTGTCAAAATCAAGTTTACTACCGATTTGAATAATCTGATACAGATCTCTTTTTAGTTTATTAAAACGTTGCTCCAATTCAGATATAGGAATGATTTTATTAGCTTGATTTTTATAGCTTTGGGTATCCTCATTCCAATAAATACCAAATTTTGAAGAGCCTCCTCCGCCAATACCTAAAAATAAAGATTTGTATTTACCCCTCTCAAGACTATAGCAAAAAGAATTACTTTTAGCACCTTTCCCAATAACATAATCATCAATAGACATGGTTAAAATTCTATCAAGTGGCCACTCTTTAAGAAATTCTTCACGTAATTGTTCATTGTAAATACTATATTTAGATGCATCTTCTCTTAATCTTATTTTATTTTCTTGGTACCAGTCATAAAAATCTTCCAGACTAACTTTTCTTTTCAACATCAATCTTACTCCTTTTATAATAATGTTCGAATAAAAAACTATATATTTTATATATAGAATATCATATCCTATATAAAAAGAAAAGAATTTCTAAAGAAAAAGCCTAGAGTAGAGGGTTTTATTCCCTCATAACACTAGACTTCTTTTTTATCTTAATAATACTCACCTTGACGGTAGTCCCATGAGTTAAAGGTATCTGACAGGTTCATCATGATTTTATCAATGTCAAGCCCTTTGCGGATAACAACTGGCGCTGGTGAGGTTGAACGTGCTCCACCTTGTTCTGGGATGAGTTTTCCGTCCTTATCGACCATAGAAACCATCACACCTTGCTCGTAGCGCGTTTCAATCGTTTTGTCTGGTTGGATAGAAGCAACGTAGTCATCTGCTTCGATGACAAGGTCCACTGCTCCTTCGATACGTTCTCCGATTCCTTCTACCTTACCACGGTTTCCTTTTCCAGATGGGTTGGCTGATGAGGCGTAGACCATCTTGCCTTCTTCCCAAAGTTTAGCAGCCAACTGTTCACCAGCTTTACCAAACTTGATGACAAAACAGCTAGTACCACGAACGTCAGTCATGAGTTCTTCACGGCCATCACCGTATGCTTTGAGTTTTTCAAAAGCTTCTGGTTTCCAAGGAAGGATACAACCAAGGAGAATATCTTCATCCCAATGTTTTTGGTAGAAGGCTTCAATTTCTGGGTTGAGTTGTGCTAAAGCGCGTAGCTCGTCCATGCTACCACAAAGTACAACACCTGGTTTGTTACGGTTACGCTCTTTAGCTTCAAATTTGCGTTCAAGACCTGCCTTATCGCTCGTCATGATAATGTAACCAACTTTTGTGGGGCAAACGATACATCCGCCCTCACCTTTTAAAATGTCATAGCCTTCTTGAGAAAGTGTTCCGTTCCATTGAATGTGTTTTGTCATAGTTCTATAGTTCCTTTTCTATTTTTCTAATCCTGCCAGTAGGCCGGTCGTTGTTTTTCATAGGCAGCAATCAAGTCTTCATACTGCAAAGTAATTCCGATATCATCCAAACCATTTAAGAGCTTGTGTTTCCACTCGCTATCTATTTCGAAAGTGAATTCTCCAACTGGTGAGATGATTTTTTGTTGTTCCAAGTCCACAGTTACCTGGTCAGTCGGTTTGAGTTGGGCTAGCTTTTCTCTAACCTCCCTAGGCTGAACAATGGGCAACATGCCATTATTGAGTTCATTATTGTAATGAATGTCTCCGAAAGAACCTGCAATCACGACCTTAAAACCATAGTCGGCTAGAGCCCAAGCTGCGTGTTCCCTTGAAGACCCCGCCCCAAAATTATCCCCTGAAATGAGGATACTGGCTTTTCGGTATTCAGGTCGGTTAAAAACAAAATCTGGATCCTCAGTGTAGTTATCGTCTAGATAACGCCAAGCATACATGAGGTACTTACCAAAGCCTTTTTTATCAATCAACTTGAGAAACTGCTTGGGGAGTATTTGGTCGGTGTCGATGTTATCATTCATGAGAGGAACGGTCGTTCCCGTATAAACTGTAAATTTCTCCATATCCTCTCCTTACTGGGCCTCTGGCATTTGCCGAACATCTACGAAGCGCCCTGCGATGGCCGCCGCCGCTGCCATAGCTGGACTGCAGAGATGGGTTTTAGCACCAAAGCCTTGTCTGTCTTCAAAATTGCGGTTACTGGTTGAGGCACAGTGAACACCATCAGGGACCTTGTCCGGATTCATCCCTAGGCACATAGAGCAACCTGGGTCTCGCCACTCAAAGCCAGCATCTAAGAAGACCTTATCCAAACCCAACTTCTCAGCAGCTCGTTTGACAGGACGAGAGCCTGGAACCACGATAGCCGTTAAGTTGGGAGCAATCTTCTTTCCTTTTACAAATCGAGCAGCCAGTTGCAAATCACTGAGCCGAGCATTGGTACAAGATCCGATAAAAATATAGCCTAGCTCAATATCCTCTGGCTTTTGACCAGGCTCCAAGTTCATGTAATTGTAGGCTCGTTCATCATTCATATCCTTAATTTCTGGGAAGCTACTGTCAAAGTCAACGCCCATAGCAGGATTGGTGCCCCAAGTCACCATGGGAGCCAAGTCTGAGACATCCATCTGGATAACCTTATCATAGACGGCATCCTCATCGCTGACAAGGGTCTTCCAGTCGGCAACTGCCTCCTCAAAAGCTTCGGGAACGCATTCCCGTCCCTTGAGATAGTCATAGGTGGTCTGATCTGGGTTCATGATTCCCATCTTGGAGCCAAACTCGATGGACATATTGCAGATGGTCATTCGCTCTTCCATGGTCAGAGCATCAATCGCTTGCCCACGATATTCCACCACATATCCTACACCACAAGCAACCCCGTACTTGGCAATCAAGGCGAGAATGTAATCCTTGGAAAAAACTCCTTTTTGAGGAACACCAGTGAATTCTACCAGCATTTTCTTGGGTTTAACTTGCCATAGTGTCTGGGTAGCAAAGACATGCTCAACCTCACTGGTCCCAATCCCAAAGGCGATGGCTCCGAAAGCTCCGTGAGTAGCTGTGTGGCTATCTCCACAGACGATGAATTTTCCTGGTTGGGTCCGCCCTGTTTCTGGTCCAACCATGTGAACAATGCCCTGCTTTTCAGAACCGTGGGCCGCATGTTCAATCCCAAACTCCTCAACATTTTCAGCAAGCTTATCAATTTGAGCCTTAGAAATCACATCTCGAATATCGTAGATATTGACCGTCGGTACATTGTGGTCAAAGGTTCCAAATGTCAAGTCTGGCCGTCTCAATCTGCGACCTGCATCTCGTAATCCTTGAAAAGCTTGGGGACTAGTCACTTCATGAATATAGTGCTGGTCCACATACATGAGTTGAGGTTGCCCCTCTTCTCCTGTGATGACATGGCGGTCCCATAATTTATCAAAAATCGATTTTCCTGCCATCCATTACCTCCAAATAAAATATAAGGCTACTAGTGTGGTCACCATCCCGAGAAACCAAACTGTTTTAAAATACCATTTTCTAGTCTTGTGGTGAAAGGTGATTCCTGCCAACCAGGCACCAAAACCACCACAAGTAAGGGCTAAAATGAGTAAGATTTTCTCTGGGACGCGCCAAGCACCTCTTCTTGCCTTGGATTTGTCAATGCCATAAATCAAGAAAATCAGCAAATTCCAAATCAAGAGGGCAAGCGTGATTCCTTCATTTATCTTCATAATCTTTCAATGATGGCTTCTGTCATTTCCCTGGTCGAAGCCTGTCCTCCAATATCTCTCGTTAAAATTCCTGCTGCCAAACTACCTTCAACAGCATGTTCGATTCGCTCCGCATCCTCATAACGTCCAAAGCTATCTCTCAACATCATAGCAACTGACAAAATCATGGAGATAGGGTTGGCAATTCCTTGACCTGCAATATCAGGCGCTGAACCATGAATAGGCTCATAAAGACTTGGTCCCTTTTCAGAATGACTGGCTGATGGCATAACACCAAGTGTGCCTGATAAAACGCTTGATTCATCAGATAGAATATCTCCGAAAAGATTCTCTGTCACGATGACATCAAACTTAGCAGGATTGGTAATCATGAGCATGGCAGCTGAGTCGACTAGCTGGTGTTCCAAGATCACATCTGGAAAATCTTGCGCAATCTCCTCAGCTACTCTGCGCCAGAGTTTTGATGTCGCTAGAACATTTTGCTTATCGATACTAGTAACGATTTTTCTGCGACTTCTTGCAATTTCAAAAGCCTTGCGAAGAATCCGCTCCACTTCTTCATAGCTATAGTCATTGATATCACGCGCTTTGCGCTCTTCAAGGATATGGTCTCCAAAGTAAATCCCACCTGTCAACTCACGCACCACGACAAAGTCTACACCAGCAATTCGTTCCGATTTGAGAGGTGACAAATGCTTGAGACTGTCAAAAATCTTAACAGGCCGAATATTGGCATAGAGATTGAGTTCCTTACGAAGAGCCAGCAAGCCTTGTTCAGGGCGAATCGCTGCCCCATCATACTGGGGACTACCGATAGCTGCTAGGAGAATAGCATCTGCTTCTCTACATGCCTTGAGGGTTTCATCAGGTAAGGGATACCCCGCAGCATCAATACCTGCACCTCCAAAGGGGCGTCTATCTATCTCATAGTCAAAACCTGTTTTTGAAGCTAGAGTTTCCAGAACTACTAAACCAGCTTCCATAATTTCTGGACCGATTCCATCCCCTGCTAGTGCTACTATTTTCTTTGTCATAGCCTTCTCCTTTACACACTAGGCATGTCTCGGTAGGAAACGCTGCGCCCCATCTCACCTGCATTCTCTTTTTGAACAAAGGTATTGGCATTGATATAGGCAATAGCCGAAGCCTTCAATACATCGAAGTCAAGACCTGCTGCGTTAAAGATGGTTTCTGTATCTCTGTTTTCAACAGTAACCAAAACCCGAGCTTGAGCATCAATTCCATCTGTCACAGCATCAATGGTATAGGATACCAAGCGGACAGATTGGTTAAAGAACTTATCGATAGCGTTAAAGATTGCTTCAACAGAGCCTTGTCCTGTCGCATTGAATTCGACTTTTTCACCATCCATGTTGGCTAGACTAACGAGCGCTTCGATGTCATTGTCCGCATGGGTTTGAAGTTGTAAATCATCAAAGTGGAAGCCTTCTGGATTTTCAACCATGGTTCCAGCTACCAGAGCTCGAATATCTGCATCTGTGATTTCTTGTTTCTTATCCGCTAGTGCCTTGAACTTAGCAAAGAGTGGTTTGATATCCTCTTCTGTAAAATCTAGGGCCAGTTCTCTTAGTTTTTCAACAAAGGCATGGCGACCTGACAATTTTCCAAGCGGAAGACTATTACTCTTAACACCGACCAATTCAGGTGTGATGATCTCATAAGTGAGAGGATTTTTAAGGACTCCATCTTGGTGAATACCAGACTCGTGAGAAAAGGCATTACCACCAACCACAGCCTTGTTTTTAGGAACTGGAATACCAGAGAAGCGAGAAACCATTTCAGACGTATTGATGGTCTCATTTAGGACAATACTGGTTTCTGCCTGATAGTAATCTTGGCGAATATTGAGCGCCACTGCAATTTCTTCAAGCGCAGCATTCCCAGCTCGCTCCCCAATACCGTTGATGGTTCCTTCGACACGTCCTGCACCGTTCTTGACAGCAGAAAGGCTGTTAGCCACTGCCATTCCGAGGTCATCATGACAGTGAGGTGAATAGATAATCTGACGATCGGTCTTGACATTCTCAATCAAATATTTGAAGATAGCACCGTATTCTTCTGGCGTGGTAAATCCTACTGTGTCTGGGATATTGATATAAGACGCCCCTGCATCGACTGCTGTTTGAACGACTTGCAAGAGGAAATCCAACTCTGTTCTAGTCGCATCTTCAGGAGAGAATTCAACGATTTCAAACTTAGAACGCGCATAAGAAACATGCTCCTTAATAGCTTCTAAAATCTCTTCCTTGCTCTTATTTAGCTTATACTTGCGGTGAATCGGACTGGTAGCGATAAAGACATGGACCTGTGGATACTTGGCATCCTTTAGCGCCTCGTAACAAGCATCAATATCAGACTTGACCGAACGTGCTAGACCAGTCACCGCTGTTTTTTTCAAGACTTTAGCAATCTCCTGAACTGCCTTAAATGAGTCTGGACTAGCAGCTGGAAAACCAGCTTCGATGGCTGAAATGCCCCACTTCTCCAGCTGCCTTGCAATGGCAATTTTTTCCTTGATTGAAAAGTTAACGCCAGGTGTCTGCTCTCCATCTCGAAGGCTGGTATCTAGAAATTCAACTGTTCGCATAAGATTTCCCCTTTTCCAAATATGGTTTAAAAAAACATCTCGCTCGGAAACCCAAGCGAGATGTTGATTTACTCCCGCTTGGTAAGCCAAACAGGACTAATGCTTTTGCACTAGCCCGAGTACCTCAACAACAAAGCAAATTGATTAAACTTAGCTGTTTTCATGTTTGACTTTCTCCTTCGTTTGATATCTTGTTTAGTATTCTAGCATAGGAAAAATCTCTTGTCAAGAAAAAATCCATTATTTTCTGAAAATTTCTTCAGTAAAGAATATTTTGCTAATTGAAAGTATTTAAAATCTCAAGTAAATTTCCCTATTTTTTCACGGTTAGGTTCCAACTTCTTTCCATCAATTTCAGTACCATTTCATCTGACAAAGTATCATCAAGTGTCAGACTAAGCCAGTAGCGTTTGTTCATATGAAAGGCTGGATAAATGCCTTTTTTTGAAAGCAAATCAGCTACTTGGTCGTGTTTAATATTGACTGCTTCGACTAGCCCCTCTCTGCCCTTTTCCAGCTTACCCCATGGGATTCTCATCACAACAGCATACCACTTTTGATTACCTTCATGGCGTAATACAGCAGTATCAGGAGACTTTTCCCACAGATACTCCAATTGATTACCATACTTTTCCTGAACTTGAGCCATGATACGCTTAGTCTGAGGACAGATAAAATCCTGCACATCAAAGCAAGCCTTCCGAATCTGGTAAAGAATCTCCAAACAAGCCTCACGGACACTTCCGACGAAACTTCCCCTCATGCTTTCCATGTGAACTTGAGGATAGAGGTCACCAGTCTCCTTATCAAAGACCTGAAAACTCACATTATCAGGAGTGATGGAGACTGTCATGATAAAGTCACCCTGCAAAATCTGGCAACTATAGTTCCAGACTTCCCCATTTTCTACAAAACCATAGTCTCTGGCCTTTTCTTTATTAAACTGATAGGATTTAAAAATTTCAAACATAAGTGAAAACTGCTACCAAAAGCTAGCAGTTCCTTTCTATTTTTTAAAAGACAACCTTGGTTCCATGCAATTGTGTCACACCTAGCTGGTCGATAAAGGTTTGACGGTTATCCAAGTCAATCCCCCCACCTGGTAAGATTTCAATTTTACCTTTTGCATGTTCCAAAATTCTGTGATAGTGTTCAAAACGTTTTTCTAGCGAGTCCCCAGACACACCAGCACGAGTTAAGATACGAGTGACACCAGCTTGGCTGAGCCAGTCAATGGCCTCCAATTGCTCTTCATCACTCAATTCATCAAAGGCCATATGGAAGACAATTTCCATTCCTTTAGATGCGGCAATCAGCTTCTCCAGATTAGCTTTATCCAACTTCTTATCAGCAGTTAATGCTCCAAAAACGACTCCTTGACTTCCAGCCTGCGCAGTCAAACGGATGTCTTCCAGCATAATTGCTATTTCAAAATCAGTATAGACAAAATCGCCACCACGGGGACGAATCATAGTCATAATGGTCGTATCGTAGTTAGATGCCAGTTCAACCGCTGCCTTGGTCACTCCATAGCTAGGTGTTGTTCCTCCTACTGCTAGATTGTCACAAAGTTCGATTCGACGAGCTCCAGCCTGCATCGCTTTTTCAAGCAAGGTCACATTTTCAGCACAAAATTCGTAAATCATTTGATTCTCCTTGATGTTTTCTTTAAATTTATTATATCATATTATTCTAAATATGCTTTCATTTTTATCAAGGCAAACAACTACTCTATTTATCTATTCTTTGTCAGGAATGACTTTAAAGAGATAGTAGGTGATAAAGATAGTCAAGGCTCCCAGACCGATTTTGACTGACAAAAGAGGGGCAAAATAAATAGAAATCCCCATCAAGATATAGATAGATACGATGATTTTTTCTTTCGTTCTCGCGCTATTGACTTAGTTTCCCGAAAGTCAGCTACATAAGTCTGATAAAGCTTTGTATGATAAAGCCAGTCTTCAAATCTCTTTGAAGACTTGGAAAAGCAAGCAATTGATAGCAAAAGGAAGGGCGTTGTTGGTAAAAGTGGTAAAACAACTCCAATGACAGCTAAAGCCAGTGAAATAAAGCCAATACTGAGGTAAATGAGACGCATGATTTCTCCTAGATAAATTACTCTTCCTCTAGTTTCGCATACAAGGGGGAAATTTGTCAAGCATCAACAAAAAAAAGAGCCTGAAATTTATTTTCAGGACTCTGCATTTTATTTAATTTTTTCCTCTTCGTAGTCGCCATTACTACATACAACCTGTTTACCACCACCACGGACCTTTTTCTCCACAAGGAAGTGTCCGCATTTTGGACAATCACGTCCAATTGGTTTGTCCCAAGAAGTAAATTCACATTCTGGATAGCGATTGCAACCATAGAAGATACGATTACGCTTGGTTTTGCGTTCGATGATTTGTCCTTGATGACAGCTTGGACACTCGACTCCAATCTCTTTGACAATCGCTTGTGTATGACGGCAGTCTGGGAAATTGCTACAAGCATAGAATTTACCAAAACGACCGAGCTTAATCACCATCGGACTGCCACAAACCTCACAGGCAAATCCAGCTGGCTCATCCTTGATCTGGATTTTTTCCATTTCAGATTCAGCCTTAGCTACTTCTTTAGAGAATGGTTTGTAAAAGGCGTCAATAACACGTTGCCACTGCTCTTTTCCAACCTCGACATCATCCAGTTTTCCTTCCATCTCAGCTGTGAAGGTCACGTTTACGATATCTGGGAAATATTCAACGATGAGTTTATTAACAATTTCTCCCAGTTCTGTTGGTTCAAAACGTTTTGCTGCCAGACGAACGTAGTAACGTTTTTGGATGGTTTCAATGGTCGGAGCGTAGGTTGACGGACGTCCAACTCCATTTTCTTCCAATGTCTTGATAAGAGTCGCTTCCGAATAGCGAGCTGGCGGTTGGGTGAAATGTTGTTCTGGCTTGCTATTTACCTGCTTGACTACATCTCCAACAGCCATATCAGGCAACATCTTGTTTTTGTCAGAGTCATTATAGATAGCAAGATAACCATCAAACTTAACTTGGCTACCATTAGCTGCAAATTGAACCCCATTTTGAGAGAGCTTAACAGCCATGGTATCAAAGATAGCGCCTGTCATCTGGCTAGCCACAAAACGGTTCCAGATAAGGGTATAAAGTTTGAGCTGGTCTTTGTCCAAGTACTTAGCGATACTTTCCGGTGTATTAAAGACACTAGATGGACGAATTGCTTCGTGGGCATCTTGAGCACCTGAGGCATTCTTGACCCTGCTACCATGCTTGGAATACTTGCTACCAAAACGGTCGTTAATGTAGCTTGCCGCTTCATTCTGAGCCACAGGACTGATACGAGTTGAGTCTGTACGCATATAGGTAATCAAACCTTGCACACCTGATCCGATATTGATCCCTTCATAAAGCTGTTGGGCCACCATCATGGTCTTACGAGTACGGAAATTGATTTTGTTAGCCGCATCCATCTGCATGGTTGAAGTCGTATAGGGTAGGGGCGCATTGCGTTTGCGCTCTTTCTTATCTACCTGGTCTACTGTGAAATCTTTGCTAGTCAAATGGGACAAGACTTCTCTGACTTCTTCGTTGGTGGTCAATTTCATCTTTTTGCCATTCATACCATAGAAAGAAGCTTGAAATTGTTTGGTTCCCTTCTTAAAGACACCATCAATTGTCCAGTATTCTTCTGGTTGGAAGGCATTGATTTCATTTTCACGGTCAATGATGAGCTTAAGGGCAACCGACTGCACGCGCCCTGCTGATAAGCCCTTCTTGACCTTTTTCCACAAAATAGGCGAAATTGAATAGCCTACCAAGCGGTCTAAGACTCGACGAGCTTGTTGGGCGTCGACCAAGTCCATATCAATCTTGCGCGGTTCTTTAAAGGCATTTTTTACAGCGTCTTTGGTGATTTCATTAAAGACCACACGGTTGGCATCATTCTCATCCAAATCAAGGATATGAGCCAAATGCCAGGAAATTGCTTCTCCTTCACGGTCAGGGTCACTCGCCAGAAAGACTTTATTGGCCTTTTTAGCTTCTTTTTTCAGATCATTGATGAGAGGACCTTTTCCACGGATATTGATATACTGCGGTTCATAGTTATTTTCAATGTCGACCGACATACTGGATTTTTTCAAATCACGGATATGCCCGACACTGGCTAAAACCTTATAATTTCTGCCTAGATATTTCTCAATCGTTTTCGCCTTGGCAGGAGACTCAACGATGACTAGATTTTTTTTAACTGTTGATTTTTTCTTCTTTGTTGCCGTAGCCACACTATCACACCTTTTCAAAGTAATAAACTTTATAAAGTGTAAACCATTTTTCTATAGCTGTCAAGACTTAACTCCTATATATAGTAGAAAAGTTTATCTGAATGAACAATTTCTCCTTAAAATTCAAACTCTGCTAACACATCTTGACCGCTACTAATCAGCTTCGCTCCCTCTTGGATCAAGTGGTGACAGCCATCTGAATGGCCATCTAAAATGTTTCCTGGAATGGCAAAAACATCGCGTCCTTCTTCCATAGCTCGCTCACAGGTGATGAGACTACCAGAACGCATCCTTGCCTCTGAGACAATCACACCACGGCAAAGACCAGCAATGATGCGATTACGAGCTGGAAAGTGAAATTTCAAGGGCTCTTCACCAGGTCCGTATTCACTAAGTACCAAATGGTGATTACCAATGTGTTCCTGCAAACGTTTATTGGCACGGGGGTAAAAAACATCCAATCCTGTTCCAATGACAGCAATCGTTCTTCCTCCATTCTGGAGTGCAGCCATATGGGCAGCCGTATCAATCCCTTTGGCTAAACCACTGACCACGATTAACTCGTTTTCCAAACCTTGAATGACTTTCTGAACCGACTTCGCTCCCTGACTAGAACATGAACGGCTCCCTACAACAGCAACTTTCGGAAACTTTAACAAGTCCAGATTTCCTTTATAAAACAAGAGCACTGGAGCATCATAAATCTCACTCAGATCCCAAGGATAACAGTCATCAAGAATAGAAAAGGAGGGAAATTTCTGAAACTCCTTCTCCAACTGTGCATCATCTATCTGGAAATAGCGTTCCATAAAGACAGCAGGATTACGACAACCTGAAATTTCTGCAATATCACCCAGCAAGAGCTCCTGATCTACAGTCTCATCATATTCAAGAACAGTTAGAATCTGTTGATTGGTCAGCCCAGCTTTTCTCAATTTGTAAATCTCATAGTTTGTGATCTTCATATACAACTCCATTTCTTTTTCTACTCATCTATCTATTCGTAAAAAAATAAAAAGAAGACCAAGGATCTTCTTTTTTTCATTTATTCAGCTTTAGTAGTTGACCAGCTACTTTCAATCATCGGTAAGATTGTTTTTAAAGTTTCCCCATCCCCTTCAAGTGAAACATAGCGGATTTTACCATCATTTGATCGGAAAACCCAGGTAATGAGGTATTTCCCTGACTTAGCAATTGCATTGACAACATAGGCTTCATAACCTCCAATGGTCGATTTGGAGCCCCAAACCTTACTGAAATCAGAGCTTTGTTCTTTAGAAGTTAAAATACTAGATGAGACAGTCACAACATCCAGTTTAGCATATTCTTCTTCGCTGATATTGAACTGATCAGCCTTGAAGGTATTCAGCGTAACAATGTTGATATCTGTTCCATCGCAATACTGTATATCATTTCCACCTTCTACTTCATGGAATCGAACCCATGATTTGGGTACCTTGACAAAGCCATACTCATTCGAGCCGATGATTTGCGTCTCTTCCTTTTTCGCTTCAGAAACAGCAGAACTAGAGCTACTTGTTTCCTGACTGCTAGAAGAACTAACAACCGCAGTCGAACTTTCTTCGGTTGCTGTTTGCGACTTATTGGAGCATGAAGCTAAAAAAGCACTAACAGTAACTACAGTACCTAAAATCAATAATTTTTTCATCCTACCACCTCTCCATCTGCATTATAAGAAAAATAAGAACTTCTGTCAAATTCTGACCTAATCTATTCTGTTAGTTTCCGATTTTATTGCTCACATTTAAATCAAAAACTCTTGAAGAATCTTCAAGAGTTTTGTTTCTATTCTTCATCCATGCTCAAGACGCTAAGGAAGGCTTCTTGTGGGACTTCTACTGATCCAATGGCTTTCATGCGTTTCTTACCAGCTTTTTGTTTTTCAAGGAGTTTGCGTTTACGAGAAACGTCACCACCATAACACTTAGCAAGTACGTTCTTACGAAGGGCCTTGATATCAGTACGAGCCACGATCTTGTGTCCAATAGCTGCTTGAATCGGCACTTCAAATTGTTGACGAGGGATGATTTTCTTGAGCTTATCAACGATGAGTTTTCCACGTTCGTAGGCAAAATCCTTGTGAACGATAAAGCTAAGGGCGTCCACCTTGTCTCCATTGAGAAGGATATCCATTTTGACTAGCTTAGATGGGCGGTACTCTGACAATTCGTAGTCAAAACTTGCATAACCACGTGTTGAAGACTTGAGCTTATCAAAGAAGTCAAAGACGATTTCAGCAAGTGGAATTTGATAGATAACATTGACACGGTTATCATCAATATAGTCCATGGTCACAAAGTCCCCACGCTTGCGCTGAGCCAATTCCATCACTGCTCCGACAAACTCCTGTGGTACCATGATTTGCGCCTTAACATAAGGCTCTTCAATAGTCGCAATCTTAGTTGGGTCTGGGAATTCCGATGGATTTGACACATCCATAGACTCACCGTCAGTCTGGTTAACCTTATAGATAACTGATGGAGCTGTCATGATGAGGTCAATGTTGAACTCGCGCTCTAAACGCTCTTGGATAACATCCATATGGAGAAGCCCAAGGAATCCACAACGGAAACCAAATCCAAGAGCCTGTGACGTTTCTGGCTCAAACTGCAAGCTAGCATCATTCAGTTGCAATTTTTCTAGGGCTTCACGAAGGTCATTGTATTTATTAGACTCGATTGGATAAAGCCCTGCAAAGACCATAGGGTTCATTTGCTTGTAGCCATGTAGTGGTTCTGCCGCTGGATTGGTTGCCAAGGTAACTGTATCACCCACACGAGTGTCTTGAACCGTCTTGATGGAAGCCGCAATATAACCAACATCACCAGTCGCGAGGAAATCACGACCAACTGCTTTCGGTGTAAAAATTCCGACCTCCGTCACATCAAAGGTCTTGCCATTGCTCATGAGCTGAATCTTATCGCCAGGTTTAACCACTCCGTCCATGACACGGACTTGGAGGATAACCCCACGGTAAGCATCGTAGACAGAGTCGAAAATCAAGGCCTTGAGTGGCGCCGTTACATCTCCTGTTGGTGCGGGAACTTTCTCTACGATCTGCTCAAGAATTTCTTCAATACCAATACCAGCCTTAGCAGAAGCTAAGACTGCTTCGCTGGCATCCAGTCCAATGACATCCTCAATCTCTGTACGCACACGCTCTGGATCAGCTGCTGGAAGGTCAATCTTGTTAATGACTGGCAAGATTTCCAAATCATTGTCCAAGGCTAGATAAACGTTGGCAAGTGTTTGCGCCTCAATCCCTTGGGCCGCATCAACCACCAAAATTGCTCCTTCACAGGCAGCTAACGAACGCGACACTTCATAGGTAAAGTCCACGTGCCCAGGTGTGTCAATCAAGTGGAAAATATAGGTTTCGCCATCTTTTGCAGTGTAATTGAGCTCGATAGCATTGAGTTTAATGGTAATCCCACGTTCACGCTCAAGATCCATACTATCCAGAAGCTGGGCTTGCATTTCACGACTAGAAACCGTCTCCGTCTTTTCCAAAATGCGGTCTGCTAGCGTTGACTTCCCGTGGTCAATATGGGCGATAATAGAGAAGTTCCGAATCTTCTCCTGTCGTTTTTTTAATTCTTCTAAGTTCATGATGCTCTTCCTTTCAGGGTATCTATTAATTATAAATTGTTTTTAACATTTTGACAAGACCATACCCTGCTAGGAGTACTAATCTTCGGCAACAAAACCATCATTCTCGATAAAGTGGTGTTCTGTCATTCCTTGGTCAGTAAAGACAATCCCATGAAGGACACCGCCATAGACAGCTCCTCCATCCATGCCAATCTTGCCATCTTCTGTCATCCAAAGATCAGCAGTACCTCGGTCTTGCTTCAGCAAACCATAAACTGGTGTATGCCCAAAGACAATGGTTTTCCCAGTATGATTTTCGGCTTCGTGGAATGGTTTTCTGAGCCAGACTTTCTTGTAATCAGTCGTTTCATGCCAGTCTTCCAAGGTCAAGTCAATACCCGCATGAACAAAGATATACTTGTCTGTCTCTACTACAAATGGCATTTGACGAATAAATTCGACCAAGTCTGCCGCTTCAGTCGCAACCCGTTTGGCATCTTCTACGCCATCAACTGGTGCATCCAAGGGACGACCTAAAATAGAGTTAATAGTTGTATCTCCACCATTGCGACGATAATGGTCATAGCTTTCTTCTGGATCATCGAGCCAAGTCAGAAACATATACTCATGGTTTCCTGATAGACAGATAGCTCCATGATTGTCGACCAAGTCCTTAACCATTTCTAGAACACGGCGACTGTCTTCACCACGGTCAATCAAATCCCCTAGAAAGAGCAACTGAGTTTGACCATCCCAGGTTTTGAGCAGATCTTCTAGCATACCTGCTTTCCCGTGAACATCTCCAATTACGTAATAGTCTGTCATTTATTTCTCCCTCGTTTGCAATAATTCTCTAGCTTGAGTAAGGGCCGCTTCGGTTACATTCTCCCCAGCTAACATCTTAGCTACTTCCTCTACTCGCTCTTCTAAAGTCAAGAGACGAACCGTCGACACCGTTGAGTGCTCATCGCTAATCTTCTCAATAAAGAATTGATAATCCGCGATGGCAATTACTTGTGGAAGGTGAGAAATAGCAAGAACCTGACCATGCTGGCCAATCTTATGAATCTTTTGTGCGATGGCTTGGGCCACGCGACCTGAAACTCCAGTATCCACCTCATCAAAGACAATACTGGTCTTACCTTCCTTACGAGAAAAGGCGGATTTAATAGCTAGCATGAGGCGAGACAGTTCCCCACCGGACGCAACTTTGACCAAGGGTTTAAAGCCCTCACCAGGGTTAGTAGAAATGTAAAACTCAACTGTTTCATTCCCCTCACGACTAAATTTGCCCTTACTAAAGCGAACCTGAAATTGTGCCTTCTCCATATAGAGGTCCTGAAGTTCTTGTTTAATCTCTGCTTCAAGCTGCTGGGCCAAGTCATGGCGAGCAGATGCAAGCTGCCCTGCCAAATCAACAAGATTAACTTCTAATTTCTTGAGCTCTGCTTCCATGTCTTCGGAAGAAAGGTTATTACCCGTCAAGAGATTGTACTCTTCCGTAATCTTGGCAAAATAAAGCAAAACGTCGTCCACAGTTCCACCGTACTTGCGGGTAATAGTATTCAGAAGATCTAGGCGATTTTCAACCTCCATGAGACGATTGCCATCAAAATCCAAATCCTCAATAATATCTTCCAAACGCTTGGTAATATCTTCTAAAACATAGTAAGTTTCTGATAGAGAACTTGAAATTTCACGGTATTCAGGATCGTATTCTTCGACACTTTCCATGTCATTCATAGCGGAACGGACATTGGCTAGGCTGGAGAACTCCTCATTATCCAACATAGTGTAGGCATTTGTCAAGGTATCTGCTATATTCTTGTGGTTGAGGAGTTTATCTCGTTCCTGGTTGAGACTAACATCTTCCCCGGTTTGCAAATTTACCGCCTCAATCTCTGCCATTTGAAATTCCAACATCTCAATGCGAGACTTGTGTTCCTGCTGATTTTTCTTGACTTCTAGAACTTGCTTACGCATTTTGCGATAGGCATCAAAGCTGGTTTGATAGGTTTCTTTCAAGTCCAAGAAAGCAGCATCGCCGAATTCATCCAACATCTGGATGTGCAGTTGTGGACGCATTAACTCCTCTTGGTCATGCTGACCATGGATATCGACAAGATGCTGGCCGATTGCACGCAAGACAGAAAGATTGACCATCTGGCCATTGACGCGACTAACACTTCGCCCATTTTGAAGAATTTCACGGCGGATGATGATTTCATCACCCATTTCCAAACCTTGCTCTTCAAAAAGTTCCTGTAAAAGGCGACTATTTTCAACTGAGAAAAGCCCCTCAATCTCTGCCTTTGGCGCACCGTGACGAATAACGTCTGTCGTTGCACGAGCCCCCAACATGAGATTCATAGCGTCGATAATGATAGACTTTCCAGCACCCGTTTCTCCGGTCAAAACAGTCATACCCTTTTCAAAATTGAGCGAAATCGCCTCAATAATGGCAAAGTTTTTTATCGAAATTTCAAGTAACATACTGACCTACCATTTTTTGACTTGTTCAACAATTTCTTCAGCTGCCTCTGCTGTTCTGGCTACAATTAAGATAGAATCATCATCTGCTAGACAGCTAAAAATCTGTTCAGAGAATGCTTCAACCAACTGACTCTTCACAAAAATAGTATTTCCAGGAATGACAGAAAGATTGATCATATTTCCCATTAACTCAGAACTCACAATATTGTCCTCAGCCAACTGCAAACTTTTGACGATTGATTTTGGCAATTCATAGATATAGGTATTATTCTTCAAAGGAATTTTAACAATTCCAAGTTCTTTGATGTCCCTTGAGACAGTGGCTTGAGTAGCAGAAATACCTGCTTCTCTCAAGTACTCAACAATTTCTTCCTGAGTCCCAATCTGATAATCCGTAACAAATCTTCTAATTTTTTCAAGTCTCTCTTTTTTATTCATCTTTAAATTCTCTATGTGCTCTCTCTACAACTTTTTCTATTTCGGGGGCAACTTGATTGCTTGCTCCCTCTTCCTTTTTCAAATAAGCTAAAAATTCAATATTTCCATGTCCTCCTTGGATTGGTGAATAGTCTAATCCAAGCACAGAAAAGCCTTGCTCAACTGCCATAGCAGTGACTGATTCAAGGACATGTTGATGAACTTTAGCATCGCGAATAATTCCATTCTTCCCAATCTGCTCACGACCTGCTTCAAACTGTGGCTTAACCAAAGCCACCACCTGACCTTGTTCAGCCAACACACGGTGCAAGGCTGGTAAGATCAGACTGAGGGAAATGAAACTCACATCAATACTGGCAAAACTTGGTTCCTGCTCAAAGTCAGTCTTTTCAGCATATCGAAAATTAAACTGCTCCATACTGACAACTCGTGGGTCTTGGCGCAATTTCCAAGCCAACTGATTGGTACCAACATCCACCGCATAGACCAACTCAGCACCATTCTGCAGCATGACATCGGTAAAGCCACCAGTAGAGGCTCCAATATCAATAGTTGTTGCCCCTTCCACTGACAAATCAAAAACCTGCAAAGCCTTTTCCAATTTGAGACCACCTCGGCTTACATACTTGAGTTTTTCGCCTTTGAGTTTTAGCTCAGTATCATCCGGGATTTTCTCTCCTGGTTTGTCAAACCGCTCTCCATTAAGAACAGCTACGACTAGCCCAGCCATCACACCTCGCTTGGCTTGTTCTCGTGTCTCAAACAAACCTTGTTTATAAGCTAGTACATCCACTCTTTCCTTAGCCATTGATTCTCAAACTTTCTACTACTTTCACAATTGGTTCTGTTTCAAAGCTGACTTGTTGGGCAATTTCCTCTAATTTTTCATTAGCTTGATCCAGAGTTTGGTTACAAAAGGCAATCGCCCCCTCCAAACCCAGCAAGGCTGGATAGGTTGATTTTTCAGCCTGCAAATCCTTTTGTGGTGTCTTGCCAATTTCCTCAAAACTAGCGGTCACATCTAACACATCATCTCGAACTTGAAAGGCAAGTCCGATCAATTCACCCACAGTTTTCAGCTTTGTCTGCATTTTAGGAGATAATTCCGCTATGATTGCAGCTGCTTGGAAGGGATAGGCTAGCAATTTACCTGTTTTATTAGCATGAATGGTCCGGAGCTCTTCCAAAGACAAGTGCTGGTGCTCGCCCTCCATATCTAAAACTTGCCCTGCCACCATGCCCAGACTACCTGACGCAAGGGATAAGTTGGCAATCAAGTCCACCTTGATCTGGCTTGGCAAGTCTGCCTGCGCTATCAAAGCATAGGGATCTAGGAACAAAGCATCTCCTGCCAAAATTGCCATTGCTTCGCCGAATTTCTTATGATTGGTCAAGCGTCCCCGACGGTAATCATCATCATCCATTGCAGGAAGATCATCGTGAATCAAACTTCCAGTATGAATCATTTCCAAGGCTGCAGCCACCTGTGCATGTGTTGGTCTAATAGTAACATGCAAGGATTCCAGAACTTCTAACAAGAGAAAAGGTCGAATACGCTTGCCACCAGCATGAATGGAATAGAGAACAGCTTCTCGCAAACTAGAGGCAAACTGCTGATCTCCATAAAAGTCTTCCAAGGCAGACTCAACAAGAGCTAATTTTTCTTGCTTCTTCATTCAAAATCACTTTCTGTTCCGTCTTCTTGCATGACCTTGACCAAGGTCTTTTCAGCCTTGTCTAGCGTCGCTTGGAGCTCTTTTGACAAGACCATGCCCTTTTGAAAAGCAGCAATCGCATCTTCTAGAGCAATTTCACCATTTTCTAAACTTTGGACAATGGTCTCCAGTTCTGCTAGATTTTCCTCAAATTTCTTTTGTTTTGACATCTTTAACCTCTAATTCTACTTGACCATCTCGCATCAAAAGCGTCACTTGGTCTTTTTTCTTCAACTTCTCAACCGAATCCACAACTGTCTCCTCTTTTTTGACAATAGCATAGCCACGCGCCACGATTCGACTGGTATCCAACATCAACAAGGCTTCCGAAAGTCGCTTGACCTCCGCAACCTTGGCATCATGAACTAAAGTCATTTGGCTACGGAGGAGCTTGTCCAACTGACCTAACCGATCCTGATAGCGTTGGATTTTGGTAGCAGGTGATAATTGGACTAGTTGATGCGTCCTTGCTTGGACTAGCCGGTTGCTATCAGAAATCCGTGTTCGCAAACTTTGTTTTAATCGCAGTTGCAGCTGATCCAACCGTTGTAAATAGCCATCATACAAGCGCTCTGGCTGTCTAAAAATCACAGACTGACTGCATTTTTTCAAAGCTTCTTGTTTCTTAGATAGGACATTTCGGACTGCTGTTGCCATCCGTTTTTCCTGATTTTGCAAATGGGTTAAGAGATCCAACTTAGTGACAGGTGTTGCTAGTTCAGCTGCAGCCGTTGGCGTTGCCGCCCGACGATCCGCTACAAAGTCTGCCAAGGTCACATCCGTCTCATGCCCCACACTAGAAATGATTGGCAAGCGGGATTCAAAAATAGCCCGTACCACAATTTCTTCGTTAAAGGCCCAGAGATCCTCGATGGAACCACCTCCACGACCAATAATGAGAACATCTAGGTCCTCACGTTGATTGGCACGCGCAATATTTCGAGCAATTTCCTCCGCTGCTCCGTCACCTTGCACCTTGGTCGGATAGAGAAGAATATCGACACCTGGAAATCGCCTGCTGACGGTCGTGATAATATCACGAATAACGGCTCCACTGCGACTGGTCACCACACCAATTCTCTTAGAAAATTGGGGAAGAGGTTGCTTGAACCGTTCTTGAAACAGACCTTCTTCTGTCAATTTTTTCTTGAGTTGTTCAAACTGAATCGCAAGCGCCCCAACCCCATCAGGCTCAGCCTTTTCAATGATGATGGAGTAGCTCCCACTGGGTTCATAAACCTGAACACGCCCAATTACATTAATTTTCATTCCTTCTTCCAGGTCGAAATCTAATTTCTGATAAATCCCAGACCAGATAGTCGCTTGAATAACTGCATGGTCATCCTTTAGGGAAAAATATTGGTGTGTAGGTCGTTTACGAAAGTTGGAAACTTGACCAGTTAAATAGACCCGTTCCAAGTAAGGGTCTTTATCGAATTTCATTTTCAGATACTTGGTCAAAGTTGTTACTGATAAATACTTTTCCATCTCCACCTACTATTCATTTTCTTGCTTTTCCATGGGTATTATTATACCAAAAACATGCTTAAAAATCACCTTTTGTATACCGAAACGAAAGGAAAAATAGAAAAAGGAGGCTAGGCCTCCTCATCTGATTATTTGCTGTTTCGTGCTTCTTCCAAAATCTTTGCAATCTTGGTTGTCAACAGGTCGATAGCGACTGTATTACTAACCCCTTCAGGAATGACGATATCGGCATAACGCTTGGTCGGCTCGATGAACTGGTGGTACATAGGTTTAACTACACCTAAGTACTGCTCAATGACACTGTCAAGGCTACGTCCACGCTCCTCCATATCACGCTTGATCCGGCGAATAATACGCACGTCATCATCTGTATCCACAAAAATCTTGATATCCATCAAATCGCGCAGACGCTTGTCCTCCAAGACCAAAATTCCCTCAACGATAAAGACATCTTGAGGCTCCTGACGATAGGTCTTGCTACTCCGTGTATGCGCTGTATAGTCATAAGTCGGGATGTCCACCGGACGCCCTGCCAACAATTCCTTAATCTGCTCGATCATCAAGTCTGTATCAAAGGCAAATGGATGGTCGTAGTTGGTTTTGACACGCTCTTCAAAGGTCAAGTGAGACTGATCCTTGTAGTATGAATCATGCTCAATCATGGAAATCTTTTCATCAGGAAAATGCGATAAAATGGCTCTTGAAACACTGGTTTTACCACCACCAGAACCACCTGTCACTCCGATAATGATTGGTCTATTTTGCATGCTATCCTCCGTTTTTTTATCCGTCGTCTATTCTATCATATTTTTTGCAAAATTTATAGTCTGATTTGGATAGCCTAGGGAAAACAAATCCTTCCCACACTCCAGTTAAACTAGCTAAAAACCTTTCTTGGTTTGTAGAAATTGTCTCGTTTTTCTAGAATGGCTAGCAATGTATCTCCTTCAAAAGCAGCCAATTCTTGTTCTGTTTGGTCTAGCTCGATAAAACGACCAAAGCGCACTTCTGTAGCCTCTTCTGGACTTAGGAAAACTTTGACAAGGTCCCCTGTCCCAATCTCTAGAGGATGAAGAAAGTCCAGTTGACCAGCCTCCACTTTTTCAGCAATTTCATTCAAAGTCAAGGCATCTTCTAACTGTAAACCTGCTGCACTCGTCCGAGTCAAATGGGACATATGGGCCGCATAACCCAGCTTCTCTCCCAAGTCAACAGACAAGGTACGGATATAAGTCCCCTTACTACATTTCACACGAAAGGTAAAACGTGCAAGTTCGCCCTCATAAGAAATCGGACTTGTTCGTTCAAATTGATAAATGGTCACCTGACGTTCTGGACGCTCCACTTCCTGACCAGCACGCGCATACTCATAGAGCTTGCGACCATTAACCTTAACAGCCGAGTACATCGGTGGAATCTGAGTAATAGATCCCGTCAGACTAGCTATTGCTTCATCGACAAGCTTTTCATCCAAAGGCGATAAAACAGGTGTCTCCGCGACCACTTCCCCACTAGCATCCTCGGTCGTCGTTGAATAGCCCAGAGTAATCTCCCCCTCATAGACCTTGCCCTCATCCTGCATAAACTCGACCATACGAGTCGCCTTGCCAACTGCGATAGGCAAAACACCCACCACATCCGGATCCAGCGTCCCACCATGACCAATTTTCTTGGTTCCCAAAATCTTACGCAGTTTAAAAACCGCATCATGCGAGGTCATCCCCGCTTCTTTTTTTAAGTTGATAATACCGTTCATGTGTTGCTTTCTGATTTCATTCATGAAATATCTTCTTCAAGAATTGTAATGTAATTATCTTTTGTAACAAAAGATTTGCTGCTTTTCTTCTAGTGATGGATATACCTCGTTTATTTCCTTCTCCCGTTTTCATCAAAGTTTTTCTTCAATGCAATCTCTGTTGAAATCATCGCGCCAACTAAAGGGATTGTCTGAATCATCGTGATAATAAAGCCAACAGTACTCATTGTCTCCGTTCCCTTTTCAAAAACAATGGCCATGGCAATCACGGAGAGAGGTGCTGAAAGTAGTCCGCAAAGATACCATACTTTCCCAAAATATTGATTCGCAAACTTCCATGTTTCTTCATTCCTCATGGACCTTTTTGTTCGGTATCCGAATACATAATTGATTTCTTTCGGTGTTCTCCTAAAAAATAGCCAGCCAAATAAAAGCATAGTTAACGGAATAAGTAAAACTACGATTAGCATGAATATCCTAAATCCCATTTAAATTCCCTCCATTACTTTTACCTCTAAATGATAGATTCCGATCATGTCAGCAATCTGCTTGTCTTTTTGATCGATTTGATCCACTAGTTGAGTACGTTCACGCTCAAAATCATCGCGCAATTGCTCAATTTGACTTTGTAGCATTTTTTTACACGTGCGCTAGAACGTGCTATCCTATCAAATACATTTCTTGCAAATCGCCCATTTGCATTTTTATTTTCAGGATTGTTACTATGTAATTCTAAATATTTTTTAAATGTTTCTTTTGCAGAATCATGCAAAATGTATTTATCATTTAATCTTTTTTCGTTTATAGCTTTCAGATTTCGTTTTTCGAAATCTGAAATATCCTTCTTGTCAATTTTTTTATTAGCTCTTTCAACTTGTTCTTTTAGATTTTTTTCTCTTACTTCTCTGTCCTTTATATACTCGCTATTAGATTCTGCACCTTTACTTTTATTAAGCGATTCATTAGTTGCTGCTAAATTTTCCTTTTTGTTTGCTAAATCTGCAGTATCTATATCAGCAATCTTTCTCCAAGAATTTTCAAAAATTTGTTTACGTGCTACAACGTGATCCAAATTTGCGTTTTCATTTAATTTTAAAGTTTTTCCAGTATATTCATCCTTTAAATTTCCAGATTTTTGCTTTTCTTTCATAGCATTCTTTGCATCAGTATACCTTTTATCTTTCATTATTTTAGCACCCTCTTCTTTTGTATAACCATTAGGATGTTTATCGTTATACTGCTTAAGAAGCGTGTCACTTGTCATATCTAAACCAATTTGATTCGCAAATCGATCCCAGATTTCATCTAAAATAACATCTCCTAATTTATCTGGTGAACTAATCTCTTTACATTCTAGTTCTAATTTTTCGAGATTAGAAAACTCCATTGTAAATTGCTGTTCCAATAGTTCTTCTAATTCGTCATAGTTTATATTTTTAGACTCATCTACTTCTTCAGTACCCAATACTAATAATTCATTTTCCACTGCTTCCTCACCCCCCCTTCAGCGCTTCAAACTTCGCTTTCATAGTTGGATTTTTTCGAGTCAATTTTTTAACAGAAACATCTTCCAATTTGTTATTAGCGAGGCGGAGTTGGTTTTCAGATGTGGTTAGGAACTTCTTGACCTCTTCCATGCGTTTGATGGCCTTGTCGATTTCATCAATAGCTTTACCAAAGTTGGTCGAAGCGGAGTTATAGTTCTTGGCAAAGGCTAGTTTAAAGGCATCCAAATCTTCCTCAAAGTGAGTGATATCAATGTTTTGTTCACGGACAAGTGCCAACTCTTGCTTATATTTCAAAGAATTAAGCGCCGCATTTCGCAAGAGACCAATCAACTGGATAAAGAACTGGGGACGAACCACATACATCTTTTCATACTCGTGACTGACGTCAACAATCCCTGTGTTAAAGTAGTCGTTATCTGCTTCTAACATAGTCACCAAAACGGCATACTCACAGTTCTTCTCCCGACGGTCCTTGTCCAATTCCTTGTAGAAGTCCGCATTCTTATGCTTCTTCTCTGTTCCATCCGCTTCATTTTTCATCTCAAACATGATGGAAATGATTTCCACTCCATTTTCATCACATTCACGGAAGATAAAGTCGCCTTTAGACCCACGCGCAGAAACCTTGTTATCCTTCTCAAAGTAGGCATTTGGAAAGGCAAAACTGCGTACCTTGTTAAACTCACTCTCTGCATACTGTTCCAAACTTTCACCGATAGCTTTTGTGGATTGTTGGGCTTTGAAATTCTTGTAGAACTCGACTTGTTCACTAGCTGCCTTAAGCTGAGCTTCGTAATTTTGCTTAACAGAAGCCAAAGATAACTCATTTTCCTTTTCTTGCAAGAGGAGCTGATTTTTGACTTGATCGCGTTCTTTTTCTATGTCAGAAAGGGTCTTTTGCAGTTGATTTTCATGCTCCAAACGCAAGGTAGCCAGTTGGTTTTCCAAGGCAAGTACTTCCTTGTCCTTGGCCAATAAAGCCTCATGGCTAGTCTGTTCAACTTCTTTCTTGGCCAATTCCTTCTCTGTATCAAACTTTTGGATTTGACTCTGCAGTTGCGCAATTTCTTGATCTTTTTGAGCCAGTTTAGTCTGTTGCTCATTCATAGCCTTCTGCTCAGCCAAGGCCAGCTCCTGCTTCATTCGCTCGTGCAATTCCTTATCAAACTCAGCCGTTCTCACTTGGGATAAGAGTTCGGCATACTGACTCTCATTTACTGTAAAGACTTCCCCACAGTTGGGACATTTGATTTCGTTCATAACTTTCCTCTTTCTAGACTTCTGTAACCATTATATCATGCCTGAGGGAAAATCAAAAACAGTGAGTCGAAACCCACTGTTTATATCTGTTACTTTAAATTTTTTCCAAGGCCAAGCGCAAATCTTCAATCAAATCCTCTACATTTTCAAGACCGATAGACAAGCGAATTTGGTTTGGTGTAACACCTGCTGCTTCTAGGTCTTTTTCTGACAACTGACCGTGAGTGGTTGTCGCAGGATGGACAACAAGAGATTTGGCATCTGCCACGTTTGCAAGGTCAGAGAAGATTTCCAAATTATCAATTACCTTGCGAGCTTCTGCCTCTCCGCCTTTAACATGGAAGGTAAAGATTGAACCAACACCTTTTGGCAAATATTTCTCAGCCAAGGCATGATAAGGACTGTCAGCTAGTTTTGGATAATTTACCTTCTCTACCTTAGGATGGTTGACAAGGAAATCAACAATTTTCTCTGCATTTTGCACATGACGTTCAACACGAAGAGAGAGAGTTTCAAGCCCTTGGAGCAAGAGAAAGGCATTAAATGGCGACAAGGCAGCACCTGTATCACGAAGCAATTGAACACGAACAGCGATAATAAAGGCTGCTGCACCAACATCCCGAGTATAACTCAAGTTATGGTAACTTGGATCTTCCTCAACAAATTGAGGGAATTTCCCTGAAGCTGCCCAGTCAAAACGACCGCTATCAACAATCACTCCTCCAATAGTCGTACCATGTCCACCGATAAACTTAGTTGCTGAGTGAATGGCAATATCTACACCGTGAGAGAAGACGTTAATCAAATATGGTGTGGCAAAAGTGTTGTCCGAAACGAGAGGAATCTGGTGTTTATGAGCAATCTCGGCCAATTTCTCCAAGTCAGGAATGTTAATTAAGGGATTCCCCAAGGTTTCAATCAAGACAAGCTTGGTATTGTCATTGATAGCTGCTTCCACTTCTTCCAAATTATCCACATCCACAAAGGTTGTTGTGATCCCATAACGAGGAAGCGTTTCCTTCAAGAGGTTGAAGGTCCCACCGTAAATAGTTGACGCAGCCACCACATGGTCACCTGCGTGAGCAAGCGCCAAAATAGTGTAGGTTACAGCAGCCATACCTGATGCTGTCGCTAGCGCTCCAACACCACCTTCAAGAGCAGCTATTCTTTCTTCAAATGCCGCTGTTGTAGGGTTGGTAATACGAGTATAAATGTTCCCTGGTTTTCTCAAGGCAAACAGATCGGCACCTTCTTGCGTGTCATCAAAAACGAAGGATGTTGTTTGATAAATCGGTACTGCACGGGATTTAGTCGCTGGATCAACTACTTGCCCAGCATGTAATTGTAGGGTTTCAAATTTAAAATCACGAGTCATAAGACGACCTCCAAATAGCTTCATTAGGGATATTGTATCATCTTGTGCTAGTCTTTTCCAATACCGTTTTTCTATATTTTGATATAAGGAACAACTATGACTAGTCTTACACATCAAACAAAAAAGCACGATTAACTCGTGCTCATTTCTTTAATCGACATAAGTATCTTCATTTTTATTGAGGAAGGCGTATGGCAAGCCCATCAAGAGGCCTCCTCCGATAAAGTTCCCGACAAAGGTTACACCCCAGTGACGAAGAATATTAGGTATGTCAAAGTTAGCAATTGAATCTGCTGCAACACTAAACTTAACAATCGCAAAAGAAGCAAAGTTCGCAGCAATGTGTTCGTTTGTTAAGAATACAAACATGTAAATTGCTGATAAGACAAGCCAAAGTTTGGCCCCACCATCTTTCACCAAAACAAATGAAAGAATGGCAATGTTTACAAAGATATTGGCTAAAATACCTTCAAGTAAGACTAGCTCATTGGAACGCCCTAACTTCATCTCTACAACCCCTGAAATGAAGCTATCATGTGTTAGATTTGCATAGGCTGCAGAGTGGGCAAAGCCCCAACCTGCTATCAAAGCTCCGATGAGGTTGAACAAGGTACAGTAAAGCAAAATCTCAGCTGTTTTTCTCCAAGAGATTTTTTTCAAGAAACTACCAGCTGTCAAAAACATCATATTCGAAGTTACCAGCTCAGCATTCAAGAAAACAATGTAGGCCAATCCCCAAGCAAAAACAAATGGGAAGAGAAAACGTCCACTACCTGGAGCGATCTTATTAATCAAGTCAGCCCCAACTGCACCTGCAGCCGTACTAAATGTCAGAAAAGCACCTGCAAACATGGAACGAATCGCATACTTAAACTTACTTTGGCTATAAAGACTTTCTTTCTTCTTGCAAGCAAATTCAATCTTTGAAATAAATTCTGAAGAGACCATAAAAAACTCCTAAACTTTTATTTGTGAATATTATAACATAAAGCACGCATTTTGAAAAGCCTTTCTTGTATACGTTTTCTACAAAGAAAATCAAGGCATTGGGGGAATTCCATAAATCTCTCCTTTACCCATTAACAGAAAAACATTCCAATGTTTCAAATTGATCATCCAAAAATTCAAACTCAAATAGGTGCCAGTCATCGAAGGTTTGCTCACAATAACTAACTGTTCCTTGATTGTAGTCAATGATAGGTTTCCCCAGCTTGTTCTTCACATCTTCCTCGCTGACTTCTCCATACATTTCCTTAAGATCAGCTAGCATGAAGTTGATAATTCTATTGAGATTCTCCTGATAATTTTTTGATAACAGTTCAACTTTATCTATAAAGTCACAATCAGGCTCTTCGTCCCAAACAAAGGTCACTCCTTCATGCTCATAAGTGTATTGCTGTAAACTCTCATCAAAATTCATTGTTCACTCTCCAAATCATTATCATTTACTAAAAATTTATTAACATTAATCAAAATGTTCAAATGATTTCATAAAAATGTCTTCCACACACGCGTACGATAAAATAACAACACTTGCAATGATTAGAAGATATCATCATAATGTTCACTCGCTTGTTTCACAAACTCGAAAATATTCAAAGATATGGGTTGCATTTCCAGTGAACCTAATGCCCCCAAATCATTCATATAAATAGTGTCGTCAGAATCTTTCTTTATAAAAAAAGCGACATCCCCATCTTGCTCAATCAGGAAAAAATCAGGTTCCCACCCTTCTATTTGGTAGGTGGAGTTTCTTTCTAGCAAATCTAACCTCGAATATAAGGTGATGCCTGTATTCTCTATTACAAACTCTCCTGCTTTGTCGATTTTACTCAAGAATTCTGCGTATAGGTTTGGAAGTGCCAAGTCAATCTGATTATTCATTCTCAACTCCTCATCTATTTTTCCTACTGCGAAAGTCCTATATCTCATCTTCACTTAGTTCTCTAAAATGTGAAATATGATATCCAAAATAACACTTCCCCCGATTTTCCTATGAAGATTCAGTGTCCAGCCATATTGGCAATTCCTCCCAAGAATATCATAGGAAGATCCTTGTCAAATGGAAAACTACTTGTTATGTCTTCTTTGAGCGTAACGAAAGACTTTTCTCTTAACTGACTCATTATCTATCCTCTCTTATGCCAGGCATCCTTCGGTTACTTACGATAAACCTTTCAACCTACTGATTAGCTTCCTCTCACATTGAAAAGATACCATTAAAGTTGAATGATCATCTTGCAAGCATCATACATTATCAAATTTTATAGTTTTCAATTTCTTCTCTACTCATGCCTACAAGTTCTGTCGTCCACAAGCCCACAATGTCCGACAAGACTGAATCCACAGGTATATTCTTCTTCACCGTCTATATACTTACAGGAAAAGACAGGCTTCCTTGTCGCTGCTTGATAAAATGCCATGGCTACTTTTTCTAGTTTTTGGGGATTGAAATCAAGTGATAGTTTTTGAGCCATACTTCCTCGTACCAGATCCCAATTTTCCTGCTTAGCCTGATAGCTTTCTCGTATTTTAGACACATAGCCCCTACAAAATGCTTTCAATAAGTCTGTGTTCTGATAAAGATACTGACAGCTAAAATCCGAAATACAACCTGCGTGAAGTAGGAATATCAGTAAGTCATCCAGACTTTCTGCTACTCTCCCCACTTGGCCCTCACTTCCGATAAAGCCTATGCTGTTATCTTCGAGAAAAACATATTCTCCCCCACTACCGTCTTGAGCAAATGCCTTACAGGCAAGAGAGTATTCCTCATTGTTCCCTGAAAACTGAACTTCACTTATCTTGTCATAAAAATAAATATCACATTCAGTCATCAGTAAGGTCCTTAACTGTTCATTTTCTCTGACTTCTTGTAGCTTATCCATGATCATTCCTTTCTTAAGCTAAACACTTATCCATCTATTACAATTCTAATATGGTAGTTTTTAGTTTCATTCTTTAGATTCTTCACAAGGAGATCATTCTGTTTTGATTGTCCGAAGAAAAAACTGACAGCTTTTCCATCTTTTCTTTCGATACACAAATGATAACTTGCCCCATTCAATTTGACACTTCGAATATATTTGACTTCAATCCTTCTGATGTTATTCAGCGGAATGATTCTCTTCACAAATACAAAAGCATTGTGAATATAAAATCTCCCATTGGAAATGTGAAACGGGGCAAAAAAATCACCACCACTACGACGGACAATTATAAAACGTCGCCAAAAGATTAGTAAAAGAATAGAGGCTAATAAGTAAAAGGCAAAACTAAAGACAGGACTTTCCCACATCGTTTTCATTCCAAACAAAAAATATTCGAACATGCATCATTCTCCTTTGACTGATGTCTCAATTTGACAAAAAACCAGTGAAATTGCTTCTTCACTGGTTTTTGAGGTTAATAACGTTGTCTATATGGCTTATTAAAGGCGCTTAGGATATCATCAGATGTTTCAGAATAAGCTTTAACTTCTTTAAAATCACCTTTAACAATAATCCGCTCTGTCGCATTATAGTCCACACAAGTTACCAGCGTAATCTCCTTAACTCCTTCACGATCTTCGATTTCATCTACTCGGTCCGGAGTAACGTGTTTAACTTCCGTAATCTCATAAGTATAAACCTTATCCTTATCGGTCAGGTAAATTTTCATACCCGCTTTAGCGTTAACTAAAGGTGAGAAGAGCATTTGACTGGCATTTTCAGCAGTAAAGATATGGTGACTCGCTAGAGAATAGTTGCCCTCTCCCATTTTTTGGTCTGGTTTCATGGTCCCTGCTCCGTAGAACAAGTTTACATTATCCAACCCTTTGAAAATAGGAAGGTTAATCTCCACTTCGGGAATAGCAATTCCTCCAATAACAGGAAGCTTCTGAGCGTCCCACTGAGCGGCTAGAACTGCTTCAGATGAGATAGATTTAACCGAATCAAAATCAAAATTTCCTTCTGTTTTGAGATTTTCATCTATATTTTCTTTAGTAACCTGATTGACTTGGTATTTATTGGTATTCCATACCATAAAGAGATCTCGAATCTTTGAATTAAAAATCAAAGCTAAGGATAAAAGAATTAAGAAAACCGCTAAAATATTGAGAAATAGATTCCTACGCTTATTCTTCTTACTTTTCGTTTTTTTATGAGACATTATGCTTTACCTTCTGTTTCGTTTTCAGTCCCAACTTCTTCTTTTTCTACCGCATCAACCGTTGTAAAGGTCACAATCTTGGCATCTTGGTCTAGACGCATCACCTTAACTCCCATAGTTGAGCGTCCTGTTTGTGAAATATTGGCAACATTTGTTCGAATCATAACACCTGTATCCGTGATAATCATCAGGTCTTCATCTCCTTTAACAGTGAGGAGACCTGCAAGAGGGCCATTTTTCTCAGCAACATTGGCTGTCTTCATTCCTTTACCACCACGACCTTTTGTTGGATATTCAGTTGCAAGAGTACGTTTACCATACCCTTTTTCAGTGATGATAAGGACCTCGTCCTGGTCAGTGATGACACTAGCACCAACTACAGTGTCTCCATCACGAAGGTTAACACCTCGGACACCTGTCGCGATACGGCTCATACCACGAACGGCTGATTGATTAAAGCGAACGGCATAACCAAATTTGGTACCAATGATGATATCTGTATCTTCTTCTGTCAGCAAGACATTAATCAGTTCATCTTCATCCTTGAGATTCAAGGCCTTAAGTCCATTTTGACGAATGTTAGCAAATTCTTTGACACTGGTTCTCTTCACGACACCGTGACGAGTTGTAAAGAAGAGATAAGCGTCATCACTACGTTCAGATTTAACATTAATGATGGTTTGTATGCTCTCCCCTTCATCCAGCTTCAAAAGATTGACAACCGGCAATCCCTTAGCCGTGCGACCGTATTCAGGAATTTCATAACCTTTTAGTCGGTATACGCGACCTTTATTGGTAAAGAAGAGCAAGTGATCATGGGTGCTGGTTGAAACCAACTCACGCACAAAGTCATCATCCTTAACTCCTGTACCTTGGACTCCACGACCACCACGTTTTTGAGCAGTAAATTCACCTTGGTCCAAACGTTTGATATAGCCCTTGTTAGAAAGAGTGATTAAGACATCTGACTCCTCAATCAAGTCTTCATCTTCAAGGGTTAAGACTTCTCCAACCATCAACTCGGTACGACGTTTGTCACCAAATTTACGTTTTACTTCATCTAATTCATCTTTTATGATTTGCACTACGCGTTCTGGTTTAGCAAGAATATCGGTTAGGTCTGCAATCAAGGCAATCAAGTCATCATATTCAGACTGAATCTTATCGCGTTCCAATCCTGTCAAACGACGAAGACGCATATCAAGGATGGCCTGACTTTGACGTTCAGAAAGCTTAAACTTGCTCATCAACTCAGCTTGTGCTTCCGCATCCGTTTCACTAGCACGGATGATACGGATCACTTCGTCGATATGGTCTAGCGCGATTAAAAGGCCTTCTAAGATGTGCGCACGCGCTTCTGCCTTTTCCTTGTCAAAACGAGTACGACGAACAACCACTTCTTTTTGGTGTTCAATATAAGCATCCAAAATTTGGCGAAGAGATAAGATTTTTGGTACGCCATTTTGAATAGCAAGCATATTGAAACCAAAGTTGGTTTGCATCTGGGTCATCTTGAAAAGATTGTTAAGGATAACGTTGGCAGACGCGTCGCGTTTAACCTCGATTACAAAGCGAACGCCTTCACGGTTGGACTCATCACGTACGGCTGTAATGCCCTCAATTCGTTTTTCCTGAACCAAGCGAACAATATGCTCATGCACCTTGGTTTTGTTAACCATATAAGGGAATTCCGTTACAACGATGCGCTCACGACCCGTCTTAGTGGTTTCAATCTCTGTACGAGAACGAAGAACAATCGAACCTTTCCCAGTCTCATAAGCTTTGTGGATCCCTGATTTCCCCATAACAAGAGCACCAGTTGGAAAATCTGGGCCAGGCAAGACTTCCATCAAGTCCTTAGTCGTCACTTCAGGATTGTCCATAACCAACTTCACTGCATCAATGGTTTCACCCAAGTTGTGAGGTGGAATATTGGTTGCCATCCCAACGGCGATACCCGTTGCTCCATTGACCAAAAGGTTTGGAAAACGAGCTGGCAAAACCAAGGGTTCACGTTCGTTAGCATCGTAGTTATCTACGAAATCAACGGTGTTTTTATTGATATCACGAAGCATTTCCAGAGCAATCTTGCTCATACGTGCCTCAGTGTACCTCTGCGCGGCAGCACCGTCCCCGTCCATAGAACCAAAGTTTCCATGCCCATCAACAAGCATGTAACGGTAGCTCCACCATTGAGCCATACGAACCATGGCTTCGTAAATTGAGGAATCACCGTGTGGGTGGTATTTACCCATAACATCCCCTGTAATACGGGCTGATTTTTTATGAGGTTTGTCTGGTGTAACACCTAGTTCATTCATTCCGTAAAGAATACGACGGTGAACAGGTTTTAAGCCATCTCGAACATCAGGAAGGGCCCGCGCGACGATAACGCTCATGGCGTAGTCGATAAAGCTGGTCTTCATCTCCTTTGTCAGATTGACATTCACTAAATTTCTATCCTGCATTCATAAATGCCTCATTTCACTATTAGTAATTAGATATATTATACCATAATTTGTCCTTCATTTCAGTCTTTGAAAACCACTAAAACGTTTACATCGATAACCGAATAGAATATTCGTGACAAAGTTTTTTAAAAGTGATAGAATGAAAGTGTCTGGGGATTCCCCTAAAAAAAAATGAAGGAGATGTTTAGATAATGACTTCAACTAAACAACACAAAAAAGTGATCCTTGTTGGTGACGGTGCCGTAGGTTCATCTTACGCTTTTGCACTTGTTAACCAAGGAATTGCACAAGAGCTTGGAATTATCGAAATTCCACAATTACACGAAAAAGCTGTTGGTGATGCGCTTGACCTTAGCCACGCCCTTGCCTTCACTTCACCTAAAAAAATCTACGCTGCTCAATACTCTGACTGTGCAGACGCTGATCTTGTTGTTATCACTGCAGGTGCTCCTCAAAAACCAGGTGAAACTCGTCTTGACCTTGTAGGTAAAAACTTGGCTATCAACAAATCAATCGTAACACAAGTTGTTGAATCAGGTTTCGATGGTATCTTCCTTGTTGCAGCTAACCCAGTTGACGTTTTGACTTACTCAACTTGGAAATTCTCTGGATTCCCTAAAGAACGTGTTATCGGTTCAGGTACTTCACTTGACTCAGCACGTTTCCGTCAAGCACTTGCTGAAAAATTGGATGTTGATGCTCGTTCCGTTCACGCCTACATCATGGGTGAACACGGAGATTCTGAATTTGCTGTTTGGTCACACGCTAACATCGCTGGTGTAAACCTAGAAGAATTCCTTAAAGATACTCAAAACGTTCAAGAAGCTGAATTGATTGAATTGTTCGAAGGTGTTCGTGACGCTGCTTACACAATCATTAACAAAAAAGGAGCTACATACTACGGTATCGCAGTAGCACTTGCTCGTATCACAAAAGCAATCCTTGATGACGAAAATGCAGTGCTTCCACTTTCAGTCTTCCAAGAAGGTCAATACGGTGTTAAGAATGTCTTTATCGGTCAACCAGCTGTTGTTGGTGCACACGGTATCGTTCGTCCAGTAAACATCCCATTGAACGACGCAGAAACTCAAAAAATGCAAGCATCTGCTAAAGAATTGCAAGCTATCATTGATGAAGCATGGAAAAACCCTGAATTCCAAGCTGCTTCTAAAAACTAATGAAAAGAAGGTTCTCATACATGGGAACCTTTTTCTTTTTGCCCCAAAAGTACCCCAAAGCAACAAAAAAAAAGCCTATCGACCAAGCAATGAAGCTTGATACAATAGGCTTTTTCTAAATTCATTATTTAACAGCGTCTTTAAGAGCTTTACCAGCTTTGAATGCTGGAACTTTAGAAGCTGCGATTTTGATTTCTTTACCAGTTTGTGGGTTGCGACCTTTACGTGCAGCACGCTCACGAACTTCAAAGTTACCGAAACCGATCAATTGAACTTTTTCACCAGCTGCAAGGTATTCAGTTACTGCTGCAAATACAGCGTCAACTGCTGCTGCTGAATCTTTCTTAGTCAATTCTGTAGCTTCTGCTACTTTAGCGATCAAATCTTGTTTGTTTGCCATGTTAACAAATCCTCCAAATAATTTCTGATTAACAAATATAATCATATCCTAAAATTGCCCATAGGTCAAGTCAAAAACGCCATTTCAAACATTTTTCTCTATTTTTTTAGGAATTATAGCGGATTAGAATTGCCCAAGCATTCTCTCCAGTATGAGTTTGAATAATAGAGCCAGTTTCCAGTACAGAGATTGGTTTCTCAACATAGGCTTGCAATGAACTCTTCATCTCATTTGCCCATTCATTCGTTCCAGCATAGGAAATTCCAATTTCTGCAACAGATTTATGAGTAAGGGCCACCGTTAACTCTTCAAGCCATTTTTTGAAAGTTTTCGCACCACGTCCTTTGACGATTGGTTGGAGTTCGTGGTTTTTCATCTGCATCACTACACGAATATTTAATAGTGAGCTTAATAGTCCCGTTACACGTCCAATACGCCCACCTTTCACTAGGTTTTCTAGAGTCGAAACACCGATATAAAGCTCTGTGTGATTCTTCACTTCTTCTATATGTGCTAGAATAGTTTCTAAATCTTTACCCTCTTTAGCAAGTTTTGCAGCTTCAACAACTTGAAACTTCATAGCCTGATCTGTGAAGGAACTATCAATAACAGTCACATCAGAACTTGAGAGACTTGCGCCTTGGCGAGCAGCTTCAACCGTTCCAGACAAGGCATGAGACATATGAATAGCAACAACCTGACTGCCATCTTTTCCCAGCTCTTCAAAGACTTCAGCAAACACTCCTACTGGAGGTTGGCTCGTTTTAGGGAGATTCTTGCTTTGTTGCATGAGATGAAGGAATTCCCCCTCTTTTAGATCAGCATCTGAGTAGAGTACGCCATCAATCATAACTGATAAGGGGACAATAGTGATATTTAATTCTTTAACTACTTCTGGTTCGATAGTAACAGAAGAGTCCGTTACAATTTTTACTTGTGTCATAAGTTCAATCTTTCTATTCTTCTCAATAGGATTGGGATTTTTCACTCTTATTATATCAAAAAAATGATAAAAAATCATAAGTAATCCAATTAAAACAACTGAATTTTTGGTATAATCTATCTATAGAAAAGCGAGGAACAGCTATGATTCGAAAAGTCCAACCGATTATTACAATTATATTTGGAGCAGCTATCTATGCCTTTGGTCTCACCTACTTTGTTGTTCCTTATCATCTATTTGAAGGAGGGGCGACAGGTATCACCTTGATTACCTACTATCTTTTTAAAATCCCTGTCTCATTGATGAATCTCTTAATCAACATTCCTTTATTTATTTTGGCTTGGAAGATATTTGGTCCCAAGACCCTCTACTCCAGCCTTCTGGGTTCTATTTCTCTCTCTATTTGGCTCGCAATCTTTGAGCGTATCCCCTTGCAATTTGACTTACAAGGGGACCTCATCATCGTTGCTTTAGTCTCAGGGGTTTTACTGGGAGTTGGTTTAGGAATTATCTTTAATGCTGGTGGGACCACTGGTGGCTCTGATATCGTTGCCCGCATCCTTAACAAATACACCAATCTTTCGATTGGGAAATTGCTTTTTGGAATTGACTTTTTCATTTTAATGTTAATTCTGCTTATTTTCCAAGATCTCCGTCTTGTGACCTATACTCTCTTGTTTGACTTCATCATCGCTCGCGTTATTGACCTGATCGGTGAAGGAGGTTACGCTGGCAAAGGATTTATCATCATTACTCAATATCCTGACCAACTGGCTGATAAGATTAATGAGGAGCTTGGCCGTGGTGTGACCTTTATATCTGGTCAAGGTTATTACAGTAAGAAAGATTTAAAAATTATTTACTGTATCGTCGGTCGGAACGAGATCGTCAAAATGAAGGACATGATTCACCAAGTCGATCCTCAGGCCTTTATCACCATCACAGAAGCCCATGAAATTCTGGGTGAAGGCTTTACTTATGTGAAAGATTAAAAAGCTGGGATTTCCCAGCTTTTATTTTTCTTCTATGAGGGTTGAATGATGATAACCATAAGTAAAGTAGATGACTAGACCAACTACAAGAGCAATGCCAAAGGCAATCCAGGTATCTAGACTATATTGAAGCATAAAGGAAACACAGATAAGGATGGAAAAGATTGGCAAAAGTGGCACCAAAGGAGTTTTAAACTCTCCTTTTTGGGGCATACCCTTATCTTTTCTGAGTTTTATTATTCCGTAGGCTAGTAAAATGAGATAAGCTAGCGTACAGATATTTAGGAAGGCTGCAATACTGGCTAGAGGAAACACTCCGGCAGCAAGGGCTGAAACAACTCCTGTTAAGAGGGTCGCATTTTTAGGAACGCGACTGGTCTTGCTTAGTTGTTTGAAACTTTGAGGTAAAAGTCCATCACGTGCTAAGCTATATATCATTCGAGACAAAGCATAAGTCATGGAAATACATACCGTTATCAGGGTTAGAATGGCTACAAGCGAAACATAATTTGCTGCCCAGTCGATACCAATACTCCGTAATGAAAATGCTACTGCATCGTCCACATTGAGCTTACTGTAGTGAACAATCCCTGTCAATACTAAGGTTACCAAGGCATAGAGAATGGTGACGATTGTCAGAGAAAGTACAATTCCACGAGGAATATTTTTTTGCGGGCTTTGGATTTCATCAACTGCCATGGAAATAGACTCAAATCCGAGAAACCCAAAAAACATCAAAGATGCACCTGCCATAATCCCAGTGCTTCCTCCATAAATCTGGCCAAAGCCAAAAGGAGCAAAATTCGACCAATTTTCAGGTTTGATGTACCAAATACCAACTAGGATAAATAAGGCTAGAGCAGAGAATTTCAAGATTACTAGAAGCGAATTAAAGCGTAAGGCTGCCTTGGAATTTAATAAAACCAATCCTGTTACCAAGGTCAGCACCAAAATAGGTAGAAGGTCGATATAGGTCCCTTGTTCAGGGTTGAAGGTGCCATTTAAGGCTTGGGGCATGGAGATACCATAATCACTGAGTAAGCCCTTAAAGTAAGCTGCCCAGCCAGATGCCACACCGGATACAGCTGTCATGAATTCCATGATGGTCAACCAGCCAGCAATCCAGGCTGGCAATTCTCCTAAAATCGCATAGAGATAACTATAAGCACCTCCAGTTGCAGGTACACGAGAGGCAAATTCTGCAAAAAAGAGAGCTGATAAAGAAACACATAAGGCAGAAATCACAATGGAAATCACTAGTGAGGGACCAGCTAGAGTAGCCGCCGCTGTTCCTGTAATGGTGAAAATCCCCGTCCCTACCATGGCACCGATTCCCAATAGAATCAAATCCCACAATTTCAAATGGCGACGCATCTCTGTCTGTCTCAGACTAACATCCTTGGTTCTAAAAATATTCATACTCCATCTCCACTAAATGTAATTGTTTTATTTTACCATATAAAAGCATTTTTGTGAATATTTATTAGGTTCTTTTTGAAAAAAATCTGAACAGGAAGAGTTCCTGTTCAGATTTTGCATACTCTTTCTTATCCGACTGAACCTTCCATTTCATAGCTAATCAAGCGGTTAAGCTCAACCGCGTATTCCATTGGAAGTTCTTTTGTGAAGGGTTCTACAAATCCCATGACAATCATCTCGGTTGCCTCAGATTCTGACAATCCACGGCTCATGAGGTAATAGAGTTGTTCCTCTGAAATCTTAGATACCTTGGCTTCGTGCTCCAATGCAACTTGCGAGTTGTGGATTTCATTAAATGGAATGGTATCTGACGCTGATAAGTCATCCATGATAATGGTATCACACTCGATGTGAGAAACAGATTTCTTCGAGTTCTTGTTGAAGGTTACTTGTCCACGGTAGTCCACCTTTCCTCCACCTTTAGCGATGGATTTAGACACGATAGACGAGCTTGTGTGTGGAGCATTGTGGATCATCTTGGCACCCGTATCTTGGTGTTGCCCAGCATTAGCAAAGGCAATTGAAAGCATGGTACCACGCGCCCCTTCTCCATCTAGGTAAACAGATGGGTATTTCATGGTTGTTTTGGCACCCAAGTTACCATCAATCCACTCAACAGTCGCATCTTTCAAAGCTTTGGCACGTTTCGTTACCAAGTTATAGACGTTGTCAGACCAGTTTTGGATAGTCGTATAGCGCATATAAGCTCCGTCCAAGGCAAAGATTTCTACAATAGCAGCATGCAAGCTGTTGCTTGAATATGTTGGCGCAGTACATCCTTCTACGTAGTGGACACTTGCTCCCTCATCAACAATAATCAACGTACGTTCAAATTGACCAGTATTTTCGTTGTTGATACGGAAGTATGTTTGAAGTGGAATATCTACCTTGACTCCTTTTGGTACGTAGATAAAAGTTCCACCCGACCATACTGCCGAGTTGAGGGCTGCCAACTTGTTATCAGTCGGTGGTACCAACTTGGCAAAGTATTGTTTAAACAAATCTGGGTATTCCTTGAGGGCAGAATCCGTATCTGTAAAGATAATGCCTAACTTCTCGAACTCTTCCTTCATGTTGTGGTATACCACTTCTGACTCGTACTGTGCAGAGGCTCCTGCTAGATAGGCACGCTCAGCTTCTGGAATTCCGATACGTTCAAAGGTTTCTTTGATTTTTTCAGGAACCTCATCCCAAGAACGGACAGGTTTATCAGATGGTTTTTGGTAGTAGATCAAATCATCAAAGTCAATCTCTGACAAGTCTGCTCCCCAAGTTTGCATGGGCATTTTCTTGAAGGTTTCATAAGACTTCAAACGGAACTCCAACATCCACTCAGGCTCACCCTTGGCAGCAGATAATTCACGAATAACACCTTCGTTGAGTCCTTTTCCTGTCGATAGGACAGGCTCTACATCATCATGGAAACCAAATTTATATTCACCAAGGTCAATTGGTTTTGGTTCTACTCTTTCTTCAGCCATAATATCCTTTCTTTCTTCATTTCTAATGATTTATAAGACAAAAGAAACTTGTCTTATCTGTTATCTTGATTTTCAATTGTCTTCTTAAGAGCGTTCCAAGCTAGGGTTGCACACTTGATTCGTTGAGGGAATTTGGCAACACCTGATAAGAAAGCCGCGTCTCCAAGTTGGTCTTGACGCTCATCTTTTTGCCCTTGAACCATTTCAGAAAAAATAGTCGCAAGTTCTAAAATTTCTTGTTTGGTTTTTCCTAAAACGGCATCTGTCATCATACTAGCAGAGGCAGTTGAGATGGTACAACCCGAGTTTAGAAAAGCGATATCCTCCAAACGGTCCTCTGCGTCAAACTTGACAGAGAGGTTGATGACATCCCCACAGGTTGGATTATTGAGACTGATTTGCTCAGCGTCTTCTAACTTTCCTTGGTGATGGGGATTTTTCGAATGGTCCGCTACCACTGCCATATAAAGGCTATCTAGTTTAGAAAGTGCCATTGAAAAACTCCTTTGTCTTTTGTAAGGCATCGACCAACTTGTCGCAATCTGCCTTGGTGTTGTAGATATAAAAACTTGCACGAGCTGTTGCTGGGACTTCTAAATACTGGAGCAAGGGTTGGGCACAGTGGTGACCCGCACGAACGGCTACTCCTTCATAATCCAAAGCAGTCGCAAGATCGTGAGGATGGAGTTCGCCTAGATTAAAGGCAATAACACCCGATCGTTGCGCCAAGTCTTGTGAACCATAAATAGTCAGTCCTTCAATTGCCTGCAGTTTTGGATAGACATATGCAATTAGTTCTTGTTCATGAGCTTCAATAGCATCCATACCAATCTTTTCTAGGTAATCCACTGCAGCAGCAAGTCCGATAGCACCTGCCATATTTGGAGTTCCAGCCTCGAATTTCCAAGGCAATTCCTTCCAACTAGCAGATTGCTCATAAACGAAATCAATCATTTCGCCACCAAATTCTACTGGTGACATTTGATTGAGATATTTTTCTTTACCGTAAAGAACACCAATACCAGTTGGACCAGCCATCTTATGACCTGAAAAGGCAAAGAAGTCCACATCCAAGTCCTGTACATCAATCTTCATATGAGGCGTAGACTGAGCACCATCCACCACCATGATGGCTCCAACTTGGTGAGCCATTTGCGTGATTTCTTTAATAGGATTGACCACACCCAGAACATTGGAGGCGTGAGCTAGTGAAACAAATTTGACCTTGTCAGTTAATTTCACCTGCAAGTCAGCCATATCCAGAGATCCGTCCTTGAGATAAACATAGACGAGCTCCGCTCCAGTCTTGCGGCAGGCCTCCTGCCAAGGAATGATATTGGAATGGTGTTCCATGACGGAAATCAAGACCTGATCTCCCTCAGTCAACACTTCTTCAGCATAACGTGCTACCCAGTTAAGACTGGTTGTCGTTCCTCTGGTGAAGAGAACTTCCTTTGTAGAGCTTGCATTGATAAACTTACGAATAGTTTCACGAGCAGCTTCATAAGAAGCTGTTGCCCGTTCCGCTAAGGTATGAACACCACGGTGAACATTGGCATTATCATGCTCATAGTAGCGGTTGATTGTTTCCAGTACTGCTAGTGGTTTTTGTGTCGTCGCAGCATTGTCCAGATAGACCAACGGTTCATCATTAACAATCTGGTCTAAAATTGGAAAATCCTTGCGAATCGCTTCTACATCTAACATAGGCTTCCCCTTAGCGTTTTGACAATTTTTCTTCGATAGTTGCAATCATTTCATCGCGAACTTCTTTGACTGGAATCTCAACGATAACGGATCCAAGGAAACCGCGGACAACTAAACGTTCTGCAGTTGCCTTGTCCAAGCCACGACTCATGAGATAGTACATGTCTTCTGGATCTACTTGCCCGATAGAAGCCGCGTGACCAGCAGTTACGTCATTTTCATCAATCAAAAGAATTGGATTAGCATCTGAACGCGCTTGGTCTGAAAGCATGAGAACACGACTTTCTTGTTGGGCATCTGCTCCCTTGGCACCCTTGATAATGTGGCCGATACCGTTGAAAGTTAAAGTTGCTTTTTCAAGGATAACCCCATGTTGGAGGATATTTCCGATTGAGTTACATCCGTAGTTAGTCACTCGAGTATCAATCCCTTGAATCTGACGGCCACTTGATAAGGCGACAACCTTAAGATCAGCATGGCTACCATTCCCAATCAAGTCGCTATCAAAGTCCGCAACGACATTTCCCTCGTTCATGACACCGATTGCCCAGTCAATGCTTGCATCGTTGCCAAGTTTACCACGACGGCTAATGTAGGCAGTGACATTTTCACCTAAACGGTCAATAGCAGCAAATTTCACTTGCGCACCAGAACGAGCAATCACTTCTACAGTAATATTGGCAGTTGCTTTTGCACTACCTCCACCTCGTGACTCTAGACGTTCTAGGTAACTAATCTTAGAGTTTTTACCAGCAATGATAAGGATATGCTTGTTAAATGGCACATCGCTATCGCTGTCTTGGTAGAAAATCCCTTCGATTGGCTCTTTAATCTCAACATTATCAGGAATATAGAGAACAGCACCACTGTTAAAGTAAGCTGTATGGTAAGCTGCCAACTTGTCATCGTCATATTTTACAGACGACATGAAGAATTCCTCGATAAGCTCTGGAATTTCTTCTAAAGCTGAGTGGAAGTCTGTAAAGACTACCCCTTGTTCAGCCAATTCAACTGGAATTTGTTCAAAAACAGTTTGGGTTCCTACTTGAACCAATTTCAAGTGATTGTCTAGAGCTGTGAAATCCGGAACATTTGCTGATGGTTCACTTTCTGTAATGGTTCCATCCCCCAGATTCCAACGGTGAAATTTGACACGCTCAATGACTGGTAATTCCAAACTCTCAATCTTATCAAAAGCTTTTTGACGGAGGTCAGCCAACCAGCTTGGTTCAGCGTGCATTTCTGAAAAAAGTTTAATAGTTTCTTTAGTCATTTACTTCTCCTAAAAGATACGAGGGAATTACAATTCTTCCTTGTAGTCGTAGCCAAGTTCTTCAGCTAGTTTTGCGTATCCTTCACGTTCCAAACGGGCAGCCAATTCTGGACCACCAGAAAGGACCACACGACCTTCCATCATCACGTGTACCACGTCTGGTGTGATGTAGTTCAAGAGACGTTGGTAGTGAGTGATGATCATAGCACCAAAGCCTTCGCCGCGCATAGCATTGACACCTTTCGATACGACTTTAAGGGCGTCAATATCAAGACCTGAGTCAATCTCATCTAAAAGGGCAAAAGTTGGTTCCAACATCAAGAGTTGAAGAATTTCATTACGTTTTTTCTCACCACCAGAGAAACCTTCGTTGAGGTAACGCTCTGCCATTTCTTCTTTCATGTTGAGCAATTCCATTTTCTCGTCTAGTTTAGTGATGAACTCACGAACTGAAATCTTTTCATCATCTTCTTTACCAGCATTCATAGCTGCACGAAGAAATTCAGCATTGGTAATTCCAGGAATTTCAGATGGGTATTGCATAGCCAGGAAAAGTCCCATACGCGCACGCTCGTCCACTTCCAACTCAAGGATGTTTACACCATCAAACAATACCTCCCCTTTGGTAACCTCATAGTTTGGATTTCCCATGATAGCTGCAGAAAGAGTCGATTTACCAGTACCATTTGGTCCCATGATAGCTGCGATTTCTCCTGTTTTCAGAGTCAGATTGACCCCTTTCAAAATTTCTTTTCCTTCAATCTCAACGTGAAGATCTTTGATCTCTAATACTGACATGATATTTCCTTTCTTTTTCTGGCCTACTTCCTTTATCCTTAAAGAAATCACTTACATTTCTCTACAAAATACAAGAAAAGGTCCATAAATATACTCTACTAGTATAACAAAAAAAAGCCTAAAAGGCTTTGATTTTGTCTAGAAGCTTGGAGCTAGTCCTTGCGATTTAGGTGCTGATCAATGGTGTCTACAATTTTTCCCATCACGTAACTTAACCTAAAATTTCGAAAGAGTAGAATGGCCCAAAAGGCTGCCATGAAATAACGACCCGTCATCCAAGCTTCATTGAAAAAATAAGTCTCAGCAGCCGTAAATAACGCTATCATAATAAATTGTTGTCTATTCATAAACTTATTGTATCATGAAATCTTTCTTTAGTCTTCCTCTACCTTCACTTTATCAGCCAAAAATTCAAATCCTTCTGGAATCAAACTCTCTTCTTCCACCTCTTGATTGGTTTGAGAAGACTTGTTTTTAGCTGAAAATGCTGCTCGAACCTCTTTCCATTCCTCCATGGAAATGGCTAAAATCTCAGGTGAAAAACCTGCTGCCTGACTGAGGATGTTGCCAAACATGGTGTTAAGATTATCCCGTTTCATGGTTTGCCCAGCATTGAAATTAGACTCAAAAGCTAAAATAGCATGGTGTTCGTTTGCCGCAACTGGCTGAGAACCAACAAGCAGAGCCTTATCAGGACCAGCTAAGCTTTCGATTACTTCTCCCCATGCATTCTGGAGGCGAATCAAGTTTTGCCGTGCCAAATCAGGATTTTCAACAGCTTCTTGTAGGATAGCCTGAACTTTATTACGGTCTACTCGATAGACTGTCTTGGAAGTGGTTGGACGGCTAGGGACTGGCACCACTTGTTTAGGAGCTGTTCCAACATTAGCAAGTTCTTGCTTGAGACGAACTACTTCCTGTCTCAGTGCAGAGATTTCACTTTCGACAGCTCCTGAAAGCACTGGTTCAGGCTTAATCTCCGCTAAACGAATGGTCATCATCTCAGCATAAATCTTAGGTTGTAGGCTTGCTTTCATATCCGCCAAGCTCACAGTCGCTATTCGAATCATTTCAAAGAGACTTTCCTGAGAAAGAGCTAGATTGTCCATAAAAGCTGGACTGTGATGAGTATTTTCGCCACCTGTCTGAACAACCAGTAAATCACGTAAATACTGCAAGAGATCCGTCACAAAACGAGTCATGCTCTTGCCATTTTCAAACAAAAGATTCAAAGAATCAAGAGCTTTTGAAACATCCTGCTGAGACAAGGCAGCTACATAGTCATCAAGTGCTGATAGACTAATGGTGCCTGTAATCTCCTCAGAGATAGCTGTAGTTAAAGCATTCCCTTGAGTCAAACTCAAGGCTTGGTCCAGAATAGACAAGGCATCCCGCATCCCACCTTCAGCTCGTCTAGCAATGATTTCCACAGCCTCTGGTTCAGAACTGATATTTTCTTTTTCTAAAATATGATGAATATGTGCCGTAATATCTTGCGTTCGAATCGACTTAAACTCAAAACGTTGGACACGCGATAAAATAGTTGCTGGAATCTTGTGCAATTCGGTGGTCGCCAAGATAAAGACAACATTTTGAGTTGGTTCTTCTAGCGTCTTCAAAAGCGCATTAAAAGCTCCTGTAGATAGCATATGAACCTCGTCTATGATATAGACCTTATAACGTGCCAAACTAGGTGCATAGGTAGATTTATCACGAATTTCTCGGATTTCATCAACTCCGTTATTCGAAGCTGCATCCATTTCGATAACATCTTCTAAGCTACCTTCTGTCACAGCCTGACAGATATAGCAGTTATTACACGGTTCTCCGTCCACTTGGTTCGGACAGTTCATAGCCTTGGCAAAAATCTTAGCCACACTGGTCTTCCCAGTCCCACGAGGGCCTGAGAAAAGATAGGCATGACTAATCTTTTCCTGCTCAACCGCTTGTTTTAGGGTTTTAGCCACAACTTCTTGTCCGACCAATTGTGAAAAAGTTTGGCTTCTATATTTTCGATAAAGTGCTTGATACATTAGGCTTTCTCCTCAAACATCGTAAAGTCCCATTCTGTCTTCTCAAGCAAAATAGCGACAAATTGTTCCAAGTAATCGCGGTCAATGGTATTATAATCATCAATAAGTGAAGAATCCAAGTCTAAGACACCCAGCAATTGACCATTCTTGAGCATGGGAACCACAATCTCACTCTTGGCCATACTATCACAAGAAATGTAGTTTGGATAGGTGCTCACATCGCCAACTAAGACAGTCTCTTGAAACTCAGCAGCTTCTCCACACACGCCTTTCCCAAGCGGAATGCGAATACAAGAAACACCACCCTGAAAAGGCCCTAAAACCAACTCGCTACCATCAAACAGATAAAATCCTGCAAATACAGTATTGGGAAAGCGAGATTTTAGGAGGGCACTAGCATTCGAAAGATTGGCAAGAACATTGCTCTCACCTTCAAGCAAATAAGAGAGTTCCTCATTTAACAATTGATATTGTGATTGTTTTTCTGAATCTAACATAGAACTATTATATCAAAAATGAGAAAGAGACAAAAGAAAAATCCCTTGTTTTAAACAAAGGATTTTGTGATTATCAATTTGATTAAAGTTCGATATCACCGAACAAGTCAGCCATTGAGAATCCTGTTTGTGTTTCTGGAAGTTCGAAATCACGTTTTTCTTGACGTTTTGGACGACGTGGACGAGCAGCACGTTTTTCTTCTTTTTGTCCTTCTTCTTGAGCTGGACGTTCTTCAAGAGCTTTGATAGAAAGTGATACACGTTCTGCGTCAGCGTTAACATCAAGGACTTTAACAGTAACTTCTTGACCAACAGTAAGAGCTTCTTTTGGATTTTCGATACGTTTGTGTGAAATTTGTGATACGTGAACAAGTCCATCGATACCTGGCAATACCTCAACAAATGCACCGAAGTCAGTCAAACGTTTAACTGTTCCTTCTACTACATCACCTTTAGCCAATTTTTGCTCAACGCCATCCCATGGTCCAGGTGTTGTTGCTTTAAGTGAAAGTGATACGCGTCCTTCTTCTTCATTAAGATCAAGGACTTTAACTTCGATTTCTTCACCAACAGTTACAACTGATTTAGGTGATACGTTACGTTCGTGTGACAATTCAGTCAAGTGAACCAATCCGTCAACACCACCAAGGTCGATGAAAGCACCAAAACTAGTGATACGAGCAACTTTACCAGTTACGACATCACCAACAGCTAATTTACTGAATACTTCAGCACGAGCTGCTGCAGTAGCTGCTTCAACAACTTCACGACGTGAAAGGATGAAGCGATTTTCTTTAGGGTCAACTTCTTTGATTTTAGCATCAAATTCTTGACCTACGAAACGCTCAGTGTTACGTACGAAACGAGTATCCAACATTGAAGCTGGGATAAATCCACGAACACCTTCAAATTCTACTGAAAGTCCACCTTTAACGGCACGAGTTCCTTTAACAGTAACAACTTCTTCTTCGCGTCCTACAAGTTTGTCCCATGCTTTGCGAGCTTCAAGGCGTTTTTTAGATACAAGGTATGTAACTGTATCAGTATCTTTACCAACTACTTGACGAAGTACAAGAACATCCAATACTTCTCCTACTTTCACAAAGTCATTGATATCTGCATCGCGATCGTTTGTCAATTCGCGAAGAGTCAAGACACCTTCAACACCAGTCCCAGAGATTGCAACGTTAGCTTGAGTCGCATCAACTGTCAATACTTCAGCACTAACAACATCACCAGGCTCAACTTGGCTAACGCTATTTAGCAAATCTTCAAATTCGTTCATCTAAAAAATCCTCCAACAATCAAGTCTTTCCAAACTTGACATACTTATAATTTTTTTCCTAAGCACCCGCAAAGACATGTTCATATCGTTCACGTCTTTCAATTATAAAAATAAAATACCCTAAGATATTTTTCTTTTTATCTTGAATTTATTACCTAAGAACTGGGGTAGCTGGATTCGAACCAACGCATGAGGGAGTCAAAGTCCCTTGCCTTACCGCTTGGCTATACCCCATTGATGAATGGAGAGAGAGGGATTCGAACCCCCGAACCCGAAGGAGCGGATTTACAGTCCGCCGCGTTTAGCCTCTTCGCTATCTCTCCAATGTTTAACGAGAACTATTATATCATGAAATTTTCAATAAAACAAGTATTATTTTGTCAAATTATAGTTTTCAATCAAAATTTCCACAGCTTTTTCAAGTTTTTTATAAAAACTATCGACATTTCCATTCTTTATGATGGCAAATTGGCTATCTAATTCGGCAATTTCTCCAATGACCTTTTTCCCAATCGTCAAAACGTATCCTTCATAGCTGTCTTTTCCAACAGTCACTTTTGCATCTGCTAATTGAATTTCAATTTTCTTATCTTTTTTACTCATACTCTACCTCTTTTCACTTTTTCTATTGTACAAGAAAATGCTAAAACTAGCAAGAAAAAACTCCATTTCAGCTATTACAACTGCTATGGAGTTTCTCTTTGCTTCGTGTCTTTTAATCCACTTTGACAATCCATCCCTCTGGTGCTTCTACATCACCAAATTGGATACCCGTCAATTCATCGTAGAGTTTACGTGTAACAGGACCTACTTCTGTTTCACTATAGAAAACATGGAAATCATCGCCATGTTGGATCCCCCCAATTGGAGAAATGACCGCTGCTGTACCACAAGCACCTGCCTCTACAAAACGATCCAAATTATCGATTGGGACATCACCTTCAATCGGTGTTAAGCCCAAGCGGTGTTCTGCCAAGTAAAGCAAAGAGTACTTGGTAATAGATGGCAAGATGGATGGACTCAATGGCGTAACAAATTCATTGTCTGCCGTGATTCCAAAGAAGTTAGCTGAACCGACTTCCTCAATCTTTGTATGTGTAGATGGGTCTAGGTAGATAACATCTGAGAAATGGCGTGATTTGGCCAACTTCCCTGGCAAAAGACTCGCAGCATAGTTTCCTCCAACCTTAGCCGCACCCGTACCATGTGGAGCTGCACGGTCGTATTCATCCTGAATCAAGAAATTGGTTGGAACCAATCCACCCTTAAAGTAATTTCCAACTGGCATAGCAAAGATAGTGAAAATGTACTCTTCTGCTGGTTTTACCCCGATGATATCTCCGACACCAATCAAAAGAGGACGAAGATAAAGGGTTCCACCTGTTCCATATGGTGGGACGTATTCTTCATTTGCGCGGGCAACTGCTTTACAAGCTTCTACAAACATTTCTGTTGGAACTTGAGGCATCAAGAGACGGTCGCAGGTACGTTGCAGACGCTTGGCATTTTCATCAGGACGGAAAAGTTGAATACTACCATCCTTCGTACGATAGGCTTTCAATCCCTCAAATGCTTGCTGTCCATAGTGAAGACTTGGAGAAGACTCTGAAATATGCAAGGTCGCATCCTCTGTCAATTCTCCTTGATCCCATTGACCATTTTTGTAGTGAGCGATATAGCGATAAGGTAATTTCATATAAGAAAATCCAAGATTTTCCCAATCAATTGCAACTGTCATGTGTTTCTCCTTTATACTATTCAAACTATGTGTTCTATTCTACACTTTTCTAGTAAAATTTCAAGTATTATTTGTAATTTTCTGAAAATTTTTTCAACATAAAGAAATCAGCCCTCTGGACTGATTCTTTTTACGAATTTGTTTTGTCCTCTTTAAAGACTTCTTTGATGTAAGCATCAAAAACTTCCTCATCTGAAATGGTATCTGAGATAAAGCTCCCATTGCTAGTGCGTTCTGACAGGTTCAAGTCTTGCAAGCAACTCTCATAGATTGTTCCCTTGTTAGATTGGACAAGCAGCGTTTGGTCGTTTTCTTCCATTTCTGTACTAAAGAGATCACCAACGAATCCTCGCTCTGCAACTGCTCCTGCTAAAAAGACACGGTGCGGTTTGTTTTTCAACTCACGCAAGACTTGTAGGCCTCGTTTAGCACGGCTGGTCGCTGGAATTTCCTCAATGGAAACGCGTTTCAAACTTCCACGTTGGGTCAAGAGGTAGAAGGATGAGGTATTACAGATGAAGGCAGCCTGAAGTGCATCATCTGCTTTCAGGTTCATAGCCTTGACCCCTACCGCCTTGGCACCAACAACTGGAACCTCTTCGATATTGAAACGAAGGGAATAACCGTTTTGGCTAATCAAGAGTACATCATCCAGTTTAATTGGAGCCACCGCTATAATCTGGTCTGTCTCGTCTTTGAGCTTAGCATACTTGACAGACTTAGACTTGTAGGTCCGCCATGGAGAGAATTCTTTGCGTTCTACACGCTTGATTTGACCAAGGCGAGTCACTGCAAAATAAGTTGTCGCATCATCAAACTGATCCACTACTTCTGCATAAAGGATTTCTTCGTTAGTTTCAAAGTTTGTAATGGTCTGGCTCAGATGCTCTCCGATATCTTTCCAGCGAATATCTGCTAATTCATGGATTGGTCTGTAGATGACATTTCCAAGAGTTGTGAACATCAAGAGGTGTTGCGTTGTCTTGGCAGATTGAACAAAGATTAAACGATCATCATCACGTTTGCCAATTTCTTCCAGAGTGGATGCTGCAAAGGAACGTGGGCTAGTGCGTTTGATATAACCTGCCTTGGTCACGCTGACATAGGTATCTTCCTCTGCGATGAGGCTGGCTGTATCAATCTCGATTACTTTTGCTGTATCTTCCAAAGTACTCAAACGTGGTGTCGCAAATTTCTTCTTGACCTCACGGAGTTCTTTCTTCATAAGATTGTACATAGTTCGTTCATCACCGATGATAGCCGCAAGCATGGCAATTTTTTCACGCAATTCTGCTTCTTCTTCCTGCAAGACAACCACGTCGGTATTCGTCAAACGGTAAAGTTGCAAGGTCACGATGGCCTCAGCCTGCTCTTCTGTAAACTCATAGCTAACCTTGAGGTTTTCCTTGGCATCAGCCTTATTCTCAGAAGCACGAATTAAAGCAATGACTTCGTCCAAAATCGAAATCACGCGAATCAAACCTTCAACGATATGGAGACGTTTCTCAGCCTTTTCCTTATCAAAACGGGAACGTGCCAAAATCACTTCACGACGGTGGGCGATGTAGCTAGACAAAATTGGGACAATTCCGACCTGACGAGGCGTGAAATTGTCAATCGCCACCATGTTAAAGTTGTAGTTGATTTGTAGGTCGGTGTATTTGAAGAGATAGTTGAGGACAAGCTCAGTGTTAGCGTCTTTCTTGAGCTCAATAGCGATACGAAGACCGTCACGGTCAGACTCATCACGAATCTCAGCAATACCTGCCACCTTGTTATTGACACGAACATCATCGATTTTCTTGACCAGATTGGCCTTATTGATTTCATAAGGAATCTCAGTGATAACGATTTGCTCCCTGCCACCTTTTAACTTTTCAATCTCAGTTTTAGAACGAACGACCACGCGCCCTTTTCCAGTTTCATAGGCCTTCTTGATTTCGTCACGCCCTTGGATGATAGCTCCTGTAGGGAAGTCTGGTCCAGGCAAGAATTCCATCAGCTTTTCAACCTTGGCTGTTGGGTGGTCAATCATGTAAACCGCGGCATCGATAACCTCAGCCAAATTATGCGGAGGAATATCGGTGGCATAACCAGCCGAAATCCCAGTAGATCCATTGACCAAGAGGTTTGGAAAGGCTGCTGGCAAAACCGTCGGCTCTTTCTCCGTATCGTCAAAGTTCCAGGCAAAAGGAACTGTCTTTTTCTCGATATCTTGAAGAAGATAACCAGCGATCTCAGACAAACGCGCCTCGGTATAACGCATCGCCGCAGGCGGATCTCCGTCCATAGAACCGTTGTTACCGTGCATTTCAACCAAAATCTCACGATTTTTCCAGTCCTGAGACATACGGACCATGGCATCATAGATGGAACTGTCACCGTGTGGGTGGAAATTCCCCATGATATTCCCAACTGACTTGGCCGACTTGCGGTAGCTCTTGTCAAAGGTATTGCCATCCTTATTCATAGAATAAAGAATACGTCGCTGAACCGGCTTCAAGCCATCTCGAATATCTGGCAAAGCCCGGTCTTGAATGATGTACTTGGAGTAGCGACCAAAGCGCTCTCCCATGATATCCTCAAGGGACATGTTTTGAATATTGGACATAATAATTCTCTTTTTATTTTTCTTTTTAATAATAATTAGAAGCTAAGTCTCTCTTTAGCATACTCAATCATCTTCTCAGCCACCTCCTTATCGTAGGCAAAGCCCATCTTTTGAGCAAGGATTTGAGCTTCCCTGTGAAAAAGTTGCATCGTATCAAACAATGACTGAGTAAGTTTTTCTACACTTGAAAAATCAAGCAGAGCAGAGAATTCCTTCTCTTTCTCTGTAGGTAAATACTGGAATAGATACTTGTAGTTCTTACCAATATCGACTGTTCCCCTATCACTTGCGACCTGCCAAGCCAAGATCTTCAGGAGTTCTTGTTGGCAAATACCGTAAAGATGGTCAGTTGCATAGAGAAGTTGCTTGCGACAGATTCCCTTGACCACATAGGCGGAAACCCACCAAAATTCATTGCAGGCTTTTTCAAAATCAATCTCACTAGCTGGACTTGTCCAGTAACGCTCTGGACTTGTAGTATAGGACTCAAACAAGCCTTTCTCATCTTTCAAAACTGTATAATCGGCTTCACTATCCACCCACTCTTGAATGTGGTCTTTGGGGCAGAGGGTCAAATCTATTCGATTGCCACCTTCAAAGAGCATAAGATAAAGTCGACGGTGTCCCAGTACATTATACTGTTCAATCAGACGGTTGCCAAACTGTTCTAACCAAGAAAGGTCAGCCACCAGAGCGTCCAAATCCTCCACGATGTAGACCACATCGTAGTCTTGGAACTCGTCCTTAGGGGCGTTTGGGTTTGTCCGCGAACCAGACATAGCGACAGCGTTGACTTTTAGAGTTTTTGCGGTTTGTAAAATTAAATCTAGCATTTGGGGTTCAGTTCTCATGGAAACACCTACCTTTTTAGTGGAAACTCTCGATTCTGTAGAGGACATATCTATAAAGGGGACTGTCTGCTGGAACTTTTTCGTTATCAAATTCTTTGACAAATTCCATGACTAGTTTTTTCATGACTTTGATAGCCATCTTTGTTTTTATTTCTTCTTTTTAAAAAACTCATTAATAATAAGTAAAACTACTAACAGAACAGCTAATACATTTGTTTGGGGGCTGATTTTGAAAAAACTAACAGAAACATTTATATTGCAAAACTTAAAAGAATCTACAAAAATTTGAAGAATGTCACTTATCAAATTAACCCCTACAATGACACCCATACTCCATATGCCACATCTGATCCAGTCTGAATTTTCAAGTATAATATTGTACTTTTCTTCCTTTTTCTGATTAGCTTCACCGGGTTTTATATAATTATCTAAATACTTCTTAGCATCAAATTCATTTATCTTCTTCTCACTATTTTTAGTGATCTTAATATCTATATCATGTTTCATCTGATCCTCTTCCCATCATCTTTTTATTGATTTTTTCAATCAGATTATATTCTTCATCGTCATTCTCTAAGGTTCTACTTATTGCCTTTGCTTTATTATATGTTTCACGAATAAATTCTGGTTGTCTTGAAGCATTGTAATAAAGCTTCAAAAATTTCAACGATGATAGCATAGAAGCATTGTATTCCCAATGGTTCTTCAACAGACATCTGATAAAAATCCTGATGATTTCCTGTTCTTGATACAAGAGACTTGTTTCATGATGTTCAAAATACTTTAACGAAATATAATCACAATAGTAAATCATGATATTAGATATCCAATCAAAAGTGTTTTCGTGAACTTCCTTAGTTGGTTCATAGCGTAGAGCTGTCCTTAACACCTGAACTTCTTTAAGCGTAATTTCCTTAGCAGAAGCTGCATCAAAAAGTTTTGAGCGCCAGCCTGAAATGCCATCTAAAGAACTTCTATAATTGATATATAAGGTAAAGATTGACACAATTGCACCTAACAGAGCCGCAAATAATCCAATCACTAATTCATTCATCTTTATATCCTATATTCACTTTCTAAGATTTATTTTGACTCGCATAAATTAAACCGAACAACCTACTTGGCTTCTTCTGGTTGTGTTGGGGTAATTATTTTGATTGGCTTGCGTTTTTTATAGCGACTACGGATAGCGTTGAGATGGTCACGGAGATCAGCATACTGCTTTTTATCTGGATAAGCATAGGCGTTGATTGCAGTAAAGTCCACAAGGAAGTCATAGATTTCTTGTAGTTTCGCACGGACTTCTTTGTTTTGACTAGGTGCCTTGCCTTTTTGCTCAGCCAAGCGCTCCTTATAGGCTTTTTCAAACTGAGCCTGCGCCTTTGTCAAGGTTTCTACATGAGTTGTCAAATGCAGGGTTGAAAGGGCAGTTTGGTAGTCAGTAGCTTTTAGCTCCTTGAGCAAATGGTTAATAGCTTCCGTCTCTTTTTCGTAGCTCATACTCGTTAGCCCAGCATAATTTTTGAAAAGTTTGCTGAGTTTGTCGTAAGCCTCCTTGCTACTTGTCTCTTTCACTCGAGAGAAGGCCTTGACCAAACCGGTCAAGGTAGAAAGCGCATCATCACGCTCACGATCAGACGTTTCCAGACTAGCCACCGTTTGACTGGCCTTGGAACGGTGCAAACCAGCTTGCAAGGTCTCAAGAAGTTTCTCCATATCCCCAAGCTTCGTTGCGTAAACCTGCTCAGACTTATTGGCTTTTGTAAAAGCCCCCAACTCGTCCTTGCTCTCAGATAGAAGTTGGAAGAATTCGTTGTTTTCTAAATTGCGTACAGTTAAACTCGTGATTCCATATTCTTTTTTCATAAAACTCCTCTTTCTTCATGTGTTTTTTAATCTTTTGCTCCAAAACCGCTCGGAACACATGTAAACGTTCGGTTTTTGCTCTAAAAACTCAAATTACACATGTGGGATTTGGTTTTTTGCTACTATATAAGAAATTTTTCATGTGGGATTTCTTGTTTTAAAACTGGGAAAGGTGATTATTCGTGTGGAATATTGTTTCAAAATAGTAAAAATCAAAAATACTTCTGTAGATGTATTCCTGTTTCATAAAAATGGAGGATTGCCGTTTTCTCTGCAAGTGATGCTTCATTTGCTATTGTTTTATACGCTGGAGGAAAATCCTGAAGAAGTGAATCTGACTCAAACTTTGTTAAGTCTCCAATATCTTTTAAAATGGGATTGACATTTTTTTCTTGTTCATTTCTATCATAATCACTGTCATAATCTAAGAAATAATTCGATTCGTTTTTGAAATCATTATACATTTTCTCATCAAAAAGACTAATGAATCGATGATAAATAAAATTAAGTTCAAACCAAGCTTTTCTGTAGGGATTACCAAAAATGGTTTGTGCAATCCTTACTGACATAGACTCGTCAAATCCTTGGGATATTAGTTCCTGTTTTAAATAACCAAATATGAACCAATCTTTAATTTTAGTTCTTTCAAGAGGGTTATCAAACTCCAAGTCCCAGTTAGGATTATAATCAGGATTTACTATAGTTGGAATTACAAACCTTCCATGTGCCGCTGCATTTCTTATAATTCTTAAATCTGAAAGTACTGTTTTATGTAAAACAATATCTCTGACAAAAGGAGTTAATAAACGTCCCCCTGTAGAAATACTTTCTTTTGAAAAATCATCAAACTTAACAAGCAAAGATTCTAAAGTACTCAAATCCATTTGGTCCATTAAATCTTCTAATGGAATTATATCGGAATTAATATAATCAAATTTATCTGAGTAACTTAGATACTTAAATCTGTTTTGAGCTCTCTTATATTGTCCTTTCTTAACATCGTCTGTAGAATTTTTCCAATACCTAACAACTCTAGTAGCAATTTCATCTCCACCTTCTCTCTGAGTAGCTAATCTACTTAATAAACTTTTGTATGAATTTTCAATCCCTAATATCCATCTTAATATCTTTTCTCTAAATACTTTGTCAATATCGTCAATTTTAACAATGTGTTTTACATCAATTTTTTTAAAATTGCCCAAAGTTTTTTCAATAAAAAGACCATTAACAATATAATCTAACATATAGGGTTGAAATCCTATTTTTTTCAAATATTCATATAAAATAGCTTCATCATCTACCAAAACAAAATCATAAAAATTTTTTAACTCAGAAGCAGTAAACTGATCAACCACCAAATCAAGCTCTCTGATTTCGTTTTCCATTTGATTTTTGGTTGGTAGTTGAATATTAAACAAATCAAATTTTTCTTTTACTTGTTCCAAATAGGACTTTGATTCCACACGCTTTTCCTGAATTAAATTTCGAGAATCAAACTTTAAGTCACTAGCCTCTCTGATTATCTTATCTCTAAGACTCACTCCCTTTTTTATATTAAACTCTACCCCTTTACTATATTCAATGTACTCAATACCATCTATTTCTTTTATCATCTCAGGAGTAAACTGAAATGGAAGCTCCTCACCTTCTTGACCAAAACTATCCGTAGAAATATATCCGTAATTTCTAAATAGCTTGATAATTCTTCCTACACCTTTTTTCTTCTTGTTTTTATTTTTTCCCATTCTAAAAACTCCTATAACCTATACCTTCAATTTCATCAAAACACCATCTCCCCACTCTCTTCCAGTGTAAACTTGACATTATCTTCAATCCACTTACGGCGGGGTTCAACCTTATCTCCCATGAGGACATTGACCCGGCGTTCGGCGCGTGCTAGGTCTTCAATGGTGACACGGATAAGGGTACGGGTTTCTGGGTTCATGGTTGTTTCCCAGAGCTGATCGGCGTTCATCTCACCAAGTCCCTTGTAGCGTTGAAGGGTAGCGCCTTTGCCAAACTGCTTGCGGAGCTCTTCTAGCTCTCCGTCGGTCCAAGCATAAGCCACTTCTTCTTTCTTGCCTTTTCCTTTAGACATCTTGTAAAGAGGCGGTAAGGCGATATAGACATGTCCTGTCTCGACTAGCGGACGCATATAGCGGTAGAAAAATGTTAAGAGCAAGGTCTGAATGTGGGCACCGTCAGTATCGGCATCGGTCATAATAATGATCTTGTCATAGTTAGCATCCTCAATAGAAAAGTCTGCTCCCACACCCGCACCGATGGTATAAATCATAGTGTTGATTTCCTCATTTTTGAGGATATCTGCCATCTTAGCTTTGGCTGTATTGATAACCTTACCACGAAGAGGTAGGATAGCCTGGAACTTGCGGTCACGACCTTGTTTAGCAGAGCCACCGGCAGAATCCCCCTCGACCAGATAGAGTTCATTTTTTGCAGGATTCTTAGACTGGGCTGGGGTCAATTTCCCAGACAACAAGCCCTTGTCTTTCTTATTTTTTTTGCCATTTCGGCTCTCATCACGCGCCTTGCGTGCTGCTTCACGAGCGTCACGAGCCTTGATAGCCTTACGGATGAGATTGGAAGCCAGTTCCCCATTTTCCATGAGGAAGAAAGTTAATTTTTCAGCAATAATGCTATCCACAATCGGGCGAGCTAGTGGACTTCCAAGTTTGTCCTTGGTCTGTCCTTCAAACTGGAGGTGTTCTTCAGGAACTAGGATAGAAAGAACGGCCGCTAGTCCCTCACGATAGTCTGAACCTTCAAGGTTTTTATCTTTTTCCTTGAGAAGACTTGTCTTACGCGCGTAGTCATTCATGACCTTAGTGATAGCAGACTTGAGTCCCGTCTCATGGGTTCCACCGTCTTTGGTACGGACATTATTGACAAAGGATAGAATGTTATCTGAAAATCCATCATTGTACTGGAGGGCTACTTCCACCTGGAAGCCATTATCTTCGCCTTCGAAGTAGAGGACTGGCGTCAAGGTTTCCTTGTCTTCATTCAGATAAGAAACAAAGTCCTGAACTCCATTTTCATAGTGAAACTCGATTGCTTCGTCTGTTCGTTTATCTGTCAGAGACAAGGTCACATTTTTTAAGAGAAAGGCTGACTCATTGAGTCGTTCTGAAATGGTATTGTACTTGAAGTCAGTCGTAGAGAAGATTGTCGCATCAGGCATAAAAGTAACCTTGGTACCTGTCTTAGACTTGGGTGCTGTACCAATTTTCTTCAAAGTCGTGGCAGGTTTTCCACCATTTTCAAAGCGTTGCTTGTAGACTGCACCATCACGAGTGATTTCCACCTCTAGCCAACTAGAAAGGGCATTAACAACAGAAGACCCCACCCCGTGGAGACCTCCAGATGTCTTATAACCCCCCTGACCGAATTTCCCTCCGGCGTGAAGAATAGTAAAGATGACCTCAACAGTTGGAATTCCCATGGCGTGCATACCAGTCGGCATCCCACGACCATGGTCCTCTACTGTTAGACTTCCGTCTTTATTGATCGTCACATCAATGCGATCACCGAAGCCAGACAAGGCCTCATCGACTGCATTGTCCACAATTTCCCAGACTAGGTGATGGAGACCTGCACCGTCGGTCGAACCGATATACATCCCCGGACGTTTACGGACCGCATCCAACCCTTCTAGCACCTGAATGGCGTCATCATTGTAGTTGTTAATATTGATTTCCTTTTTTGACACAAGGAACCTCCTATTTGTTCATCTTTACTATTTTACAGGTTTTCTAGGGATTTTGCAAAGTTTTTCCCATTCAGCTGTCACAATTTCACAGGGTGTTCTATGACTTTCTATACCATTTCATGATATAATAGGTCTATGATGACATTTGTATTATTAATTTCAGCTTATCTACTAGGCTCAATCCCTTCTGGTCTTTGGATCGGACAAATCTTCTTTCAAACAAATCTGCGAGAGCATGGTTCTGGAAATACTGGAACAACCAATACTTTCCGTATTTTGGGTAAGAAAGCAGGTATGGCAACCTTTGTAATTGACTTCTTTAAAGGAACCTTGGCCACTCTGCTTCCAATTCTTTTCCACCTACAAGGTGTATCACCTCTTGTCTTTGGACTTTTGGCTGTCATTGGACATACCTTTCCTATCTTTGCAGGCTTTAAGGGGGGCAAGGCTGTCGCAACTAGTGCTGGGGTTGTTTTCGGATTTGCGCCTATCTTCTGTCTCTACCTAGCAGTCGTATTCTTTGGAACCCTCTATCTTGGTAGTATGATTTCCTTGTCTAGCGTTGCCGCTTCTATCGCAGCCGTTATCGGAGTTCTACTATTTCCACTATTTGGATTTATCCTAAACAGCTATGATCCTCTCTTCATTTTGATTATCCTAGCACTTGCTAGCTTGATTATCATTCGTCACAAGGATAATATCACACGCATCAATAACAAAACTGAAAATCTTGTCCCTTGGGGATTGAACCTAACCCATCAAAATCCTAAAAAATAAAACGCCAGTTTGAAACTGACGTTTTTTTGCATGCTTATTTTGATTTGATGTAGTTGATACCGTCCGCTTTTGGCGCAACTGCTTTTCCAAAGAAGGCTGCCAAGACAAGGATGGTCAAGACATAAGGGGCGATTTGAAGGTAAACCGCTGGCACTCCTTGTAGGAAAGGCAATTGAGAACCGATAACTGCCAAACTTTGTGAAAGTCCAAAGAAAAGACTAGAAAGCATAGCACCAATTGGATTCCATTTACCAAAGATCATCGCAGCAAGAGCGATAAATCCAGGACCGACAATAGTTGTCACTGAGAAGTTGACAGAAATGGATTGAGCATAAATCGCTCCCCCAATTCCCCCTAGGAAACCTGAAATGATAACTCCAAGATATCGCATCTTATAGACATTGATCCCCAAGGTATCCGCTGCCTGAGGGTGTTCACCGACAGAGCGAAGACGAAGACCAAAGCGGGTCTTGAAGAGGATAAACCAAGCAAGGAATGAGAAGGCAATAGCGATATAACCTAGTAGACTGGTAGACTTGAAGAAGATATCTCCAATCACAGGGATATCAGCCAAAACTGGGAAATCAAAACGTCCAAAAGTCTGGCTTAAATTATCTGTTTGTCCTTTGTTATAAAGAACTTTAACCAAGAAAACTGCTAGAGCAGGAGCCATCAAGTTCAATACTGTACCACTGACAACATGGTCCGCACGAAAATGAACTGTAGCGACTGCATGGATGAGAGAGAAAACAGCTCCCACGATACCAGCAACTAACAAGGAAATCCAAGGAGTCGCTGCTCCAAGTTGTTCTGCAAACTCAAGGTTAAAGACAACCCCAGAAAAGGCTCCCATAACCATAATTCCTTCAAGACCGACATTAACGACACCACCACGTTCAGAGAAGACTCCTCCAATACTCGTAAAAATAAGTGGTGCTGAGTAAATCAGCATAGAAGAGACCAAGAGGGTGAATAATGTTGTAATAGACATCCTTACTTACCTCCTTTAACTTGTTTTTTAGGTTTGACAAAGCGTTCGATAATGTAGTGAACGCTGACAAAGAAGATAATAGACGCTGTTACAATGCTGACAAGCTCAGACGGAACTTGCGCTACGTTCATACCCGGTGCTCCTACTTGCAAAACTCCAAATAAGAATGCTGCAAAGAGAATTCCAATTGGTGAGTTTCCAGCAAGCAAACTAACTGCCATCCCGTTAAATCCGATAGCTAATGATGAACCTTGAACGTAAACGTTTTGGAAAGTTCCAAGACCTTCGACAGCTCCACCAAGACCAGCTAATGCACCAGAGATGATCATTGATAGGATGATTGTACGTTTTGCTGAAATACCAGCGTACTCTGAGGCATGGGGATTGAGACCAACTGCACGAATTTCAAAACCGAGAGTCGTTTTCTTGAGCAAGAACCAAATCACACCAACAGCAATGATGGCAAAGAAGATCCCGATATTCATACGAGAATTGCCAGTCAACTCAGATAACCATGGTGTCTGATAAGTGGCATTGGCACTCACACGAATCGTTGAGTCCGTGCTTTGCATAAAGTCTTTCGGAAAAGAATGAATAAAGGCGTTCCCTACATACAAAACAATATAGTTCATCATGATGGTTACGATAACTTCTGATGTACCTAAATAGGCTCTGAGAATACCTGGGATAGCACCTACAATCCCACCTGCAATCAAAGCAATTACTACGGTCGCTAAAATCAACATTGGGCGTGGCATGTCCGGATGCGACAAAGCAAACCAACCACTAAGAATCCAACCCGCTAGTGCCTGACCAGGAAGTCCAACGTTAAAGAAACCTGCACGGCTGGCAACTGCAAACCCCAGACCAATCAAGACAAGAGGACCCATGGCACGGAAAATCTCGCCAATCCCACGAAGACTACCAAAAGCTGTATAGAACAACTCCTCATAACCCCAGATAGCATCGTAGCCGAAAATCCACATGACGATGGCTCCGAGCAAGATTCCTAAGAATACGGAAATCAAGGGAACCGAAATTTGTTGTAACTTTTTAGACATCATCCTTCTCCTTTCCCAAGTTTCCACCTGCCATCAAGATACCAAGTTCTTGTTTGTTAGTCGTTTCTGGCGACACAATACCTTGAATCTTCCCATCATGAATAACAGCAATTCGGTCTGAAACATTTAAAATCTCATCCAATTCAAAGCTGACAACAAGCACAGCTTTCCCGTTATCACGTTCTTCAATCAAGCGTTTGTGGATATATTCAATGGCACCGACATCCAGACCACGAGTTGGTTGGCTGACAATAAGGAGATCAGGATCACGATCAATCTCACGAGCGATAATCGCTTTTTGTTGATTTCCTCCTGAAAGAGCTGCTGCTGGAACAAACTCGCTCGCCGCACGGACGTCAAATTCTTCCATCAATTTCTTAGCATGTGAAGTAATATTGGCATAGTTCAAGATACCATTCTTGCTGAGTGGTTCTTTGTAGTAGGTTTGAAGAGCGATATTTTCTGAAATCATCATCTCCAAAATCAAACCATCACGGTGGCGGTCTTCAGGAACATGCCCCACACTGAGTTCTGTAATTTGTCGAGGATGCATCCCCACGATTGATTTGCCTTTTAATTCAACGCTACCTGACTCAACCTTACGAAGACCAGTAATGGCTTGAATGAGTTCAGACTGACCATTGCCATCAATACCTGCAATACCAACAATTTCACCAGCACGAACATCCAAGGAGAGATTTTTTACTGCTGGTACACCGCGGTTTTCATTGACAACCAAGTCTTTGATAGACAAGACCACTTCTTTTGGTTGTGGTGCCTGTTTTTCCGTTTTAAAAGAGACTGAGCGTCCAACCATCATTTCTGCCAAGTCCGCATTTGTTGCGCCTGCGATTTCAACCGTCTGGATTGATTTCCCACGACGGATAACCGTCACTCGATTCGATACCGCACGAATCTCATCTAACTTGTGGGTAATCAAAATAATGGACTTCCCTTCTTTGACAAGGTTTTTCATGATTGCCATCAACTCATCAATCTCTGAAGGAGTCAATACGGCTGTAGGTTCATCAAAGATAAGGATATCAGCACCACGATAGAGTGTTTTCAAGATTTCTACACGTTGTTGGGCACCAACGGAAATATCCGCCACCTTAGCAGCAGGATCCACTGCTAAACCATAACGTTCAGAAAGAGCCTTGATTTCTTTAGTAGCTCCAGCTATATCTAGAACACCATTTTTAGTGATTTCACTTCCTAAAATGATATTCTCAGCTACTGTAAAAGCCTCAACCAACATAAAATGTTGGTGAACCATCCCAATTCCAAGACCAGCGGCTTTAGATGGCGAGTCAAGTTTTACAACCTGACCATTCACCACAATTTCACCGCTTGTTGGTTCAAGAAGTCCTGCCAGCATATTCATCAGAGTGGATTTACCCGCTCCATTTTCTCCTAAAAGTGCATGGATTTCACCCTTTCGCAGTTGCAAGTTGATTTTGTCGTTTGCTACAAATTCACCAAACACCTTGGTAATATCCCGCATCTCAATGACATTTTCGTGTGCCATATGCTCTTCCTTTCAGAGGTTTATTTTATTTCAATAAAACCTGCTAATCACATTAACAAGCTCTATTGAGACAAAAGTTGCCTCAATTCTTAAAGAAGCGACCAATGGCCGCTTCCTAAGAAATGACTTTTATCCATTATTTTTCAGGAACTTTTACGCTTCCGTCAAGGATTTTAGCTTTTGCATCTTCAACAGCTTTTTTACCTTCTTCTGAAAGGTTTGTTACTGCTAGCTCAACCCCTTTATCTTTCAATGAGTAAACAATCACTTGTCCACCAGGGAATTCACCCTTTTCTGTTTTGTTGGCAATATCTTTTACAGTTGTACCAACTTGTTTCAATGTAGATACAAGAACAAAGTTAGATTCTTTACCATCTTTAGAAGTGTATTTACCTTCCGCTGCTTGGTCACGGTCTACACCGATAACCCAAACTTTTTCGTCTTCATTTTTACTTTCGTTCAATGATTTTGCTTCAGCAAAGACACCAGCACCTGTACCACCAGCTGCTTGGTAGACAACGTCTGCACCGGCAGCGTATTGAGCTGCTGCGATTGTTTTACCTTTGGCAGCATCACCAAATGAACCAGCATAGTCAACTTGGACTTTGATAGATGGGTCTACTGACTCAACACCAGCTTTGAATCCAGCTGCAAAACGTGAAATAACTTCAGATTCGATACCACCTACAAAACCAACTTGCTTTGTTTTCGTAGTTTTCGCTGCTGCAACACCAGCAAGGTAAGCTGCTTCGTTATCCGCAAATCTTACGCTCGCAACATTCTTTTGACCTTCAATCACATCATCAATCAAGACATAGTTTAGGTCAGAGTGGTCTTTTGCTGCTTCCTCAACTGCATTGTGAAGGGCAAAACCAACACCGAAGATCAGGTTGTAACTTCCAGCCGCTTGTTGCAAGTTGTTAGCATAGTCTGCTTCGCTTGTTGATTGGAAGTAAGTGTAACCTTTATCTTTAGAAAGATTGTGTTCTTTACCCCAGTCTTGCAAACCTTCCCAAGCTGATTGGTTAAATGATTTGTCATCAACACCACCAGTATCTGTTACGATTGCTGCTTTCGTCTTCATTTCAGATGAAGATGAAGCTGCGTTACGAGAAGAGCGGTTACCACATGCAGCAAGTCCAACTGCTGCCACTGCAACTAGACCAAGGCCTAGCCATTGTTTCTTGTTCATTACTGAACCTCCTAAATAAGATGTGCAACGATGTTGCAAGTATGGATTGGTTGGCCACAAGGACCGCATCACTCAGAGAGTGACTCAGACTAGTTTAAGTCTGTAAAAGAGTATGGAAGTAACTCCCCGACCGTCATCTCGACCGTCGATTTATCTTTTGCGACAAGTGTCACTTTTAGATCTTTTTCAAAAAATTCAGCCATCACTTGGCGACAAGCGCCACATGGCGAGATAGGTTTTTCAGTTTGTCCGTAGACAATCAACTCTGAAAACTCCCGTTGCCCCTCCGAAACTGCTTTAAAAATAGCAGTACGTTCTCCACAATTAGTCAAGGGATAACTAGCATTCTCGATGTTCACACCCGTATAAATACTACCATCCTTGGCAACTAAAACAGCTCCGATAGGAAAGTGAGAATAAGGCACATAAGCTTTCTTGCTAGTTTCAATTGCTAGTTCAATCAACTCAGTAGTCGCCATCTGCTAATTCTCCTTTTAAAATCGCAACGCCAGCAGATGTTCCGATACGGGTAGCGCCTGCTTCCACAAAAGCGACAGCATCTGCATATGAACGAGCTCCACCAGCCGCCTTAACACCCATATCTGACCCGACTGTTTTACGCATCAACTGAACATCCTCTATAGTGGCACCACCAGTTGAAAATCCAGTTGATGTTTTGACAAAGTCAGCGCCTGCTTTCTGGGATAATTGGCAGGCCACAACCTTTTCATCGTCTGTCAACAAGCAAGCTTCGATAATGACCTTAACCAGCTTGTCACCACTTGCTTCTACGACAGCACGGATGTCCGATTCAACCAAATCCAGATTGCCTGATTTGAGGGCACCAACATTGATAACCATATCAATCTCATCTGCACCGTTTTGGACAGCTTCTTTTGTTTCAAAAGCTTTCACAGCTGAAGTTGTTGCTCCCAAAGAAAAACCTACTACTGTACAAACCTTTACATCTGAGCCTTCAAGCCCTGTTTTCGCATGTTTAACCCATGTAGGATTAACACAAACGCTGGCAAAATCATACTCACGCGCTTCAGATAGCAAACGATCAATTTGTTCTTGGCTTGCATCTTGCTTTAAAAGCGTATGATCGATATATTTATTTAACTTCATATTCGAATTTCTCTCCTTTTCATGAGATGATTTCAATTATTTCCTGCAAACGTTTCACTCTATCATTTATTTTAACATATTTTTGGAATTCTGTAACTAGTTGAGGGGAAATTTTTCCATTTGTATAAACTTTTGCGACAATTTCTCCCTTTTGAACGGAGTCACCGACCTTCTTCTCAAAAACGATTCCAGTTTCATAGTCTAAATCATCAGACTTGACTGCGCGACCAGCTCCCAATCTCATGGCATAGAGACCAAATTCCATCGCTGGAAGGGCTGAAATGACACCTGACTCTTGAGCCGGGATATCTACTACATGCGCCACCTTGACTGGGCGATAGAGATCTTCTAAATCACCACCTTGAGCTGCTACCATTTCTTCAAACTTAGCCAGCGCTTGGCCGTTTTCAAGGTGTTGACGGACTTCTTCAACCGTCTTCTCGACATTTGCCAAACCAAGCATAATCTGAGCTAGTTCACAAATAAAGTGACTGATATCTTCTCGACCCTTTCCTTGAAGAATTTCAATTGCTTCTAGGATTTCGAGACGATTGCCAATGGCTCGTCCCAAGGGCTGGCTCATATCGGTAATAACCGCTACTGTCTTTCGACCAACGGCCTTACCCAAATCGACCATGGTTTGAGCCAATTCACGCGCCTCATCAACCGTCTTCATGAAGGCACCCTCACCGACCGTTACGTCTAGCAAAATAGCATCCGCCCCAGCAGCAATTTTCTTGCTCATGACAGAACTAGCAATCAAAGGAATCGTGTCGACAGTCGCCGTCACATCACGGAGGGCATAGAGAAGTTTGTCTGCTTTAACCAGCTGATCTGACTGCCCAATAACAGATACACCAATGTCCTGTACCTGACGAATGAAATCTTCTTGACTGCGCTCCACTTGGTAACCCTTGATTGCTTCCAACTTATCTAGGGTTCCGCCAGTATGGCCAAGTCCACGACCACTCATTTTAGCAACGGGTACACCGAAACTCGCAACAAGTGGAGCCAAGATTAAGGTCACCTTATCACCTACACCACCTGTCGAGTGTTTATCTACTTTGATACCCTCTATGGCTGACAAATCAAACTCTTGCCCCGTCTTAACCATATTCATCGTCAGGTCAGAAATCTCACGTGTGGTCATTCCTTTAAAATAAACAGCCATAGCAAAAGCAGACATCTGATAGTCTGGAACAGTTCCAGCCACATAGCCTTCTACCAACCATTTTATTTCAGCCGTAGTCAGTTCTTGACCATCTCGTTTCTTTTGGATTAAATCAACTGCTCTCATGCTTTCACACTTCTAAGGATATAATAACCCTTGTCCTTCTTTATGATTTCACAATTTCCAAAAACGTCTTCCATCTTGCTTTTGGCACTAGGAGCACCCTGTTTTTTCTGAATAACGATCGTTAAATCGCCACCATCTTTCAAGAACTCTCTGCTCTTTTCGATAATCTCATGAACAACTTGTTTGCCCGCTCGAATCGGCGGATTGGAAATAACATGGTCAAATTTCCCTTCAACTTGCTCATAGATGTTGGATTGGAAAATAGTTGCTGAAACTTGGTTTCTCTCAGCATTTTTTCGCGCCAAGTCCAAAGCACGATTATTGATATCGATCATGGTTGCTTGAACTCCGTAAGCCTTGACCAAAGAAATCCCTAGGGGACCGTACCCACAGCCGACATCTAGCACCCGCTCGCCTTTTTCAACCTCGAGACACTTCAGTAAAAGCTGACTACCAAAATCAACCATCTTTTTACTAAAGACACCTGCGTCCGTTAAAAAGGTCATATTTTCTCCCAACAACTCCACTCTCAACTCATGAATGTCGTGAGCAGCATCTGGATTTTCTGCATAATACATTTTACTCATAAAACTATTTTAGCATATTTTAAGGTTTTTTAACACCGTTTACAAAGCTAAAATTCAACAAGCAAACTAAATCTGTTATGACAATAATTAAAAGATTTTTGTATTACTTCCTCTATTTTTGATCTTTTAGAGCAACTTATAGCAACTTTCAAGAATCAGAATGAGAAATATCGAATTTCATTCTCTCTTTAGATGAGAAATATGATATACTAAAATATCGAACGAGGAAAAAATATGACCAACGAATTTTTACATTTTGAAAAAATCAGTCGCCAGACTTGGCAATCTTTACATCGAAAGACAACACCTCCTTTGACAGAAGAGGAACTAGAATCCATCAAGAGTTTCAATGACCAGATTAGTCTGCAAGATGTGACAGATATTTATTTACCTTTAGCTCATCTCATCCAAATTTACAAACGCACCAAAGAGGATTTAGCCTTTTCTAAGGGGATTTTTCTCCAAAGAGAGAGTAAATCTCAACCCTTCATTATTGGAGTTTCAGGAAGTGTAGCTGTAGGAAAATCAACAACTAGCCGACTTCTGCAAATCCTTCTCTCTCGTACAGTTACTGATGCTACTGTAGAATTGGTGACAACTGACGGTTTTCTCTATCCCAATCAAACCTTGATGGACCAAGATATCTTAAATCGCAAAGGTTTTCCTGAAAGTTATGATATGGAAGCTTTACTGGATTTTCTTGATCGCCTAAAGAATGGACAAGATGTCGATATTCCTGTCTATTCTCATGAAGTGTATGACATCGTTCCTGGAGAGAAACAACGTGTCAAAGCTGCTGACTTTGTTATTGTTGAAGGCATCAATGTCTTTCAAAACCCTCAAAATGAGCGCCTTTACATCACTGATTTCTTTGATTTCTCCATCTATGTAGATGCTGCTGTCGAGGACATTGAAAGTTGGTATCTGGATCGTTTCTTAAAACTCCTCAGCTTTGCCCAAAATGATCCCAACAGCTACTACCACCGCTTTACGCAAATGCCGATTGGAGAAGTTGAAGCCTTTGCACATCAGGTTTGGACCAGCATTAATCTCACAAATCTACAAAACTACATCGAACCGACAAGGAATCGCGCCGAGGTCATTCTCCACAAGGCTAAAAACCATGAAATCGATGAAATTTACCTAAAAAAATAATTTCCCCTTGTCAAAACCTAAGTTTTCATATATAATGGTATAGTTAGTAAATATGGAGGTAAGAACATTGGCAAACATTAAATCAGCTATCAAACGCGCTGAATTGAACGTTAAACAAAACGAAAAAAACTCAGCTCAAAAATCAGCTATGCGTACTGCTATCAAAGCTTTCGAAGCAAACCCTTCTGAAGAACTTTTCCGTGCTGCTAGCTCAGCTATCGACAAAGCAGAAACTAAAGGTTTGATTCATAAAAACAAAGCAAGCCGCGATAAAGCTCGTCTTTCAGCTAAACTTGCTAAATAAGAAACAGTCCATAGAGGCTGTTTTTTTGTCCTCTAATCAGAAAAGGTAGAAAATGAAAATCGCAATCATCGGATATTCTGGATCAGGCAAGTCAACTCTGGCAGAAAGGTTATCTAGCCACTACTCCATCCCCAAACTGCATATGGACACACTCCAATTTCAACCTGGTTGGCAAGACAGTGACCGCGAATGGATGTTGACCGAGATGAAAAACTTTTTCACAAAGCATGAAGCTTGGGTCATCGACGGCAACTACTCTTGGTGTTGCTATGAAGAAAGAATGCTGGAAGCTGACCAAATTATCTTTCTCAATTTTTCACCATGGACTTGTCTCTTTCGAGCCTTTAAACGGTATCTCACATACCGAGGCAAGGTCAGAGAAAGTATGGCAGCAGGCTGTCCTGAACGCTTTGACTGGGATTTTATCAAATGGATTCTCTGGGATGGGCGGACAAAGAATGCTAAAGTACGCTATCAGCAGGTTCAAGAAACCTACCCTGAGAAAGTAATTGTCCTCAAGTCGCAAAAGGAGATGGATTACTTCTTAGAAAATCTCGCGCATAACAAGAAAAACCAACGTGTATAACGTTGGTTTTTTGCTTTTACCCAATCACACTTCCGTTTGGTACAGCTGGATCAACTGTGAGAAGGGTTAATTGTCCATCATGTTCAGCTGAGAGGATCATTCCTTGACTGACATATTTTTTCATCATCTTGCGAGGTTTGAGGTTAGCAACGATTTGGACCTTCTTGCCGACCAATTCTTGCTCATTTGGATAGTATTTGGCAATTCCTGAGAGGATTTGACGGTCTTCGCCATCACCAGCATCCAGGCGGAATTGGAGCAACTTATCAGAACCTTCTACTTTAGACACTTCTTTGACTTCTGCGACACGGATTTCAACCTTATCAAAGTCTTCAAACCTGATTTCATCCTTGTTTAGTTCGAGTTCGACTTCATCTGGATTCCATTCTTTTTCGACTGCTGGTTTGTTGCTTTCCATTTGTTCCTTGATATAGGCAATCTCTTCTTCCATGTCCAGACGTGGGAAGATTGGTGTTCCTTTGGCAACAACAGTCACACCTGCAGGGAAATCTGCCAAGCTCAAGTTTTCTAGGCTAGAAACTTCTGCTAGACCAAGTTGTGCCAATACAGCGCGACTAGTTTCCATCATAAATGGTTCAATCAAGTGAGCTACGACACGAAGGCTGGCTGCCAAATGGCTCATGACACTTGCCAACTGGTCACGAAGGGCTTCATCCTTAGCCAAGACCCATGGAGCTGTCTCATCGATGTATTTGTTGGTACGTGAGATAAGAGTCCATACTGCTTCAAGGGCACGTGGGTAGTCAACTGCTTCCATGTGTGTATGGTAGTCAGAGATAGATTGCTCTGCTACTTGAGCAAGAGCATTGTCAAACTCTGTCACACCTTCTACATAGGCAGGAATTTGTCCATCAAAGTACTTGTTAATCATGGAAACCGTACGGTTGAGGAGGTTTCCGAGGTCATTTGCTAATTCATAGTTGATACGGCCGACGTAGTCCTCTGGAGTAAAAGTCCCGTCTGAACCAACCGGAAGGCTACGCATGAGATAGTAACGAAGTGGATCTAGTCCATAACGCTCTACCAACATTTCAGGGTAAACGACATTCCCTTTAGATTTAGACATTTTGCCGTCTTTCATGACGAACCAACCGTGGGCAATCAAGCGGTCTGGCAATTTGATATCCAACATCATAAGAAGGATTGGCCAGTAGATAGAATGGAAACGAAGAATGTCTTTTCCGACCATATGGAATACTGTTCCATTCCAGAACTTATCAAAGTTAGTATGATTGTCTTGACCATAACCAAGAGCAGTCGCATAGTTGAGAAGAGCATCGATCCAAACATAGACAACGTGTTTTGGATTAGATGGAACTGGTACACCCCATGTAAAGGTTGTACGAGAAACCGCTAAGTCTTCCAAACCTGGCTCAATAAAGTTACGCAACATTTCATTGAGACGACCATCTGGAGTGATGAAGTCAGGGTGAGATTTGAAAAATTCGACCAAACGATCTTGGTATTTGCTGAGTCGAAGGAAGTATGACTCTTCAGAAACCCATTCGACCTCGTGACCTGATGGAGCGATACCGCCCGTCACATTTCCAGCTTCGTCACGGAAAACTTCCGCAAGCTGGCTTTCTGTAAAGAATTCCTCATCTGATACTGAATACCAACCAGAATATTCGCCCAAGTAGATATCATCTTGAGCAAGCAAGCGTTCAAAGACCTGTGCTACAACTTTTTCATGGTAATCATCCGTTGTACGAATGAATTTATCATATGAGATATCAAGTAATTGCCAGAGTTCTTTGACGCCAACCGCCATCCCATCAACATAGGCTTGTGGTGTGATGCCAGCTTCTTCCGCTTTTTGCTGGATTTTCTGACCATGCTCGTCAAGACCTGTCAGATAAAAGACATCGTAGCCCATGAGGCGTTTGTAGCGAGCTAGGACATCACAAGCGATGGTTGTGTAGGCAGAACCGATATGAAGTTTACCAGATGGATAGTAAATCGGTGTTGTAATATAAAAATTCTTTTCAGACATAATTTTTCCTTTCCAGGCAAATGAAACCTGTTTTTCTAACACTTCATTATATCATATTTTTAGTGATTTTCGATAGGAAAATCCATACAAAAACAAGACAGACAAATGTCCATCTTGTTTTTTTCTGTTCTATATCTTATTCATAACGAAGGGCTTCGATTGGATCAAGCTTAGACGCTTTATTGGCTGGCAAGACTCCAAAAATCATCCCAACACTTGCTGACACAGCCAAGCTAAAGAGAGCGATTGGGAGGGAAACCCCAACTTCGATACCTGCAATCATGTTTTGGAGCAGCACTCCAGCTAACATGGTCATTCCAGCAGCAATCCCAAGACCGATGACACCACCTAGCAAGGTCAAAATCATAGACTCAATCAAAAACTGTACTAAGATATTAGCCCGTGTAGCCCCAAGAGCTTTCCGCAGGCCAATCTCACGTGTGCGTTCGGTCACCGAAACCAGCATGATATTCATAACACCAGTTCCCCCGACAAAGAGAGAGATTCCTGCGATGGCACTGATAATGGTGGTCATAAAACCAAATAATTGTTGTACCTCTTGGAAGGCGGCAGTTGCATCCGCAACTTGGTACTCCCCTTGCTGAAGACCTGCAATCTCAGTCAGTTTTCGAGCCAACTCTGGACCCAAGGTCTGCGTTAGACTAGTATCATTGACACGAAAGACGATGTTCGAGATTTCATCAGTATTAAAATTAGCTGCGAGAGAGATATTGGTCGTAATTGGAAGACCACCAATCCCAAAAGCTTTAGCAGTTTTAGCTTCATTACTTGTATAAACGCCAATCACACGGTAACTAAATTCATTGACAGAGATGACTTGATTAACCGCAGCTTCTGGACTATCAAACAAACTCTTGGCTAGTTCTTCATCCAATAAAATCACACTGGCAAATTCCTTGTAGTCTTGTGGTCTTAGACTTCTACCCGCAACGATTTCATTTTCAACCGCGTTCATGTAGGTGCTATTTCCGCCTGTCAGAGTCGCTCGTTCAACCTTCTTATCCTTATAAGATAGGGTGACGTTGGTCGAGTTGGTGACATAGTAGCTGTCTACTCCTTTGAGTTTGGCAGCTTCCTTGACCCAAGACTCCAGTGGTTTTGGTGGTTCAACATGAACATCCTCTTCTTTCCCACTGACTGTCAAAGCAGATTGTTTCTGCGTAAAGGAACCGTCCTTGCTTTTGATAGGAGAGAAAAAGACATGGATATCCTTCTGTGATTTGGTCATGTTTTTATTAACCTGACGAGACATGGAGTCTCCCAGAGCCATGATGACAACGACAGACGAAACTCCGATGATAATCCCAATCATGGTGAGGAAGGAACGCATCTTGTGGGCCATGATGGATGAAAAGGCAAATTTCAGATTCTGCATCTAGTTTTCCTCCTTTTCTACCTGAGCACTGTCAGACGAGATGACGCCATCACGAATGACAATTTGGCGTTTGGCATAGGCAGCAATCTCAGGTTCATGCGTGACCATGATAATGGTTTTCCCTTCCTTATTTAACTCCACCAACAACTGCATGATTTGGTTTCCCGTCTTGGTATCCAAAGCTCCTGTCGGTTCGTCAGCTAGGATGATAGAAGGATTATTTACCAAGGCACGGGCAATCGCTACACGTTGCTTTTGACCACCGGATAATTCCGAAGGCAAATGATGACTGCGCTCCGTCAGCTCAACCTTTTCCAGAAATTCCTCAGCCAATTTTCGACGTTTTGAAGCCGAAACACCAGCGTAAATCAAGGGCAATTCGACGTTTTGAAGTGCATTGAGCTTGGACAAGAGAAAGAACTGCTGAAAGACAAAACCGATTTGCTGGTTGCGGACCTTGGCCAGTTGTTTCTCTCCAAGGCCTGCCACTTCTTGACCTTCAAGGTAGTACTCTCCACTTGTTGGTGTATCCAACATTCCGATGGTATTCATCAACGTAGACTTACCAGAACCAGATGGTCCCATAATGGCAACAAACTCACCCTCATGAACTTCTAAGTTAATATTTTTTAGGACCTGCAGTTCTTGGTCACCATTTCGATAACTCCTGCAGATATTTTTGAGACTAATTAGTTTCTTCATCAGCCTTCACCTCTTTTCCTTCTTCCAAGGAAGATGTTGGATTACTGATGACCTTGGCTCCGTCTGTCAAACCTGAAGTAATTTCTTGGTTGTCCGCATCCGCATTCCCCAAAGTAACTTCTACCTTCTTCGCTTTTTTCTGGTCGTCAACGAGCCAAACATAGTTTTTGTCATTTTCGGTAACAACACTTGTCAAAGGAACAAGGATGGCCTTACTCTTGTTTTTGACTTCTACACTGACTGAGAAGCCTTGTTTCAACTCACCGATATCGCTAGTCACATCAACAGTATAAGGGTACTTAGAGCCAGTATTTCCTCCAAGGGCTGCATTCGCTGCTTCGCCATTATTTTTAGGGTAGTCAGAAATGTAGCTAATCTTACCAGTCCAGCTCTTATCTTGGTAAACCTTCGAAGTAAAGGTAACTTCTTGCCCAACAGAAAGGTTAGCAAGGTTGTATTCAGACAACTCCCCTTTGACCTGCAAGTTTTCATTACTTACGACATGTACTACCACTTGACTATTACCTGTTGGCGATTTGGAAACATTACGATTAACTTCAACTACAGTCCCTTCTAGTGTACTGAGGACAGTTGCAGCATCTAGCTGAGCTTGAGCCTTGTTGAGTTGGGCAACAGCATCTGCACGGCTATCCTTGGCATCACTGATTTGAGAATCAATAGAAGATACTGAAGAAGTCGCTGCTTGCGCTTGTTCTGGGAGTCCTGCTTCTGTTGGAACTTGTGGGGAAGCTGGTACAGCTGATGCATTTTCACGAGCTTTGTTTAACTCCTCGATATGACGGTCTGCCTTTGCAACTGCACGATCTGCTGCATCATAGGCAGCTTGAGCATCCGCACTGCTGTATTTGACCAAAGCTTGCCCTTCTTCGACCTTGTCCCCAACCGAAACGAGAATTTCATCTAAATCTCCCTTACTAGCATCAAAATAAACGTATTGTTCATTTTTTGCTGTAACCGTGCCTGACAAGAGAACCGATGAAGCAACAGAACCTTCCTTAGCAGTAACGATATGAGAGGTTTCCTCCTTGACTGCTGACTGGGAAGGTTGTCTAAAAATCAAAATCCCCGCAGCACCGATAACAATAGCACTGGCAACACCAATCGCTGTGTATAATTGCCATTTTTTTGCCTTCTTATTTCTTTTCATATTTAAACTCCTTTATTCTTTCGCCTTACAAAAACTATTATATCAGAAACACCAAGCCCAAACAATGACAGTTCAGATGGAAACAATGACAGTTCAGGATCATTATTTCGTTCGGCATTCGTTTTTTGGATTATTGTGCTAGATATATAATACAATATCTTTTTGAATTTGGCAAGCGTTTTTATAATTTTTTTATCGTAGCAGATTTTTGCATTCAAAAAATAAAAACGATAGAATATGACTATCAAAGCTATAAGGAGTTTTCTATGAGAGAATATGATATCATCGCCATCGGTGGAGGAAGCGGCGGCATTGCCACTATGAACCGAGCTGGCGAACACGGTGCTAAAGCTGCTGTTATCGAAGAGAAAAAATTAGGTGGAACCTGCGTCAATGTCGGCTGTGTTCCTAAGAAAATCATGTGGTATGGAGCGCAAATCGCTGAAAGCTTCCACCACTACGGCCCTGATTATGGTTTTACAAGTTCAGATGTTCAATTTGATTTCGCAAAACTTCGTCAAAACCGTGAAGCCTACATCGACCGTGCCCGCTCGTCTTATGATGGAAGTTTCAAGCGCAACGGTGTTGATTTGATTGAAGGTCGTGCTCATTTTGTTGATACCCATACCGTCAGCGTTAATGGTGAATTGATTCGTGCCAAGCATATCGTGATTGCGACTGGCGCTCGTCCAAGCATCCCAACTATTCCTGGAGCTGAACTCGGTGGTAGCTCAGACGATGTCTTTGCTTGGGAGCAACTTCCTGACTCCGTTGCGATTCTTGGAGCTGGTTATATCGCCGTTGAATTAGCAGGTGTTCTCCACGCACTAGGAGTAAAAACTGATTTGTTTGTCCGTCGCGATCGTCCCTTGCGCACTTTTGACAGCTACATCGTTGAAGGACTTGTCAATGAAATGGAGAAAACTGGTCTACCTTTACACACACATAAGGTACCCGTCAAGCTCGAAGAAACGGAGCAAGGTATTACCATTCATTTCGAAGATGGTTCTAGTCACACTGCTAGCCAAGTTATCTGGGCTACCGGTCGCCGTCCAAATGTAGACGGTCTTGAGTTAGAAAAGGCTGGCGTCACACTCAACCAACGTGGATTTATCCAAGTGGATGAGTATCAAAATACAGTTGTAGATGGCATCTACGCCCTTGGAGATGTTACTGGTGAGAAGGAACTGACCCCAGTAGCCATCAAGGCAGGACGTACCTTATCTGAACGCCTCTTCAACGGCAAAACAAATGCCAAGATGGACTACACGACTATCCCTACTGTTGTCTTCTCCCACCCAGCAATCGGAACGGTTGGTTTAACCGAGGATCAAGCTATCAAAGAATACGGCCAAGATAACATCAAAGTCTACAAGTCAAGCTTTGCATCTATGTACTCTGCTGTTACAAGCCATCGTCAAGAATCTCGCTTCAAACTCATCACCGCCGGTGCTGACGAAAAAGTTGTTGGCCTTCACGGACTTGGTTACGGAGTGGATGAGATGATTCAAGGATTCGCTGTTGCTATCAAGATGGGGGCTACCAAGGCAGACTTTGATGCTACAGTAGCTATCCACCCAACTGCCTCAGAAGAATTTGTGACCATGCGTTAATTATCGTAAGAGACCTCTTGAGGTCTCTTTTTACTTGCAAAATCGGCTGTTACAAAATTGTTACCTCGTTATAAAAAATTGGTTGACTTTTGTTTCTGAATTAGTATAATAGTTACTATAATTTTGAAAAGAGGTTAACAGTTTTGAAAAAAGCTCATATCTATGCTATTCCTGCTATCGGCGCTGCTCTTATCGCCGTTTTGGCACAAATCAGTCTCCCTATCGGTCCTGTCCCCTTCACTCTACAAAACTTTGCGATCGGTCTGATTGCTACTGTTTTTAGACCCAGAGAAGCTGTTCTATCTGTAGCTCTCTATCTCCTGCTGGGTGCCATTGGTTTACCTGTTTTTGCAGGGGGAGGAGCTGGATTTCACGTTTTAGTCGGTCCAAGTGCAGGCTATCTTTGGTTCGACCTTGTCTATGCTGGACTTACATCTTATCTCATCCATCAAAATAGTGGCTATATTCGCATTTTCCTAGCCAATCTCTTGGGTGATTCCCTCGTCTTTGTTGGAGGTATTCTCAGCCTCCACTTCCTTGCTGGTATGTCATTCGATAAGGCACTCGCTGTCGGTGTCCTTCCTTTTATCCTCCCTGACCTCGGTAAGATCATTGCCATTAGTTTCATCAGCCGTCCCCTACTCGAACGATTGAAAAACCTTCCTTATTTCTCAAGATAAAAAAAATAGTCCAGAACAAGTGTTCTGGACTATTTCCCTTCCAATTACTTCCTAAGAACTAACTGAAAATCATCTCTCATCTAGAGATTATTTATTTTTACGGCTTACAAAGTACAATCCACCAGTCACTGCCATCAAAGCAAGTCCTGCAACTACTGCTGCGCTAGATGCTTTTTCACCAGTGTTAGGAAGTTGAGGTTTTGGACCTGGTTTTCCTGGTTCATTTGGTTTACCTGGTGTTGGTTTTTCTGGAGTGTGTGTATTTGTGATATTGAAGCCTTCTACTTTAGATGAATAACCATCAACTGGAACCTCTACTACAGAGTATTCGATTGCTTGGCCGTCTTTATAACGATCAAGGTCTGTAAACTCATAAGTCCAACCAGTTGCTTCTGAGGCTACCGCAGTCTTACCAGTGTCTTGACCATCGGCAAGAAGTTTCACTGTGATAGATGCTGGACGGATACCGTCTTTGTTCTCTTCATCTTTCCAGATCTTATGACCTTTTACAGATGTTTTCTCTGGAGCATGTGTATTGGTAACTGTGTACTTACCATCTTTGTCCGTAGTAACTGTTGAGGTATATTCTTTCACAGCTACTTCTTTGACAGTGTACTTGATTTCTTTACCATTTTCATACTTAGGAAGTGCTTTTGATTCGAACTTCCAACCAGTTGCTTCTGAAACTTCAATTTCTTGAACAACTTTGTCGCCGTTAAGAATTTGAACTTTCACTTTATCTGCACGTTTGCCGTCTTGGTTGTTGTTATCTTTCCAAACCTTAGTTCCTGAAAGAACGACTGTTTCTGGTGTGTGAGTGTTTGTCACGACCTGACCAGTCACAGAGGCTTCATAGCCAGCTGGTACATCTACTTCTTCGATAGAGTAAGTGATTTCTTTACCAGCTTCGTATTGTGGAAGTTTTGTAAAGGATGCTACCCAAGTGTTAGCGTCCGTCTTATCCTTAGCTGTCAAGGTCAATTTCTTACCTTCAACAGCTACTGATTTAGATCCACCTACAGATTTGAAAAGTTGAACCGTTACAGACTCAGGACGTTTGCCGTCTTGGTCATTCGCGTCGTTCCATACTTTTGTTACCTTGTAGTCGATTGCTTTTGGAGTATACTTGTTGGTAATATTAAAGTCAGTAATAGAAGATTCATACTCTGAAACTTTTTCTTCTGTTACAGTGTATTTGATTTCTTTACCAGCTTTATATTTTGCTAATTTTTCGAATGTAGTAGTCCAAGTTCCGTCTGCGGCTGCTTGAACTTCTTTCGAATCAACTTTCTGACCGTCTGCTAAAAGATTGATTGTAATCTTAGTTGGACGTTTGCCGTCTTGGTTATTCGCGTCATCCCAGTTCTTAGTTGCTTTTACATCAACTGTTTCTGGTGAATAACTATTTGTGATGGTGAATCCTGATGCAGCGTCACCAGTAACTTCTGAAGTGTAACCAGCAACAGTTACTTCTACTACTGTGTACTTAATAGGTGTGCCACCTTTATCAGCATCAAGGTCTGTGAAGCTTCCAGTCCAACCGTTTGCGGCATTGAGTTCAAGTGTTTTACCAGTATCTTGACCGTCTGCAAGCAATTTAACTGTGACAGAAGATGGGCGTTTACCATCTTGGTTGTCCTTATCATCCCATGCTTTCTTCACAGAAACTTGAGTTTTGGCTGGTGTGTATTTGTTTGTAAATACAAGATCTTTTGCTTCTTTTGAAGCTGTTGCTTTCAATTCAGTTGCGCTTACTTTTTCAACTGTTACTTCAACTTCTTGAACTGTCTTATCGTAAGTGATCCCTGTTTCAGAGCCAGCAACTTCTGAGATAGTATACTTGTGAGTTCCCACTTGGCTCTCATCATATGAGATTGGTGAGAAGGTCACAGTTCCGTCGGCAGCATTTGTCACTGTTTCGACAACACTACCGTCTTCTTTCTTCAATTCGAAGCTGTATTTACCTGCTTCAAGATTCTTACCTTCAAGAACTTTCTTAGCTCCAAGAGTTACACTTGTAGCTCCTGCTGGTGTGTAAGTATTCTCGAATGCTTTTTCACCATCGTAAGCAACAGTTGCTTCAAGGACACCTTTACCATTGTCCGCTACAGTTACTGTAGCTGTGATGGTTTTCGTATCGTACTGGATACCTGTAGCAGTACCCGCTTTTTCAGCAATCTTATAAGTATAAGTGCCTGCTTTGTCGAATTCCAATTCTGAGAACTTAACGTTTCCGTCTTTGTCATTCTTCACGGTTTCTTTCACATTACCGTCTTGGTCTGTCAAAGTGAACTCAAATTCATCAGCTTTCAACTCACGGCCAGTCAACTTCTTAGTCACTTCAAGAGATGCTTTTGCTTTTGAAGTTCCATAGCTGTTATTGAATTCTTTGTCCGCTGGGTAAGTCACATTCGCATGAAGTTTTCCTTCGCCGTCATCTGTAACTTCTACTGTGACTTTAACTTCAAGATTATCGTAAGTCACACCATCAACAGTCTTACCAGCGTTTGTTTCAACAATGGTATAGTTGTATGTACCAGCTTTAGTATATTCGATTGGAGCGAATGTTACTTTACCGTCAGCAGTGTTCTTCACTTTTTGAAGTTCTGAACCATCTGCATCATTCTTCAAGACAAACTCAAATTCATCAGCTTTCAACTCACGACCAGTCAACTTCTTAGTCACTTCAAGAGAAGCTGAAGTTTTTTCAGCAGCGTAAGTGTTTTCGAAAGTCTTATCATCACTTTCGTAAGACACAGCTGCAACTAGTTTACCAGTCGTTGCATCTGTTGTTACAGTAACTTTAACCTCTACAGGGTTAGGATCGTATGTAACACCTTTTTCAGTTGTGTTGGCTTTTTTCTCTACGATGTGGTAAGTGTATTCCCCTTCTTGGTCAAATGACAATTCAGAGAAGTTGACATTCCCATCCTTATCGTTTTTCACTGTCTCGACTTCTGTATCTCCATTAGGGCCAAATAAAGTAAATTCAAACTCTTCGGCTTTAAGGTCACGACCAGTTAGTTTCTTAACAGCAGATAGTTTAGCTTTAGCTGAAGCGCGTTTGTTAGAAATAGTTTTTATAACACCATCTTTACCAACAGTAGCTGTAACTGGAGTTGAATCCAATTCATATCCTTTAGGAGCTTCAATCTCAGTGATTGTGAAATCACCTTTCTTAACATCTTCAGCAGTATAGACTTCAGATTGAGCAACACCATCAGCGTTTGTTTCTACAATAGCCTCTTTAGCTTTAGTAGCACCAGCAGGTGGGGTGATTTTAAACTTAGCTCCTGCAAGACGATTTTGTGTTTTTTCATCTACTTTATAAAGGGTAATACGATAACCAGTTTCTAACTGGATCACGCCACCTGATGTTACTTGAGAATTACGCACTTCAGTAATTGTTGTAATCTTCTTATCTGTATTCACAGTAAGTGGAACTTCATCACCCTTTACTTCAACACTATTTGCTATCTTTGTCCCATCAGCAGGTGCAGTTGTTTGATAAGTAATCTCATAGGCCGCAGGTTTACCATTTGATGCAGTTCTAGTTGAAGCATTTTTGATAGTAACTTTAAAGTCCGTATACGATTCATTCCAGTCAACAGTATAGTCAACACCTTCTTTTAAATCTTTTTTATCTTGAAAATTATAGTCACTATCATAATATCCAGCTGCTACATGCAATGTTTCAGGAATGAATTGCGCTGGAGAATGATCATTTGAAATGTAATCATGGGCAATAAGCGTATTATAACTAGCTTGTCTGTTATTTACACGAACTACAAATGGATGAACATATTCGCCGCTTTTGTTTAATAGAGTAGATGACCAAGCTCTTTTATCAATAACACCATTCACCTTAGAAAAATTCGTCTTCCCAATTTCCCCTGTGTAGTCATATTTAATAGGCTTACTTACTTTAATAACATGTGTGACATTATCTTTCGTCTCTTGAGAAGGATAAGTAATTGTTGTTTTTTCTTTCTCTTCCTTGATACTAAAAGAAGTAAAGAAATTACCTTTTACATTTTCAATTTGAGTGCCACCTTTTTTAGCAAGATATTCCTTAAGTTGTTTCAAAGTGACTGTAACCTTACCACCTTTGTTGTCTCCACTTGAAACAACATTTGCAGAAGCAACTGCAACACCTGTCTCTTTATCAGTAATGTCAAAAGTTTCAGCTTTGACACTTAATGGAGCCGGAATAGTAAAAGTGAAGGTGTCACCGTCATTAAGATCCCCATTATACTTACTCAAGTCGAAGTTAACAGAATACTTATAATTATAATAGCCGTGATGCTCAGTTGTTAGGTTATATACTCCATTTGCATCAGGAGTCATTAATTTCCCATTATCAACATCCCAAATACCAACATCAGTAATAACATTTTGTAGTTCCTTTGCTTGAACTGTATTTGTCAAAGCAGCAGAACCCAATAAAACGAGTAGTGGCGTTAAAATATAGAGCCACAATTTCTTAAATTTCATGACTTTCCTTTCTAAATGATTGAAATTGATTGAATAGTGCATCTTCTTCTCCCAGTAGGCAACACCCCTTTCAATCGCATGATTTGTTACACGATAACATACTTGTAACACTTGCTTTGGAAAATGAGTACACTATTATAGTATTTTGAAATATTTATTCAATTCAATCTTTAGCAGGAGTATCATTACTCTTGGTCAGATGGAAATATAGCAAAATATTATCCATGACTATTATACTACATATCATTGAATATTTTTATTAAACCCTTGCAATTCACCTTGTTATTTATTTACACGATGTCAACTTTTTTGATATATTATTTCATGACACCATATAAAAAGTGACTATCCTAAGAATTGTCTGAAAATACTGATATAATAGGAGTTTGCAAATAGTACTAGCTCCCCGTAATAATCTGTTATTTATAATGAATCTATGATATAATAGTCTTATAAAGGCTTTCGAATAATCATCTATTCAGTTTATTTATGCTAAAAGGAAAACTTGGGGTAATACTAAATCTAGTATTTTTAATATTTATAGATAGGAAGGTAAAGCTATGGCAAATAAAACTAGAGAGTTAATCTTAGGTGCTTTTATCACTCTTGCAAGGAGAAACCCTCAGCGAACTTCTTTTACCATGACTGAGATTGCTGCAGAAGCTGGTATTTCCCGCCAAGCGATTTATCAAAAGCACTTTAATAACTTTGAAGATATTATCGATTATATCCACAAGGAGACTGATCAACGGATCTTTAATAATTTTAACAACTACTGTCCTGAAAGAGATGGCGATCCCATCACTTTCTTAGCGGACCACATTCTTCCTCTCATCTATGAAAAGCGAGAAGTCGTCGGTACCTTATACAATTCTCAAGCCGATACTTGTTGGAAGGAGTTTCTTCGTGAGAAATATTCTCAGTGGGTACTAAAAAATGTTAACTACCAGCTGAAATATAATTTTAGTGAAGAGGACATAGCCTATATCATTACGACCATGGCGATTTCATTCATTGAAGTGTGGATTCGTAAGGATAATCCAACACCACCTGAAGAATTTAGAGAGACTTTTATTCAATTGGCTAAGACTTCTCTCTGTGACTATATTGTGTCATAAAAAAAGAATCTTGAGTTCCACTCAAGATTCTTTTTATTGTCCACCTTTAAAGGCATCCACCATTACCTGAAATTCTTCATTTGTAAGAGTGATTCCCTTGCCCATTTTAGTATGATCTGGGCTCCAAGCGCGAATGTCAAACTTTGCAGGGGCTCCATTAAAGCTGACGCGATTGATTTCCTTGGTCCATCCTTTTTCATTTTCAGACAGGGTCAGTAAGTGTTCTTCGATTTCAAATGTAAATTCTGCCATTTTGTTCTCCTTTTAAGTTTTCATTAGATTATTCGAAAAATCTTGTAGTTTTTAGAAAAATTTTATATAATGTGGATATGTAAGGAGGGAGGATTCTATGAGACAGGCATTCCAACTAGTTCTAGATAAACTACATAGTTTTCTCAATGGGAATGATGATCATCCTCAAATCGAGGACAACTCCCTCACTGCTATGATTGAACAAGCCATCCAGAAAAAGACGGCTGTTCATGTGATACTTGCAGAAACAAGTTTTACGGGTGATATTCTCAAACACGATGCCATTCGCCAACAAATTATCGTCAAGAATTTTTCAAAAAACGTGACTCGAATCATTCGTATCAGTGATATTAAACGGCTTCGTTTTGTTCCCTCAACCGTACAACAAGCTCAGAAAAGTCTATTTAAGAAAGAGTGAGATGTTCATTGCATCCCACTCTTTTTCTTAACGGATTTGTTCAAAATGAAGATGAACGGCGATATGGTCGCCATAACCACTTCTCTCCAAATCGCGTTGCAAGCGATAAGAGATATAGTGCTCTGCAATGGTAATGTAGCCAGCTCCAAGTAAGCGGTGCTCAACCATTGACTGGATCATGCTGATAGTCGCACGTTCCACTTTTGCTTCTTCCAAGTCCAAAACGACTTTTTTAGTAACTTGTGCAAGGTTTTGACGCAAATCATCTGTCAAAACATAAACGGTTTGAGCTGCTTTTAGGACAGCTTGGTAAATTTTATCTGGATCAAATTCAGCAATTTCTCCATTACGTTTGATTACTTGCATAAGGTTCTCCTTTATTCTTTGTTTTCTTTGATTTCAGCCAGCATTTTTTCTTCTTCGGCTGTTAGTTGATAGTTTTCTAGCAAGTCAGGTCTGCGCTCGTAGGTTTTCTTTAGGCTCTCATACAGTCGCCACTGACGAATCTTTTCATGGTGTCCACTCATGAGCACATCTGGCACGACCATACCTCGATAGTCATAAGGACGTGTGTACTGAGGATATTCGAGAAGTCCTGAAGAAAAACTATCATCCTGGTGACTAGACTCCTTGCCAATCACTTCAGGAATCAGGCGAACGGTCGCATCGATCATGGTCATGGCCGCCAATTCTCCTCCAGTCAAGACATAGTCTCCTAGGGAAATCTCATCGGTTACCAGGGTCTTGATGCGCTCGTCATACCCTTCATAGTGACCACAGATAAAGATCAGTTCCTCTTCCTGAGTCAAATCCTCAGCGTAAGCTTGATCGAACTGTTTTCCAGCAGGATCAAGAAGAATGACACGGGGATTTTTCTTTTCAATAGCATCAAAGGCATCGAAAATGGGTTGAGCCCTTAGCAACATCCCCTGACCGCCTCCGTAAGGTTCATCGTCAACATGACGGGCCTTTTCAGCATATTCTCTGAAATTATGATACTGGATATCCAAGAGCCCTTTTTCTCGAGCCTTCCCAACAATTGAGTGTTCCAGCGGAGAAAACATCTCAGGAAAGAGGGTTAAAATATCAATCTTCATCATCTAGTCCTTCTAAGATTTCCACTTCGACCTGCTTGTTTGGAATATCAACATTGAGAACTACTGGCGGAATGTAAGGTAAAAGCAAATCTCGCTTACCTTTTCGTTTGACCACCCAGACATCGTTGGCACCTGGTTGTAGGATTTCCTTGATAGTTCCAATCAAGTTCTCTCCCTCGTAAACTTCCAAACCAATAATTTCATGATAGTAGAATTCACCATCATCTAAATCGTTCAAATCTTCCTCAGCGACCTTGAGACTATAACCCTTGTACTTTTCAATCGCATTGATATGGTACATGTCTTTGAACTTGATAATGTCAAAGTTCTTCTGCTTACGGTGACTTGCGATGCTCACTGTTTGAACAAACTGATCTTTTTTATCAAATAAAGCCAGCTCTGCCCCTTTTTTAAACCGCTCCTCAGCAAAATCCGTCACAGACAAGACACGCATCTCACCCTGTAAACCCTGCGTATTAACGATTTTCCCAACATTAAAGTAGTTCATCTTGTCTCCTGTATCTATTTCTATCCTTTATTTTATCACGTTCCAGGGATTTTCACAAGTTGGAGAAAGAGGACATCAACTCTCCTTCCCATTCAAAAATCCTTCCAAATCACGTTCATGTTGATACTTAATGGCAGCCTTCTTATCTTTGTCAAAAATGGTTTTGGTTAGGTCAATGTCGTTGATAGCCGCAATAGCGACCGTGTAGTGAATAATATCTGCCAGTTCTTTGGCTAGTTCCTCATTTGAGTCCTGGACACCCTCTTTTCGACCAGAGCGCCCATTCAAGACCTCGGCTACTTCTCCGACTTCCTCCACTAGCTTGATAAAGAGGCCTTCCTCAGTTCGAGATTGCTGGTAATGTTCGAGTAAGTAAGCTTGTAATTGTCTAAAGGTTAAATCCTTCATCTTCTCCTCCTCACAAAAAAGCGAGACATCTGTCCCGCTTTTTTATTTTTCATCGATAACGATTCTTACTTTTTTGTCTTCAGTTGGGACAGAGTAGACAATCGTTCTTATCGCTGAGATAGTGCGACCCTTACGACCGATAACACGACCGACATCGCTTTGGTCAAGATCCAAGTGATACTCCAAGAACTCTGGTGTGTCTTCAATCTTGATAGTTAAGGCATCAGGTTGTGAAATCAAAGGTTTCACAATCGCAATAATGAGATTTTCAATCGTATCCATCTGTCAACCTACTTTAAACTTATTTTGAGAATTTAGAATCGTGGAATTTTTTCAATACGCCTTCTTTTGAAAGGATGTTGCGAACTGTATCTGAAGGTTGAGCTCCATCAGCCAACCATGCAAGAATGCGGTCTTCTTTCAAAGTTACTTGGTTTTCAGCAACAAGTGGGTTATAAGTTCCAACTGTTTCGATGAAACGTCCGTCACGTGGTGAACGTGAGTCTGCTACGTTGATACGGTAGAAAGGTTTTTTCTTAGAACCCATACGAGTTAAACGGATTTTAACTGCCATTTTTTAATGTCTCTTTTCTTATTTTTTATTTCGGTGAAATAGCTGAGCTATTTAGCACATGTTCTATTATAGCAGATTTTCGAGAGGTGTCAAGAAAAAAACTTGACAGAGTTTAAAATTTTTATTTTTTTTAGAAATTTATTAGACTAATAGGGATAAATTAGAAAGAGAAACTTTATGAATACTAGTCTAGAGAACATTTACAAAGACCATCAGGTTAAGCTTTACATCTCTCCTGATCGTGATATCGAGACTTGGCTACTAAATCCCAAGCCTGTCCCAAAACGAAATAGAAGACAATCTTCTGGCAGGTGATATTATCCTCCTCTGGAGAATCAACTTTGGTACTTTTACCACCGAAAGCTGGTTTTAAAAACTCCCATTCGAATATGATTCAAAATTCGCTTAAAATAAATGTTTTCCCACTTTTTCAGAAAAAATTTTCATCTAATTTGAATAACTTTTAATTGAATGATGTGATATATGAAGTGTTGTAAATGCTGTATTGTAGCTGATTCTTAACGTTTTGAGAACTGGCTAGCTTAACGAGCTTTCTTAAGACCTGGTTTGAACAGAGTTAGTTTTAATAAATTTCAAACCCCTTTAAAATCAGCGTTTTCCCTTGTTTACAGAAAGCGGATTTTCATATAATTTCAACTAATTTGATTCGAATTGAGCTACTAAATACCAAAATTCACACCATTATTGTTTAAGTGATTTTCTAACAGTCACTTGCTTTTTGTATCAACGCTTTTCTACAAAATCTAAAATATCTTCATAGGTTAATAAGGAAACAATCTGTTCAACAGTTAAATGAAATATTTTTTATTTTTGATATACAATAAATCATGTTTTATAAATATCATATCGCCTTTATGGTTATGGAGATTACTTTGTCAGGGATTTTAATCTCATTTGAAAGAACTTTTCTACACGATAAAAATATTATAGGTTATCTTGTATATTTGAGATATTGACAATTTGGTTAGTTAATGTTAAGATATACTTACCGACAACTATATCGGTAAGGAGGAGCAAATGAAAAGAGAAAGGCTAACAGCAAATGAAAGAAAATTAGAAATACAGAATATTGCATTGGAAGTTTTTACAATAAAGGGATATAAAAACACAAGTATGCATGATTTAGTACAAGCTACCGGACTATCCGCAGGAGGATTGTATCATCATTATAAAAGTACATCTGAAATTCTTTACGACATGATGATCCGAGGTTGTAAATATAGGGAAGATATTATTAAAAAAAAGATAGCTGAAATTCCAAACCCTTTAGGTATAGAGGTATTAGCTGAACTAATGGTTGATAAGGCGCTTTCCAACAATATATTTGTTCCAATATATGTTATGTTCTTGCAGTCGATGCAGGAAGATGAAACCTTACAACAACTTTATAAAGATATAAGGGATAGTAATATAAGGGATTTTGAGCAAATGTTAGAGGAAAACGGAGGTTTGAAGATTTCTAAAGAATCTTGGAATTTACTCAATGATTTGATTAATACTTTCATCTTAGGTTGTGAGACATTGGGTATCAGAGAACATTTAATTTCACAACGTCACATTCTTAAAAAAATGGTCATTGACGTTCTAATAGAAAACGAAGAAGAGGTGTAATTGTATGAATAAAAATAGTAAAGAGCTGTTAACAGAGCAGCCATTACAAATATTAATTAAGCTATCATTACCTGCGATATTAGGAATGATTGTTATTGGAGTATATCCGTTAATGGATGGGATTTTTGCGGGTCAAATACTTGGTGAAAAAGCCATGACGGCAGTAGGCATTGCTACCCCATTTACCTACATCAATACAGGGATTGCTACCTTGATTGGTGTAGGGTCAACATCTTTACTTTCCAGAGCAATTGGAGAAGGAAATCAAAGAACCATTGACAAAGTTATGGGGAATCTTTGCTTTTGGGTTTTGTTATTGTCAACAATCGTTACAATATTAGGGTATTTATTTTGCGGACAACTTCTTATGATATTTGGAGCTAAGGGAGAACTTTTAAATCTTTCTACTCGTTATTTACGAATTATTTTTCTTGGATCCATATTTGTGAATTTTGCACAGGCAGCTAATATGGTGATGCGTGGTGAGGGTTTAATGAAACGAGCCATGTTAATTATGTCATTGGGAGCAGGAATAAATATAGTATTAGATCCAGTTTTAATGATAATGTTTAGAGAACATGGAGTTGAGGGAGCTGCTATTGCTACAATAACAGCACAATTTATTCAGGCAGTATTTACGCTTTGGTATTTTAAGAAAAAAAGTGAAACTGTAAAAATTGGCTTGATAAGAAAAGAAAAGGAAATAATAGGAGAGATGTTTTCGGTAGGAGTTTCTGCTATGCTTATGCAGGTGCTTACTATTATTCAACAGAGTTTTCTTTATAGTCAAGCATTTCGATATGGAGGAGAAACTTCAGCAGCCATTATGGCAGTATCATTAAGAATACAAGCTTTTTCTTTCATTCCGCTATGGGGAATGAGTCAAGGATTACAACCTGCTATTGGTGCCAATTTCGGAGCGAAGCAATATAATAGGGTAAAAAAAATATTTAATGTTTTTACTATTAGTTCCATTGTATTGGCAGCTTGTTTTTGGATACCGGCAGAAGGATTTGCTAAACAGATTCTTAATTTATTTGGATTATCTGATGAAACACTATTTTTAGCGGTTCCAAACTTTCGTATAATGTATAGTATTTTCATTGCTTATGGGGTAATGATTATGATTATGACATTTTTCCAAGCGATTGGAGATGGTAAAACAGCTGGTGTTTTAGTTATGCTAAGGCAAGTAATTTTATTTATTCCAACCATGATTTTTCTTCCATACATATTTGGAGCACAGAGTATTTGGTATGTTATACCTATAGTTGATGGTATTGTTGTATTGTTGGGATTGCAGAGATATTTTACAACAGTTAAGAAAATGAAATAACTAATAAATTATATAGAAGAGCAGTAAATCGAAAGATTTACTGTGACTCTTGATGTAAATAAAGATAAATTAACTATTCTAGGAGTTCAATTTGATAACTTCCCAGATTTTGATACCGTTTGGTATGCTATCGGATCATCAATGATTGAAAATTATGAACCTACTGTTCAAGATGTGATTGATTTAAAAGCTCATGTTATTAACAGACGAAAGGAATTAAATATTGGTTTCCTAAATACTTCAAGTACACTTATAGCATTGATGCCCCAAAAGATTTAGAAATACCTGTTGAAAAAGGCTATGCTCTTGTCAAAACTGTCTTTGACTCGCTTGATCATCTAAATACCACTATGAAAGAGAATATCCTCAAAAGCAAGGAGAGTTACAGTACTTTCTAAGATGAGGGCTCCAGATTTGGACCAATCCCTTCGTGACAACTTTTCAGGAGAAGAATTAGCAAGTTACTTTTCAATTCGTGGTTACAAATTGACTCCAAAGGGAGAGCAGATACTGGAACAGTACCAGGACATTATCGACCGTCATCCAAAGAAAAATCTCTAAGCAAGCGACTTTCTGGTCGGCTTCCTCTTAAACTACCTTGTCACTAATATTTGAAATCCCCCTACTTTTAAGGTACAATGGTAGAAATGAATTTTTGAGAGGTTAACAATGAAAAAACTAGCAACCCTTCTTTTACTATCAACTATAGCCCTTGTTGGATGTACTAGTATCCAGCGTGGTCTTCGTGGTGACGACTATGTCGACTCTAGTCTTGCAGCAGAAGAAAGCTCAAAAGCAGCTGCTCAGGCTGCCAAAGATTTGAATGATGCTTTGACCAATAAAAATGCCAACTTCCCTCAACTTTCTAAAGAAGTTGCTGAAGATGAAGCCGAAGTGATTCTCCACACAAATCAAGGCGATATCCGCATTAAACTCTTCCCCAAACTCGCTCCTTTAGCAGTTGAAAACTTCCTTACTCACGCTAAAGAAGGCTACTATAACGGCATCACCTTCCACCGTGTCATCGATGGCTTTATGGTCCAAACTGGAGATCCTAAAGGAGATGGTACAGGTGGCCAATCTATCTGGCATGATAAGGATAAAACGAAGGACAAGGGAACTGGTTTCAAAAATGAAATCTCTCCTTACCTATACAATATCCGAGGAGCCCTTGCAATGGCTAACACTGGTCAACCAAATACCAACGGTAGTCAGTTCTTCATCAACCAAAACTCAACAGATATTTCAGCTAAACTCCCTTCAAGCAAGTATCCAAAGAAAATCATCGAAGCCTATAAAGAAGGTGGAAATCCAAGTCTAGACGGCAAACACCCTGTCTTTGGTCAAGTTATCGAGGGCATGGATGTTGTTGACAAGATTGCTAAGGCTGAAAAAGATGAAAAAGACAAACCAACTACTGCTATCACTATCGATAGCATCGAAGTAGTGAAAGATTACTATTTTAAATCCTAAACAACCTAAAAATACAGTATCCGCATTCGATACTGTATTTCTTTTTTCCTCATTTTTAAGTTAGCTTGTTAAAGTCCCATATTTGGTCCATCCAGCCTTCATAGAAGTCTGGTTCGTGACAAACCATGAGGATTGAACCCTTATACTCTTTCAGAGCACGTTTGAGTTCATCCTTGGCATCCACATCTAGGTGGTTGGTCGGCTCGTCAAGTACCAAAACGTTATTTTCACGGTTCATCAAGAGACAGAAACGCACCTTAGCTTGTTCCCCACCTGATAAGACTTGAATTTGACTTTCGATGTGCTTGGTCGTCAAACCACAACGGGCAAGGGCTGCACGAACTTCTGCTTGATTAAGGGCAGGAAAGGCATTCCAGACAGCTTCAAGAGGTGTTTGACGATTGCCACCTTCTACTTCTTGCTCAAAATAACCAAGTTCTAGGTAATCTCCACGTTCGACTTCTCCAGCGATCGGTGGAATAATGCCTAAGAGACTCTTCAAGAGAGTTGTTTTCCCGATACCATTGGCCCCAATAATGGCAACCTTTTGATTGCGTTCAAAAGTAAGGTTTAAAGGCTTGGTCAGAGGACAGTCATAACCAATCTGCAAGTCCTTGGCTTGGAAGATAAAGCGCCCAGGTGTACGAGCTGGTTTGAAATCAAAGGACGGCTTTGGTTTCTCACTTTGGAGTTCAATGATGTCCATCTTGTCGAGTTTCTTTTGACGGGACATGGCCATGTTTCGAGTTGCGACACGGGCTTTATTGCGGGCTACGAAATCCTTGAGGTCGGCAATTTCTTTTTGTTGACGCTCATAAGCTGCTTCCAGTTGAGATTTCTTCATAGCATAGACTTCTTGGAACTGGTAGTAGTCACCAGAATAGCGAGTCAACTGTTGATTCTCCACATGGTAGACAATATTGATCACGTCGTTGAGGAAAGGAATATCATGTGAAATAAGGACAAAAGCATTCTCATAGTTTTGGAGATAACGCTTGAGCCAGTCAATATGTTCAGCATCCAAGTAGTTGGTTGGCTCGTCCAAGAGCAAGATATCTGGCTTTTCAAGGAGGAGTTTAGCTAAAAGTACCTTTGTTCTTTGTCCACCTGACAAGGCTGTTACGTCTGTATCCATACCATAGTCCATGACACCGAGGGCACGCGCTACCTCATCAATCTTGGCATCTAAAGTATAAAAATCACGACTCTCCAAACGATCTTGGAGCTCCCCGACTTCTTCCATCAGCGCGTCGATATCTGCTCCTTCTTCTGCCATTTCCATGTAGAGGTCATTGATACGAGCTTCTGCTTTAAAAAGCTCATCAAAGGCTGTACGCAAAACATCACGTACAGTTTGGCCTTCTTTTAGTACAGCGTGCTGGTCTAGATAGCCAGCAGTCACATATTTAGACCATTCCACCTTCCCTTCATCTGGTAGCATTTTACCAGTCACGATACTCATAAAGGTTGATTTTCCTTCACCGTTGGCACCGACAAGACCGATGTGTTCTCCCTTGAGGAGACGGAAGGAGACATCTTCAAAAATTGCACGGTCACCAAAACCGTGACTCAAATTTTTAACTTCTAAAATACTCATTCTAATTCCTTATCTTGTTTTTATGCAGTCCTTTATAGAGGGCCCAAGCCAGATAGCCTCCCAGGGTATTGGTCCACAAATCATCAATCTCAAAGACCCGATTAAAGTCGAATAAAAAATCTAAAACTAGTTGCGTGCACTCAATTCCTAGACTCAGTAGAAAACTGAGAAGGATGATTTTTTTCGTTTGTCGTAAATTTGGACAGAGATAGATCAGTTGAAAGACTAGCGGGAAAAGCAAGAAGACATTTAAAATGTTCTGCAAAAAGATCCAAAGGACTTGTCCCAAACTAGTCACTTCACCCAGTTTCCAAAAGGAGTTTAAGGGAGTTAAAAGAAAAACCAGGCGTCCAAAAGTTTGAATACCTGGAGTTTCCACTCCTGTAGGAAGTTGAGGTTGGGGAGTAAAACAAAAACAGACAATGCAAAGACTGTAAATAGCCACTCCCAATCTTAAGATTAATTCTCTTTTTTTAGTCATTTTATGGATTTACCGCTGCGACTGCCTTCTGGCGGTCACGTTTCATTGTATTGGAGCGTAATTGTCCACAAGCTGCATCAATATCTGTACCATGCTCTTGACGGACAACACAGTTGACCCCTTTTTTCTTGAGGGTATCGTAGAAGGCCATCACGCGCTCTTTAGGACTACGGCTATATTGGTCATGTTCACTAACTGGGTTATAGGGAATCAAGTTGACATAAGACAATTTCTTGATGTTCTTGAGCAATTCAGCCAACTCCAAGGCTTGTTCAACACCGTCGTTGACTTCATTGAGCATGATGTATTCAAAGGTCACACGGCGATTGGTTGTTTCGATATAGTACTCAATAGCTGCAAAGAGCTTTTCAATCGGAAAGGCACGGTTAATCTTCATGATGCTTGAGCGCAATTCATTATTGGGTGCGTGAAGGGAAACAGCCAGATTAACCTGTACACCTTCATTAGCAAAGTCACGAATTTTATGGGCTAAACCTGACGTAGAAACGGTGATATGACGAGCACCGATAGCCATCCCCTTGTCATCATTGATGGTACGGACAAAATTCAAAACATTGTTGTAGTTATCAAATGGTTCACCAATTCCCATGACAACGATATGGCTGACACGTTCGTCCTGACCACGCTCATCAAAGTATTTCTGAACCAGCATAATCTGCGCTACGATTTCCCCGTTATTAAGATCACGTTGCTTTTTAATCAAGCCTGACGCACAGAAGGTACAACCAATATTACAGCCAACCTGAGTGGTCACACAGACTGACAAACCGTAGTGTTGACGCATCAGTACTGTCTCAATCAACATGCCATCTGGCAACTCGAAAAGATACTTAACAGTACCGTCAGCTGACTCTTGTACAATCCGTTGTTTCAAAGGATTGACCACAAACTGGTCATTGAGCTTAGCAATCAAATCCTTGGAAAGGTTGGTCATTTCTTCAAAGGACTGGACACGTTTACGATAGAGCCATTCCCAGATTTGATCTGCTCGGAATTTCTTTTCCCCTTGTTCTAATACCCATTCTTGCATGGTTTGACGTGTTAAACTATAAATAGAAGGTTTCATCTCTTCTCCTTATTCTCTATCTATTTCTGACGAATGACAAAATGGCGCTGTCCCTTGTCCTCTTTCTGAGATTTTTGGTCCTTATGACGACGTCTATTTCGCTTATCCGTATTTGGTTTTCTCTTGTTTTGCGAAGGTTTCTTGCCTCTTCTAGGAAGGTTTTCCTCATCCTTTTTACGCAATTTTTTGTCAAATGAAGCCCGTTTCGGTGCTTGATTTTCTAGGACAAAATAGGCACAACCATAACTACAGTACTCTAAAAGATAGTCCTGTAAGCGACTGATCTTTTCAATTTTTTCCTCTGTTCGATCGTCTTTGTAAAAACCACGTAGGCGGAGCTGCTCATTGCTCCAATCCCCCACGACATAATCAAACTTGGTCAACACTTCTGAGAAGCGCTGATTAAAGACGGTCACATCGAAAGCCTCCTTGATATTTTCAACCAAGGTAAAAGCAATCCCTTCAGTCTCAACCTTATCCCCATTTACATGAAATTCTGGGCCAGGAAACTTGTTATAATTGTATAATTCAGGTGCAATTTCTTTACGCATAGTCTTCCTTTTCCACGATTACTTAACACTCTATTTTACCATAATTTCTAGCAATTAGCACATTTCTCATAAAAATGAAAAAAGTCTGACGATTTTGTCAGACTTCTGCCATATAAACCAAAAAGAGAAGAATGACTCTTCCCTCTACATTTTATTATTTAGCTGCTGCGTAGAGCTCGTCTACTTTGTTCCAGTTAATGACTGAGAAGAAAGCTTTGATGTAGTCAGGACGAACATTGCGGTATTTCACGTAATAAGCATGTTCCCAAACATCCAAGCCCAAAATTGGTTTTTTACCTTCTGAGATTGGTGTGTCTTGGTTTGCTGTCGAAGTTACTTCAAGCTTCCCTTCTTTGTTGACAACCAACCATGCCCAGCCAGAACCAAAGCGAGTTGTAGCTGCTGCTGTAAAGGCTGCTTGGAACTCTTCAAATGAACCAAATGTTGCATCGATTGCTGCTGCAAGTTCTGCTGAAGGAGCAGTCTTTTCAGGAGTCATCCATTCCCAGAAAAGAGCGTGGTTCAAGTGTCCACCACCGTTGTTGATAAGCGCTTGGCGGATATCAGCTGGGATAGATTCTACATCAGCAAGCAAAGCTTCAAGGTCTTCACCGATTTCAGGGTGTTTTTCAAGAGCAGCATTCGCATTGTTGACGTAGGTTTGATGGTGCTTGTCATGGTGCAAGTGCATTGTTTCAGCATCGATGTATGGTTCCAAGGCGTCATACGCGTATGGAAGATCTGGTAAGATAATAGCCATCTGTAATACCTCTTTTTCTTTCTATATGAAGATGATAACGCAATCATCCTTTTTTTTCAAGTTTTATGCTCATTACGCTTGGCTAGATATCTGTAACAGCGCTCTCTCAAAAAGGTAGCCTTTTTCATAGACACCTGTTTTAATCTGATAGTCTGCTTCAATTAAATAAGAAATTGCTTGTTTGAGAAAGGCCAAGGAAATCCCTCTCGAATCTCTTAATGCGAACTTGATTTGATAAGGATTAGGATTGCGCCCCAAGTAAGTTCCCAGACTGCTTACGATCTGCGATTCCGTCTGACCAGTATCTGATAAAATTTTCACCTGGGTAAAGGTTCGAAACTGTCCTAACATGACAGCTATGAGCTTGATTTCGTCCTCCCCTTGCAAGGTCAAATCTCTAACCAAGTCACGCGCCTGGTCAATCTTTTTACCCAAGATAAATTGAGTCAAATCAAAAATATTGTCCTGCAAGGTCTTTGGAATAGCCTCGACAATGTCCTTCTCCTCAATCACGCCGTCGGACTTATAAGACTGCAAAAAAAGGAGATTTTTCTGGATTTCACTAAATTGAAAACCAGACTTGATGAGGAGATTTTCAAAGGATTGCCCCACAAACTGCAGACCTTGTGTTTGACTCCATTTTTGGAAATACTGGCGCAGTTCTTGCTCCTTAGCCTCAATAGCATCAAAGACAATCGCATCTCGTTTGAGCAGTTTGACCAATCGTCTTTTACTATCTAGCTTTCCTTCCGCAAATATCAATAACTTGGTTGTTGGCGAAGGATTGTCAAGGTATTCCTCAAATGACTTGAGCTCATCATCTGTTAAAAAGCGTTTTTTGGCTGTTGTGATATCGACAAAATGATCTAATATCACGATTTTCTCATCAGCAAAGAAAGGGAGACTGACCAACTCCAACTCTAAGTCTTTATAAGCTACTTCTTTCATATCAAAGTAAGCAAAATTGAGATCAGCTGAATCATAACCAATCTGCTTCAACACTTGACTCTTCATCACTTCAAACTGGCCCAGGTCTGTCCCTGTAAATAAGTTCAAGCTAAATAGACTTGATAAAGTCAACTTCTGACTGTCTTCAATGGCAAGCATCTTCTCTCCTTTCTTCTGATTTTTTAGTAACTTTAATCAATATAGCGCAATTTCCCACGGAAATCTTCTAAGCTCTCGTACCCTTTTTCCACCATGATTGCTTTTAGTTCATTGGTAATGCGTTCAAAAGCTCTAACGCCTTCCTTGTGGAGCGTCGTTCCTACTTGCACCATACTAGCACCACAGAGGATATGTTCAAAAGCATCACGACCCGTTAGAACACCACCCGTTCCGATGATTTGGATTTGAGGATTGAGACGTTGGTAGAAGGCGTGCACATTAGCAAGAGCAGTCGGTTTGATATACTCTCCACCAATGCCACCAAAACCATTTTTAGGACGAATCACGACCGACTCGTCTTCTATATAAAGGCCGTTTCCGATAGAGTTAACACAGTTAACAAACTTAAGTGGATACTTGTTGAAAATAGCAGCTGCTTGATCAAAGTGAACAATATCAAAATATGGTGGCAATTTAATCCCGAGAGGTTTGGTAAAGTAGGCAAATACCTCTGACAAGATACGGTCTGTTGTCTCAAAATCATAAGCAATCTGAGGTTTTCCTGGAACGTTTGGACAAGAGAGATTGAGCTCTGTCAGTCCTTTGAATTCACTCTCTTGAACTTTTTTCAAGATGGTATGTGTTTCTTCTGGAGACATGCCAACTAGAGATAGGAAGAAAGTACGGTTTGGCTCTTTTTCCTGCAAGTCCAAAAGATAGTTCAGATAATAGTCTAAGCCATTATTTGGTAATCCCATTGAGTTGATAGAACCAAGTGGAACATCCTGGTAGCGTGGTTCAGGATTCCCCTGACGAAAGTCCAAGGTTGCTGTCTTTGTGACAAAAGTACCCGCCGCTGAGTTTTTGACTCCTTCAAGCTCTTCTATCGTCATACAAGCCACACCCGCCGCATTCATCAAGCAATTGTCAAACTCAAAGCCAGCTATTTGTGTTTTCGTTGATACCATGATTCTGATCCTCCAGATTCCTTTTATTTCTAATATTATACCATACTTTAAGATTTTCTCTTTGAGAAAGTTATTTCTAGAGAAAACGTTCGCTTTTTGATAATGCTCTTAGTATTGACTGAATGTAAATTGAAAGAATTTTTAGAAAATTTTCGTTTTTTTCTTTACAGTGAAAAAAATTTCTGCTATAATGGCTCATGTAATAAAATATGACAACAAAAGGAGAACGATATGACATCTGCTAAAGACTATATCCAAAGCGTGTTTGAAACTGTAAAAGCTCGTAACGGGCATGAGGCTGAATTTCTCCAGGCGGTTGAAGAATTCTTCAGCACTTTGGAACCCGTATTTGAAAAACACCCTGAGTATATTGAAGAAAACATCTTGGCACGTATCACCGAGCCTGAGCGCGTGATTTCTTTCCGTGTTCCTTGGGTTGACCGTGAAGGTAAAGTACAAGTCAACCGTGGTTACCGTGTTCAATTTAACTCAGCTGTTGGACCATATAAAGGCGGACTTCGTTTCCACCCAACTGTAAACCAAGGGATCTTGAAATTCCTCGGATTTGAGCAAATCTTTAAAAACGTCTTAACTGGACTTCCAATCGGTGGAGGTAAAGGGGGATCAGACTTCGATCCTAAAGGAAAGACTGATGCTGAAGTGATGCGCTTCTGCCAAAGCTTCATGACTGAATTGCAAAAATACATCGGACCATCACTTGACGTCCCAGCTGGCGATATCGGTGTTGGTGGACGTGAAATTGGTTACCTTTACGGACAATACAAACGTCTTAACCAATTTGATGCGGGTGTCTTGACTGGTAAACCTCTTGGATTCGGTGGTAGCTTGATTCGTCCAGAAGCAACTGGTTACGGTTTGGTTTACTATACTGAAGAAATGCTCAAAGCCAACGGTAACAGCTTTGCTGGTAAGAAGGTTGTGATTTCAGGTTCTGGTAACGTAGCCCAATACGCTCTTCAAAAAGCGACTGAACTTGGCGCTACTGTTATCTCTGTATCTGACTCAAACGGTTATGTCATCGACGAAAATGGTATTGACTTCGATCTTCTAGCAGATGTGAAGAATAACCGTCGTGCACGTTTGACTGAGTACGCTGCTGAAAAAGCCACTGCTACTTACCATGAAGGTTCTGTATGGACTTATGCTGGAAACTACGACATCGCTCTTCCATGTGCGACCCAAAACGAAATCAACGGTGACGCAGCTAAACGTCTGGTTGCTCAAGGAGTTATCTGTGTATCTGAAGGTGCTAACATGCCGAGTGACCTTGATGCGATTAAAGTCTACAAAGAAAACGGAATCCTTTACGGACCAGCCAAAGCTGCCAACGCTGGTGGTGTAGCTGTATCAGCACTTGAAATGAGCCAAAACAGCCTTCGCCTCTCATGGACCCGTGAAGAAGTTGATGGACGTCTCAAAGACATCATGACCAATATCTTCAGCACAGCTAAAACAACCGCTGAAACATACGGTCTTGGTACTGATTACCTTGCAGGAGCTAACATTGCTGCCTTTGAAAATGTAGCAAACGCTATGATTGCCCAAGGTATTGTTTAAAATTCATTTGCTCAATCCTCAATCGTTATGATTGGGGATTTTTATGTTGGCTTCAAAAAAGCTCACTATTTAAAATAGTAAGCTTAAAATCAAGATTTATTTTACCTCTACTAAGGCAAAAGACAGGCATTCAACTATTTCATTTACTGCTTCATCTATGTCTAGGTCCTCATTATTATTCAACATCATTGGAAGAGCATAAGAAAGACTCAAAGCTAAAATATAGCGAACAATTCTTTCATTTGACCAATCTCGGATAACACCATTTTCTTTAAACTGATTCAGAACTGGACTAATTGGCTTAATGATAGAGTGAATAATAACATTCCCTAACTGGTCAGAAATAGTTTTATCAATAAAAGAACGACTTAAGAGAATTTTAACTTGCATTTGATTCTCCTGAATGAAAACTAGTCTATCCCAAACTATACTTCTCAAAAACACTGGAAAACTCTCTTGGTTTGCTGTAAATTTCTTCTCAGAAAAATCAGCAATCACATCTGGAATAACTTGTTCGAGAAAAGTTGACAGAATAGCTTCTAATATTCCTTCCTTGGTTTTAAAGTAACTAAAAACTGTCCCCTCTGAAACTCCAGCCTCCTTAGCAATAAGGCTGGCTGTTGTATTTTCAAAGCCAATTTCTGAAAATAGCTTTAGACTTGATAATAATACTTGACGTTGTTTTAAACTCAAGTTGCTATTTTCTAATGTCTGAGCATACTTTTGTTCTAAACTTTCCATTGCTGGCACCTCTCTGCTACTCTCTTACTTTTACAACCTTCTTACCTCGAGTGTGTCCCGACTTCAGACTACGATATGCCTCTCTAACAGACTTTAGAGAAAAATCATAAACCTGATCAATATTCAGCCGAACCTTCCCATCTGAGATCATTTCCGCTAGAACTCTAAAATCATCATATGTGGAATGTCTCGGACCCGTGAACTGAGCTCCTCTTATCATAACATATGGTGAAGGTACTAGCGTTCCAATAGCCGTGCCCTTCAATCCTAAACTGAAAGCCAATTTAACATAATCACTTCCATAGCAATCCAAGAATTTTGTAATTGGCTTTGGACTTGCTGATAGAAGAGCATTCTGGATGTTCTCTTCGTAAGCAACTGGTATGGCACCTAAAGACTTCAGATATTCTGAATTTTTCTTACTAGCAATTCCAATAACTGTCGCACCTTTAGCAACTGCATACTGTACTGCAATACTTCCAATACCACCTGCCGCCGCTGAAATAACTACAACATCTTTAGGATTTAAGTTGATTCTTCTAAAAGCACCACCCACTGTTAGGGAAGCCACTCCCATAGTAGCAGCATGGTTCATATCAATCATCTCTGGTTTCAACACAATTTCTGATTCATTGACACAAACTTCTGTTGCCAAAGCTCCCCTCTTGGTCCCCAATCCAGGGTCACTGATCATTGTACCAAAAACCTTATCCCCTACTGCAAACCGCTTTACTCCTTCACCAACTTCTGTGATAACTCCAGCAAAATCCCGACCAACACCTCTTGGAAAAAGAGATGATTTTGACTCAAACCAACTACTTGGCTTCCTGAGTTTTGTCATAAAAGATAGAAATCGGAGTGGCTTTGCACCTTCAAAAGTCTTATAATCAATAGGATTTAAACCAACTGCATGAACTTCTACCCTAACTTGATTCACTTTCAAAGAATCAGATTTAATGTTCACTAAATCTAACACTTCTTCATCACCGAAACGACTATATTGTATTTCTTGAACAACCATTGTATGAACTCCTTTACACATCTACAAAATTGAGTGAGCACTCAATCACTTTTCTTGATTATATGCTTATTTCCCATAGATGTCAACTATACTGTTTCCACAGCTTCTAACAAAAGCTGTTCATGATAAAAATAGATCTATTTTTCCTTATGAAAGATTATCAAACTATAACTCAAAGAAATCCGACTGCTTATAAAAGCAGCCGGGTTTTTATATATCTAATTTTTCAAAAAATTTGCCTGTTGACTGCTTTTCTTTTAGCTTCTCCAGTAGCTCATTCTCCAGAAAAGGACTTAGTTCGTCAAAGTCTTGACAAACCTTAAAAACAGTCTCTCTGTCCAACTGGTCATAAGCTAGTTCGTAATAGTCCTTATGATGTTGCCAATTCTGCTCATAATTGATATCTGTTCGTTGATAGTAAACAATATTTTGCTTCGGAGTCAGGTAAAGCTTCTGTGTTAGAATGTTTTTCTGATCTTTGGATAGTTTGCTACGACTGAAAATCTTAACACCTTGAAAAATCTTGCGCTCATGGATACCTTGATTTGTGACTTTTAATTCAACTCTTTTATAGTGCATATAGTTACCTCCAAAAACTACTTTCATTATATCAGACTCTGGTAGATTTGCAAGCAAAAGTATCATTTCCAAAAATCTTTAGTAGCCTCTAAAATTTCTTCTGTCGGTGTTACTGTGGCCTCAATAATGCTCTTGTCAGTCTTTTTCAGATAGGCTTGTATCAGATGATAGCCATAAGCATAGCCTGCAGCATAGGGCATTCCAACCGGTATTTGACCTTGAATCTCAGCTATTTCATCACCGTAAAGATAAGGAGCCATTTCCGCCATCCCTGTTAGCTGAAGCTGACTTGAGATGATGGGCTTAATCTCTTCTAACTGCTCGGAACTAGTTGAAGTGACCCAGGATCCGATGAGCTCTTTACCATAGAGCTCAGCAGCAAAAGACTCTGCTAATCCTTCACTGACTACCCAGTCTGCTAGTGTTGTCTGCTGGTTCCATTTGATAAATTGGAAGCGAACATTATGATTGCACTCGTGGGCCAGAGCCGCTTGCACACGTGGCAAAGTATAGTCATTCGGTAGCAGACTAAGCATGAGGTAACCTGGAATTCCACCATCTCCGCTATAACCCTTATTGAGCTGTAACATGGCCTTTTCAGGGTTGCCCAATAAAATAGTAAAATGGTAATCCTCAACCTCTAAATCATAGCCAGCTTGCTCAAAAAGACCAATACTCCTCTTGATGGTATCTTGACAATTTTGCCAGAGTTGATCAGAACTTAGAGCGTCGATAGCCGGTCTATCCTTCTCTGACAGAGTTCCGGGTAGCTGATTCATAAAACCAAGTAGGAACAAAGCATCAAATCCTCCGGGATACTTGGCTTTCAGAGGAATATGTTGAGTTTGGTATTTCGTAGCAAAAGGTGCTAATATTTTAGTTCGAAAACAGCCCTCTCTCTTTTCCAAAGGAAGCTCGAGCATCTCTTGGTAAGCTTTATCTGAACGAATCATATTGATTTGCATAATAATCTCCTTTCTTATCTACTATTAGTATAATCCCTTACCTAAGGTCAGAGTCAAGAAGAAAATCGAATTTCTATCAAGATTCTAGTAACTGTTAGAAAAAAGCACCCTAGAACTTTCGTATCAGACTATAATTTCAAGTAGGTTTACCCATTTAGAACAGAAAAAAGATAACATCATTTCGATTATCCTAAAATCAAGAAACTATAAAAGTTTTACCGCAAGTTGCACAGGTCAATTCAGTTCCAATTACTCCATCTGTTGGCTTATGACAAGTAGGACAATAAACACGTTTTGCTGATAGTCGATAAGATAACTCATCTCGTAATTCTTTCCCCTTAATTTCAATAACATCCTCTTCTTGTTCTTCAAACTTAAGGACTGTTATCAAAGCTTTGTCATATTGTTTCATCCGTGGCTGTTTTAAAAATAAAAAAGCAGATAGAATCAAAAATAGGAAAAATAAAACAAACAAAATTGTAACTATTAAAAGCCACATAAAGTAGAAATCGTGAAGTAATCCTTCTTTTTTTCCTAATAACCATCTTATTTCCTTATCTATGGACTGATAAAATTTTAATCCCGAAATAATACATATGAAAGATACTACAGGATAAACAACCTTGGAAATAATTAAACGATAGCGTCTCATTTATATTTCCTTTCTAGATAACCATGCACCACAATAATCACATGATTTACCTTGCCCTAGGTCAAGCAGATTCTCACCACTACATGATGGACAAATAACAGGATAGGTATTTTTGTTAATCTGGTGCTTTTCAAATAAAGTGAATAATGCTTGTATTTGATTTCGTTTCTTGACTTCTTCTTGTCTCTTAGACTCACAATAAGTCATCACCAAAATTGAAATCACACTAAGCAAATACCAAGGAACTAAAAGAAATAAAAATCGGACCGACCATTCCCTAGATTTTTCAAATTCAAAAAACGATGATAAAATGATTAAAACAAGTATTTGAAGTAAATTCTTCTGTTTTAATTTCTTCAAGGAAAAGGAATCTTTAATTGTTTCTCGAAATAAATATAAAATAATTAAAGCAACTAGCACAAAGGTAACATTTTGAAATGATAAAAATAAAAAACTGATCACAATAGGAATGCCCACAAACTTTGCCAAAATTATAAAATCAAGATTTTTCAATATAAAGATAGTTGGTCCATCATCTATAGAAAAGATAGCAAGTGATAAAACTACAAAACAGAGTATTACTATATTCGAAATTAACCAATGAAAGCCTTTTTCCCAATTATTCTTAATATACTGCTTCACCTATCTTCTCCTCTAGTTGCTATATACTCTCTATAAAGAGCTTTCCCATTATATATCTCATCCAAAGCTTTGACTTTAATTTTTATATTTTCTAAAACACCAAAGCTATAAAATGCAAAGGAAGACAAAAAGAAACCTGATAAAGAAAAAATAATAGGTGTCACTATTGAGAAAATCGGCTCACCATGTTCTAGAAATAGAGTCACGGTCCATAGTGAAATAAAAAATGTTGCACTTGTTAATCCCATAAAAAGTATACTTAATAAACGAAATACTTGGTACATCCAAAATATCCTCCTGTCATAGAACTTGTCTAAGTAAATCCCTTACTTTCTTAAAAACTTTCCAAGTACTTTTCATAGTTCTTTGTATCTATTCATACATTTTCATACTTGGAATTACATAATTTGAATGATCTAAAGATACAAACAAAGAAACCTTAGTTTTCAGATTTCTAAGAAAAAGGGAAATTCTGGTAATCCCAGACTTCCCAAATAAAATCAAAAATAAATGTGAAAATATAAAAAACCAAAAGTTAAAGATAGTATCCAACCTAGATTGGTATAAAAATTATTTTCTCCTAAGGTTCGAACTATCTTTCATTACCACAATTAGAACAGAAATTTGCACCTTCCAAAAAAGCAGTTCCACATTGGCTACAAAAATTAGCTAAGCCTGTTTCGCCTTTGAGATCAGTTTGATGCTGAGAATTCCTATCTTCAATCTGATCCACCAAATTGCCGAATTTAGCTCCTAAACCAAGTCCCATGGCGATTTTCATGCCTGTTCCCATTAGATTCCCTGTAGAATCATTATTTTTAGCTGCCTCTTCTAAAATATCAAATTGTCTCTCTTCTTGATACGTATATTCTTCAATATCTCGACTAGCCTGCTTGCTTTTGGCTTCTAAAATTTGCTTGTGGAATTTAAAGATTTCTCTATATCCATTGCTATTCTGATTTACCTTTAAAGCCTCAATGTTAAATTCCTCAATACTAATTCCATACTTAGCAAAATGGCTAGATAAAATTTCTGACAAACCAACAGCTATATCAAAACTGTGCATCTCAATATCAATAATTGGAATCTTATAGTTATATATTACTTGTGAAATAACCGAACTAATCAGTCCACTGGCGGTTTGTCTAAATCGGTTTTGTAAAATAGCAGCTGTTATAACATCAGGGTGACTTGGCATAAATTCTAGTATAAAAGCTTCCAAATTTACAATTCGAGGAATGAAATTCCCATGTATTTTCAATTCAACAGGAATATCACTTTCTGGATCTCGAATAATTATAGGAGAAGAAGTTCCCCATCCAATCGGTTGTAAATCATACATGTTTACAAACCACAAAAATGATGAGTCAGATGAAATACTTCCACTTAGAAAACTTTTTATTCCTGAAACTACTTGAATATCATATCCTTCAATCTTATGTTTACCAGCATCATAAGTAGTTACTGCTCTTCCATTTGAAAACAATACAGCACACTGTCTAGGGTTTACAATTACAGTTGTTCCTATCTTGATATTCGTTTTAGGATGTCTCCAAGCAAGTATATTCCTTGTATCTTCACCTTCATAACGAATAACATCAAACAAATTTAATGCCATCTTTTCTCCTTTTTTAATAAAAATTATAAATTAAAAAATCAATCTTCCCTAACTATATTACTATTATATAACCCCTTTATTGAAAAGGCAACTCATATTTATAAATTATTGTCTCTGGACAAAACTTCAAATAGAAAATATAGAAAAACCGCTACTCCTAAGAATAGCGGTTTAATCATGTTTTTAAGCTACTAAAGTAGTCGCTCTATTATTTAAGAGTAACTGAAGCTCCAGCTTCTTCCAATTTAGCTTTGATTTCTTCAGCTTCTGCAGTTGGAACGCCTTCTTTGATGACGCCTGGTGCACCATCAACAAGTTCTTTAGCTTCTTTAAGTCCAAGACCAGTGATTTCACGTACAGCTTTGATAACGCCAACTTTTTTGTCACCAGCAGCTGTCAATTCAACGTCAAATGAATCTTTAGCAGCACCAGCGTCAGCAGCACCAGCTGCAGCTACAGCTACAGGAGCAGCTGCAGTTACACCAAATTCTTCTTCGATAGCTTTTACAAGGTCGTTCAATTCAAGGATTGAAGCTTCTTTAATTTCAGCAATAATGTTTTCAATGTTCAATGCCATTGTTATTTCCTCCAAATAAGTTTTTAATTATAATAGTTTTTTCGTAGCTAGGCTACGCTGCGTAGCTTAAGATTAAGCTGCGTCTTCTTTGTTGTCTGCAACCGCTTTGACTGCAAGAGCAACGTTGCGCACTGGCGCTTGAAGTACAGAAAGGAGCATAGAAAGAAGTCCTTCGCGATTTGGAAGAGTTGCAAGAGCAACGATTTCTTCTTTAGATGCGACAGCGCCTTCAATTGCACCACCTTTGATTTCAAGTGCTTCAGCGTTTTTAGCAAAGTCGTTCAAGATTTTCGCTGGTGCGATAACATCTTCATTAGAAAATGCTACGGCAGATGGTCCAACAAATACTGATGCAAGATCTTCAAGACCAGCCTTTTCAGCTGCACGACGCAAGATTGAGTTTTTAATAACTTTATACTCAACTTCGCTTCCACGAAGCTCACGACGAAGAACTGTATCTTGATCAACTGTCAAACCACGAGCGTCTACAACGACGATAGATGCAGCAGCTTTCATTTTTTCAGCTACTACGTCAACTAGTTCCGCTTTTTTAGCAATAATTGCTTCACTCATTAGTGTGTTCACCTCCGTAATTATTTTGCTTGGGGAATTTTTTCAAAAGAAAAACGCGCCCAAACCTAGACACGAAAGTACAATACGCTTCTTTTTACATGATACGTTTTGTCCTCGGTAGGATCTTTATGAGTCGAGCTCCCCTACTGTCTTAGGCAGTTTTTTCAAACCGTATATAAGTATAGCATAGACAAAAAAAGAATGCAAGATTTTTGCAAACTTTTTTTGAAATTTTTTAAATCTCTACCGTCAAAACTTTGCCTTGCTTAACCACCTGTTCTCCTGCAATATAAACATCGTCAACATCACTGGATTTGACTGCATAAACGAGGTGAGATAACATATTTTTCTGAGGTTGTAGATGGATTTTTCCTTGTGGTTGAATGACCAGAAAATCTGCCTGTTTGCCGACTTCTAGGCTTCCTATCTGCTTTTCCATTCCAAGGACCTTGGCACCTTCTATCGTCAGAGCTTTGAGGGCTGTTTCGATTGGAAACTGGCTGGCATCTCCACTCTTCATCTTCTGAAGAAGGGCTGCAGTCCGTCCTTCCTCAAACATATCTAGATTGTTATTGGAAGCAACCGAGTCAGTCGCAATTCCGACTGCTACTCCTGCTTTTTGAAGTTGGATGATGGGAGCAATCCCTGAGGCTAGTTTGAGGTTACTAATAGGATTATGGGCGATAGCCACATGAGAAGTTGCCAAGCGTTCAATTTCTCTCTCGTTTAATTCGACCCCATGAGCAAAGACAGACGGATGATCTAAGTAACCTAGTTCTTCTAGAAAGGCAAGGGGACATTTGCCATAGCGTTTGAGGATAATTCCTGATTCCTCCTTGGTCTCCGCCACATGGATATGGATAGGAATATTCAGCTCTTTTGCCATATCTAAGCTCTCTTCCAGCAAATCTTTACTACAGCTGTAGGGAGAATGTGGGGCTACCATAACCTTGAAATTTGGATTTTCATATCCTAAGATTTCCTCTATGATGGCTCGTGTTCTGCTTATAGTTTCAGCAGTTGTCTCTGCCTCTGAAGAAAAGAGGGTCGGTGAGAAATAACAACGCATCTTAGACGCCTTGACTGCCTGATAAATTTGCTCAATATCCACTCCATTGGGATTATACATATCATTGAAGCTTGTTGTCCCTGACTGGAGCATCTCCGTCAGAGCTTCTTTGACTGCCTTGGTAGTCATATCGGGAGTAAACTCAGCTTCTGCTGGCCAGATATAGTCATTAAGCCATTCATGGAGATTGCTGTCATCCCGAATCCCTCTCAAACCTGTCATAGCAGAATGGGTGTGACAATTGACCAAACCAGGCATGATCCAGGCTCCCTGATAGTCTATAATCTGCTCAGCTTGCTCTAAAATCTCAGGCTCCTCTTGACCGACATAGACGATTTGAGAGTCCTTAACGGCTAAGACACCATCCAAATAAACATGGAAATCTTTGTCACAAGTCACGATATTTACATGCTGATAGACTTTCATTATAGGTTCCTTTTCTATAAGACAATTTACAGTGAACAATTTTTCTAGCTATTGTAACAAAAAAGTCACCCGAAGGCAACTTTTTTCCATAATATTTCAAAATAGAAAGAGTTATTCAGAGCTAAAAGCTGCTGCTTTTTGCATTTGGTAATACTTGCCCTTTCTAACCATGAGCTCTTGATGATTTCCATGCTCCACGATATCGCCATCCACCAAGACAAGAATCAAATCCGCATCCTGAATAGTTGACAAACGGTGAGCAATGATAAAGCTTGTACGTCCCTTCATGAGTTTAGCAAAGGCATCCTGTACTAGCACTTCTGTCCGTGTATCGATGGAGGAAGTCGCTTCGTCTAAGATAAGAATCTTTGGTATAGCTAGAAAGACTCGGGCGATGGTCAAGAGCTGGGCTTGACCGACAGATAGTGATTCTCCTGCATTTTCCAACTTAGTATCGTATCCCTGTGGCAACTGTTGGATGAAAAAGTCTGCATTGGCTGCATTGGCTGCTTTGGCAGCAGCAATCACCTGCTCCCGACTGGCTTCAGGATTTCCAAAGGCAATATTGTCATGAATGGTTCCTTGCTTGAGCCAGGTTTCTTGGAGCACCATGCCAAACTGCTGTCTCAATGATGCTCGGGTATAATCGTAAATAGAACGACCGTCTAACAAGATATCTCCCGAGTTAATAGGATAAAAACGCATGAGGAGATTGATGAGAGTTGACTTACCAGCACCTGTTGGACCAACGATGGCTACCTTGCTACCAGCTGGGATATCGATAGACAAATCCTTAATCAAGATCCTTTCAGGATTGTATCCAAAAGAAACATGCTTAAAGGAAATGGCGCCCTTGACTTGGTCACTGGTCAAGACTTCTTTACCTGTTTCAGCAACCTCAGGACTTTCTAATACAGCATAGACGCGCTCTGCACAAGCGAGAGCACTTTGCAACTCGGCTAGAACAGAAGAAATATCGTTAAAGGGCTTAGTATACTGCTGAACATAGTTCAAAAAGGTCACTAAACGACCGATGGTCAAGGTGGACCCCATCATGATACGATAGGCTCCCACTCCAGCTAAAAGCGCATAAATCAGCGCATTGACAAAGCGAGTTGAAGGATTGACCGTTGATGAATAAAAGATAGCTGACTGAGAATAACCTGCGTAGTTGCCATTAGCCTCGTGCAGTCTTCGAATAAACTCTGTCTGAGCATTAAAGGACTGGATAATGGTCTGCTGGCTAAGCGATTCTTCAATCAACTGAGTCTGAATCCCCCTGGTCTCTGTTTGCTTCTGGAAGAGATGATAGGACCGTTTGGCAATAAAGCGTGAAATCACCATAGATAATGGCGTCAACAGCAAGACCAAGAGGGTCATGAGAAGGTGAATTTGGAGCATGGCTAGAATACTAACCAAAATCATCAAAACACCAATGAAAAATTGATTGAAAATCATGGTCAAGCCGGCTGCCAGCTGTTCTATGTCTGTGGTCACACGACTAACCATCTCTCCACTGCCTTGTCGATCCACAAAAGCAATCGGTAACCGATGGAGTTTATGGATGATTCGCTCTCGTAAATCTCTGGTATAAGAGAAAATTAGACGATTATAGAGGAGAGGATTGGCCCATTGTACCAGAGTATTTCCTATTACCACCAAGAGCATCTGGAGAAAAATCTGCCAAAAAACTGGTGAAGAACCAGCCACCAGGACTTGATCAATGACCTGCCCAATCAAGATAGGTAGATAAATTGATAAGGCAACCTGGGCAATCGTTCCTAGAAAGGCTAGGAAAAGGAGGAAGGGATGGCTTGCTAAATCCTTAGCCAAACGTTTGAGCGTCTGGTTTGCAGTTTGTCGTCTCATGCTCGGCCTCCTTTCCATGTTGGGATGCATTGATTTCGCGATATACTGGGCTAGTTTTCATCAAGTCATCGTGCTTGCCGATAGCTAGTAACTCACCTTTTTCCAAAAGGAGAATCTGGTCAGCCATCTGTAAAGTTGAGGTTCGTTGAGAAATCAAGATTAAGCTCGTGTCTGGCAAATTTTCTCGGATAGCTTTCAAGAGCTTGGACTCTGTGATGGTGTCGAGGGCCGAAGTTGCATCATCTAGGATGAGAAATTGAGCTTGGCGCAAGACTGCTCGGGCGATAGACAGACGTTGTTTTTGCCCACCTGAAAAATTTCGGCCTCCTGCTTCAACTAGGGCATCCAAAAGTCCTTCCTTTTCACTGACAAAATCCTTAGCTTGCGCAATTTCCAAGACCTGCCATAGTTGCTGGTCAGATACTTCTTGATTGAAGCCTAGAGTCAAGTTGGAACGAATAGTTCCCTTAAAAAGTTCGACTTTTTGAGGCACATAGGCAATCCAAGACCTCCACTGCTCCAAATTAAGAGGACTACGTCCATCTCGATAAAGGTCAATGCTCCCCTTGTCTACTGGATAAAGTCCAAGTAAGACTTGCACCAAGCTTGATTTACCAGAACCAGTACCTCCGATGATACCAAGGATTTGCCCCTGCTTCATATCAAAGGAAATGTCTCTCAGAGAAGGCTGGGCCGCATCAGGATAGGTAAAGGTCAATTCTTGAACTTGTAAAACCCGATCACTGGTAGCTTGCTTTTGTTCTAACTCCGAATGGATATCTTCAGGAGTCTCAGCAAAGACTTCCTCGATTCGCTTGGCTGAGATATAGGATTGGTTGAGAGAATTAATCAGCATGGCGAGCTTAACCAATTCCACTAAAATCTGCAAGAGGTAGTTGATAAGAGCAATCAGGGCACCTTGACTGAGTAAACCACCTTGAATTAAAATGTAGCCCTGCCAGATGATGACGAGAAGAGTTCCATTAACAATCAGATAGGTCAAGGGGGGTAATAAAGTAGCCCAGAAACCCGTCTTTTCTTGCAAACTGGCATAGACTTGGTTAAGGGTTTGAAAAATCTGTAACTCTCGTTTTTCCTGACCAAAAGCACGAATAACTCGCATGCCTTGTAATTGCTGGCGCGTTTCCTGAACCAGCTGATCCGTTTTCTTTCTGAGACTGCTGTAGAGAGGATTGACCAGTCGAGAGAGACCGACAATGACAATCGTCAAAATGACAACCATAACTAAGAACCAGAAAGTCAGCTCAGCCGAGATGCGATAGGCCATAAAAATGGCTCCAAAAACGATAATAGGCGCTCTCAAAAAGAGGCGCAGGAATTGATTAATCCCAGTCTGAATCTGGTAGGTATCCGAAGCCAAGCGGGTCACCAAGCTAGAAGTTGTCAAACGGTCTCTGCTGTCCTTAGGTAAAGAAAGAATATGACGATAGAGGTCGTTCGTCAATTCCTTGGCAAAACCTACCGCTGCCTTTGCTGAATAAAATTGAGCAATCAAGGCTACTAAAACGCCAATCACTGCAAAGATAAGGAGCAGGCCAATCTGCATCCAGAGATGCCCTTGATCTCTCTGGGGCAAGGACTGGTCAACAATCCCTGCAATCACCATGGGAACCAAGAGCTCAAAAACAGCTTCTAGTAGCTTAAACAAGGGTGCCAAAATGGATTCCTTGATATAGGATTTGAAGTAAGATAGTAAGTGTTTCATAAATCCCTTCTATTCATATTCTAGAAATGAAGAAAGTGGGAAGCCCCACCCTCTCAGTTTTATTTGTTTAAGCAAGGTAATAGATAGCCATATCCTGCTTTCTCCATCTCATCCTTGGCTACAAAGCGTAAGGAAGCAGAATTAATACAGTAACGGAGGCCACCTAACTCCTGAGGTCCATCTGTGAAAACATGACCCAAGTGAGCATTGCCTGAGCGAGAACGAACCTCGATTCGCTCCATTCCATGGCTCAGGTCCTTGTAATAGTGAATCAACTCCTTAGAAATCGGACGACTAAAACTTGGCCAACCACAACCTGAGGCAAACTTATCCTTAGCAAAAAAGAGTGGCTCCCCTGTCGTGATGTCTACATAAATCCCCTCTTCAAAAGTTTGGTCATAAGCATTGGTAAATGGCGCCTCTGTAGCAGCTTCTTGCGTAACACGGTAAGACTCTTCAGTTAAACTTTCCTTTAACACCTCTTGACTAGGCTTTTCATAGTTAGATGCGTCAATCAATGGCTTCTCAGCATCGGTCACATCGATATGACAATAACCTGAAGGATTCTTCTTAAGATAGTCTTGGTGGTAGTCTTCAGCCAAAATGTAGTGGCGAAGTTTCTCCACCTCTACTGCAATCTTTCGACCCAGCATACGCTCCTGCTCCTGCACAACTGTGTAGATGGCTGGCAAGTCTGCTTCATCTTGGTAATAGATACCTGTACGATATTGGCGACCACGGTCATTCCCCTGCTGGTTAATAGACAAGGGATCAATAACACGGAAATAATAGAGCAAAATCTCTCTGAGTGACACAGCTTTCTCATCATAAATCACTTGAACAGTCTCTGCATGGTCTGTTTCCTTGAGTAGCTGGTAATTGGTCGTTTCGACTTGGCCATTAGCGTAGCCAACACTGGTTGCTAATACGCCTGAAATTCGTGAAAAATACTCCTCTAGGCCCCAAAAACAACCACCTGCTAGATAAATTTCTGCCATCTTCTTTCTCCTTTATCAAGTTTTTAACTAATAATCTTCGAAAATCTCTTCAAAGCACGTCAGCTTACATCTGCAACCTCAAAACAGTATTTTGAGCTGACTTCGTCAGTTTCATCTACAACTTCAAAACCATGTTTTGAGCAACCTGCGGCTAGCTTCCTAGTTTGCTCTTTGATTTTCATTGAGTATAGACTTCTTTTCAAAAAAAGGACAGGAAGCCCTCTAGTCGAGACTTTCCCCATCCTATCTACTATTCTTTACTTTGTTTCGACACGAACACCTTGCGTATCAACCTTCAAATCATGAAGTTTGCCTTTGAAAGGCTGCTTTTGCAATTCTGCCTTAATCGTTGGCATCTTGTCATGAGAAGCCAAAACCATAACTGTCGGCCCAGCACCAGAGAGGTAGGTTGCATAGGCACCATTCTCTTTAGCTACTTGCTTAATCGTCGCAAATTCACGGACCAAACTTTGACGATAGCGCTCGTGGAAGAGGTCCCCCTCGATTGCTTGACCAGCTGTCACCATATCTCCTGCTAACAAGGCTGCAACCGCCACATTGGCGATAGAACTAGCCGCAACTGCTTCCTTATAAGACAATTTCTTAGGCAAGACACCACGACTGTCACGAGTACGCAATTCATAGTTAGGAATATAAGCTAAAAAATCACATTCTGGGAAGTCAGCCACGACAGCAGAGACTTGCCCTTCAACGGAACTTGCAATAACGAGATTACCATAAATGGCTGGAGCCACATTGTCAGGATGCCCTTCAATCTTGGTCGCCAGCTGCAATTTGTTGTGGTCAGATAAGTTGAGCTTTCCTAATTGGTTGGCTAGTTCAATCCCAGCTACAATAACCGAGCTAGAAGAACCCAAACCACGCGCCAAGGGAACATCACTGGTCATTTTCAAGCGTCTCGGTTGCAAGTCAGGCGCAATTTGCAAGGCAATCTTAAGCAAAAGATTACGCTCGTCATGGGGAATCCATTTGCCAATCTGGTGTTCAATCAACCACTCATCTCGTTCTTCACAGACCTCAATTTGAAGATACTTGGTAACAGCTACACCGACCGAATCAAAACCTGGCCCAATATTGGCACTGGTTGCAGGTACAATAATCTTCATCCTATTCTCCTAACACCTTGAAGGTATTCAAGAGGTCAAATTCTGAAGCTTTGGCCAACTCAGCTGAAACATTCTCAAGTTGTGCTTTATTAATCTTATGAGTGATAATCACTACACGCGCCTTGTCACCCTCTTTGCCATCTTGGAGGATTTGCTTGAAGGAAATATCTTGAGCATTAAAGATTTCAGCCAATTTCAAGACCTGACCTTTTGAATCTGGTGCCAAGATTGAGAAATAGTAGTTTGCTTTAACATCTTCTGGATTTGCCAAGACCAAGTCACGGCTGTATTCATTGAAGTCTTTACCAATAGTGCCATCATTTAAGCGACGAACGATACGGACAATGTCCGCTACAACACTAGTTGCAGTTGGTTTTTGACCAGCACCTGGTCCGTAGTACATCGATTCACCGATTCCGATAGACTCCACAAAGACTGCGTTCATTACCCCATTCACACTGGCAAGTGGATGTGCTTTAGGAAGGAAGGTTGGAGTCACTTCTGCAGCAATACCTGAAGGAGTTTCCTCGATGGAACCAACCAATTTCACTACATAGCCAAGGTCTTGGGCTACAGCTACGTCTTCTGGTGTGATGTTGCGGATTCCCTTGTGAGCTACATCGTCAAAGGCAACCTTCATACCAAAAGCAAACTGGCTCAAAATCACCATCTTGTAGGCTGCATCAATCCCATCCACGTCATTTGTAGGGTCGCTTTCTGCAAAACCTTGTCTTTGAGCTTCAGCCAGAGCATCATCATAAGACCAGCCTTCTTCCACCATCTTGGTCATCATGAAGTTAGAAGTTCCGTTAACGACACCAAGAACGCGCGTGATTTTGTCAGAAGCCAACGAATTTGCTAGAGTGCGAAGAATTGGAATCCCACCAGCTACTGCCGCTTCGTAGTAAAGTGCTACGTTATGCTCTTTAGCGATTTCTAGCAATTCTGCGCCATGGACAGCCAAAAGGTCCTTGTTAGCAGTAACAACGTGTTTCCCAGCTTCTAAGGCACGAGTGATAAAGGTCTTAGCTGGTTCGATACGCCCCATCAATTCCACTACGATTGTAATGTCTTGATCTGACAAAATATCATCTACATTAGTCACAAAGTTAAAGTCATTTCCTGCTGCAAGCAAGCGATTCTTTTCATCTTCATCCTTGACCAATACCTTGGCCACTTCAATCTCCGAATGAGCTGACTGAACGATTTTTTCTCCATTTTCCTTTAGGAGGAATGGCACACCACTTGCAACGGTACCAAATCCAAGTAAAGCAATTTTAACTGTCATGTTTGTCTCCTAGAAATTTTCTGATATAGCCATTATAACAGAATTTTGCGAAAATTCCTAATATAGTAAATCACTATTTCAGTCTGGTAAAGAAAAAACGAATCCCATGATTCGTCTTTCCCGATAAATGAAAATTGATTTCTAAAAACTATGAATGAATTTTTTGAAGACCGAGAACTGCATCGTGATTGATCAAGATTTGCCCATACTCTTGCAAGACTGAACGACTGATGTCACTGTCGTCTGCAAACTCACGCATACGGGCTAACAGCCAGGATGGGTAAGGACTAGGATGATTTGCCACATCAACCAAGATTGTCAAATAGTAGTGTCCATTCATCTTATAGAGTTCAGATGTTTCCATCTGGTAGTTAACCGTCTTTGCAAAAGCAACTAAGTCAGCAAGGCTTGCAAAACGCAGGATATAGTAGATATAAGGTTCCTTCTTATTCTCCGTCTCCTTTTCTGTTTGCTCTTGCTCTTCTTCCTTTGCTTCGACCTGCTCTAGAGATTGGATAGCTTTAATATCGTCTTTGGTCTTGTCTGCAATGCTCTTTTCCAAGGTTTTGAGAAATTCATCCGGCGACATTTGGGCTAATTCTTCCATGTCGGGTAGATCCGCTAAATCTTCAAAATCCAGATTCTGGTCAATCTTGGACTTGGTCACAAAGACGTCGACCTTATCAGGTTTTGGCGTCACACGGAAACTTAGCATGCCACTGTCCAAGAAATTGTCTGGCATCTCTAACTCATCTAAAATAGCATAGAAAAACTCTTCGGTTTTTTCCTGAGGAACGAGAAAGTCTGCAATCTCCATTCCCCGATCCATCAAATCATCTAAAGTCATCGTGATTTTCAGTGTTGTATCACTAATTTGTTTCATCTTCATATCTAGTAACCTCATACTTTCAGTCTATCTATTATACTAGATTTTTACGATTTTATCAAAAGAATGAAGCGAGAATGTGATATAATACTAGATATGATTTTAGATTTAAGAAAGAAAGTTCAATGAAAAATATAAAAGTAAATGCCTTGGCCAGCTTGCTGGTCAATATTCTCAATATCGTTTTTCCACTGATAACCAACCCTTATCTGACGCGGATTCTCAGCAAATCCAACTACGGTTATTTCAATACAGCCAATACCTGGGCAAGTTTCGTTATTCCACTAGCTGCCTTTGGCATCTACAACTACGGGATTCGAGCTATTAGTAAGGTCAAGGATGACAAGAATAAAATCAACTATGTTTTCTCTAAGTTGTTTTATATCTCAGTTTTCACTTCTCTCCTGACGACTGGTATCTACTTCCTCTTCATCTTCTTTGACACCAGCATTGAGAACCTGAAAGTCCTCTACTACATTCTAGGGGCCCAGGCTCTCTTCCAATTCCTCAATATCGAATGGATGAACGAGGCTTATGAAAACTATGCCTTCATCCTCTACAAAACGTTAATTATTCGAATTACCATGCTGGTTGCTATCTTCGCCTTTGTTAAAACGGCAGATGATATCGTTCCTTATGCTATCGTTATGACAGCGACCACTATCCTCAACTACCTGCTCAGTTTTCTTTGGATTAAGAGGGAAGTTTCTTTTGTTAAAATTGGATTCGTCGAATTAGCTAAAGCTTCTAAACCGCTCTTCACTATGCTTCTCTTAGCAAACGCTAATATGCTTTATACCTTGCTAGATAGAATGTTTATCACCAAGGGACCGGATGAAAACTATATTTCCTATTATACAATTGCCTATAGTATCGTCATGCTGATTGCCAGTGTCTTGAGTGGAGCTATCAACGTAAGTATTCCGCGCCTTGGCTACTATCTCGGTAAAAAGGATTACAAGTCCTACAATTATCTCGTGAATCAAGCGGCATCCTTATTCTATTTCCTTATGGTTCCAACTAGTATTGGGATTATGATATTAGGACGGTACGCAACTGTTATTTATTCTTCTGAAAAGTATCTTGAAGCGGGTATCGTAACTAGCGTCTTCGCTTTTCGTACCATCATATGGGCTATTGAATTGATCCTTGGTAAACAGATTATCTTTATCAACGACCATGAAAATCGCTTAACTGCCTTCTACTTCCTCGGTGGTGGCGCCAATATACTCTTAAATAGCATCTTGTATTTCAATAATATTTTTGCACCTGAGTATTACATCGCCACGACCATTATCGCAGAAGCTATCGTTGTTTTACTTGAAATTCATTTTATCAAGAAACACCAACTGATTAGTTTAAAAGAAATTTTTATAACCTTAACACGTTATAGCCTCATATCCCTTGGTTTTATACCAATCTTCTATATTTTCAAGATGATTTTCCAAATCAATTCCTACACAGTAAACTTCAATATGATTCTCATGGTTCTTTCTACCGTAGCAACTTGTGGTATCTATTATCTCTTGACCCTCTTTATCACCAAAGACAAAACACTCCACTATGCACTGAATCTTGTACTTGCTAAATTAAAACGAAATTAAAAAATCCCCTACTGATAAATTAGTTGCCAGTAGGGGATTTCTTCTTTATTCTTTTTCCTTCTTTTCAGAAGCGTTGGCTTCTAGGTTTGAATCTTGTTTAGGTTGTTCCACAATAGAGGAATTAGCTTCTTGTTTCTGTTCTGGCTTGACTGCCTCGCTATTTACAGCAGCAACAGCCTGTTTCCAGATACCTTCTTCGTTTACTTTGTAACCATCAGGTGTTGTTGCGTTCTTCAACAAAGAACCATCAGCTTGGAAATAGTACCAATTACCATCAAGCTGTTTCCAACCCGTTTGCATAACTCCTGATTCATCAAAGTAATAATGATCACCATTTACTTTATGAAGGCCAACCAACATGATGCCATCTTCAGGATTTAGATAATACCAGACGCCTTTGTCTTTTATCCAACCAGTTTTCATGGCTCCATTTGATTCAAAGTAACGATAATGATTATCAAACCATTTCCAGCCAGTTTGCATGGCTCCAGATCTGCTAAAGTAATATTGCTTACCATCTACTTGATGAAGGCCGACCAGCATAATGCCTTCTTTTCCTTCAAGATAGTACCAAGCATCACCATCTTTCAACCAACCAGTTTGGACTGCGCCAGACGTAGCGTAATAATGCCAAGAATCATTTGACCACTGCCATCCAACTTGCATGATGCCTGAGGATTTGAAGAAATAGTTCTTACCGTCAATTTCTTTAGAGCCTACAGCCATGATGCCTGTTTCTGGATCCAAATAATACCATGATTCATTATCTTTCAACCAACCAGTTTTCATAACTCCAGAACTTGCAAAATAGTTCCAGTGACCATCAACAAAGGCCCAGCCTGTTTGCATGGCACCACTGGCATTCAAATAGTAACGGACACCATTGATATCTTGGTTTCCAGTTAACATGATGCCATCTTTATCCAAATAATACCATGTTTCCTGATCCTTGACCCAACCAGTTTTCATAGCTCCAGAACTTGCAAAATAGTTCCAGTGACCATCAACAAAGGCCCAGCCTGTTTGCATGGCACCACTAGCATTCAAATAGTAACGAACACCATTGATATCTTGTCTGCCAGTTAACATGATGCCATCTTTATCCAGATAATACCATGTTTCCTGATCCTTGACCCAGCCAGTTTTCATAGCTCCAGAACTTGCAAAATAATTCCAGTGACCATCAACAAAGGTCCAGCCAGTTTGCATGACACCTTCTTGATTAAAGTAGTACGTGCTTCCATTAATATTCTTTTTACCGACAGTCTTTAGCCCATCCTCATCATAGAAATACCAATCTGAATCAATCTTTTGCCAAGTTGAAGGCTTACCTGCTGCTTGGAGTGCACCACTTTCGCTAAAGAACATCTTCTTGCCATTATAGACTTGATGTCCTGTTAGCATCTTCCCATCTGCCGCAAATAGATACTTTTTCCCTCCAATTTCAGAGAGCTCGCTAAATCGTCTAGCACCATTTGATTGGATATAATACCAAGAGTCATCTAGTTTGAACCAACCACCAGTTTGCATTTTACCATTTTGGTTCAGATAGTAATCATTCCCTTTGGCATTTTCTCCCCAGTCGTCGTTAAGATGAAGCCAGCGACCTGCTTGCATTTGTCCTTTTCCGTTAAAGAAATAAGTGGCTCCGCCAATCTCTCTCCAGCCGATAGCCATTTCTCCGTCAGTCAAACGATATTTCCAATAACCATCTTCTTGATACCATTTTTCGTCAACTACAGGGATATCAGGGAAGGTATTTGAAACATTAGCAAATCCTTTATCGCTAATATCAAAAACGGTAGCATCTTGAGTTTGGCTAGCAGCATGAAGAACCTGAATATTTTTCTTCTGAAGGTATTCTCTGGTTGAAGCAACATTAATATCTCCACCAGTTGTCTGAATAACCATTTTTGGTGATAAGTTTTCAAGGAAATTAATCGTATTTGAAATTGTCGCATCATAATGGTGGTTCCATTTCATCATATCAACCTTGCCGATAACTGGACCTAACTTATCTTCTGCTCCCTCGGCATTATCCAAATCTCCACCAAGATAGATTCTCTTTCCTGCCACAGTCACCACTGAAACAATGGAGTTGGAGTTATCATCTCGAACTCTTTTCAGATTCCCATCAGCATCATATTCATTCTTATAGTTATAGAGTTGGATATCCATATCACCTAATTTAAAGTGACTATCCTCATCTGTAATATTCTGAATAAGAGTAACCCCTCGTTTTTGAGCCGCTCTCAAAGCATTATCATAATTAAAAAGATTATCCCAAAGTCCCCAGTGTGAGGTGATCCGATCATCTGAATATTTTTTCAGATAAAACTTATCAACTTGATAACGATTAAGTATCTCATCTGCTCCGCCGATATGATCACTATGGACATGAGTTCCTAGAATAAAATCTAATTTTTTTACACCTATTTGATCCAGGTGGCGAATCAAGCGATCTTCCAATACTTGATTATTTCTCATGGAAATTCCCCAGCGGCTTGGATAGCGTGGGTCACTCCCATCAGGGAAATCATAGTCTTCTCCCATATCAATCAAAGCATAATGGCCATTACTTTCCAGAAGGATGGCATCACTCCCAGATTTTGCTTTAGTATTTATGAAATGGATACGATTGCCCGAACCTGCAGAGATAGTATCTGCATCTACTCCTTGCGATAACTGAATCAGTAATAGAAAGAATGCGAGAACACTATATCTAACTGATTTTAATAACCATTTATTTTTCACCTTGAAAACTCCTTTATCTTAACAATAAGCAACTTTTACTAATCTAATCAATCCAGTAGTTTTTATCCCCTCCTGGGACTTGCTGCTCAATAGGGGGTGGAGTCATATAGTTTTCTCCAAATTCGTAGACAAGTATTTCATGGTATTTTTTAGGAACCTTGACCACAATGTTTTCATAAGGAATATCAATCAAATCATAGAGCCATTCTTTTTTTATACCATTTGGATAATAAGGGTCATAGATAGTACAAGTAAGATCTGTTGCTTGATCTACACTATACTTCAAAGCAAGACTCTCTAATTTTTGATTCCATAGCTGTGGAGAAGTTAAGCGGAAAATAGCTGATCCCATATAACGAGGGAGGTTTTTAAGTCCACCATTCTCAGACTTGATCCCTTTAAAATTCAAAGAAGAAAGGCGAACGAAATATTTGTAGAGTTTCATTTTCTTACGGTCATTTTCCTGTGTTACGACACCATCATATGGAAAAATGTCAACGCAAGTTCCCAATACGACCGTTGGGTCTACGAGGTTAGCATCTCGACGTGTCCTTACATCATAGACTCTCATATAACTGTATGGATATCCCTTTGTTTCTCTGAATGAAATCAATTTATAGTAGGGATGATTTTCATTTTGTAAAACCTTATACAGTTTTTCAAATTCATCACGCGCTAAGGAAATATCTGTATCATCATCCCAAGGGATGAATCCTTTATGGCGTACAGCTCCTAGTAAGGTTCCAAAATCAACAAAGTATTTGATTTGATGTTGTTCACAAAGCTCATGTAGATACTTTAAAATATCCAATTCTACTTGTTTGATTTCTTCAAGAGTTAAAGTTCTTTCAGACATAGGTTTTATTCTCCTAAATTTGACTATATTTTTAAACGTTTCTTAATCCCAATCCTGTTCGTTATTTAGACCTTTTAACAATCTTCCACAATTTAAAATCATGATGAGATACTCTTTGTTCAACCGGTGGCAATTGCATATAGTCTCCGTAGTCTGAGGTCAAAATTTCATGATAATTTTTCGGAATGGTAAATTCCTTACCTTCAAATGTTCCAGTAGTAGCTTGTTCCAGCCATTCACGTCTCCACACTGGTTTGTTCATATCTTTGTAGATAAGATAATCCACTTGCTCATAATCTGAGACTTTACGGGATTTTGCAAGCTCTTCAATCTGGGCAACGTATTTGTTCGTATTGGTGAAATAGAAAATAATAACTGACACATAGCGTAGCAGTGAATTCAGTACACTTTTCGTATTAGTAATGCCTTTAAAGGTGTAGCAACTCAATTGACGTTTCTTTATCAGTTTCGTCATCTTGTTTTTAAATTCTACGTCATCCTCGTAGCCATCTACAGGGAAAATATCTACATATATCCCCATATTTGAATCGATGCGAACATCTTCTTCCAACAAGTAGGTATGGTTATCCTGCACTTTCATGAAGGGATAGACATAGTTGAGATTATTTTTATAAGACATGACCTCGTAACGTTCATCAGGGTTAGCGATAAGGTAGTCTTGTAACTTTTCATAATCTTCTCGTAACATGCAGATATCCATGTCATCATCCCAAGGGATAAATCCTTGATGGCGAACAGCACCAATTAGACTTCCATATGCTAAGAAATACTTAACCCCAATTTTCTGACAAACTTCATGAATATACTCCATGATTCCAAGTTCCATCTGTTGAATTTCACTGACATCTGTTACTTCTTGATACCGAATTCCTTCATCCTGTTTGCAGACTACAAGTCCATAGCCAATCGCTAGCCAGAAGATGATATTAATAAAGTTGGTTGAATACATAATCTGACTTTCAAATAATTGACCAAGCAAGATACCGAAGAAAAGGATCATGATCAATTTATCAGTATTTTTCTTGGAAACAATCAAATAAGTTAAAAAGCGCTTGATTACATATCCCAATATAAGAAAGAAGAATGCTAAGCCTAGAACTCCCGAACTGACAAATATGGTCACAAAAATGTTATGGAAATTCCCACCGATAAGGGAGTTTTGAATCTCAAATTTACTGAAATATTCTGTATAGTAATCTGGAACATTTCGTACACCATAACCAAAAATTGGTTTCGTACTTCCCATCTTGATGGCATTTTTCCAGATATAGGTTCTACCACTTGGTGTTGTTTCAATCAGATGGAGCTCACCATTCTTCTTAGCGACAGACGAATCTGTTTCAGCATAGGATTGTCCTTTGTTTAAATCTAAGACAGTCGTAGTTTCAGATGAAATATAGATTGAAGTTACATAGCTTAATCCAATATTAGTTGCAGTAATCAGCAAACCAACAACTATAAAAGTGAGGAATCGTTTAACGATACTTCCTCTAGTAGCAAAGAAACTATAGAGTCCAATCATGAGAAGTAAAGAAAGTAAGGCTCCTCGACTTTGCATCGTAGCGAAGTAAACTAATTGAATCACATTGTTCAGTTTAAGATAAACAGAATACTTACTTCCTTTATGGATCAAATACATAGCCAAAATAATGCTAATGTATGAAAATATCGCACTAGCATTAGGATTAACAATTCCCCACAGACGTCCATTCATGACACCATAGTAATAAGATTGTTCGCCAATCTTAAATAGGATAAGGACTCTACTTACCAATAAACCAAACGCAAAAATTGCTGAAGAAAAAGATACAATTTGAACCGTATAGGCAATCCAGTCAAATAATTTTTTAAGTTGCCCTGATTGCAACATGGTAAATAGTAAAACATAGGTTACCATGAAGAGAATTTCAATCACATTTCCAATCAAATGTCCCGAGCGATTGAAAATAGCAGATAGCAGATGGCTTCCAGCTAATAGTCCAAATAAGGATAGAAATTTACGATCTACTGTGATTTCTTTCCACTTAAACAATAAAGTATAGCAAATATAAAGCACTACAATCGCTGACAATCCCTTATAGAGGGGATTTGCTATCTTATAAACCAGTGAACTCATACTTAAAATCGAAATGAAAACAAATAGATACGCAATCCATAGTTTTGATTTTTCAAAGTATTCATCCATTTTTGAAAAATTCATTTTCAACTCCTTCTCATGATATTAGTTTTTTAATCCAACAATTTTCTTATATAGCCATGGAGAAATGACAAGTGAAAGGATCGCTACCTTGCGAAAAGTAGTGAAATAAGCATCCTTCCATATTTCGCGTCGATGCTGAACAATCCAAGTCCTCAGCTCGGCTTTCTCCTTTTGATACTCTTCACGTGAAGTAAAGATAATTTTATCGTAAACTGTGATGTACGACCAACATTCTCTGTTTATTAATTCGTATTTTAAATTAGGAAAGGCTTTCGAAACTTGAGCGATTATTTGCTGATAAACTTCTATCGTATCAAACACATGCTGATTAACAGATGTTGTTGCACTTCCCTCACGATGATCATAATAATAAACAGGTTTGTCAATAAATACGCTACTGCATCTTGTCTTTAGTAGCAATTCAGTTAAAAATAGGGCATCTTCAGCTAGATGATAATTTGTATTAAACTTTTCATCCGCAAGCAGGTTTCTCTTAAACAGTTTTGCGACTGGAAAAAATGACGTTCTGGTAGTCATCAATAGTTCCTTCATGGTTTCTTCTGTTGACCAGAGTTCTGTTTTTCCAGAATGTGGAGGTATATCAGTTACAATGCCGTTTTTGATATGGTGCAGAGGAGCAATTACAAAGCCTACATTCAACCCTTCAACTGCACTTGCTAAAGTAGCTAGGTAATCCTGGGTAACGAAATCATCGCTATCAATAAAGGTAACCCAAGAACCCGTCGCTAGCTGAATTCCCATATTTCTAGCATTTGAAACACCAGCATTTTCGATATGATAAACCTTGATATTCTCATACTGAGATGCTAAGCGATCACAGATCTGTCCACTGGAATCAGTAGAACCATCGTTGATTAAGATTAACTCAAAATGGGCATAAGTCTGTTGAAGAATCGACTCCACACATCGCTCCAGATAGGCTTCTACATTGTAGACCGGAACGATAACGCTTATTTTTTCTCCCATCATGCTCCATATTCTCCCTTGTATTCTGTATAAGGCTTATCCATATCAGCTATGACAGCATCATGATGCGGTACTTGCTTGTCCGCTGGTGGTGGTGTCATATAGTCCCCAAAAGCAGTTCTGAGATAGGCATCATAACCGACTGGAATGGGCATCTCTGTTCCTTCAAATGGCAAGAAAAGATTATCTTCAAAAGATGCGATCGGGTATTTGTTTCTCATGTAGCCGGGACCTGAGCATAATTCCGTGATTCCATCGCTCTCAGCCAGACCATACTTGGTCATTTCTTTTTCAGCTTTTTTCCAAATGCGATAACGTAGAGATTTTGGAGTTAGGCCGAGTAAGATGCGACTTCCCCATTTCATGATAGCACCATGCTTTTCTGGGATAGTTTGGGCGCAAAAGAGTGAATAAATCAAAGCCCAACGAACCTGTTTCTTACGCTCAGCCGAATTTTTAGGATAATAATCCAAAGGTAAAACATCCAAAGCCAAACCGTGTGGCAAATCCAAATCCTTCTGATAAGGCTTGATACAAGTGGTTTCCTTGTCACGAATGGTGATAAAAAGGTTACGGTCTACAAAATCCTTCTTGCTCTTTGACAAGAAATAGCGCTCATCTGCATAACGGGGCCACAGTTCTGCCAATTTTTCATAGTCCTTGCGGGGCATGAAAAAATCTAAGTCATCATCCCAAGGAATGAAGCCCTTATGACGAAGGGCGCCAATGGCTCCTCCACCACAGAGATAGCACAACAAATCATGTTCTTTACAAAATGCGACGAAATATTCAGCCATTTCCAGGCTACGAGCCTGAATCGCTTTCAAATCACTCATATCTCTCCTCTTCTATCCAATAACGAGTTATATCATTTTATTATACCATAAAAAAGTCTTAAAAATCTATCAGGTAGTAAGAAAAACCAAAGCTCAGACCACCATTTCACTAGTGAATCAAACTTTGATTTTCATTTATCGCCTCTTATCTCATCCCCATTTGAGCGAGTTTAGTCCGGTATTTATTTTGATCGACAAGAAGTCCTTGCCCTCCATAGACATCATAAGCATCTACCCAGTCACCAAGTTCTGGGACGGTGAGTCTTTCAATTCCATTTTGAGCACCTTCTAGGACAGATAATCCATTGGTCAACAAGAAGCTATACGGTAGATTTGTTGAAGTCATGCCAAAGACTTTTCCAAGTGCCTCAGAACCTGTGAAGAGTTTGGTTGGATTTTTAATCTGCTCAAGAACAGCTGACATGACTTGTTGTTGTCTCTTGGTACGACCATAGTCCCCTTCATCATCATCACGGAAACGAGCATAGTTCAGCAAGGTGGATCCATTCATCTGCTGTTTTCCAACTTTAATGGTTTGGGTTGGCGACTCTGTCTCTGTTGCATGAAGGTCATCTCCAACTGTGGCTTCTGTCAAAGGTTGACCATTCAATGTTGAGAATTGGGCATCAATCGTTACTCCGTCAGGGAAGAGGGTATCAATAGCTGTTGCAAAGGCCTGGAAGTCAACTAGAGCATAGTACTTAATATCCAAATCAAAGTTGTCTTTTAGAACCTTGCGGACCATTTCAGCTCCTTTTTGCCCTTCTTGTTCCCCAAGTTCATAGGCAACATTTAATTTGTTATCCGTTTGTTTCTGACCATTTACAATCTTACTATACCCATCGATATAAACTAAGTTGTCACGCATAAAGCTGACTAGCTTGATCTTCTTATCCGATCCACTGACATTCAGTATCATGATCGTATCGGTACGGGTCTCTGCACTATTTTGACCGATACGGCCATCTGTCCCCATGACTAGGATATTCACACCGTCTTTGGTATCCTGACCGTTAAAGACCTCTACCTGAGCTGCTTTAGCATCAGCTGGCTTATTTGTTGGATTGGCCGCTGACTGGAAGCCCCGAAGAAACATGAAAATCATCCCTGCAGCCACACATGTAATCAACAGTAAGAACCAAGTCAGTATTCGTTTGAAGCGAATTCTTCTTTTTTTCTTTTTGACTTTAGGCAGAGGAGCCACCTTTTCACGTCTCTTAGATCGACTTCTACTGCCATAAGTCGGAAGATCAATATCTCTACCCCAAGTTTCTTCTTTTTCTTCTTGGTAGAAATGGTGAACTTCAGACTTGGGACCTGTCATTTTTTGTTGCAGATAATCAAACTCCCTCCGTTCACGGTCGTTGAGGTAATGAATATTTTTGAAGAGATAGTCATAACGTAACTGCTCGTGATGACTTAAAGGATTTTCTTTGCTCATTGACTCTCCTTTTCTATATCAGTTATGGTAAAAATCGGGTAGGTTCCCAGTATCTTGTGCTGAATTCCAATGGCTTCTAGTTCTTGTCTGGCAAAATGAACCAGTTCTTTGTCACTATAGTCTATATCGATAATGAAAAAGTATTCTCCCAAGGCTGTTTTAAGGGGGCGACTTTCAATCTTTGTTAAGTCAATCCCTCTCCAAGCAAAGGTCGAAAGTGCCTTGTAAAGAGCACCAGGTAGGTTGTCTGGTAAGGTCAAGGCCAAACTCATTTTTTCAGCTTGCGAGTTCAAAGGAATCTTCGGTATCTCTGCCCCTAACACCCAAAAACGTGTGAAATTGGCTTCCATCTCCTGAATATCCTCTGCAATTAATTCCAAGCCATATTCTTCGGCAGAACTTCTTGGTGCGATGGCTGCGTATGGCTGGTCTGGATGTTCTGAAATAAATCGAGCTGCATAGGCAGTACTAGCGGTTACCTCTATTTTAGCATCTGGATAGTGTGCATCAATGAACCTCTTTCCTTGAGCTAGAGCCTGAGGATGAGAAAAGATCTTTTCAATTTTTGACTGACTTGGAACCACCATCAACTGCTGGTGAATAGGCTGGACGATTTCTGCAACTGCTTGGATACGAGCCTGATGAAAAAGGTAATCCAAGGTTTCATGAACACTACCCTCGATAGAATTTTCAACTGGCACCACAGAATAATCCACCAAGCCTTGCTCATAAGCTTTGATAACATCTGTGATATTGGCAAAAGCCTGCAATTCCTCTTTGGGAAAGGCTGTCTGCACAACATGATGCGAAAAAGATCCCTTGGGACCTAGAAAGGCAATTTTCATCTCAGTTCCTCTATAATTTCCTCTGGGCTTAACTTGGTCACATCCAGAACTTGACTGGCTACTTCCTCATACCAAGCTTGTCTTTCTTGGAAAATAGCTGCCAGTTCTTCCTTACTTTTGTTAAGAAAGAGCGGGCGCTGATTGTCCTTATCAGCTGCGATACGTTGGTAGAGGGTTTCAAAATCGGCTTTTAGATAGATATTATCAGCATTTTGTTTGAGCAAGTCACGATTTCTCTGAGAAATGACAACCCCTCCGCCAGTTGACACAACGTGATCCGTTTTTAGTAAGTCAGCTAGCACTTCTGACTCTACTTGACGAAAGGCCTCTTCTCCCTTTTCAGCGAAAAAATCCGCAATGGACATGCCCAAACGTTCCTCGATTAAGGCATCCATATCGATGTAGTCTGGGTCCAATCCTCTAGCGATTGTCGACTTGCCTGCCCCCATAAATCCGAGTAATACCTTAGCCATGAATCAAGCTCTCCAAATCATCAAAGAAGCTAGGATAGCTGGTATTGATGGCTTCAGCACGGTCAAGTTCCACTTCTCCATCTGCAACCAAGAGGGCTGCGATGGCTGTCATCATTCCGATACGATGGTCACCAAACGTATTGACTCTAGCGCCATGAAGGGTTGATTTCCCTTTGATAATCATCCCATCTGCTGTAGGAGTGATTTCCGCGCCCATGCTATTCAAGGCGTCAGCCACAACTTGAATGCGGTCGGTTTCTTTGACTTTAAGTTCCTCTGCATCCTTGATAACCGTCACTCCTTCTGCTTGGGTAGCAAGCAGGGCAATAATGGGCAATTCATCAATCAAACGTGGAATCAAGGCACCACCAATCTCCGTTCCTTTCAACTCAGAGGACTCGACAGTTAGGGTTGCAGATTTTGCGACTGGATCGATTTCAGTTATTTCCAATTTCCCACCCATAGAACGAATGACATCAAGAATACCAGTACGCGTTTCATTGATACCAACATTCTTAAGTTCCACACGAGAATCTGGAACAATTAAACCTGCGACCAACCAAAAGGCTGCACTGGAGATATCTCCTGGAACGATAACCTTTTGTCCAGTCAGTTTTTGCGGCCCTTGGACTGTGATTTTCTTTCCGTCCACACTTAATTGACCACCAAATTGTTGTAGCATATCTTCGGTGTGGTTACGAGTACATTCTTTCTCGAGAATAACGGACTCCCCCTGAGCCTGCAAGGCTGCAAATATCAAGGCAGACTTGACCTGAGCGGAGGCGATTGGCAACTCATAGTGAATCGGTCTTAAATTTTTCGTCCCTTTGAGGCGAAGAGGAGGCAGGTCTCGCTCGGTTTGCCCTGAAATGCTGACACCCATTTTTTTCAATGGAATCGTCACACGGTCCATAGGACGTTTGGATAGACTGTCGTCTCCGAACATCTCTACTTCAAAATCTGCTCCAGCAAGTACACCTGAAATCAGACGAATCGAGGTTCCAGAATTCCCCATGTCTAAAGCATTTTTAGGATCTTTTAAACCATCCATCCCAACACCTTGAATGGTAACAACCCCATCTTTGTCCTCAATTTCAACACCAAGGTCACGAAAAACCTGCATGGTTGAAAGCACATCCTCTCCACGCAGAATATCATAAACCTTAGTCTCGCCCTCAGCCAAACTTCCAAAAATAATCGAACGGTGGCTGATAGACTTGTCACCTGGTACCCGGATACTGCCATGTAAGTGGCGAATGCTTGTTTTTAGTTTCATAGTTGACCTCATACTTGCAATACTTTTCTTATTTTATCACAAAAAAGCCAGAAATTCCTGAAATTTCTGGCTTTTATACAGATAAAATACTATTTCAATAATTCTGAAACAGGTTCAAAGACAATTTTTTCAATGTCTGAAAGGTAAATCGATAACTGTTGCTGCTTGGTAAAGAAATCTGACAAAAGAGCGTTTTCTTGGATTTGCTTGCTGAAGGACTGCATCTTTTCTTGGAAAGAGGCATCTGGCATTTGTCCAGTTTGCGCCATGACTTGGATTTCTTGTTGGAAGGCAAGGTAGTCTGCAAAAATCTTGCCAGCATGTTCATCTGCTTGGATGGCATCTTTGGCTTCCTTAACCGCCTTGTATTCTGGTAATTCGCGTAAGCCGCGACTAAGTTCATTTGCAGTATCGTAAATATTTGACATGGTTTTCTCCTTATTTGATGACGACTGTGTAGTCCGTATTTTCTGTAATTAAGCGCTCAGCTCGTTCCAGATCCTGAGCATTTTTAAATGAAATTTGTAGAATCCCGTGAACATCCTCACGGTTTTCTTCGTTGATGTGGATATTAACCAAAGAAGTTCCTCTTAGCAATTCCAAAATTCGCAAGATAACATCTTCTTCATCGGGAACGTCGACATAGAGGTCATAAGAACTATCCACACCACCACGTTTATGGATTTCCATGGCCTGACGTTGCTCACGCGCTTGGTTGAAAAAGTTCCAAATCTTCTCTTCTTCCCCCTTGCTGATGGCTTGTCCAACCTCATCTAAGCGTTCCTTGAAATCCGCAATTCGCTCTAGAATGGTCTCGCGATTGGACAAGAGAATAGAAGTCCACATACCTGGTTCACTCTCTGCAATCCGGGTCATATCTCGAAAACCACCCGCCGCAAAGCGCCTTGTCATCTCATGTTCTTGAGCATAAACAGCTGTTTGCTCCATGAGACCTGATGCCAAGATATGGGGAAAATGGCTAATCTGTGAAGTTACACGATCGTGCTCCTTGGCATCAATTTCAATGAAACGAGCATGGAGACCAGAAAGTAGGTCCTTCATTTCCTCAAGCGTGTCTGAACTAGTCAAACTAGATGGAGTAAAGATATAGTAGGCATTTTCAAAGAGATTAACATCGGCAGAGGCAGCTCCTGTCTTATGGCTACCAGCCATGGGATGAGCCCCGACAAATCGAACAGGCTTACTAGCCAAATACTTCTCCGCTGCATCCACAATGGCAGCCTTGGTTGAGCCCGCATCCGAGATAATGACGCCTTCTTTCAAGTTCAAACCTGCCAACTCCTGAATAAAAGCAATGGTCTGCTTGATTGGCAAGGTCAAGATGATGACATCTGCCAGAGGAGCAAAACTGGCAAAATCATCCGTCGCACGGTCAATCATACCTTCTTCCAAGGCAATATCTCTCGAAGCCTGACTGCGATTGTAACCTAGAATTTCATAATCAGGATGATCGCGCTTGATACCGAGTGCCATTGAAGCACCAATCAATCCAAGACCTGCTATATAGACTGTTTTTGCCATAGGAACTCCTTAATAGTTCTTTGTATAGTCTCGGTGTTTGGCTACCGCTTCTTTTAATTCCTCAAGATTATCTGATGAGAATTTTTCAAGGATTTCTTGTGCCAGAACCGTTGCCACAACGGCTTCCATGACCACACCTGCTGCTGGAAGAGCGGTGGGATCACTTCTCTCCACAGTTGCCTTGTAAGGTTCGTGAGTTTCGATATCCACACTCATCAATGGTTTATAGAGAGTGGGAATGGGTTTCATGACACCTCGAACAACGATAGGTTGCCCATTGGTCATACCACCTTCAAACCCACCTAGATTATTGGTACGGCGAGTATAACCGTCTTCTTTAGACCAGAGAATTTCATCCATAACTTGGCTGCCTTTTCGGTAACCAGCTTCAAATCCGAGACCAAATTCTACTCCTTTAAAGGCATTGATAGAAACAACTGCTTGGGCCAATCGCGCATCTAATTTTCTGTCCCATTGAACATAGGAACCAAGGCCAACTGGTACGCCTCCGACGACTGTCTCCACAACCCCACCGATGGTGTCACCGTCACGTTTGATTTGGTCAATATAGTCCTTGATTTCTTGTTCTCGTTCTTGGTTGACAATAGAAACTTCAGACTGGGCAGCTCGTTCCTTAATCTCAGCGACTGTCAGATTTTCAGGTACATCGATTTCCTTACCACCAAAGACCACGACATGATTAGCAATCTCCATATCCAGCTCAGCCAAGAGACGTTTGGCTACTGCTCCCACTGCTACTCGCATGGTTGTTTCACGAGCAGATGAACGCTCTAAAGAATTTCGCAAATCATCAAAACGGTACTTGATGCCCCCAACCAAATCAGCGTGACCTGGACGAGGATGAGTAATTTTTCGCTTGCTTTTAAGCCGGTCTTCAATGTCCTCTGCAGACATGATATCCAGCCATTTTTGGTGGTCTTTATTGATAACATCCATGGTAATGGGAGCCCCTGTCGTCTTCCCGTGGCGAACACCTGAGGTAAAGACAACCTGGTCACTCTCAATCTTCATACGACCACCACGACCGTAGCCACCCTGACGGCGTTTAAGGTCCCCATTAATATCCTCAGCTGTCAAAGGAAGTCCAGCTGGAATTCCCTCGATGATAGCTGTCAGACGGGGACCGTGTGATTCTCCTGCAGTTAAATATCTCATACGTTCTCCTTATTTTACCAAGTAGTCTTTCATCTCTTCCAGAGAAACTGGGTGAATGGTCGCTGAACCAAGCTCTGGTACCAAGACCAATTTCAAGGTGTTCCCACGCGCTTTCTTATCATGAGTCAAAGCTTGATAAAGTTTATCAACATCCCAGTTTTCATAGTCAACAGGTAGTCCAAATTTCTGGCACATCTCTCTAATGGACTTGGTTATTCCTTCTGGCATAAGACCTTTTTCCTCAGCAACCTTGGAAATCTGTACCATACCCATGGCCACAGCCTCACCATGCATGACCTTGCCATAACCAGCAGTCGCTTCAATAGCATGACCAATGGTGTGACCAAAATTGAGGTAAAGGCGAACACCATTATCCAACTCATCCTCAACCACCATCTTGCGCTTCACCTGACAAGAATGTTCAATCAAAGCCTCCGCATGTTCCAGTATACTCTCCACAGAACCATCCAGTTCCGTTAAGAGAGCCCACAGTTCTGGATCCTCAATCAAGCCGTACTTGATAACCTCACCCATCCCTTCAATCAACTCTCTTTTCCCAAGTGTTTCAAGGACAAGCGGGTCAATCAGAACCCCATCTGGTTGGGCAAAAGTTCCCACCATATTCTTAGCAAAAGGAGTATTAACACCCGTCTTTCCACCGATAGAAGAATCAACCTGAGCAGTCAAACTCGTCGGAATCTGAACAAAGTGAATGCCTCGCATATAGGTAGAGGCTACGAAACCAGCTAGGTCCCCAACGACACCACCGCCAAGAGCCACGATTCCATCGCTACGAGTCAGACCTTGCTTGACTAGAAATTCATAGACTTTCTGAACAGTTGTTAAATTTTTTCGTTCTTCGCCTTCTAAAAAGTCAAAAACAGCTACCTGAAAACCAGCATCTTCTAGGCTGAGTTTAACCTTCTCTGCATAGAGAGAAGCTACATGGTTATCGGTTACAATGACCACTTTTTGAGATTGCCAGAGTTCTCGCAACCATTGACCAGCCTGAGCTAGACAACCTTTTTCAATCTGAATATCATAAGGATGATGCGGAATATCGATTCTGATTTTCATAGGAGGGTCTCCTTTTCACTATTTATATTTTTCTGTTAAGGACTGCCAAATTTCTTCTGTCGGCATTTCTTTACCTGTCCACAGTTGAAAAGCTTCAGCAGCTTGATAGAGCAACATTCCCAGACCATTGACAGCTGGATTGCCCTGGCTTCTAGCCCATTTCAAAAATGGCGTCTCAAAAGGTTGGTAAATGATATCTGCGACCAAGAGATCCTCTGGCAAATTGATGCTTTCTGGAACTAGGGACGACTGACCATCCATTCCTACACTGGTCGCATTGACCAGTAAATCCGACTCGGCAATCCTTGCTTGCAGTTCAGAAACATCTTCTAAAGCATACAAGTCCACTTTAAAACCTGTTTGCTCCTGCAACTTGTCTAGGTAAGGTCTTGTTTTTTCCATGGAAGCTAAACGCACAAAGACAGAAATCTGACTGACGCCGTCCAAAATGGCTTGTGCCAAGATTGATTTGGCCGCACCACCTGCGCCCAGAATGGTCATTTTCTTATCCGAGATTGTAAAAGAAGGCAAGCTCTTAAAAAATCCCTTGCCATCTGTATTATATCCAATTAACGTTCCGTCTTGATTAACAACCGTATTAACCGCCCCAATCAAACGAGCTTCATCACTCAACTCATCCAGATAAGGAATAACCTGCTCCTTGTAAGGCATAGACAGGTTGATGCCAAACATCTGGTATCGGCGAATATTGGCGACTGTTTCTGCCAAATCACCCGCTTCAATCTCCCAAGCTACATAGGCACCATTAATAGCTGTCGCCTCAAAGGCCCTATTGTGAATAAAGGGTGAAATAGAGTGTTTAATGGGATTTGCAACGACAGCCACCATACGTGTATAGCCATCAAGCTTCATCCAAAATCTCCCTGATTTTCTTCATGTTTGATAGCGAAATCTGACCTGGGGCACTCGCTTCATCCAGACTAGCAAATGACCAACTTGAACCCGTCACATCTGAAGTGATACGGGATACCTTGCCCATTTTCCCCATGGAAATGGTCACGTACTCTTGCTCAGGGTTGAGTGTTTTAAATCCACGTGTGTAGTTCATCAGGTCTAAAACATCCTGCTCCGTATGGGCCATAACTGATACCTTGACCACTTTGGGAGAGAGACTGGTCAACTCAGACAGGATTTCCATCATGTTTTCAGGTGTCTCCTGGAAATTATGATAGCTCAAAACAAGATTTGGAAAATCCAACATTTCCTCAAAAACGTCCTTGTAGCTGAAATACTCGAAATCTACATAATCCGGCTGATAGAGCTGAGTAACTTCCTTGATGATTTGAACATACTCTTCTGAGGAAAGTTCGATTCCTCCTCCCTCAGCGCGAGTCCGAAGGGTAAAGACCAGTTCGCGTCCTGCAAATTTCTCAAAGATAGCGGGTGCTACCTGTAAAATAGCGTCCTTTGCAAGAAAGTCCGCACGCCACTCAATGATATCGGCATCTTTATACCTAGTGGCATCCAGTTCTTGCGCTTCTTCTAAACTTCTTGGCATTACTGAGACGACTAATTTCATTTACTAACCTTCATACTAATCACCTTGAGGTAATTACTGCTTTCATCTTTTTTATTATAGGCAAAGTCAGCTGGAAGACCATATTGGTTCAAGATCTGATACCTTCTTCCTGCAAAACCTTTATCAATTTGTTCTGTAAATTTCTGGCGGGAAACATTGGCAGCATTTGTACTGACAATGATAATGCCTCCCGGATTTAAAATCTCTAGACTCTGGGAAATCAACTTGTGATAGTCCTTAGCTACAGAGAATGTTTGTTTTTTATTGCGAGCAAAGCTCGGCGGATCTAGGACAATCACATCATAGGTCAAGCCTTTTCGCTTGGCATACTTGAAGTACTCAAAGACATCCATGACGATAAAACGATGATTGTCCGTACTGAATCCATTTGCCTGAAAATGAGCCTCTGACAGCTCTCTAGACCGTTTGGCCAAGTCGACAGAAGTTGTCTCACTCGCACCTCCCATAGCTGCAGCAACTGAAAAGGCCGCCGTATAGGAAAACATATTGAGCAAGGATTTGCCCATAGCTAGACCGTCAACCAGACTCCCACGAACCTCATGCTGGTCTAGGAAAATCCCTGTCATCAAGCCATCATTCATAAAGACTTGATAGAGCACGCCATTCTCAAGAACAGTAAAATCATCTGGCGCTTCCTCACCATAAACATAGGCAGACTCGTAGTCTAGACCTTTAAAACGAATCTTCTCATAAGCCCCCAAGACCTCAGGAAAAACTTCCTTAAAAGCCTTTACGATCAGCTCACGAATCTGGTAAACAAAGGAGTTGTACCAAGAAAAAACAGCATAATCTCCATAGAGATCAACAGTCAGACCACCAAAACCATCCCCCTCTTGGTTAAAAAGGCGAAAGGCAGTAGTCAAGTCAT